>NZ_CP099489.1:1320030-1980045 GCF_023923225.1 Ornithinimicrobium faecis | reverse complement strand
CAACGCCGCCGGCGAGAGTGTGGACGCGTCCTGGAGCAACGGTCGCACGGGCATGATCGGCAAGTCCTATGACGGGACCCTGGCCAACGGGGTCGCCGCCACGGGGGTGGAGGGCCTGGAGACCATTGTCCCGATCGCGGCGATCAGCTCCTGGTACGACTACAACCGCTATCAGGAAGTGCCGAAGTCCTACAACTATCCCAGCGGCCTGTCCCGAAGCGTGGCTCAGAACCGCACCGAACCGGTCGACTGCAGCGAGCGACTGGCCTGGATGGACGCCAACGACGGCGACGAGACCGGTGAGTACACCGACTTCTGGGCCGAGCGCGACTACCGCGACGGCTCGCACTACGACGCCTCGCAGATCACTGCCAGCGCCCTGATCATGCACGGCCTGCAGGACACCAACGTCAAGACCCGCAACTTCTCCACCTGGTGGGACGTGCTGGGCCAGCAGGGCGTGGACCGCAAGATGTTCCTGACCCGCCTGGGCCACGTCGACCCCTTCGACTCCGAGCGTGAGGTGTGGGTGGACACCCTGCACCGCTGGTTCGACCACGAGCTGATGGACATCGACAACGGCATCCTGGACGAGCCGATGGTCAGTGTGGAGGTGGCCCCCAACGAGTGGGAGCACTCCGACCAGTGGCCCATCAGCAAGGCACGCACCCAGCAGTTGAACCTGCACGGTGACGGGACACTCGTGCTGGGACGCAAGGGCTCGGGCGCCGCCTCGTTCATCAACTCACCGACCATGCGCGAGGCGCAGGCGGTCCTGCCCGGGGACAACCCGAACCGGCTGCTGTTCACCAGCGGCAAGATCAAGCACGACATTCGCCTGTCCGGCACGGCAACGGTTGACCTCGACATCTCGCACAGCGCAGACACCGGTCAGGTGGGCGTTGCCCTCGTCGACTACGGCGCTGCCGAGCGGGTGCTGACCACCGGCGACGGGGCGATGACCCTCGACACCGAGACCTGTTGGGGCGTCTCGACTCCTGAGGACGACGCGTGCTATCGCGAGGTCGCCAAGCGCGTTGACAGCACCGACCTGCAGGTCCTGGCGCGGGGTTGGGCTCGGTTGGATGGCGCGGGATCACACCAGGTCACCGTGGAGCTGGCCGCCAACGACGTCACCATCGAGGCCGGGCACCAGCTCGGCGTGGTCGTCGTCGGCGCCAATCGCGGGTGGGTCGTCACCCTTGATGACGACGCGACGCCCTACGAGGTGAATGTGAGGACATCACGCCTCAACCTGCCGATGAGTGGTCCGATGGCCGGGTTCGCTCGTGGCAAGGTCCTGACCCCGCAGATCACCGAGGGCACCATCGCGCAGCCGAACGCGCAGCAGCTGCCTCGCTGACGAGGGAGTCATCAACTGAGAGCACTTGCCGGTTCTGAGAGCCTGCCCTGGCGGGCTCCCAGAACCGGCAGGTGCTCCAAGACGTCGGGGAGGAGGCCCAACTCCTGGCAGCGCCGGGTCAGCGGTCGTCGGAGGGTGCCACACCGGCCGAAACGGCCGCGCGCACCTCCACCAGACCCTCATCCGAGATCAGGCCGAGCTCGTGCGCCCGGGCCGCGGCGTCGGCATACGTGTCGAAGAGGAAGATCCCCTCCGCGGCGAGCGACTCCCGCACTCCCTCGCCCTGCTGGGTCACGTTGTGGATGAACACCGCCCGCACGTGCGACGGGTCGCGCGCGAGCATGGCGCGGCCCACCTCGACGTCGGCCTGGCCGTTGTCGCCGATGAAGACGACCTGGCACTCGGGGAACAGCATCCGTGACCGGTCGAAGTTGACCATCTTGCGCTCGGCGATGCGGCCCTTGGTCGCCAGGTTGAGGATGCTCCCGGTCATCACCGAGTGCGGCGGCAGCCCGAGTCCGGCCAGACCGTTGCGGGTGTAGCCCTCGACCAGACCGCGCGGGTCACTGGGACGGGCCGTGATGAAGGTCAGGTCACCCGGCCTCCCGGCGGCCTGCGCGGCACCACGGTCCAGGGCGTGGAGGAACTCGGCCACGCCCGGATAGGCGCTGCCGCGCGGATAGCGCTTGTCGTGCAGCATGCACACGACCGTGTCGTCGATGTCGCTCAGGATGCGCAGGTCGTCGGACTGATAGCCGTCCGCCTCCTGCGCGATGTGGGTCAGGATCTCCGCTCGCACGGCCTCGTCGTCGATGTCGTCGAAGACCAGGTGGTCCAGGTCGTGGTGGCTGCCGGCGGTGTTGGTCAGGGTCTTGAACAGCCCGAGGTCCTCGCCATGCAGCGAGACGATGACGTCGCGGACCGCCCGCTCGTGGGCGGCCGGGGTCGGGCCCTTGTGCAGCGCGTGCACCAGGCGCGCGAGCGTCGGGACCGACAGGTGCTCGCGCCGCTCCCGCACCAGCAGGTCGAGCAGGTCACTGCGGTGATCAGGCCCGAACCGCCGGTCGTCAACCTTGCGCACCAGGGCGACGAGGTCGAGCTCACCGAGCAGCGCGTCCAGCTCCGCAGCAGGGGTGTGCCGCAGCAACGAGACGATGCGCCGCTCACCTCCGCGTCGGGTCCAACCCCGCATCAGGGTCGCGATCTCGCTCGCACGGGCCGAGCGCGGGGTCCGCAGGAGCAGGGCGCGTGGCAGCACGGAGGCGTCCACCTCGAGCACGTCCTGGTGTGGGTCGCCGTCGATCTGGATGGTGACCGGCTCGTCGCTGAAGACCCGCAGGCTGCTGCCCTGCCGGAACGAGAGCCCGGGCACGTCGCGGGTCAGCCCCAGCGCGCCCTTGAGCGCGATCGGGGCCCAGTGCAGCGCCGTGCGCGGCGCCACCTCCACCAGGTCGAGCAGCCCGTCGTCCAGCTCGGCGTCAGGCGCCAGCGTGATGCCCGCCGGGATCAGCCCGCAGTTGCCGACCAGCAGGCTCCAGGCCGAGACGTCCTCGCGGGTGCCCCCGTCCACCTCGACGCGCAGCGGCAGCAGCGGCCTGGCCAGCCGCCGGACGCCCGGCTCGAAATAGGCCAGCCAGCGCACCCAGCGTTTCAGGTCCTGGCGCGTGTCGGCCACGGTCGCTGCGTCGTGCCCGATGCCGACGAGCACCAGGAAATGGTGCTCCGGCGACTCGACCGGCCCGGCGGGGCCGAGCTGCACATAGCGGGCCCGACCGACATCGAGCTCGCGGGCCCCACCCTGCAGCGCCACGCGCACCATCTCCTGCACCCGGCGGCGCGGGAGCCCCACGTTGCGGGCAAAGAGGTTTGCGGTGCCCAGCGGCAGGACGCCCAGCGGCACACCGGTCCCGGCGAGGACACCAGCCACCTGCCGCACCGTGCCGTCTCCCCCGCCGACGACGACCAGCTCGGCGCCCTCCGCCAGGGCGCGACTGGCCTGGTCTGCACCGGGTGCGTGGACGGTGGTGTAGTGCACGACCGGGTCGGGCCAGCCCAGCTCGCGACAGACGCGGTGCAGCTCAGCCTGGGCGGCCCAGGCACGATCGGCGGTCGGGTTGAGCACTGCCGCCACCCGAGTGCTCCCGGTCATGGCAGGTCAGTCGCGCAAGCAGTCGATCAGCGACGTGGCGATGGTGTCCGGCGTCAGGCCGATCCGCTCGAGGACCTGGCTCCTGGAGCCGTGGTCCAGGAACTGCTTGGGTATGCCGTAGGTCCAGACCGGCGTCCGGGTGCCACCCGCGCGCAACCGGGCTCCGAGAGCGGCACCGATGCCGCTGTCGACCAGGTTGTCCTCGATGACGGCCACCGCGGCGACGGTCGAGGTCAGCTCGAGCAGGTCCTCGCTGATCGGCAGCACCCACCGTGGGTCCACGACCTTGGCGGAGATGCCCTGTGCGCCAAGCTTTTCGGCGACCTCGCCAGCGATGTCGGCCATCGAGCCGATGGAGACGATGAGCAGGTCTGGGGACTCAGCCTCGCGCAGGATGTCGACGCTGCCGTGGGCCCCGACCGCCTGGATCGGCTCTGCCACAGTGCCTTTGGGGAAGCGGATGACGGACGGGGCGTCGTTGATGTCGACGGCCTCGCGCAGCGCGGCCCGGATCTGGGCGCCGTCGCGAGGTGCCGCCAGGTGCAGGCCCGGCACGATCGAGAGCAGCGCCATGTCCCACATGCCGTTGTGGCTCGCACCGTCGGTGCCGGTGACCCCGGCCCGGTCGAGCACGAAGGTGACGCCCTGTTTGTGCAGGGCGCAGTCCATCAGCAGCTGGTCGAAGGCCCGGTTGAGGAAGGTCGCATAGATCGCCACGACCGGGTGCATCCCGGCGAAGGACAGCCCCGCGGCCATGGTGACGGCGTGCTGCTCGGCGATCCCGACGTCAAAGACCCGACCGGGATGCTTGCGGGCGAAGTTGGCCAGGCCGACCGGGATCAGCATCGAGGCCGTCAGGGCAACGATGTCGTCACGCTGATCGGCCAGCTCGAGCAGCTCGTCGCTGAACTCGTCGGTCCAGGAGCGCCCGGACAGCTCGAGGGGCAACCCGGTCTCGGGGTTGATCACGCCGACGGCGTGGAACCGGTCGGCCTCGTCGGCGACCGCCGGGGTGTAGCCGTGCCCCTTCTCGGTGATCACGTGCACGAGCACGACGCCGCCGAAGTCGTGGGCGAGCTGCAGGGCGTTCTCGACCGCGGGCAGATCGTGGCCGTCGATGGGCCCGAGATACTTCAGCCCGAGGTCCTCGAACATGCCCTGCGGGCTGACGATGTCCTTGATGCCCTTCTTGACGCCGTGCAGCGTGTCATACATCCGGGCGCCCACGATGGGCGTCTTGTGCAGCACGCGCTTGCCCCAGGACAGGACATTCTCATAGTTGCGGGTCGCCCGCAGCGAGGCCAGGTAGTCGGCCATGCCACCGATCGTGGGGGCATAGGACCGCTCGTTGTCGTTGACCACGATGACCAGCGGCAGGTCGGGATTGGCCGCGATGTTGTTCAGGGCCTCCCAGGCCATCCCGCCAGTCAGTGCCCCGTCGCCGATGACTGCGACCGTGTGCCGATCGGTCTCCCCGCGCAGCTTGCGCCCGGTCGCGATGCCGATCGCCCAGGACAAGGAGGTCGAGGCGTGGCTGTTCTCGACGACATCGTGGCGCGACTCGGCGCGGCTCGGATAGCCGGAGATGCCGCCCTCCTTGCGCAGCGTGGCGAAGTCGTGGCGACCGGTGAGCAGCTTGTGCACATAGGACTGGTGACCGGTGTCGAAGACCACCGCGTCACGGGGACTGTCGAACACCCGGTGGATCGCCATGGTCAGCTCGACGACGCCCAGGTTGGGGCCCAGGTGCCCGCCGGTGCGGGAGACCGAGTCGACCAGATAAGCCCGGATCTCCTCGGCCAGGTCGAGGAGTTGCTGGGGTGACAGCCGCCTGAGGTCGGCTGGTCCGGCGATGGTGCTGAGCAGACCCACGATGCGTGCTGCGCCTTTCCTGCGGGGACGTGACCACTGAGTCTAGGGCCAGTTCGGCTCTGGAGCCCCCCCCGATGTCGAGTCCTTGCTGCGGATGCACACACAACCTTCACGATCGGATCGGGGCCCGCACCCGCATGGCCTCGAGCAACAACTCCGCACTGCGCAGAGCCGCGCGCAGCCGCAGACCCTCCTGGGTCAGCGATCCGAGCACATCCCCGAGCGACCCGGGCGGGAGCAGTGGCCCGAGGTCGGCACGCACGTCACGCCAGGCACCACGCATCGCCTCCAGCTCGGAGCGCAGGTGGCGCACGGCGATCCAGGCGAGCGCCACCGGGTGCCGGCGCCACGCACGATAGGCGCGATAGTCGGCCGGGCACTGGTCCAACAGCCAGGAAACCGCCGCCTCCTCCCAGCCGGGCACGCCCGTGGGGGGCACCCGCTCTGGCCATCCTGGAGGTCCCGACATGCGAACAAGTGTACGACAAAGACATCACCTCGAATACCTCGGCAGCCCCACCCGCGGCCCGCACGCGGACGCCACGCCCACCTCCGTTAGCCTTGTGAGATATACAACATGGAGACGTTTGATAATTGCCCTCCGGGATGGTTAGGTGAGGCTTACCAAAGCTTTTCCACCGGCAGCCATCACGCATCGGAGCGCACCAGCCCATGACAACCCGGACGACGATCCGCACCCTGGCCACCAGCCTCACCCTCACCGCAGCGCTCGCGCTCACTGCGTGCGGCTCCGACTCAGAGGCCGGGGGCGACGGGGCGGCCGCCGACGGCGAGACCGTGTCCATCACCGACGCACAGGGTCGCACCGTCGACGTCCCGGTGAACCCGGAGGTCGTCGTGGCCACCGACTGGAGCGTCATCCGCACCCTGTCCGACCTCGGGATCGAGGTGGACGCCGTGCCGGCCTCCAACGCGACCCTGCCCGAGGACATGGCGCAGTATGACGGCGGTGACATCCCGACCGTCGGCACCCTGCAGGAGCCGGACTACGAGGCCATCAACGAGCTCGAGCCCGACCTGATCATCATCGGCTCGCGCAGCGGCAACCCCGAGATCCTGGCGGAGATGGAGAAGATCTCCCCCACCGTCATCGACCTGTCGTCGCGCTTCGAGGAGCCCGCCGACCAGCTGCCGACCATCGAGGAGCGCGTCGTCCAGCTGGGCTCGATCTTCGAGAAGGAGGCCGAGGCACAGGAGCTGATGGACGACCTGACCGCGCAGGTCGAGGAGGTCAACGCCCAGGCCGCCGAGAGCGGTGAGACCGCCCTGTTCGTCCAGGTCTCTGGCGGCACCGCCAGCGCTTATGGCCCCGGCTCGCGCTTCGGCATCGTCTACGACGCCTTCGGCTATGCCGACACGGGCGCGCCCGTCGACGAGGAGGGCTCGCACGGCCAGGAGATCAGCCAGGAGTTCTTCACTGAGTACAACCCCGGCGTGCTGCTGGTCCTGGACCGCGCCGCGGCGATCGGCTCCGACGAGGCCCCCGCGCTGGACGTGCTCAACAACGACCTGGTCAACACCACCGACGCCGCCAGCAACGACAAGATCCAGCTGGTCGACGGCTTCGCCTGGTATATCGCCGGCGCCGCCCCCAGCTCGATCCAGCAGATGATCGATGACGTGAAGGCGACGCTCTGAGCGTGACCACGACCACCCGCCCCGCCCCGGCACCGAGCCGGGGCGGGGTGCGTGCCGTCCACCTGTGGATCGGCGTGGCCGTGCTGGCCGTGGGCGGTTATCTGTCCCTCGGCATCGGCGCCGCGACCAGCGTGGGGATCGGCGACCTGTTCCCGCCCACGCAGAGCGAGTGGCACATCCTGGCCACCTCGCGGATCCCGCGCCTGATGGCCGTGCTGATGGCGGGCGCCTCGCTGTCGGTGGCGGGGCTGATCATGCAGCGCATCACGGCCAACCGGTTCGTCTCCCCCAGCACGTCCGGCACCGTCGAGGCTGCCGTGCTCGGCATCCTGATCGCCACCATGTTCTTCAACTCCACCTCGCTGGTGGTCAAGATGCTGATCGCCATCATCACCGCGATCCTCGGCACGATGATCTTCCTGCAGATGCTGCAACGCATCCAGCACCGCGAGGGCATCGTGGTGGCCCTGGTCGGGCTGATGTATGGCGGCGTGCTCGCGGCCATCACCACCTTCGTGGCCTATCAGCGCGACATGGTCCAATATCTCGACATCTGGACGACCGGGTCGTTCTCCGGGATCCTCGAGGGCCGCTACGAGCCGCTCTACACCGTGCTGGTCGTCGGGGTGATCGGCTATCTGTTCGCCGACCGGTTCACCGTCATCGGGATGGGCGAGTCGTTCGCCACCAACCTCGGCCTGAACTACAAGCGCCTCCTCTACATCGGCCTGATCGTGGTCTCCGTGATGGCCGCCGTGGTGGTCGTGGTCGTCGGTGCCATCCCGTTCCTGGGGCTGATCGTGCCCAACGTGGTCACCCTGCTGATGGGCGACAACGTCAAGAAGGTGTTGCCGGTGACCGCGCTCGCCGGCGCCGGCTTCGTGCTGGCCTGTGACGTGGCCGGTCGGATGATCACCTACCCCTACGAGATCCCGGTCGCCACCATCGCCGGCGTCATCGGTGGCGTGGTCTTCATCTGGCTGATCCTGCGCTCGGCCAAGGGAGCAGCCGTATGACGACACTCATCTCTCCCTCCCCGACCAGATCGCACACCTCACCCGAGGAGGCCCGCCGACGCCGTCGGATCAGGGTGACCCTCGGCATCCTGGCCATCCTGTGCGCGGTCGGCATCGCGGCCTATCTGGTCTATGACGTGCGGGGCTCCTGGGAGTATGCGATGGACCTGCGCGGCCGCCAGGTCGGGAGCCTGGTCGTCGTCGGCGCCGCGGTCGGTGCCTCCAGCCTGGTCTTCCAGACGATCGCCGGCAGCCGGATCCTGACGCCCAGCGTGATGGGCTTTGACGCGCTCTATCTGCTGGTGCAGACGATCATCGTGTTCTTCTTCGGCGGCACCGCGTTCATGCTGATGGGCGTCGGCGAGCGCTTCGTGATCAACACGGTCGTGCTGGCCGTCTTCGGGATGCTGCTGTTCCGCTGGCTGTTCGGGCGCAACAGCCGCAACCTGCTGGTGCTGGTGCTGGTCGGCATCGTGATCGGCTCGCTGTTCGGCTCGCTCACCTCCCTGGCCTCACGGGTGCTCAGCCCCAACGACTTCCTGACCCTGCAGGACGTCATGTTCGCCAGCTTCAACACGGTGGACGCCAACCTGCTCTGGGTCGCCGGCATCGTGTGCCTGATCGGCCTGGCCGCGCTGGTGCCGCTGCTGCGCTATCTCGACGTCGTCGACCTCGGCTTCGACAATGCTGTGGCCCTCGGCGCGCCCTACCACCGGGTCGTCACGGCGACCCTGGCCGTGGTGACCGTGCTGGTCGCCGTGTCCACCGCCCTCGTGGGTCCGATGCTCTTCCTCGGTCTCATCGTGGCCAACCTGGCCCGACAGATCCTGCCGACCCATCGGCATACTGAGTTGGTGTTGGGCTCGGTGCTGGTCGGGGTGCTCTGCACCGTGGGGGGCCAGTTCGTGGTCGGCCACCTGATGGACAATGGCACCACGTTGTCCGTGGTCGTCAACCTGGTGGGCGGCATCTATTTCATCCTGCTCCTGATGAGGACGGTCAAACTGTGATCAGCGTGCGCAAGGTCAGCCACCGCTACGACAAGCAGGTGGTGCTCGATGACGTCGGGCTGACGCTGCCGGTGGGGCAACTCACCTCGATCGTCGGCGCCAACGGTGCCGGCAAGTCGACGCTGCTGTCGGTGATCAGCCGCCTGATCAAGCCCGAGAGCGGCTCGGTGTTCATCGACGATCTCGACGTGCAGAGCTCCAGTGACGACGCCATCGCCCGGCGGTTGGCGGTGCTGCGCCAGGACAATCGCGTCACCGCCCGCCTCACCGTCGTGGACCTGGTGCGCTTCGGGCGCTTCCCCTACAGCAAGGGCCGGCTGACCCCGCAGGACCACGAGCTGGTCGACGAGGCGCTGGACTATCTGGACCTGCAGCCGCTGCGTGACCGGTTCCTCGACCAGCTCTCCGGAGGGCAGCGCCAGCGCGCCTACATCGCGATGATCCTGGCGCAGGACACCGACTACATCCTGCTCGATGAGCCGCTGAACAACCTGGACATGAAGCACTCGTCCTCGATGATGACGCTGCTGCGCCGCGCGGCCGATGACCTGGGCAAGACGATCGTGCTGGTGCTGCACGACATCAACTTCGCCTCCTGCTATTCGGACCACATCGTGGCCATGCGCGACGGCCGGGTCATCGTGCAGGGCAGCCCGCAGGAGATCATGCAGCGCGAGATCCTGCGCGACGTCTTTGACATGGACATCCACGTCCAGGACCTGCATGGCGTGCGGCTGGGGATCTTCTGGACCACCGGCGCGCCCGTCGGGCCGGGTCCGCTGGCGGCGGAGCCCCTCGTGGACGAGGCAGTTGCGGATGAGCCGGCCGCAGACGAGGCAGTTGCGGATGAGCCGGCCGCAGACGAGCGCACCGGCTACGAGGTCTCAGCCCGCTCTCACGCCTGACGGAGAGTCACGCAGCACCGGCCGGGCGCGGGGTCGAGCCGTGCTGCGAGGCAGCCTGGGGCCAACTCGCTCGTGAATCCCTCCAGCAGGGCGTGATTCATGCCGCACACCAACTGCGTGTGTCGCTGGGCGAGGGTGTGGAACGGGCAGTTGCTCAGCAGCACGCGATCACCGTCGGCCCGGGGCTCGAAGCCGTGCCGCGCCAGCACCTCACACGCCAGGGTCAGCGGGTCCGCGTCGCCGTCGCCCTGCGCGGTCTGGGCCACGGCGCGCGCCAGCTCGACGCCCCGTGCCGTGGCCACCTCGGTCAGCGTCTCCAGGATCGGCCGCCCGGACGTTGCCGCCTCCTCGACCGCTGCGGCGAGCAACTCTCCAGCCAGCACATACTCCCGAGGCGGCAGGGACAGGCTCACCTCCTCCTCGACCGGCCGATAGACCTTGGCCGGTCGCCCCGCACCGGGCCCGGCCCGGTCACCCAGTCGCTGATAACCCACCTCCAGCAGGCCGTCCGCGGCCAACCGATCCAGGTGGAACTTCACCTTGTGGTGGGCGATGCCGGTCGCCTCGGCCACCTCCTCACGGCCAACGGCAACATCACGCTGGCAGACATAGCGATAGAGCTCACGCCGCACCGGCTCGGCCAGTGAGGCGATGCTGTCCACAGCTCGCTCAAACGGCACGGCCTTGGTCATGAATCCTCCTCTTGCATCGTGACCCCAACAGGTCTAACGTCAAGACTAGTCTCCGTTAGAAGAAACGTCCAGGAGGACCCCGCGTGACGACCCACCCAGATCTCGCCCCCGCCCCCGTGCTGGCCACCGCGGATCGTCTTGACCAGGCCACTCGAGCTGCGGGCGCCTTCCTGGCCGCACTCGGCGTCGACTGCGACAACGAGAGCATGGCCCGCAGCCCGCGCCGGATGGCTCAGGCCTATGCCGCCATGCTCACCTCGAGACCGTTCGAGATGACCACCTTCGACAACGACGAGGGCTATGACGAGCTGGTCCTGGTCCGCTCGATCCCCGTGCAGTCGGTCTGCGAGCACCACCTGCTGCCGTTCACCGGGCAGGCCCACGTCGGCTATCTGCCCGGCCAACGCATCCTCGGGCTCTCGAAGTTCGCTCGCGTCGTGGAGATGTTTGCCCGTCGCCCGCAGGTCCAGGAGCGCCTCACCCAGCAGATCGCCGAGTGGATCGACCACGAGCTGGCACCACGCGGTGTCGGCGTGGTGATCGAGGCCGAGCACACCTGCATGACCCTGCGTGGGGTGCGTGCCGTCGGCGCGACCACCCGCACGTCCGCGCTGCGCGGCGCACTGCGCGACGGCGCCACCCGCGCCGAGTTCCTCAGCCTGATTCACTGATCGAATGGACCTGCCATGACCACCACCGCATCCACCTCCTCCGACGGAGTCGTGGTGGTCGGCGCCGGACTCGCCGGCGCCAACGTCGTCGAGGAGTTGCGCACCAGAGGGTTTGCCGGACCCGTCACCCTGATCGGGGATGAGCCGGACCTGCCCTACGAGCGACCCCCGCTGAGCAAGGGCTATCTGCAGGGCGGAGCCGAGATCGACGAGGCCTATGTGCACCCGGCCTCCTGGTATGCCGAGCACGACGTCACCACCCGGCTCGGCCAGTCGGTTGTCGCGATCGACCGCGAAGCACGCGAGGTCGAGATCTCGGGAGGCGAGCGTCTCAGGTATGACACGCTCGTGCTGGCCACCGGCGCCGAGCCACGCCGACTCTCCCTGGCTGGTGCCGATCTGGACGGCGTGCTCACGCTGCGTCGGATCGCTGACAGCGACGCTCTGCGGGAGGCCATCGGGCGGCACGCCCGGGTGGTCATCGTCGGTGGTGGGTGGATCGGTCTGGAGGTCGCCGCCGCAGCCCGGATCGGAGGGTCGGCGGTCACCGTCCTCGAGAGCGCGGCCCAGCCGCTCCTGAACGTGCTGGGCTCGGAGGTTGCCCAGCACTTCGCGCAGCTGCACCGCGACCACGGGGTGGACCTGCGGACCGGGGTGAGCGTCTCAGGGCTCGTGGGTGAGCACGGCCACGTCACCGGTGTGACCGTCGACGGCGAGACCCTGCCCGCCGACCTCGTCCTGATGGGCGTGGGCGCCGCGGCCAACACCGATCTGGCCAGGGCAGCGGGGCTGTCCGTCAACAGTGGCGTCCTGGTCGATGAGCACCTGCGCTCCGTGGACGACCCAGACGTCCTGGCCGTGGGAGACGCCGCCGAGGCACGGCATACGGCCTCTGGTCGGGCTCTGCGGGTCGAGCACTGGGACAACGCGATCCGGCAGGGCAAGCTGGCTGCTGCCACGATCACCGGGAGCAGCGAGACCTATGACTGGGCGCCCTACTTCTACACCGACCAGTACGACCTGGGCATGGAGTATGTCGGCCACGGCAGCGCCGAGGACGAGACCGTCATCCGAGGCGAGATGGACTCCGGAGAGTTCCTCGCCTTCTGGCTGCACGACGGCACGGTGACAGCAGCGATGAACGTCAACATCTGGGACGTCAACGACGACCTGCGCGCACTGATTGGCCGCGAGGTCGCACCGGAGCGCCTCGTCGACGACAGCATCGCGCTCACCGACCTCTGACGCGCACCATCGCCCGTCAGTCGGTGAGGCCCCGCGCTGCTCGCAGGACGGCCTCGACGGAGACATCGATGTCTGCAGTGGTGGTCAGGTGGTTGGAGACGGCGATCCGCATCAGCCGTCGACCACGCCACGTGGTGCCACCCATCCAGGCGGTGCCGTCCTGCTGGATCCGGGCGATCACGGCATCAGTGCGACGGTCAGCCTCCGCGCCCTGACCGCCAAACCCGACGAGCACCTGGTTGAGCACCACATCGTTGACGACCTCGAGCCCGGCGGCGCTCAACGCATCGGCGAACCGGCGAGCATGGTCGCAGCACCGGTCGATGAGGTCGGCGATCCCCTGTCTCCCGAGCTCCTGCACGGCTGCCCACACAGCGAAGCCGCGGGCACGCCGGGAGGACTCGGCCGTGTAGTCGGCCGCACCGGGCTCAGCGCCGGAGCCGGTGAGGTAGGAGGCGGTGTAGGACATCGCAGCCGTCTGCACGTCGGGACGGGAGCAGAACGCGAACCCCGAGTCGTAGGGGACGTTCAGCCACTTGTGCCCGTCGCACCCCCAGGAGTCCGCCAGCTCCACGCCGTCGACCAGGTGTCGCAGCGAAGGGCTGGCTGCCGCCCACAACCCGAAGGCCCCGTCAACGTGCACCCACGCGCCGTGGTCGTGCGCCACGGTGATGGCCGTGCGCAGGTCATCGACGGCGCCGGTGTTGACGTTGCCCGCCTGCAGGCAGACCACGCTCGGACGATCCTCGCCCGTGGATCCCGCGGACAGCACCCGCCGCAGGTCATCGGTGTCGATGGCTCCCTGGGCGTCGACGGTCACCGCCTCCAGTGCGTCGGAGCCCAGGCCGAGCAGCCGCAGCGACCGGTCGATCGTGGCGTGCCGCTCGGCGCCGGCGAGCGCCCTGAGCCGTGGTGCTCCGGCCAGCCCGCTGCGCTCCACGTCCCACCCGACCTGGCGCAGCAGGTGGTGCCGGGCCGCAGCCAGCCCCACGGTGTTGGCGGCCTGCGCACCGGTCACGAAGCCGACACCAACCGACTCAGGCAGACCCAGCAGGTCCTTGAGCCACCCACCGGCGACCTCTTCGGCTGCGGCAGCCGCCGGTGCGAGGTGCCCGTTGAAGGCGCACTGGTCCCAGCCGACAGCGAGGATGTCCGCGGCCGAGGCAGCCGGCAGAGCGCCCCCGATGACGAAGCCGAAATAGCGAGGCCCGGGCGTGCCCATCAGACCGGGCTGCGCGGCGTCGATGAGCTGCTCGACCACCTCGCTCGGATCGCGTGGGCCCGCCGGCAACGGCACGGCCAGCCGGCTCCTCACCTCGGCCTTGTCGGCTGGCGCCTGCACGGGGCGACCATCCAGCGACGCACGGAAGTCGGCCGCTTCCTGAGCTGCCCGCTCGAACAGGGCCTGAAGGTCAGTCATGTGCCGATGCTACGGCGACCCAGCAGGGACCCCGCGCCGGATCTGTCGCCGGCTGCGCTGCTCACAGCAGCGTGGCCTTCCGGTGCTGGCCGAGGCGACGCAGGCTGGAGCCATGAGCACCGAGACCGCTGACCCCGCACACGGGCTGGACCACGAGATCCACCGACAACTCTTTGACCGCCGCACGTTGGTGCTGGGCGAGGCGCTCGAGGAGCGCAACAGCAATCGCCTGTGCACGGCCCTCCTGCTGCTGGCAGACGCCGACCCGCGGGCGGACATCCGGCTGCTGATCAACTCGGTCGGCGGCTCGGTGCCCGGGATGCTGGCCATCCGCGACTGCATGCGGATGATCCCCAATGACGTGGTCACCGTCGACCTCGGGATGGCCTACAGCGCAGGACAGTTCCTGCTCTCCGCGGGGACCCGGGGCAAGCGCTTCGCGATGCCACACGCCAAGGTGCTGCTGCACCAGGGCTCGGCCGGCATCGGTGGCACGGCCATGGACATCGCGATCCAGGCCGACGACCTGCGGCACACCCGCGACACCGTGCTGGGCTGCATCGCTGAGGACACCGGCCAGGCGGTGGAGCAGGTGGAGGAGGACTCCCGGCGCGACCGGTGGTTCTCGGCCCCCGAGGCGCTCGACTATGGCTTCATCGACGCGATCGTTGAGAACCTGTCCGATGTGCTGCCGGAGCACACCTCCCCGATCGGCCTGGGGAGCACCCGATGAGCACTTACTCCATTCCCTACGTCACGACACAGAGCCCGCGCGGGGAGCGCACCCTCGACATCTACAGCCGGTTGCTCGCCGACCGCATCGTCTATCTGGGCACCGCCGTCGACGAGGGCGTGGCCAATGCCGTCATCGCCCAGCTCCTGCACCTGGAGAACGACAACCCGGACGCCCCCATCGCGCTCTATCTGAACTCGGTTGGTGGCTCCATACCCGCAACCCTGGCGATCTATGACGCGATGCAGTTCGTCCGGCCACGGGTCGACACCACGTGCGTCGGCCAGGTGGTCGCCAGCTCGGCCGTCCTGTTGGCTGGTGGCGCACTCGGCCACCGCTCGATCCTCCCCCACGGCCGAGTGGTGATCCACGCGCCGGCGGCCGAGGGGCGGGGCACGGTGCCGGATCTGATCCTGGAGGCCGACGAGATCGAGCGGGTGCGCCGGATGCAGGAGGAGATCCTGGGGCTGCACACCGGTCACAGCGCCGATCAGGTGCGCCGTGACACCGACCGCGACCTCATCCTCACCGCGCAGGCCGCTGTGGATTATGGCGTGGTCGACCAGGTGCTCGCCGCGCGCGACGTGACGGCTCTGTCTGCATAGGCGGCGCTGTGGGCGTGAGCCGAGCCGTCAGCGTGAGCGGAGCTGTCTGCGTGCGTGAAAGGGCCGGTCAGGCGGCCAGCAGGACCTGCCCGCTCCCCCGCTGCGCCGGCGCCACCGCCATCAATTGCGTGCTGGTCCGCCGGGTCAGGTCAACCACCGCGAGGTCCAACGCACCGGCGAGAGCCTCGAGCATCTCCGAGGACGGGTCCTTCTTGCCGCGCTCGAGCTCGGAGAGATATTGCGGCGAGAGGCCAGCCCGCCCGGCAACGTCCGCGATGCGCTCGCCGCGGAACTCGCGCTCACCGCGCAGCTGACGGCCCAGGGCCTCCCGCCACAACGGTGTCACGGCGGGGGCGGCCCGGCCCGGGGCAGCCGCGCCCGGTCGGCGCGGTTGCCTGCGGTCCAACCTGACGACGTTGCCCATAGAAAGACGCTAACGCCGCAACTGACCCCCGCGCATCGGGTTTCGCTCTGGGCAGATGACCCGGCAGCTCAGGCGTCGGCCGAGCGGACGTTGATCAGGTTGGCCCACGGGTCGTCGAAGGACACGGTCCGGCCGTCGTCGCGGGTCTGCAGACCGAAGTGCTTCATCCGCTCGGTCAGTGCACCGACCTCGTCAGCGGTCGGCACGACGATGTCGACCTGCCCCAGACCCAGGGTGCGCTGACGCGGACCGGCACCGCGCGAGTTCCACACGTTCATCGCCATGTGGTGGTGATACTTGCCAGCGCTGACGAACAACGCCTGGTTGCCAACACTGGCCGTCGTCTCGAAGCCGAGCCGGTGGACATAGAACTCCTGGGCCGTGGCCACGTCGCCGACGGACAGGTGGACGTGCCCCACGACGGCACCACCCAGCGCGGTCGGGTCGGCCAGACCCTGCTCGGTCAGGTGCTCGCGCAGGAACTGGTTGGGGTCGAGATAGAGCGTGGACATCTCGACCTGACCGTGCGTCCAGCTCCACTGCGTGCGGTCGCGGTCCCAGTAGAGCTCGATGCCGTTGCCCTCGGGGTCATCGAAGTAGAACGCCTGGCTGACCAGGTGGTCGCTGGAGCCCACGAAGCGGACACCGGGATACTGCGCGGCGGTGGCCACGGTGGCGGCCAGTGCCTCCTGGGTGTCATACAGGATGGCCGTGTGGAACAGGCCAGCCTGACCGGGGGTGGCGGCCTTGAGCTCGGGGCTGTGCCGCAGGATGACGACCGGCTCGGTCCCCCGCCCGAGGGTGACCTGCGACCCCTCGCTGGAGAGCACCTGCAGCGCGATCGCGTCGCGGTAGTAGGCCGTCATCACGTCGAGGTCGGCGACGTCCAGGGTCACGGCGCCCATCGAGGTGTCGGCAGCCAGCAGATCCTTGGGGGTGATCAGTTCGGGCGTCGTGGTCATGACAGCATCCTCCGCTTTAGTTGATGATTCAATCATACTAACAGCAGCATGCCTCCGCCCATTCCCGGCACAGGGGCGCCAGGGAGAATGCGACAAAAGGTAGTGTTAGCGACGCACCAAAGGTAGCGTATGACCTCGACCAACGGTAGCGTAGGGGCGTGACATATCAGCGCAGGAGCGTCGACGACGAGCTGGATCGACTGCTGCCACTGGCCCCGGCGATCGCCCTCGAGGGCGCAAAGGGCGTCGGCAAGACGGGCACGGCACGGCGCCGTGCCCACACCACGTACTTCTTGGACGACCCGGCCGATCTGCAGTCGTTCCAGGCCGATCCGACCTCCGTCCGCGACGCACCCGGGCCGGTTCTTCTGGACGAGTGGCAGCGATATCCCTCCAGTTGGGATGTCGTGCGTCGCTGGGTCGATGCCGGAGCACCACCGGGCGCGGTCCTGCTGACCGGCAGCGCCAGCCCCCGCCCCGGTGTCGACACGCATTCGGGAGCGGGGCGGATACTGACCCGCAGGATGCGGCCCATGGCCCTGTTCGAACGTGGCCTCACCACACCGACGGTGAGTCTCGCAGCACTCCTGGGCGGAGTCTCCGAGGTGACTGGCAGCACGGAAGTCCGCGCCGCTGACTACGTCGAACAGATTGTGGAGAGTGGATTTCCCGGGATCCGCGGGGCCGCTGCTGGCCTGCACCGGGACCTCCTGGACTCCTACATCGCAGCGGTCATTGACCGAGACCTTGACGAGAGTGGCCTGCGGGTGCGCCGCACCGAAACCGTGCGCCGATGGCTCACTGCCTACGCAGCCGCCTCATCCACCACCACCGCCTACTCCAAGATCCTGGATGCCACAACGGCCGGTGACGGGTCCCAACCAGCCAAGACGACGACCATCACCTACCGAGACCATCTGACTCGCATCTTCGTGCTCGACCCCGTCCCTGGGTGGAGCCCGTCAGCGAACCCGTTCGCGCCACTCCAGGTCTCCCCCAAGCACCAACTCGTGGATCCAGCGCTAGCAGCACGCCTCTTGGGACAGAGCGCTGTCTCGCTGCAGGCCGGCAGGGGTCGCGCCTTGATGGGAGCGCTCTTCGAATCCCTGGCAACCCTGTCAGTGCGCGTCGCGGCTGACCGGTGCCAGTCCCGGGTGGGCCACCTGCGCACGCGGCCCGGCGACCGCGAGATCGATCTGGTCGTCGACGGCCCGGAGGGTCAGGTGCTTGCCATCGAGGTCAAGTGGTCGCGAGCCATCGACGACTCCGATGTCCGCCACCTCCTCTGGCTCCGGGACAAGTTGGGAGACGACCTGGTCGACACCATAGTTCTGACAACTGGCGATCGCGCCTACCGGCGCAGAGACGGGGTGGCCGTTGTCCCACTGGCACTCCTCGGCCGCTGAGGATCGCGTGCCTCCTGGACCACGGTCGGTCCGTATTCTGGACTCATGTCCCAGGACAGGCCGGCACGGGTAGCAGACGTCCACGAGGCTGCCCGGAGCATGCCGCACGTGACTGTCGAGGAGGGCACGCAGGACAACCCCGTCTATCAGGTGGGCGGGAAGTCGTTCGTCTTCTTCCGCAACCCCCGGCCGGATGCGGTCGACACCGAGACCGGCGAACGGCTCGAGGACGTCATCGTCATCTGGGTCACCGACGAGGACGAGAAGCAGGCTCTCGTGCAGGACGAGGAGAGCCCCTTCTTCACCACGAGCCACTTCGACGGGCACCCGTCGGTCCTCGTCCGCGCCAGCCGTCTGCAGGAGACCACCCGCAGCGAGATCATCGAACTGGTCCAGGCGGCCTGGCTCTCTCGCGCATCACGCAGCCGAGCGCAGGCGTGGGCCGACGGGCGCACGTCGCGATAGAGCCACCCGACGACGCGGCCCCGCACCAGCGAACTGGTGCGGGGCCGCGACTGCGATGTGCGTCTCAGGCAGAAACGAGCGAACGCAGGACGTACTGCAGGATGCCGTCGTTGCGGAAGTAGTCCGCCTCGCCGGGGGTGTCGATGCGCAGGACGGCGTCGAACTCGATGCTCTCGCCGCCCTCCTTCTGCGCGGTGACGTGCACGGTCTCGGGGATGCCGCCGTCGTTCAGCGCGGTGATGCCGCTGAAGGAGAAGGTCTCCGTGCCGTCCAGGCCGAGCGAGTCAGCGGTCTGACCCTCGGGGTACTGCAGCGGCAACACGCCCATGCCGATCAGGTTGGAGCGGTGGATCCGCTCGTAGGACTCGGCGATGACGACCTTGACGCCCAGCAGGCGGGTGCCCTTGGCGGCCCAGTCACGCGAGGAGCCGGAGCCGTATTCCTTGCCGGACAGGATCACCAACGGGATCCCGGCCTCGGCATAGGCCTGGGCCGCGTCGTAGATGTCGACCGGCTCGCTCGAGCCGTCCAGCAGATTGCGGGTGAAGCCACCCTCGACACCGTCCAACAGCTGGTTGCGCAGCCGGATGTTGGCGAACGTGCCGCGGATCATGACCTCGTGGTTGCCACGGCGCGAGCCGTAGGAGTTGAAGTCCTTGCGCTCGATGCCGTGCTCGGCCAGGTAGCGACCAGCCGGGCTGTCGGCCTTGATGGAACCGGCCGGGCTGATGTGGTCGGTCGTGACCGAGTCACCCAGCTTGGCCAGCACCCGTGCACCGCTGACGTCCTCCACCGGGGCGGGCTCGGCCTGCATGCCCTCGAAGTAAGGGGGCTTGCGCACGTAGGTCGAGTCATCGGCCCACTCGAAGGTGTCACCGTCCGGGGTGGGCAGGGACTGCCAGCGCTCGTCACCGGCGAAGACATCGGCATAGTCCTCGGTGAACATCTCGCGGCTGATCGAGGTGGCGATCGTCGCCTCGACCTCCTCGGGGTTGGGCCAGATGTCCTTGAGGAAGACCTCGTTGCCCTCGGTGTCCACCCCCAGCGGCTCGGCCTCGAAGTCGAAGTCCATCGTGCCGGCCAGGGCGTAGGCGATGACCAGCGGCGGGGAGGCCAGGTAGTTCATCTTCACGTCCGGGTTAATCCGGCCCTCGAAGTTGCGGTTGCCCGACAACACCGAGGTCACCGCGAGGTCGTTGGCGTTGACCGCCTCGGAGACCTCCTCGATGATCGGCCCGGAGTTGCCGATGCAGGTGGTGCAGCCGTAACCGACCAGGTGGAAGCCGAGCTTCTCCAGGTAGGGCCACATGCCGGCCTTGTCGAAGTAGCCCGTGACCACCTTCGAGCCCGGCGCCATCGAGGTCTTCACCCACGGCGGCACCGTCAGCCCACGCTCCACGGCGCTCTTGGCCAGCATCGCGGCGGCCATCATCACCGAGGGGTTGGAGGTGTTGGTGCACGAGGTGATGGAGGCGATCGCGACGTGGCCGTGGTCGATCTCCACCTCCTTGCCATCCAGGGTCACCGTCGCCGGGTTGCTCGCCCGCTTGCCATTGGCAAAGCGCGCCGAGTGCTCCGGGCGACCGGCCTGCTCGGACGCCTCGTGCGCATCGTGCGAGGGCGCGTCGGAGGCCGGGAAGGTGTCCGCAAGCTCCTGGTCAACCGAGCTCTTCTCGATGCCCTGACCATCCACGACATAGTTCTTCAGGTCGGCCCAGAACTGCGGCTTGGAGTCGGTCAGCGCGATGCGGTCCTGCGGGCGCTTCGGCCCGGCGATCGAGGGCACGACCGTGGACAGGTCGAGCTCGAGACGCTCGCTGTAGCGGGCCTCGACCGAGGCGTCCAGCCACATGCCCTGCTCCTTGGCATAGGCCTCAACCAGGTCCACCTGCTCATCGGAGCGACCGGTCAGCCGCAGGTAGTCCAGCGTGACGTCATCGATCGGGAAGATCGCACAGGTCGAGCCAAACTCCGGGCTCATGTTGCCGATCGTGGCGCGGTTGGCCAGCGGCACCTGGGCCACACCCTCGCCGTAGAACTCGACGAACTTGCCGACCACACCGTGGTCACGCAGCATCTCGGTGATCGTCAGCACGACATCGGTCGCGGTCGCACCGGCCGGGATCGACCCGGACAGCTTGAAGCCGACCACGCGCGGGATCAGCATGGAGACCGGCTGGCCGAGCATCGCCGCCTCGGCCTCGATGCCACCCACACCCCAGCCCAGCACGCCCAGGCCGTTGACCATCGTGGTGTGACTGTCGGTGCCGACACACGAGTCGGGGTAGGCCGTCAGCTCACCGTTGACCTCACGGGTCATCACGGTGCGGGCTAGGTGCTCGATGTTGACCTGGTGGACGATGCCGGTGCCCGGGGGGACGACCTTGAAGTCCTCAAACGCGGTCTGGCCCCAGCGCAGGAACTGATAACGCTCACCATTGCGCTCGTACTCGATCTCGACGTTGCGCTCGAAGGCGTCCGGCCGGCCGAAGACGTCAATGATGACCGAGTGGTCGATGACCAGCTCGGCGGGAGCGAGCGGGTTGATCTTGGTGGGGTCGCCGCCGAGGTCGACCATCGCCTCGCGCATGGTGGCCAGGTCGACGACACAGGGCACGCCGGTGAAGTCCTGCATGATCACGCGGGCGGGCGTGAACTGGATCTCGGTGCTCGGGTCGGCGTTCTCGTCCCACTGGGCGAGCGCGTTGATGTGGTCGGCCGTGATGTTCTTGCCGTCCTCGGTGCGCAGCAGGTTCTCCAGCAGCACCTTCAGGCTGTACGGCAGGTTGGCCGAGCCCTCGAGATCGGTGATGCGGTAGTACTCATAGCTGGCGTCACCCACCTGGAGGGTGTTCTTGGCCCCAAAACTGTTGGTCGTGTCGCTCACGCCGACTCCTCTCCGATTTATCTTGACGTCAAGATAACTCTATCACAGGCGCTTCTCCTACCTCGCAGTCTTGCGCACCGTGAGACCCACGTCTACGGAAGGCTCGCCTAACCCCTGACGTGCGGGCGAGCCGTGCTCACGAGGCCGCGGGAGGGATGGTGTGGTTGTGGCGGAACAGGTTGCCCGGGTCGTGAGCAGCTTTGACCTCGCGCAGGCGCTCCCAGGTGGCTGGCGGATAGCAGTCCTGCGCGCCCACCGGCCCGTCTCCGACGAAGTTGACGTATGCCGCACGGTCGCCGTCGTCGAGCAGGTCCAGGGCGCGATCGGCCCAGGTGGTGGCTTCGTCGAGTCCCGCGGGGTCGTGCGCCATGCACGCCAGGTAGCTGACGATCCTGCGGTCCCGGAAGCCGAAGGCAGTCGCGCCCTCGGCCACGTCACCCACCGCTCCCCCCAGCACGCGCAACTGGATCAACCGCATCGGGCCGGGCCCGGCACCCACGGCGTCGATGAGCTCGCCGGCGGGCTCCTGCCCCAGCTGCTCAAAGAAGTTGCTCCGGGAGACGAACGGGAGACTGGGGATCTCCTCCCAGGCCAGCAGGTCGGCATACGGGGCAGTGCGGATCAGGTCGGCCAGCGGTGGCGCGAGGGCGCGGAAGGGAGCGAGCACCTCGTGCGCTGCCTCAGCCGGCCCGACATGGACCAGCGTGGTGAACAGGACCGGTGTGCCGTGGTGCTCCGCCGCCACGAAGGGCACCGGCGGGCAGGGCATGATCGTCACGATCGTGGTCACCTCGCGCGGCGCCTCCTCGGCAGCTGCCAGGAAGCCGGTGAGGACCTCCGGTGTCGCGGGCAGCACGAGCACACCCCCGGTGGTCTCGCCGACGTCGTCGAGACGGAAGGTCATCGCGGTGACCACGCCGAAGTTGCCACCGCCGCCGCGCAGGGCCCAGAACAGGTCGGGCTCGTGCTCGGCGTCGACCTCTCGGACCTGACCGTCCGCGGTGACCACCTCTGCGGCGAGCAGGGCGTCGATCGTCATGCCATAGCGGCGGCTGAGCAGACCCATGCCGCCGCCCAGCGTGATGCCGGAGATCCCGACGGCCGCCGTGTCGCCGAAGCCGGTGGCCAGGCCGTGCTCGCTCGTGGCCCGGACACACTCCCCCGCCGTGAGCCCGGCCCCGGCCCGGACGGTGCGGGCCTCCACGTCGATGTCCAGGCCCTTCAGACCCGAGGTGTCGAGCACCAACCCGTCATCGACGGTGCCGTGCCCGGCCGCGCTGTGTCCGCCCCCGCGGACGGCCAGGACCACCCCCGACTCTCGCGCGGCGTTGACCACCGCCTGCACGTCAGCGGTGTCCCGGGCGCGCACGATCGCCAGGGGAGTTGCACCCCCGGGCCTGGCCTCGACCAGCCGGGCCTCGGCATAGTCCGGGTCTGTGGCGGTGATGACGACGCCGTGCACGTCACGACGGAGACGGTCGATGAGCTGGTCGAGCTGCTGCCTGGAGGTCATGCTCAACACAGTGACACGCAGCACCGACAGTGCGCTCGGATTTTTGGGTCAGGCCTCGTCCTCGTCGTCGCGCTGGGCGCGGGTGCGACTCTCCGGGTTGAGCGTCATCGCCAACTGGTGCTCGGCCTCGGGCGGGCAGATGAACAGGATCTCGTCACCGGCCTCGATCGCCTCGTCCGGGCTCGGCGAGATCGGCCGACCGTCGCGCAGGATCGTCAGCAGTGAGGTGTCGGGCGGCAGCGGGACGTCGCCGACGCGGGTGCCCACGTGGGGGCTGGTCTCGGGCAGGGTCAGCTCGACCATGTGCGCCTCGCCGTGCTGGAACTCAAAGAGCCGCACGATCTCACCGACCGAGACCGCCTCCTCGACCAGGGCGGTCATCAGGCGGGGCGTGGAGACGGCCACATCGACGCCCCAGGTGTCGCTGAACAGCCACTCGTTGCGGGGGTTGTTGACCCGGGCGACGGTGCGGGGCACGGCGAACTCGGTGCGCGCCAGAAACGAGACCACCAGGTTGACCTTGTCGTCCCCGGTCGCGCACACGACGTGGTCATAACTCTCCAGCTGCGCCGTGGTCAGCGTGCTGATCTCGCAGGCGTCACCGATGATCCAGTCGGCGGCGGGCACCATCGAGGTCTTGGCCTCCGTCGCCTCCTTGTCGATGATCAGGACGTCGTGGCCGTTGTGGATGAGCTCCCGGCTGATGGAGCGGCCGACGCTGCCGGCACCGATCACTGCAACGCGCATGGGCACCTCACTCCTGCGGCTGGACAGTGTCCAGCCGCTGCTCCAGCTCGGGCAGCGTCCCGCGCCGCGCCACCAGGTGCAGCTCGTCGCCCTCCTGATAGACCGAGTCGGCGGTCGGGATCAGCGCGTCCCCGAGCCGGGTGACGAAGGCCACGCGCACCTCGAAGGTCTGCTCGATCTCGCTCAACCGCCGCCCGATCCAGCGCGGGTTGACGTGGATCTGGCCGATCACCAGCGTGCCGCTGGGATCGAAATAGTCCGGGGTGCTGCCCTCCGGCAGCAGGTGGTGCAGGGTCTGGTCCGCGGTCCAGCGCACCGTGGCGACCGTCGGTATGCCGAGGCGCTGGAAGATCTCGGCACGCTTGGGGTCGTAGATCCTGGCCACGACCCGCTCGACGCCGAAGGTCTCGCGCGCGACCCGGGCGGCGATGATGTTGGAGTTGTCACCGCTGCTGACCGCGGCGAAGGCGAACGCCTGGGGCACCCCGGCGTCCTTCATCACCTCCCGGTCGAAGCCGATGCCCTTGATGCGTCGCCCTGGGAAGTCCGGCCCGAGCCGGTGGAAGGCTGCCGGGTCCTGGTCGATGACGGCCACGTCGTGGCCGCGCTGGATCAGGCTGTGCGCGAGGGTGGCCCCGACGCGGCCGCAGCCCATGATGACGAAGTGCACGGTGCCGACGCTACCCCGGGCGACGCTCAGATGTCGGCCACACCACGGTTCTCTCTCTAGAGTGGCCCGCATGGAGTCCGGCGGCCTGCTCAAGCGGGTTTTCATCGGTCGCGCCCTGCGCACCGACCGGCTCAGCGACACCCTGCTGCCCCGTCGGCTGGGGATGCCGGTCTTCGCCAGTGACGCGTTGTCCTCCGTGGCGTATGCCGTGGACGAGATCGTGCTCACCCTCGCCCTGGCCGGTGGTGCAGCGATCTACTTCTATTCCTGGGAGGTCGGCGTCGCCGTCGCCCTGGTGATGCTGGTGATCGTTGCGTCCTACCGCCAGACCGTCTATGCCTACCCTCGCGGTGGCGGCGACTACGAGGTGGCCTCGGACAACCTCGGTCCTCGCGCCGGCGTGGTGGTCGGCTCCGCACTGATCGTCGACTATGTCCTGACCGTGGCGGTGTCGGTCTCCGCGGGAGTGCAGAACGCGGCCGCGGCCCTGGAGTTCCTGCGCGGCTATGAGGCGGCCGTGGCCGCCGGGCTGATCGCCCTGCTCACCCTGATCAACCTGCGTGGCGTCCGCGAGTCCGGCCGTGCGCTGGCGGTGCCGGTCTACGCCTTCCTGGGTGCCCTCGGCATACTGATCATCACTGGTGCCGTGCAGTTCCTGACCGGCACCCTGGGCCGGGCCGGCAGCGCGGAGTATGAGCTCCTCCCTGCCGAGGGTTATGAGGAGATGACCGGCCTCTTCCTGGTCTTCCTGTGCCTGCGGGCCTTCGCCTCCGGCTCCGTCGCCCTCACCGGGGTGCAGGGGGTGGCCAACGGGGTGCCCGCACTCCAGCGCCCCAAGAGTCGCAACGCGGCCTCGGTGCTGGCGGTCATGGCGGCGCTGTCGATCACCATCACGGTCTCAGTCCTGTGGTTGACCCGGGAGACGGGCATCCAGATGGCGGTCAACCCCCAGCAGCAGCTGCGCCACGAGGGTGAGCCGGTGGGGCCGGACTTTGTGCAGGACACCGTGCTCGGTCAGCTGTCCAAGGTGATCTTCGGCGAGCTGACCGTGGGGGTCGTGCTGGTGGCCATCACGACCGGCGTGATGCTCTTCGTCGCGGCCAACACCGCCTTCAACGGCTTCCCCGTGCTCGCCTCCCGCCTGGCCAGGGACCGGTTCCTGCCGCGCGGGCTGGTCAGCCGCGGTCACCGGTTGACCTACTCCAACGGCATCATCTTGTTGGCCGCCGCGTCTGCCGCCCTCGTGTTGGTCTATCGCGCCACGGTGACCGAGCTGATCCAGATGTATATCGTCGGCGTGTTCATCTCGTTCACCTGCAGCCAGGCCGGCATGGTCCGCCACTGGAACCGGCGGCTGCGCACCGAGCTCAGCCTGCGCCAGCGCGTGGGCATGATCCGCAGCCGCACGATCAACCAGGTGGGCCTGACCGTCTCTGGTCTGGTCCTGGTGATCGTGCTGCTCACTCGCTTCACCAACGGGGCGGGGCTCTCCCTGCTCGCGATCGGTCTCATCTGGATGGGGATGACCATGGTCTACCGCTATCACCGCACGATGGACAACGACGTCTCGCTGCCTGCTGAGGGCGTGGACACCAGCCAGGTGGTGCCCTCCCGGGTGCACGCCCTGGTCTATGTGCCGCGCCTGGACCGGCCGACCATGCGGGCGCTGGCCTATGCCCGTGCGACGCGTCCGCACAGCCTTGAGGCGGTGACGGTCGACGTGGTGCCGGAGACGACCCAGGAGTTGCGGGCGGCGTGGGAGGCCCGCAAGATGCCGGTGACGCTGCGGGCGCTGGACTCGCCCTACCGTGAGGCGGTGCGACCCGTGATCAACTATGTGCGGCGGGTGCGCCGGGACCGCCCCCGGGATGTGGTGGTCGTCTATGTCGCGGAGTATGTCGGGCGTGACGGCTGGTGGATCCGGATGGTCCGTGACCGGACGCTGGAGCGACTGCGCCGTGGGCTGCTGCGCACGCAGGGCGTCATGCTGGTGACCGTGCCGTGGCAGGCGGAGGGAGTGAGGGAAGGACTGGATGAACACCAGGCAGAACGCTGAGCAGAGCCCCCAGGGCGCGGGCAACGGCGCAGAGAACGAGGCAGCGAACGGCGCAGCGGAGGGTGCCATCGCTGTCGGTGAGCGGTTCGTCGTCGACGTCGGGCCGGTGGCTCATGGTGGGCACTGCGTCGCCCGGCACGAGGGCCAGGTCGTCTTCGTGCGGCACACGCTCCCGGGCGAGCAGGTCCGCGCCGAGGTGACCGAGATCGGTCCGGGCGGGCGCTTCCTGCGTGCCGACGCGATCGAGGTGCTGCGGGCCGCACCCGAGCGGATCCCTGCGCCCTGCCCGTGGTCCGGCCCCGGCCGGTGCGGCGGGTGCGACTGGCAGCACGTCGACCTGGCGGGCCAGCGCGCGCTGAAGAAGGACGTCATCCTCGAGCAGTTCTCGCGACTGACTCGTCTGGATCTGACGGCCCACCTGGGGCGTGAGCTCGAGGTCGAGGCGGTGCAGGGTGACCAGGACGGTCTGGGGTGGCGCACGCGCGTGGAGTTTGCCGTGGACGAGGGCGGTCGACCCGGTCTGCGCCGGCACCGCAGCCACGACATCGTCCCGGTCGACACCTGTCTGATCGCCGACCCGCGGGTGCTGGACACCGGTGTGCTCAGCACGACCCACCCGGGCTCCACGGCCGTCGACGTCGTCGCCCCCTCTGTCGGTGAGCCGGTCGTCGTCGAGGTGCCCCACGGCCCCGTGCCAGTGGTCCGGGAGCGGGTCATCCTGGCCGACCGGGAGTTGGAGTTGGAGGTCTCGTCCCGCGGCTTCTGGCAGGTGCACCCTGGTGCTGCCAGGACCTTCGTGTCCACGGTCCTGGACTGGCTTGATCCGCGGCCCGGTGACCAGGTGCTCGATCTGTATGCCGGAGTGGGCGTCTTCGCCGCAGCCTTCGCCGAGGTGGTGGGTGACCGAGGTTCCGTCGAGGCGGTCGAGGGCGATCGTGTGGCGACCGAGCACGCGCGCGACAACCTGGCGGCCTTCCCGGAGGTGAAGGTGACACGCGACCGCGTCGACCGTGCGGTCCGGCGTATGGTGCGCAGCAAGCGGCGAGCTGACCTCGTGGTGCTCGACCCTCCTCGCACGGGCGCCGGGCGTCAGGTCTGCCGCGACGTTGCTGGTCTGGGACCGCGCACGATCGGCTATGTCGCCTGCGACCCCGCCGCGCTAGCTCGCGACGTCGGCTATCTCATCGAGCACGGCTACGCCCTGCGTGACGTGCGAGCCTTCGACGCCTTCCCGATGACCCACCACATGGAGCTGGTGGCAGTCCTCGACGCTCCCTGAGCGACACCCACCGAGAGACAGCCACCGAGAGACAGCGGCCTGTGCGTCACCGACCAGCGCGGGGAGCTCTCCTGGGCATGCCTGTGGGCCCGGCCGTGGTGGCCGGGCTTCGGGGCGTGGTGGTCACACGTGCCAGGTCACGACGGACCCGGACACGGTCGCCATCAGGTCTTTCTGGTGCACTAATGTGTGATGCCGTGGACAGAGTAGGACCAGGACAGCGATGTCAGTGTTGCCATCGCGACACCACCACACCAGGTGATGCGAGTCGCACCAAGTCCCCGGGATCGAACACCCCGGATACGTACATTTCTGGTCTCTGACCAGCAACGACTTGAACTGCCCCGGCGTCGCTAACCTCACCGTCCGACCGAGGTTCAACGGCTCGCCATACTCCCCCAGAGCGATCGGGGTCACGTCCCCGATACACGCGAACCTCCCCACCTGCTGAGCATCCAACACCTGACCCAACGCCGTCACCCCAGCACCCACCGGCTTGCCGGTCGCCGGATCCGCCTTCACCGTGATCATCACCGACGCCCGACCACTACTCGGCGGGGCACCCGGGTTCGACAGGCCACGGTTAATCACCATCACCAACGCATCAAACTTCCGCTGCCCCGGCGAACGCATATCCATCTCAGCGCCGTCCTCAATCGGCTCCGGCGCCGCCAACGGACCGTTCAACACACCCTCCAACAACGCCGCATCCCCCTGCGGGGCATCGACCGTGAACCGCGTCAACCCATTCCCCAACGGACGACGAGACACACACCGCAACGACTGCGCCGTCCGCTCGCGCTCCTCTTTCGGCTTCTCATCCAACAGGCGTTGGAGCAGCTCCTGGCACACCACCTCCAGGTCCCTGTCGCTGATCTCCTCATCCGCAGCCGCGTTAGTGGCGATGTCGGCATACTCGGCCTGTTCCGCCGGCCCCAGGCTCGAGGCCAACCGGGTGATCGTCTTCGCGACCTTCGCACCCCGGTGCACCGCAAGCTCCCCCGCGGCCACCCTGGCCAGCAGCGCCTTGCCCCAGTGCCTCTCCCCAGCCCTGACAATGGTGCGGATCTGACCAGCCTCCGACACCGACAGCCACGGGCACCGCACCCGCAACCAATCCACCAACGACAGTCCCACCGCAGTGTGCAACCCCCGCGTCGACGCCTCCACCGCCAAGGCAACCCCGGCACCATCCAACTTCGCCCGCACCTGCCCCACGACCTCCAACGCGTCAATGACACCCGGGTCGAAAACCGACACCAACTCCGACGGCCCCAAACCCCCAACACGCCCCACCGCGCTACACGCGGTCGCCAACCCGTCCGAGAGGACTTCCGCCGCCGACACCGACCCCTGCTCGACCAGGGCCTGGTCCAACTCGGCCTGCAGCGACCACCACTCAAACGAGTCCATGTCGTCATCCGCCGGGCCACCTGCCGTCCGCGTCGAGACGGTCGCCTCACGCTCCTGCGCGAACAACACCGCCAACTCTGCATCCGACACCGGCACACCCCCAGGCAACGACGCGCGGCCATCCTGGCCGAGGACCTCGTCCCCGACCACCACCGTCGCGTCTGCCTGCTTCATACAAACGATCTAAACACCCACCACCGACAGAGCACCTGACCAGCACAAACATCGCAAGCCAGCGAAGTTGATGGGTGGCCGACAGGCCAGACCTGTTCAGCTTCCGCGAGCCTCTGCCAAGTGCGCCAGTTGCGAAGCCGCGTCGGGCAGGTAAGCAGCCACACGGCGACCGAACAAGCGTGCAAAGAGGGGCGAAGCGGGTCCCTGCAAACTGTGCCCGAGAGTCACGCGTGTACCGCCGGCCGCATCCGCCTCAAGCCGATACTGGAATCGGATATCCGTGGCCGGCGCGCGTCCCCCGAGCACCATGTACCGCCCTTGGTCCCACTCGAAGACCTCGACCGGGCTGCGGCGGCCATCGACAAGCGTCACAACACCACGTTGAGCAAGACTCAAGGGACCTTCCGCCTCGGCGGCGACGTAACGAGGATTCCACTTCGGCCAGTCGGGCACATTCATCAGCACGGCCCACACCGCAGCTGGATCGGCCGAACTCACCGACACCGCTTCGGTCTTGAACAACGGATGACTCCTCCTAGCACAGGGTTAGGGCCCCACGCTCTCTCGGGCTCGAAACGCCTAACCCATCAGACCCTTGTGCCGCGCGTCCCGACGTCGGCGCTCCTGGGCCGGATCACGCAAGGTGGCAGAGGCAGAGTGATCAGCATCTGGCCCGGTTCGCCGAGTTTCCTGACGACGCCACCACATGATGGCCAGGACCAGCCCGGCCATCGGCAGCAACAACACCATGAGGGCGATCGCCATTGGGTCCACGATGTCAAGGTAGCGCCCCGGGGCGGGCTGAGCCAGGGCACACATCAACGACCTGTGCCAGCACGTGGGCCGGTCGGGCTACTCCCCGGGTCGTGCCGCCTTGTCGTCGGCTGGCGCGTCCGCCGGCTCGGTGACGGGAGTGTGTCCGGTGGCCAGCATGAAGCCCATGATCACGATGGCCGCCAGATAGGCGGGCCAGCCGAGCGCGATCTTGGCCACCCCCAACCAGGCCACCTCTTCGGCGAAATAGAGCGGCAGCATGATCACCACGCGCACAGCGAACAGCACGACGAGGACCCAGGTGAGCCGGCTGCAGACCCTGACCAGCGCACGGTCCTTGCGCCAGGCAGTGGGGTGCTCGACATAGTCCGGGTCACCGGCCGCGACAATAAAGCCGACGGCCGGCCACTTGGCGAGGATGGAGATGAGCGTCCCCACGCCATAGGCAGCGGACGTCAGGATGCCGGGCAGGAAGGCGTCCTCGGCGTTGCCCGATCGCAACGCGAAGAAGGCGGCGATCGCCGTCGCGAAGATCGAGGTCAGCACGAACCGGACCGAGCCGCCGATATAGAGCCGGATGCCCAGCAGGATGATCGCGACGCCACCCGCGGCGAGCAGCGCCGGTCGGACCTCGTCACGGATCAGCCACAGGACGACGAAGGCGACCGTGGGCAGGGCGGTCTCCAGCGAGCCGTACCACCCACCGAGCACCTCAGAGATCCGCGTGCGGATCACCTGCTCGACCGTCTCGACGGCCTCGACCTCATGCTCAGGTTGAGGTGTCTGGCCCGCTCCAGGCTCGGTTGACTGCCCAGGCTCGGTTGACTGCCCTGACACTGCCGGCTGCCCTGGCTCGGCCGACTGCCCGGACTCGGGCGGCTGCTCAGACATGGCTGGGCAGCATCTGATAGCCGGGGTTGAAGATCGTGGGACGGCCATCCACCAGCGTCACCCGACCGGTGAGCGTCAGGTAGGCACCGGGGCGGATGCCGGCGATCTCGCGTCGGCCGAGCCAGACCACATCCAGGATCCCGGTCCCGTCGAACAGCTCGATGCGCAGCTCTGGGGCACGACCGGCCGGCAGGACCGCAATGCTGTGCACGGTGCCGGTGACCGAGGCCTGGCTCCGGACCTGCAGGTTCGCGATGCGCGTGCAGCCGGGGCGGGAGCACTCGGCCGCGAGTTCTTCGGCCGCCAGCTCGGACTCGTCCACGGCCAGCTCATCGAGGGCCCTGCGCAAACTCATCGGTCGGTCTGCCCCGTCCCGTCGCTCGAGGGGGCGTCTGAGCCACCAGCAGCGGCCTGGGCCTCGGCAGCCTTCTTCTCAGCAGCAGCCTCCTGGGCAGCCTTGCGCCGACGGGCAGCCTCCTCCACCACGGACTGGGGCGGCGTCAACGTGAGAACCTCACGCGGCGGCCTCGCCTCGGTGCCGCGGTCGACGACCACCCGGCGCAGGAAGGTGCGCACCACGGCCAACTGCTTGGCGTCGGAGGCGGCCGGACCATTGATCACAGCGCGCACGAACCAGCGAGGCCCGTCGACACCGATAAACCGGTTGGGCGCAAAGGCGACGCGACCGTTGGCGTCGCGCCCCGGCATACGGGCCAGCAGTTCCTTGCCCATGACCCCGTCGGGGTCGACCTGGGCGGAGCCGCCAGCGGCCTTGATCCCCTCGACCAGGCCCTCGCGGATCTCGTCCCACAGGCCCTCGCTGCGCGGGGCGGCGAAGGCCTGCACCTGCAGCTTGGAACCACCGATCGTGCAGGTCACGCCGGTGATGCGGTTGGTGCCCTTCTCCAGGTCCAGGCGCATCTCCATGCCCGGCACGGCCGGGACCTTGACGGCCCCGAGGTTGACCAGACCGGTCGCCTCGGGCCGCTCAGAGACGTCGTGGGGACCGTCGAAAGCCCGGTCCCAGTCACGGTCGACGCCCGGCTCCCCCTCCAGGACGACCTGTTCGGTCTCCTCCTCGACCGCGTCGACGGTCTCCTTCTTCTTCCGGCCGAAGATTGCCACGAGGCGTCAGTCCTTCTCAGTCTTGATGGTGGTGGTGCTCGTCTGGGTGGTGCCGGTGCCAAAGCCCCCGGAGGCACCGTGCCCACTGTCCCCCCGTGCGCTGCCGGGCAGCGTGGTCACCTCGGTGAAGGCCGCGACCGACACCGGCTGCACGATCAGCTGGGCGATCCGGTCGCCGCGCGCCACCGTGAAGGCGTCGGCGGCGTCGGTGTTGAGCAGGTTGATCATGATCTCGCCCCGATAACCCGCGTCGATGGTGCCCGGCGCGTTCACGATGGTGATGCCGTGGCGAGTCGCGAGGCCGGAGCGGGGGTGAGTGAAGGCCGCATAGCCGTCGGGCAGGGCGATCGCCACCCCCGTGGGCACCAGGGCGCGCTGGCCAGGCTCGAGTGTCACGGTCTCGCGCGAGAACAGGTCGACCCCGGCGTCACCCGGGTGTGCCCTGCCGGGAACCGGCAGGGCCTCGTCGAGCCGGTGCAGCAGCACCGGAATCGGTTGGGTGGTCACGTGAGTTGAGGGTACCCGCATTGCGCGGGCCCTCCGTCATCGTCGGTGCTCAGGCCGCACACTCGGTGCAGACCGGCATGCCACCGACCTCTTTGGCGAGCTGGCTGCGGTGGTGCACCAGGAAGCAGCGCGAGCAGGTGAACTCGTCGGCCTGGCGCGGAAGCACCCGGACCGACAGCTCCTCACCCGACAGGTCTGCTCCCGGGAGCTCGAATCCCTCGGCGTGTTCCGTCTCGTCGACGTCCACGTTCGAGGAGCTCTTGTCCGCCCGCCGAGCCTTCAGCTCCTCCAGAGAGTCCTCATTGATGTCGTCCTCAGACTTGCGAGGTGCGTCGTAGTCGGTTGCCATGACGTCCCTCTCCTCTCTCGAGCTGGTGTCACAGGGTCTGGCTGACCCTGTGGTGTGCGATTGGTCTGCGTATGAACGTCGGAAGACCCGATTTTGTGCCCGCCCCCGACAACTGCTTGATCGAAGGGCGAACACGTGCGCCGTGGCTCCGGTGCCGGTGGTGCGGATGCACCACAAACGCAGGCGTTCGCGGGGATTGTGCCGCATGGACATGGCGCCCGTCGAACCGGGGGTCCACCATGCCTCACAGCACCCGCGTCCGGCGAGTGATTTTCAAGCCGTATGCCGCCTGGCTGGCCTGGCAGATCAAGCCGGCCAGGCGGCATACGGCTGGGTGTCAGTCGGCGCCGCAGGCGGCTGGTTTGGCGACGCGCAGGTTGGGGCAGCAGCCGGGGGCGCACACGGAGGGCCACGGCTCGGCCACGGGCCAGGCCGGGCGCAGCGGCGACTCGTCGCGGGCCTGGGCGGCGCGCTCCACGACCAGGTCGACCAGGCCGGAGACGAACTGCGGGTCGACGCCGACGGTCGGCACCCTCAACACCTCGATCCCCACCTCGGCCGCGGTCTCCTGGGCCTCGGTGTCGAGATCGAAGATGACCTCCATGTGGTCCGACACGAAGCCGATCGGGGCGAGCACCACCTGGGTGATGCCCTCGGCGGCCAGCTCGCGCAGCCGGTCGTTGACGTCCGGCTCGAGCCAGGGCTGGGTGGGCGGACCGGAGCGGGAGCAGTAGGTCAGCTCACCGACCACGTCCTCCCCCAGGGTCGCGCGGGCCTCGTCAGTGATCGCCTGGGTCAGTGCCTGGTGCTGGACGCTGTAGACATTGCCCTCGCCGTCGCCCGGCCCGGACGTGTCGTCCATGCCGTCGGGGATGGAGTGAGTGACGAAGACCAGGTGCGGCACGACGCCCGTGCGGTCGCGGACCTGGCGCGCGGCCTCGGAGACCAGGCGGGCGTTGGTGGAGGCGAAGCCGGGGTGGTTCCAGTACTGCCGGATCTTGTCGACCCGCACCGGCGTGCCCTCCTCGGTCAGCTCACCGATCGACTCGGCAATGTCCTCGCGATACTGCCGGCAGGAGCTGTAGGAGCTGTAGGCGCTCGTGGTGATCGCCAGGAACGTGGTCATGCCCTCGCCGGCGGCACTGCGGAGCGTGTCGGTCAGGAAGGGCTCGGAGTTGCGGTTGCCCCAGAGCAGCGGTGTGCTGATCCCGCGGCGGGTGAACTCCTCGCCGAGCGCGGCCAGCAGCGCCCGGTTCTGGTCGTTGATGGGGCTCTTGCCCCCGAAGGCCAGATAGTGCTCGGCCACCTCTTCGAGTCGCTCGTCCGGGATGCCACGCCCGCGGGTGACCCGGCGCAGGAAGGGCATGACCTCGTCCGGGGCCTCGGGACCGCCAAAGCTGACGAGCACGACGGCGTCATAGGGCTCGGTCTCGCCGGTGCCGTCCTCGGCCGCATCCTCCTCGAGCTCGGCCAGCGTCTCGGCTGCGGCCTCGGACTCACCGGTCGGCCCCTGTTCCGCGGTCGGGGTGGGGTCGGTGCCTTCCTGACCGGGGTCGGCGGGCTCGGCGATCGGGTCACTCATCGTCTTTCTCCTGTTGTTCGCAGTGCGGTGGGGGCATTGAGGTCCAGGGCCACGGCGGCCAGACGGATCGCGAAGACGAGGGCGACCGCGCCCCAGATGAGCAGCGGGGTGAGGAAGCCGAAGCTGTCCGCCACGACAACCAGTGTTGCTCCGATCAGGGCAGGCACGGCATACAGCTCGCGGCGCAGCACCTCCGGGACCTGCCCGGCCAGCACGTCACGCAGGGCGCCACCGCCGGTGGCGGTGATCACGCCCAGGATGACGGCGGCCAGAGCGCTGGAGTCGAACTGCAGGGCCTTGAGCGAGCCGCTCACCGCAAACAGCGCGAGGCCGCCGGCATCCAGGACGCGCACGGAGCGGCCGATCAGTTTGGCCCTGACGTGGGCGCGCAGCGGGATCACGGAGCGCAGCCGGCGATACCAGAGGAAGATCGCCAAGCCAGCCACGGCCGCGGGTGCCAGCAGCCGCCAGTCGGTGAGTCCGTCTGGAGGGGTGTCGCCGAGGAGGACGTCGCGGATCATGCCTCCGCCGAGACCTGCCACCCAGGCGAGCACAACAACACCCACGAGGTCGAGTCCCTTGCGCACCGCCACCAAACCGCCGGAGAGCGCGAAGACAAAGACCCCGAGGATGTCGAGCAGCAGCTGCAGGTCATAGTCCTGGGTCACCATGGTTATGCCTAAGGTAGCCCTCCAGGCGGCGTGGCCTGCGCTCCGGTCGTGGTGAGAAGTGGCACAGTCGGACCAGGTCGATACGAGGAGAGTTTGATGGAGCAGTTGCGGTTCACTGCCGTCCACGAGGACGGGCAGCACCTCGTCTTGTCGACCGCCGACGGCACGGAGGTGCTGCTGCCGGTCGATGCGCGGCTCCGCTCGGCGCTGCGCTCACGCAGTGCCTCTGCCGACACGCCAGCGACGCCGTTGAGCCCGCGCAACGTCCAGGCGATGATCCGGGCCGGTCAGAGCCCCGATGAGGTCGCCGAGATCACCGGGTGGCCGGCCGAGCGGGTGGCGCGGTTCGAGGGGCCGATCCTGGCCGAGCGCGAGCACATCTCCGGCATGGCCCAGGCCGCCCACGTGCGCGGCCGGGCCCCCGAGGGTGGCGTGCCCTCCCTGGGCGCACGGGTGCTCGACCGGTTGGCTGAGCGTGGTGTGGACACCGACAACGTCGGGTGGGACGCGACTCGTCCCGAGGGTGGTGTCTGGACGGTCGTGGTCAGCTTCGTCGCCGGCCAGCGGCAGCGCGCCGCGGCCTGGCGTTTCGACCCGCAGGACCGCACCGTCGAGGCCCTGGATGATGAGGCCCGCTGGCTCAGCGAGGACGAGCAGGCCCTGCCGGGCGTCTCCGCTGCCCCCTCGCGCGGCGGCCGCGCGCCCGCCAAGCCCCTGCTCAGCAATCGCACCTCCGCCGGTGAGGTCGAGTTGATGACCTCGATGCGGGAGCGCTCGCGCTCTCGTGGGCGGCGCAAGAAGGCCTCGACGAGCAGCACCGACCCTGCAGGCCTGCCGCAGTTGGAGCACGCACCCGACGACGTGCTGCCCCTGGAGGACCTCGCCTACGACCCCGACACGATGGGGCTGCCTCCCGCGGCCCATGGTGAGTCACCGGCCCCCGACGTTGCCGCCGAGCCGGCCGCGGAGGAGGAGTCCGCCGAGGTGGCTGCGGAGGAGGAGCCGGCCGAGGTGGCACCTGTCGAGGCCAAGCGTGGTGCGGCCAAGGGCAAGGCGCGCAGGGGTGGCGCAGCAGCCGACCGTGACGGCGGCCAGACCGCCTATGACGTGCCCCTCCAGTTCGACAACGACGACGCTGCGCTTGAGGAAGAAGGGCTCGAGGACGACGGGCTGGATGATGATGGGCTCGACGAACTTGAGCCGGAGCGCAGTCCTCAGGACGCCACGCTCGACGACCTCTTTGGCCCCGAGGATGAGGACGACGCAGGCGACGAGGGGCTGGACGACGCGGCGGACAACGACGCCGACGGGGGCAGCGACGACGCCGACGTGAGCCAGATCGAGTCAGTCGAGGATGCCTCGGACGCCGACGAACCAGACGTCAATGACCCGGATGTCGATGAACCGGATGTCGACGAGTCGGGTGAGGACGATCTGGAGTTGGAGCTCGGCGAGGAGCCTCTCGCAGAGGACGCCGCTGAGCTGGGCGGAGACCTGGACGCCGACGAGGCAGAAACCTCGCTCGACACGTCCCCACCCGTCGACACGGACTCCCCCGACGAGTCAGACGTTGCGGCAGACGACGACGAGGCAGACGTTGCGGCAGACGACGTCGTCGTCGAGACCCACTCCGCAGAACCCACCGGGGCCGCGGACGACGAGCCGCGGCCCGGCAACGACCCCACTCCCACGGACGAGGCGACGCCCTCAACCGACGCCGAGGCCGTGACCGACGACAAGCCGGAGTCCACGGACGCGACCGAGCAGCCGACGGCCAAGCCCAAACGGCGCAAGGACGGCCGTCCGGGCGTGCCGAGCTGGGACGACATCATGTTCGGCGCCAAGGACCGACGCAGCTGACGACTGGCCCGCACAGAGGGCAACTCGGTCCGGTTCGCGGACGAAGGCTCCCACTGCGACTGCGAGCTACTCGAGTGCACCCGACGCGCACCATCCCGCGCCGAGAAACGTGAACAACCGCCGCACTCGTCGACTCACGTGAGCACGTCCACCCCCATGGTCGAGGGGACGTGACATTGGTGCGTCTCAGCACACCAATGGGTCGGGTGGTGCGCCTCAGCACACCAATGGGTCGGGTGGTGCGCCTCAGCACACCAATGGGTCGGGTGGTGCGCCTCAGCACACCAATGGGTCGGGTGGTGCGCCTCAGCACACCAATGTCACGTCCCCATGGCAGCCCCTCCCGAGCGCCCGGGGCCAGCCCCCACACAGGGGTCAGTCTGACCGGGGCTCGACTGTCGTCGGCAGGTCGGCTTTGCGTCCGCGGTGGGGCAACAGCACCACCAGCAACCAGGCCACCAGGACCACGGCGATCACGCCCATGCCGATCGTGGCATCCGCGGGCAGCACAACGGCCAGCCCGCCGCCGATCACCCACGCCAGCTGGATGAGGGTCTCGGACCGGCCGAAGACCGAGGTCCGGCTGTGTTCGGGCACCGACTCCTGGATCACGGCGTCGAGCGCGAGTTTGCCGAGCTGCTGACACATGCCGACCACGGCCGTCAGGATGAGGACCGTCACCATGCCGAAATTGATGGCGGTGGCGACGGCCGCGACCACGTCGATGATCAGCGCCAGCCGCACGAGGGCTCGGGGCGGCATCAGCCTGGTCAGCGACCCCAGCACCGTGCCGATCGCGGAGCCGATCCCGGCTGCTGCCGCCACCAGCCCGATGAGCAGCGTGAAACTGCCACCCCAGCCCTCCGGTGGCGACTCCCGCAGCAGGAACGCCAGGAAGATCGTCAGGAAGCCGGACAGCATCCGCAGCCCCACGTTGGCGCGCAGGGCGTTGACCACGGCCGGAGGCACCCAGCGGCTCGTGCGCCCGGCCACCTCGGACATCGAGACCTCGCTCTCGCCCTTGGTGGAGTCCACCGCGGGCGGCAGCAGGATCGCCAGCACCGTGCCGAGGGCAAAGATCACGAAAGCGAAGCGCAGCGACCACCCCGATCCGAAATAGGCGATGCCGACGGCCACCGGTCCCGCAATGGCCGCCCCCACCACGCCGGCCATCGACATGCGCCCGTTGGCCTTGACCAGCGTCATCCCCTCCGGCAGGAGGCGTGGGGTCGCCGCAGAGCGCGTCACGTTGTAGGCCTTGGATGCCACCAGGATCCCCAGCGCCGCCGGGAACTGCCACCACGCGGCATTCTCCAGGGAGCCAGCCAGGACCAGACACAGGACGGCGCGCACGGCCATCATCGATCCGATCGCCCACCGCCGACCGTGGCGGAAGCGGTCCAGGAACGGCCCGACGAACGGGGCGATGATGCTGAACGGCAGCAGGGTGAGCAGCAGGAACAGCAGCACCTGGCCGCGGGCCTCACCGGTCGGCACCGAGAAGAACAACGACCCGGCCAGCGAGATCGCCACGACCGCGTCACCGGCGTTGTGCAGGCCGTGCACCTCGATCAGTCGGGACAGGCCGGTCTCCCCCGCACCCCCCGCGTGGGTCGCTTTGCGCGTCACCCGGTATGCCGAGTTGCTGACCACGTTGGTGCCGTGCGCCACCGCCTTGGCCCCCTTGGTCAGGCCGTGCCCGACGGTGGCGCCGGCCTGGACCACCTTGGCGCCCTTGGACGGCTTGGGTCGGGCCGAGGTGCCGGCGATCGGGCCATAGCTGGCGCCATCCTCAAGGGGGTGGTTCGCACGCCACCGCTCCTGCTCCGCCCGGGACTCGGGGTCGTCCCAGCGGTCGGCTGCAGGCGGGTCCTGCCGGGGCGACTCGACCTCAAGGGTCCAGTCGTCCCGCTCCCCCGGGGTGTCACCAGACGCCCCGTCGTCTCTGCGCCTGATCATCGTTGCGGCACCGGACAGAGGTCGAGGTCAAAGGGCAGCACCTCGGGCGTCGGCGAGGCGGCCAGGGCTGCGTGGGAGGTCATCCGACGCATGTAGTGGCGGCGGCAGAGCACCTCATACTCCACGACGGGCGTGCCCACCTGTCCGTCGGAGCCGGCAGCCTCGTCCTCGTCCTCACCGTCACCCACGTCGCCGACGACGATCTGATCGCCCTCGACGACCATGACACCGTCCACGACGCGCGCGTTGTGCGTGGCGGTCTTGCCGCACCAGCACAACGCCTCGACCTGGAGCACCTCGGTGCGGTCGGCGAGCTCGATCAGGCGCCGGGAGCCGGGGAAGAGCTGAGCGCGGAAGTCGGCCGTGATGCCGAAGGCGAAGATGTCGAGCCCCATCTCGTCCACCAGGCGCGCCAGCTGCTCGACCTGGTCGGGGGTGTAGAACTGGGCCTCGTCACAGATCAGGTAGTCCACCCGCCGGCCGTTCGTGGCCTGCTCGGTGACCAGGTCCCAGAAGTCCAGGTCGTCGGTCACCTCGATGCCCTCCCGGGCCAGTCCGAGGCGCGAGGAGAGCATCGCCTGCCCGGCCCGGTCGTGTTTGGAGAAGATCAGACCGGCTCGACCGCGCGCTGCGTGGTTGTGATCCATCTGCAGCGCGAGGGTCGACTTGCCACAGTCCATCGTTCCGGTGAAGAAGACAAGCTCGGCCACGGCGTGCAGTCTACGTAACCGCGGGCAGGTGCAGGAGCGGAATCGCCATCTCGTCGCGTGTCAGTGAGCCGTGGTGCCCCTGCAGGGCCAGGAACTCCGGTCGCTGGGCACGTGAGTCGAGCACGGTGGCGGTGCCGCGCATGGCCACGACAAGGTCACCGATGCGCGGGGACACCCGGTCCTCGACCGCCCCGAACCACCCCTGGTCGATCGCCTCCTCACGGCTGGCCACGAGGGCGGTGTCACCGAGCAGCTCGGTCCAGGCCGCCAGCACGTCGGCCGCGGCACCGGGCTCGCAGTGGGGCTGCGGCACCCGGGGGTCACCGCCCAGGTGCCGTATGCCGCGGGCCAGGTCGTCCTCCCAGGCCAGGTCACGGCGTGCGGACTCGGGTGCGTCGACCATGCCGTGGTCCGCGGTGATCGTCAGCGACGTCCCTGCGGGCAGTCGCGCGGCCAGGTCGGCCAGCGCCGCGTCGGTGCGCTCCACCTCCTCGCCCCACTGCCAGGAGCCGGGGCCGAAGGTGTGCCCGATCTTGTCGACGTCGCCCCAATAGAGATAGACGAACGAGCGTGGGGTCGCCGCGAGGGCGGTGACTGCAGCATCCACCCGCGCGTCGAGGGTCCGGGCTGCGGCGAAGGCGCCCCCGCGCTGCGCGGCGCGGGTCATCCCGGAGCCGTCGAAGTAGCCGGGCCCGATCCGGGTCACCGCCACGCCGGCGGCCTCAAGCACCTGGAAGATCGTGCGGTGCGGCTGCCAGGTCTCCGGGTCTGGGCCGTCGTCCCAGGACAGGTGGTTCAGCAGCCGGTCGTGCTCGGGCATCAGCGCCTGCCACCCCACGACCCCGTGCGCCCCCGGCGGCAGTCCGGTGCCCAGACTGCTCAGGCTCGTCGCGGTCGTGGCGGGGAACCCGCACGTCAGGGCCGGTGCAGGACTGTCAAGAGAGCGCAGGAAGGGAGCGTGCCCACTGCGCCGGCGCAGCTGCTCGGCGCCCAGCCCGTCGATGAGGACCACGACAGCCCGCTGTGCCGGGGGCAACTCAAAGAGGGGATCGATGCCCAACCCGGCCCCCAGCGTGGCCGACACACCCAGGCTCTGCGCGACCGCAGGCAGGACGGTTGCCAGGGACCCGGCATACGACAGATCGATGAACTCGGAGGGCAGGGTGACCACAGGACCCGCGCTCTGCTCAGCGACCGAGGCGGGCCGACAACTGCTGGGCAAAGCCGAGGGCGTTGCTCAGCGCATCCGCACCGTCGGCCTCGGTCGTGATGCGCAGGGAGATGTCGTCGCTGGCCACGGTGCCCTCATAGCCGTGGTCGCCCTCACAGGAGGGGTCGGCGCAGACCGCGGGCACCAGGTCCACGCGGGAGACGGTGCCCCAACCCAGGGTGAGTGTCAGGGCGCGCCCGTTGGGGCTGCCGTCATAGGAGGCCGGGTCCGGCAGGACGTGGGTCATCATCACCCCGCGCACCGCGCTGAGCGGGACCGTCTCTGTCGTGGCGGTCGCGAAGTGCCCGTGCGGCTCCCCCGACTCGTGGTCATCGGCGTGCCCGATGACCAGCCGGTGCGGAGTCAGGACCAGGACGGTCACGTGCCGGCGGACGGCATTCTCATCCAGCGTCGTCTCCTGGTGGACCAGGTGCCCGACGATGTCATCTCCGGCAACAGCCGTGGCGACGACGTCAGAAACAAGGGCTGGCAGGTAACCTGCATGCTCGATGTCCTCACGCAGCGACTGTGGGAGGGTCATGATGTCTGGCTGGGGCATGGGGTCATCCTCCCACCTCAGCCGCGAAGTGCTGGAACCGTCGTCCCCGTGACCACGATCGGGCCCGAACCTGGAGGGGGTTCACCATGCGCCGTCTGCACCTGCGCCGTGTCGGAGTTGCTGCCCTGCTCGTCCTTGCCCTGGCCGGGTGTGGCGACGAGACCGGTGACAACCCAGCACCGTCCGACGCTGCCACGACGAGCAGCTCGGACGTGGCTCCCACCACCGCCGATGCCACCACGACCGACGCGCCGAGCGGTGGCGACGGCGAGCCGAGCAGCGGTGACGCCGAGCCGACGACAGAGGCCGTGGTGACCGATGCGGCCACGCAGACGACCGTCCCGACGACCGACGACCCGAGCGTCACGGACGAGACCGCCGCCCCGATCCAGACCGAGGCACCCCCGCCCGACACCCCGCCGCACGGTGAGTGCTCGGGCGACTCGCTCAGCAACGACATCCTGGGGTTCACCGGAGGCGTGAGCGTCGACTTCTGCGAGGACGGGTGGGCCTTCGCCACCTATCCGGGGGCACCCGACACACCGGAGTTTGTCGCCGAGGTCTCTGACGGCCGCTGGTTCCACGCCGTGACCCTCGGAGACCCGGTCTGCCCGAGCGACCTGATCGCGCGCGGGGCACCCGACTCCATCGCCGAGGTCCTGCCGCCCTGCGACGCCGCCCCTCCGCCGACGACCGACCCTCCGGCGCCGACCGACCCGGGCGCACCGTGCACGATCTCGACGGCGCTGTATGGCTCCACCAGCGCCGAGCTGGTCGGCGTCTCGTGTGGCGAGGCCACGGCTGAGTGGCAGGTCGCCGAGGCCAATGGCGAGGCGTCCTGGACGATCCCGGTCACGACCCCGAGCGGGTGGGAGTGCTACATCACGCCCTATGACGAGACCTCAGCAGCCGCCGGCTCCTGCTACGGCCCGGACGGCTCCGCCTTCTTCACCCTCTACCCGTAAATTGATACAGGTTTCGTACGCCCCACCCGCCTTTTGATACAGGTCTCGTACGTCTTGCCCGGCTTTTGATAGAGGTCTCGCACGCCCTGCCAGATCAGCGGGTCAGCGAGCGCCGACCGGCATCGGCCCGACCGCTGTCGCGCGCCACCGAGACGCTCGCGCCCAGCACGGCGATGCCACTGGCGTGGGCGACGACCGGGTTGAGTCGGAGCAGCGTCACCTCCGGCAGGTCGTCGGCGAGCACCGAGACCCTGGCCAGCAGATCGTGCAGGGCCAACTGGTCGACGGGGTCGGTCCCGCGATAACCAGCCAGCAGCGGCGCGGCCCGGACTCCGGACACCATGTCGGCCACGTCCGTGTCGGTCAGGGGCGGGAACCGGTGAGTCACGTCGCCGAGCAGGTCTGCGGGCACCCCGGCGATCCCGAAGCCGACGACGGGGCCGAACAGCGGGTCCTCAGCGGAGGTGATCTCCACGACGACGCCGGTGGGGGCCATGGACTGCACCGCGATGCCCTGCACGCCACGAGGTTCAAGCACCCGCGCAAGGCCCGCATAGGCCTGCTGCACAGCGTCCGGGGTGTGCAGGTCGGTGCGGATCCAGTGGTGGAAGGTCCCGTGTCGCAGCGCGGGGTCGGTGGCCTTGACCACGGCCGGCAGCCCCAGGTCTTGAGCGACCTGAGCTGCCTGCGAGGCATCGGTCACCGGGATGCTTGGCCAGACCGGGATGCCATAGGCCTCCAGGAGCGCGGCGGCCTCCTCGTCGGTCATCGCCCGGCCCTCGGCGGACTCCGCCAGCACGCTCTCGATCACGTCGTGGGCGCGGCGCCGGTTGACTCCGCCGGGGCGGACCCGCTCACCACGGTCACGGTGGCGCCAGGCGGCATAGTCGGTCGCTGACGCCAGGGCACGCACCGCGTCCTCGGGCATCGGATAGGTCGGCAGCGACCCGTCCGGCGCCACCCCGCGCATGCCGAGGAAGGTTGCGACACAGGGCTTGTCGCTCTCTGCCACGGCCGTCTCGACCGCGGAGACCACGTCGGTGTCGGGCGTGACGATGGGCGGGATGAAGCAGGCGATCAGGCTGTCGACAGCCGGGTCCTCGAGCGCCTCCTCCAGCGCCTGGGTGAACTCGGCGACGCTCGCCGTGCTCGGCAGAGCCACCGGGCCGTGCCCGATGGTCAACTTCCACTCCACCGCGGCGTCCGCGGCGAGTGTGCCGAGGGCATCGGAGTTGGTCACGATCGCCACCGACCGGCCCTGCGGCAGGGGTTGGTGGACCACCAGTTGCGCCACGTCGAACAGTTGGTGGGTGTTCTCGACGCGGATCACACCGCTCTGTCGCAGCATCTCGGCAAACGCCTCGGGGCGCTCCCGGGTGGCCCGCACCGTGTGGCCCGGCACCGTGTGGTGCCCGGCGCCGCTCTTGACGACGATGACCGGCTTGACCGCCGAGAGCTGGCGCGAGATGCGGGTGAACTTGCGGGGGTTGCCCATCGACTCCAGATAGAGCCCGACGGCAGCGGTGGCCTCGTCGTCGATCCAGTACTGCATCAGGTCGTTGCCCGAGATGTCGACGCGGTTGCCGGCAGAGGCGAAGGTCGAGATGCCCAGGCCGCGCCGCTCCGCAGAGGCCAGCACCGAGATCGCCAGGGCACCGGACTGGGCAAACAAGCCCAGGGCCCCCATCGTCGGCATGGTCGGGGACAGCGAGGCGTTGAGGCTGAACCCGAGGCCGGTGTTGATCAGCCCGAACGAGTTGGGCCCCAGGACCCGCAGGCCGTGCACCCGGGCGGTCGCGAGCAGCTGTCGCTGCAGACGCGCGCCCTCCTCCCCTGACTCCGCGAACCCGCTGCTGACCACGACCACCGACGTCACACCCGCAAACGCGCACTCGCGCACCACATCTGGCACCTCGGTCGCGGGGACGGCGATCACGGCCAGGTCGATCGACGCACCGATCTCGGAGACGCGCGACCACGCACGGCGCCCGGCAACCTCCTGCGCGGAGTTGTTCACGACATAGAGGTCACCGGAGAAACCACTCTCGTGGATGTGCCTGACCAGGGCCCCACCCACGGAACCAGGACGGCGGCTCGCCCCGATCACGACCACGGACGAGGGATGCAGGACCCTCCGCATACTGACTGCTTCTGAGCGGTGCTCGCGCGAGAGGGCCACCGCCCGGGAGGCCTCGGTGGGCTCGATCGCGAAGCTGACCGCGATCACCCCGTCGTCGAACTCGTGGCTGACCTCATAGCCCGCGTCCTGGAAGACGTTGATCATCTTGCGGTTCTGCGGGAGCACGTCGGCGGTGAACAGCCGCACCCCGGTCTCCCGGCCGATCGCCGCCAGGTGCTCGAGCAGCACCGATCCGATCCCTCGGCCCTGGTGCTTGTCGGCGACGTTGAACGCGATCTCCGCGGAGGTCCAGTCGGTCTCCTCGAAGCGGTCATAGCGCCCGATGCCGGCGATCTCGTCGGCGATGATCAGCACCAGGGCGACGCGCTTGTCATAGTCGACATTGGTGAAGCGGTGGACGTCGCGCTGGGAGAGCCGCCGGATCGGGGCAAAGAACCGCAGATAGATCGACTCGTCGGACTGCCGGGCGTGGAACTCGTGGACCAGCTCGGCGTCGTCGGGCCGGATCGGCCGCACGTGCGCCACCGATCCGTCGGTGAGCACGACGTCGGCCTCCCACTCGCGGGGATAGCCGGGGGGCACGTCGGTCATGGGTCCAGCATGCCTGATGACCGTATGCCGTGGCACGGCAGATCACGGCGCGTCACCTGTGTGAGTCGACAGTCTCCCAGGTCACTCCCCCGTCCCCGGAGCGCCAGTAGGCCAGGTCCGCGGAGGCCTGCTCCTGCGTCGGGTGGGCGATGACCTCGCCGAACATCGTGACCTCCAGCCGCTCGGGCCGGGCGTCCGCGCCGGGCAGGAAGGCCTCGGCGCTCCACGTCTGAGCGCCATCGGTCGTGACGGCGTAGTTGCCCTCCCCGATGAGGAGCAGCTGGTCGGCCCCTGTCGAGGCCAGGAGCGGCGGCTGCTCGCCGAGCACGAAGGAGGGGACGGTCAGGTTCGCCGGGCTCCAGGTGCGAGCGCCGTTGTCAGTCTCCTGCAGGGCCAGGCCCCTCTGGTCGTCGCACAGCGCCCACAGGTGGTCGGGGTCGTCTGCTGAGGCAGTGATCGCCACGGGTCCGCCCGCGCACTCGCTCAGCTCGGCAGTGGGCTCCAGCCGTCCGGCCTGCAGCCGCAGCACCGAGGTCACCCGGTCGCCCTCGCCGTGCGCCACGACATATCTGCCGTCTCCGGTCCCGATGATGGTGGCCCGGTCAACCGGCCCCAGCGCTGCGACGACGTCATCGGTCCACCCGATGTCCGTGGGGTCGGTCAGGAGCACCGATCCACTCGACAGCTCACACGGCGCCTCGGTGCACTCGTCATAGGTCCCGGTCACGGCGAGCAACTCGTCACCCTGCACGGCCAGGTCCGCCACATAGTCCGCGCCGGTGTCGACGGCGCTCCAGGTCCGGCCGCCGTCGGTCGTGGCCCGCAGGTCGGCCTTGTCCCCCCACACCCAGCCGCGCTCGTGGTCGGTGAAGAGCACGCGGTGGACCATGCCCAACTGCTCCAGGTCGGCGTGCGGGGCCCAGGTGATCCCGCCGTCCGCGGACGTGGCGAGCACGGAGCACCAGCCGTTGCTGTCACAGGGGTGCATGACCACGGCATAGCGCACACCCGTGTCGGTCGTGGACTCAGGGTCGGCGGTTGTGACGTCGGTGAAGCGTCCGTCTCCTGGGAGCTCTCCCTCGGGCACGTCCGTCGTGACGACCAGCGGGTCGGCGACGGACTCGTCCGTCGGTGTCCCGGTGGCTGGGCCCGTGGGTGTCTCGGACGAGCCTGTGGGGTCACCGCTGGTGGTGGCCGGACCGGCGACGTCGGGCGCATCGGCATCGGGCAGCAGGCTGGGGCCAACAACGATCGCGAGCGCCGCGGCAGCTGCCACCAGGGCGCCGGTCCATGCCCCTCGACGGCCCGAGCGGGCCCGCTGCCGGGTCTCGCGGATGCGGTGCCAGGTCAGATCATCGGCGGGTTCGTCACGGACCTGTGCGCGGTGCGCGGCAAAGAACTCCTCCACGGGGTCCTCACCGCGCCCGCCCCGCCCCTGCTGCTGCCCGTTCATCGCGCCTCCTCCAGCGTGCTCGCGAGCCGCGCCCGCGCGTCATACAGATCTCGTTTGATGGCCCCCTCGGACCGGCCGACCTCACGAGCCACCTGCGCCACCGACAGGTCCGCGAAATAGAACAGCAGCACCGGCAGGCGCAGCCGCTGCGGCAGCGCCTCGACGGCCTCGCGCACACTGAGCAGCTCCGCCTGGTCGGGGCCGGGCTCGGACTCGACAGGGCGGACCCGGCCGCCCTGATAGCGCTCGTAGGCAGTGGCCTCCCTCCCCCTTTTGCGCCAGTGGTCGCGCACCAGGTTGGCGACCGTTGCGAACAACCAGGGGCGCGGGTCGTCGACGTCGTGCCAGTGCGACAGCAACCGGGTGAACGCCTCGGTGGCCAGGTCGTGCCCCAGGTCGCGGTCGCTGACCAGGTGGGCAGCCCAGCCAGCCAGTTGGCCGTAGTGGGCCACGAAGACCGCGCGCACGGCGTCCTCGACCGGGTCCGCGCTCCGTTGCACGTGGCCTCCTGTCGTTGAGGCGGGCGTCACGACTGCTGTCATGGCGAGTATGACGCCGCACCCGTCCCCCCGGTTGGCCCTCCCGCAAAAAGATAAAGGTTTCGCACGCCCACCCCGTCTTTTCGTAGAGGTCTCGTACACCCATCCCGTCGTCCGGCCTGCTCGTGAGTGACCTGAGCGCCCCCGGGAGGTCGGTGGATGCACTCACGAGTTGAGTCCAGCGCCCGACACGCTCGGCCTCAGGTGATTGCATGGGGCCATGGAGTTCTCCGACGTGGTCCGGTCCCGGCGCATGATCCGCAACTACGACCCGGAGCGCCCGGTGCCCGACGAGGTGCTCGCCCGGGTGCTGGGCAACGCCGTCCGCGCACCGAGCGCCGGCTTTTCCCAGGGCTGGGACTTCGTGGTGCTGCGCACCGAGGCCGAGCGCGGAGCCTTTTGGGAGGCGACCACCGACCCGGCGAGGGAGGCGGACAACTGGCTGCGCGGCATACAGCACGCGCCGTGCCTGATCGTCTGCTGCTCGAGCCCGGCCGCCTATCTGGACCGCTATGCCGAGCCGGACAAGGGCTGGACCGATCGGGACGCCGCGCGGTGGCCGGTCCCCTACTGGGATGTCGACACGGGCATGGCGGCGCTGCTCATGCTGCTCACGGCGGTCGATGAGGAGCTGGGCGGGCTGTTCTTCGGGGTCCCGGTCGAGCAGCTGGACGCGGCGCGCGAGGCCCTGTCCATCCCGTCCGACCGCAACCTGGTTGGCGTGGTCTCGCTGGGCTATCGCGCACCGGACAAGAAGAGTCCCAGCCTGAAGCGCGGCCGCCGCAAGGTGTCTCAGGTGGCCCACGCTGGCACCTTCGGCGAGCCCCTCGAGCTCGGCTGAGGCAGGACCGTTCGCCGAGGAAACACCCCCGACGAGACACCGAACTGTCACCACCGACTGTTACAAGTGACCTATGAACGCCGTCGCCACGCGCCCCCGACTGCACCACACCGAGCATGGCCCGGCGGACGGAGTGCCGGTGCTGGCCGTCCATGGCTGGACCCCGGACCACCGCCTGATGACCGGCTGCCTCGAGCCGGTCTTTGCTGCGCGCGAGCGGCCTTACCGACGGCTCTACCCCGACCTGCCCGGCATGGGCCGTTCCGCTGCCGACGGGGTGGCCAGCTCCGACGACGTCCTGGCCTGCCTCGAGGACTATGTGGACCGTCACCTCGGTGACACGCCCTTCGTGCTCTTCGGCGAGTCCTATGGCGGCTACCTCTCCCGGGCTCTGACCGCCCGACGGCCCGAGCAGGTGCTCGGTCTGGGGCTCATCTGCCCGGTCGGTCGGCCCGTGGAGAACGCCGACCGCACCGTGCCACAGCACCAGGTGCTCGTCCGCGAGATCGAGGTGGACCCCGACTCGGAGTTCGCGCAGATCACCGTCGCCCAGACTCAGGAGACGTTCGAGCGGACCCAGCGTGAGATCGTCGTCGGGCTGGACCTGGCAGATCAGGAGGCGCTGGCCCGGATCCGCCAGCGCTGGGTCCTGAGCGAGGACCCCGAGGCCGGGACCACGTTTGAGCGGCCTGCCCTGATGGTGACCGGACGCCAGGACTCATCGACTGGCTATGTCGACACGTGGGCGCTGCTGGAGCACTACCCGCGGGCCACCTTCGCCGTGCTCGACACGGCAGGACACAACGCCCAGATCGAGCGACCGGAGCTGTTCGAGGCGCTGGTCCACGACTTCCTGGACCGCGTCGAGCAGCACGGCTGACAGCGTGGGGCGAGTTGGTGCTCGTCGGTGATGCGCCGCGACCAGTGACCCGCGATGAGGAGCACGTCAGTCGGTCTTGATCAGCTCGTGTGCCTTTCCGGTCCCAGACTCCAGTCGCTCCATGGCGTCCAGGAGCCGCCGGGCGTTGGCAGGCGAGGGCATGAGGTAGTCGGTCTCGCGCAACGACTCGTCGTCCGCGAGGGTCACGATGACGACGGGTTCGTGTCCGGCTCGCGTGATGACGACCTCCTCGCGGTCCTTGGTGACGCCGTCGAGGACCTCGGCATGACGTGCTTTCAACTCGTCGTCGCTCATCGTCCTCATTCTCAGCCTCCTCCGCAGGTCACTGAACGCACAGCCACCAGGGTAGAAGTCAGGCTTGCGTCCATCTCGGCCTCAGTCCCGCATGTCCGACAGCGTGGTGAACGTGTAGCCCTGCGCGCGCAGGCTGCTGACGATCACCGGCAGGGCGTCCGGCGTCGCATAGCCACCGAGGTGCGAGAGCACGATCGTGCCTGCAGGCGGCGCCGGAAGGGTTGTGCGACTGATGATCTGGGCTGCCGTGGTGTCCGGGTCCCAGTCGATCGTGTCGCGGGACCACATGACGGTCTTGGTGTAGCCCACGTCGGCCAACCAGCCCCGCACGGTCGAGTTGTGCGACCCGAACGGTGGCCGCCAATAGGGGTTGGCCTGCATCCCGGCGAGTGACTCCAGCACCGGCTCGGCATCGGTCAGCTCGTGCTGCACGAAGCTGCGGGTCATCGCCACCTGGCACGGCGCCGCGCTCGGCGACCCGCCGCCGCCGTTGACCAGATCGCAGTGGTGCACGGTGTGGTTGCCGATCTCGAACAGCTCGGGGTGCGCGGCGATCCGGGCCATGATCGGCCGACCCTCCGGGGAGTTGGCCATGATGCTGGTCGGGAAAAAGGTCGTGCAGACCTGGTGCTCGATCAGGAAGTCGAGGATCTCGTCGGCCCCCGTGAGCCGGCCGCCCATGTCGAGGGTGTAGGCGATCTGCTTGGTGGCCCCGGGCACGCTCGTGATCACCTCCTGGTCGCCGGCGGACGGCCTGGTCCCAGACCAGCAGACTCCCAGCCGTCGCTGCACCTCGCGGGGGATCTCGTTGGTCTGGGCGCTGCGGCCACCCAGGACGTATGCCGTGTCTGGGCTGAGCCTGCTCAGCTCAGTTCTCGTCCCGTCGGGCAGGGTGGCCCCGGTGGTGAGCAGGATGGGGCCACGCATGTGCCGCACTGCGGCACTGGCGGACAGCGCGTCGGGCCAGCCCTTGCCAGTCGCGAGCAGGACGCCAGGGCGGTCCGTGCCGAAGACCCGTTGCGAGACGGCCAGCGCTGTGGCGTAACGGTTTTGGCCAGACACTCTCTCGACGATCGCGAGGTCCTCCAGCTGCGCCGCGACGGCACCGGAGATCGCCGAGGTGCCACCGAGCAGCATGATCCGGTCGGGGTTGAGCCGCTCCAGCTCGACCCGGGTGGCCGAGCTGAGGTGGTTGCGCTGGGTGAGCAGCATCGGCGCGTCCTGGATCCCCGCTGCTGCCCCTCCCGCCAGGGCATCGGGGAAGGCGGTGCCCGTGGCGAGATAGGCGATGTCGGCACCGCCAGGAAAGGCGTGGGCCGACACGGCGGCAGCCGTGTCATAGCGCGAGGTGCCAGCGAGGCGGGTGGCGGTGCCGTCGGTTAGTCCGTCCAGCTGTGAGCGCACCGGCGAGGAGATGACGTCCAGCCCGCCGACCACCACGATCTGCTGGGGCCTGAGCCGCAGCAGCTCGGTGCGGGTGACCGCGGGGACCGAGTCCCTCGTGACGAACAGCACGGGCCCGCCGAGTTCGTCCGCAGCCGGGCCGGCCGACAGGCCATCGGGGAAGTTGGCTCCGGTGGCGACGACCGCCACGGGGACCCCGGGTGCGAAGAACTCGCCACTGATGGCTGCTGCCGTCGCATAGCGGTCGCTCCCGGCCAGTCGCTCGACCGAGAAGCCCAGGTCGCCGGCGCTCGGTGACGTCTCCCCCGGTGAGTGATCGGCCGCCGGGTCGGCCGTCGGTGAGCCTGCAGCTGACCCCTGGGCGAGGCTGCAGGCCAGCACGAGCACCATCGCGACCACGCCGGTCGCCAGTGAACGGAAGGTCTTCATGTCACTGTGACGCCGCAGCTGCCCTCCTGGTTGGCAGGGCGAACAGCACCAGTCCAACGACCAGCCAGCAGACCAGCACCAGCAACGCCGGCCAGGCGGCACCGTCAAACCAGGACACTGAGCGCAACGCGGTGCCGGTGGCCCCCGGTGGCAGGAGCTGCCCGAAGGTGCCCCACCCGACCGGCACCATCTCCGGCCCGGTCGCGGCACCCGAGAACGGGCTGCCCAGCAGCACCATGACCAGGGCCGTCAGGCCCACCCCAGGCAGGCCAAGGCGGCTCACCAGACCGAGTGCCACCGCACCGACCGAGGCGACGCCGAGCGCCAGGACACCGGCATTCACCCAGAACGACCCCTCGAGGGCTCCCAGCCACAGTTGGCTGACACTGGTGAGCACCAGGGCCGCGGCGACCGCCAGCAGACCAAGAGTGCTCAGCTGCCGACCGCGGCCACGCACCGCGAGGCCACTGGCGGCACCCGAGACGATCCCGGCAATGACCAACGGCAGGACAGCCGAGGCCAGACCGGCGCCGCGCGGGTCGCCGGCCGGCAGCGGAGCGAGATCGGTCACCGGCAACGGTCCGCCCACCTGCGCCGGCACAGAGCTCGCCAGCTGCCCCAGGAGCTGCGCGATGGCCGGGCTGGCCGCCGAGGCGGTGAGCATTTCGCCGCCGTCGGGGCCCAGCACGATGGCGCCATAGACCTCACGATCCGCGATGGCCGCCTCGGCGGCTGCCCGGTCAGCCACCGGCTGCAGGTCAAGCGCGTCCTCCCCCAGCCCCTGCGCCACCTGGCCACCGATCTGCTCAACGACCGGCTCCGGCGCCACGACGGCAACCGGCACCTGGTGCGGACCGCTGTTGAGCGCAGGCCAGGAGAAGGCGGTCGCGACGACGAACAGCAGGGCCGCAACCCCCAGCACCATCCCCGCGATCCGCGACCACGGTGTCCCCACCCGCATTTTCGTAGCGGTTTCGCTCGTCTCCCCCGCATTTTCATAGCGGTCTCGCACGGTCTGCACTGTCATGGTCACTCCTTAAACGAACGTTCCTTCTGTTTAAACCACTGTCCTCCCACCCTCGCCAGTTGTCAAGAACGTTTATTCGGTTTTACAGTCAGGCATGCCCAAGGTCACCGATGAGCACCGCGAGCAGCGCCGCGAGCAGATCCTCATGGCTGCGATGATCTGCGTTGCCGAGGAGGGGTTTCACAAGACGACGATGGCCCACGTCATCGCCGGGTCCGGGCTCTCGGCCGGAGCGGTCTATGGCTATTTCAGCAGCAAGGACGAGCTGATCCTCGCCATCGCCGACCGCTCCCTGAGCTATCTGGACCAGGCCATCGACGAGGTCCAGGCACGCGATCCCGTCCCCTCCCCCGTCGAGGTCACTCGCCTGCTCACCTCGATGATCGTCGAGCGCGCGGAGGCAGCACCAGTCGACCTGACGCGGGTGGTTGTCTCGGCCTGGGCCGAGGCGGTGCGCAACGAGGATGTTCGGCACGCCGTGGCCAGCCGCATCGACCTGCTGCGCAGCAAGCTTGCCGACGTGATCATCGCGCAGCAGAGCGCTGGTCACATCGATGCCGGCGCCGATCCAGAGATGGTGGCCAAGTCACTGTTCGGCGTCATGCCTGGTTTCGTCCTGCAGCGTCTGATCACCCGCGACGTCACGCCCGCTGATTACGCCGCGGGCTATGCCTCCCTGCGGCGGCCATCCGGCGACTGACCGCAGAAGTCGCGTCGCGCGGCACCGTCTGCCCCCGCCGGCCTCATTGGCGGCCAGGGGTTCCCGGGACCACGTGCGCCCCGTCCGCGTGCGAAACCTCTATCAAAAGACGGGAAAGGCGTGCGAGACCTCTATCAAAATGCGGGGGGGACTCGTGCGTCACACCTGGGTGAGGAAGGTGTCGATCTCGGCTCGGGTGGGTGCTGTGGCCGGGCCGCGGCGGGTCACCTTGATCGCCCCGGCAGCGTTGGCGCGCGTGCAGGCCGTATGCGGATCGGTCCCGGCAGCGAGCTCGGCCACCAGCACGCCGGTGTGGGCATCGCCAGCGCCGTTGGTGTCGACCGGCTCCTGCGGATAGCCCGGCAGATAGGCGACCTCGCCCCCGCCGGTGAACAGATAGCAGCCCTCCGGCCCGTCCCGCACGATCACCACGGCGTCGTCGGGCAGCAGCTCGGCGATCGCCGGCAGCGTGGCGGTCAGCTCCTCCAACCCGGTCAGCTCGTGCGCCTCCTCGGCGTTGCTGGTCCAGACATCGGTCAGCGCCAGCATCCGGTCCCGCACGGACTGCTCCAAGCCGGCGAAGGCGGCACCCGGATCCAGCACCACCTGCACGCCCTGCTCAAGCGACTCCAGCCAGGCCAGCAACGGCTCACGGGTGGGCTCCAGCAGGCTGTAGCCCGTCACACAGACCAGGTCCCCCGCCACGGGTGCCGAGCTGCCCAGGCTCTCCGGCGTGATCTGGCGCTCGGCCCCCAGGGTCGTGACAAAGGTGCGCTCAGCAGTCGGCTCGACCAGCACCACACAGACGGCCGTGTCGAGGTCGCCAACGGGCTCGGCGGACAGCGCGACCCCCTCGGCGGCGAGCGCCTCGCGGATCAGGTCGCCGTTCGGACCGGTTCCGTGCGCCCCCGCATGGACCGCCTCAGCCCCCGACCGCGCGGCCGCAGCCAGCACGCTGACTGACCCCCCGGCATACCGGGTGAAAGACTGTGCCATCACGTTGCCGCCGCGTCGGGGTATGGCGCCGACCTCGACCACGAGGTCGACGAGGGCCTGGCCGGTGTGGATCACCCTGGTCACGAGGGTGACCTTAAGCCACACGCGCTGTGACCGCCTAGACCGGAGAGCCATGGAATTTCTCCCGATGATCCTGCTGGTGTCGGCGTGCGTGGGTCTGACCGCGATCGCCCGTCATCGTGGTTGGCCCGCACCCCTGCTGGTGACCGGCGTCGCGCTGGCTGCCGCCGGCCTGCCGTGGATCCCCGAGTTCGAGATCGACTCCCACGTCATCCTGACCCTGGTCCTGCCACCGCTGCTCTATTCAGCCGCCCTGGATGTCTCGCTGCTCAACTTCACCCGCAGCCGCAAGCACATCAGTCGCCTCGGCGTGGGCCTGGTCGCCGTCACCGCGGGGGTGGTCGGGCTGACGGCCTATTGGATGGTGCCCGACATGACGCTCCCTGCGGCGCTGCTGCTCGGCGCCATCGTGGCACCGCCGGACGCGGTGTCGGCTGCCGCGATCGGTCGGCGGCTCGGGCTCCCCCGCCACGTGATGACGGTGCTGTCCGGCGAGAGTCTGATCAACGATGCGGCCTCGCTGACCCTGTTCAAGGTCTTCCTGCTGGTCATCGGCGGGACGGCGCTGACCGTGTGGGACGACCTCGAGATCTTTGCCCTCGCCGTGGTCGTCGGGGTGGCGGTCGGACTGGTGCTCGGCGTCATCTTCCACTGGATCCGGATGCACGTCACCGACCCGGTCACCGAGACGATGCTGGGCCTGTTGGTGCCCTTCCTGGCCTACATCGGGGCCGAGGAGCTGAGTGGATCGGGGGTGCTGGCCGTGGTGGCGGCGGGCCTGTGGATCGGGTTCAACTCTCCCAAGACGGGGTATGCCGCTCGCCTCACCGAGCGTCCGGTGTGGTCAGCGATCGACCTGCTCCTGGAGGGTGTCGTCTTCGCGTTGATCGGCCTGCAGATGAAGCCGATCGCCGAGTCGTTGGCCGCCAGTGACCGGGGCGTTTGGAGCACCGTGCTGGTCGCTGTCGTGATCCTTGTTGTCGTCATCCTGATCCGGCCGGCGTTCATCTTCGGGACCTACTACGCCTCTCGCTCCCAGCAGGCCCGGCGGATGCGGGCGCGCGAGCGGCTCGAGGCGCGGGCCAGGTCCAGGGCCCGCAGTCGGGGACGCAACCGATTCGCTGGTCGGCGGGCGCTGCCCACCGCCCTGGTTGAGGAGCCCGCGATGAACTGGCGCGAGCTCACGGTGCTCTCCTGGACCAGCATGCGCGGGGTGGTCACCCTGGCTGCCGCGGCAGCCGTGCCGGTCATCACCGACTCCGGCCTCCCGGTGCCTGGTCACGACATCGTCGTCTTCGTCGCGTTCTTCGTGACCATCGGCACCCTGCTGCTCCAGGGGCTGACCCTGCCGCTGGTCATCAGGAGGCTGGAGGTGCGCGATCTCGGGCAGGACCAGCGTGACCGTCAGGAGGAGCGTGACCTGCTGACCATCACGATGACCGAGGGCATCGAGCACCTTGAGACCAACCGTGCGGAGCTGTCGGAGCGCTATGACCCCAAACTCATTGCCCTGCTGGTCAACTCGATGAATCTGCGGCTGGCCCGCCAGGAGGATGACGCGCGCACCGAGGAGGCGGAGGACCGCGGCCTCGACCTTGCGGCACAGCAGGCGCGGCTCGAGCTGCGCCGCAAGATGATCCGCCACCAGCGCGACATCCTGGTGCGCGAGCGCGACCGCGGGACCATCGACGAGGAGGTGATGCGCGATGTGCAGCGGGGCCTGGACGCCGAGGAACTCGCGCTGGACACCTCGCTGCTGCACTGGGACCGCGCCTGAGCCATTCCTGGCGGTGGCGCGTGGCCTGCCTTGATCGAGGCGACCCACGACATACGATCGAGGGCGATCCACCCGCACACCTGACCCCGCACGGAGGCCCTTAAAAGTATGGCGCGCCGCACCCCACCCGGACCGGACCTGTTCGATGTCGAGCAGAAGATCATCGACATCGACGTCCGGGACGAGATGCAGGGAGCCTTCCTGGAGTATGCCTACTCGGTGATCTACTCCCGGGCGCTGCCGGATGCCCGCGACGGGTTGAAGCCGGTGCAGCGCCGGATCCTGTTTGGGATGCACGAGATGGGGCTGCGCCCGGACAAGGCGCACGTCAAGAGCTCGCGCGTGGTCGGCGACGTGATGGGTAAGTACCACCCACACGGTGACACCGCGATCTATGACGCCCTGGTGCGCATGGCCCAGCCCTTCACGATGCGCCTGCCGCTCGTCGATGGGCACGGCAACTTCGGCTCGCTGGACGACGGGCCGGCCGCCAGCCGCTACACCGAGGCCCGCCCAGCACCTGCCGCGCTGCTGATGACGGGCAGCCTGGACGAGGAGACCGTCGCCTTCGTCCCCAACTATGACGACCAGCTGATGCAGCCGGACGTGCTGCCCGCAGCGTTCCCGAACCTGCTGGTCAACGGCGCCTCGGGCATTGCGGTCGGCATGGCGACCAACATGGCGCCGCACAATCTCGGCGAGGTCATCGGCGCCGCACGGCACCTGATCGCCCACCCGGACGCGAGCCTGGATGACCTGATGCGCTTCGTGCCCGGCCCCGACCTGCCCCAGGGCGGTCGGATCGTCGGACTGGACGGCATCCGCGACGCCTATGAGAGTGGCCGCGGATCCTTCCGCACCCGCGCCCTGGCCCGCATCGAGAACATCACCGCCCGCCGCAAGGGCATCGTGGTCACCGAGCTGCCCTATCTGGTCGGCGCGGAGAAGGTCATCGACAAGGTCAAGACCCTCGTGCAGTCCAAGAAGTTGCAGGGCATCAGCGCCATCAACGACCTGACCGACCGCACCAAGGGCCTGCACCTGGTCATCGAGATCAAGAACGGTTTCAACCCCGAGGCCGTCCTGGCCCAGCTCTACAAGCTCACCCCGATGGAGGAGAGCTTCGGCATCAACAACGTCGCCCTGGTCGAGGGGCAGCCGCGCACCCTCGGGCTGCGCGAGCTCCTCAAGGTCTATGTCGAGTTCCGCACCGACGTGGTGCGCCGGCGCACGGCCTATCGGCTGCGCCGCAAGGAGGAGCGCCTGCACCTGGTCGAGGGCCTGCTCATCGCCATCCTCGACATCGACGAGGTCATCCAGCTGATCCGCGCCGCCGATGACGTGGCGACCGCCCGCGAGCGGTTGATCCAGGTCTTCGACCTCTCCGAGCTGCAGGCCAACTACATCCTGGACCTGCAACTGCGCCGCCTGACCAAGTTTTCCCGCATCGAGCTGGAGACCGAGCGCGACGAGCTGCTGCGAGACATCGAGGCGCTCCGCGCGCTGCTCGAGGACCACCAGCTGCTGCTCAACCTGGTCTCCGACGAGCTCGCCGCGGTCGCCAAGGAGCACGGCACCCCACGGCGCACCGTCCTGCTGGAGTCCGACGGCGTGTCCGCCACCGCCGCAGCCTCCACCCCGCTGGAGGTCACCGACGACCCGTGCTGGGTGCTGCTCAGCTCCACCGGGCTGCTCGCACGCACCTCGACCGATGAGCCACTGGGCACCGGAGGGTCACGCCGCAAGCACGACGTCATCGTCTCGGCGGTGCGCACCACCGCCCGCGGGTCGGTCGGTCTGGTCACCTCGTCCGGCACGCTCGTGCGCATCAGCGCCCTCGAGCTGCCGACGCTGCCCCCGACCAACGGTGCACCGACACTCTCTGGCGGTGCTCCCCTGGCGGCCTTCGTCGACCTGCCGGCTGGCGCACTGCCACTGGCGCTCTGCTCGCTGGAGGACACAGGTCAGGGGCTGGCGCTCGGCACCCGCAACGGCATCGTCAAGCGGGTCAACCCGGACTATCCCGGCAACAAGGACGAGTTTGAGGTCATCTCCCTCAAGGACGGCGACCAGGTCGTCGGCGCGGTCGAGCTGACCACCGGCGAGGAGGAGCTGGTCTTCGTCACCAACGATGCTCAGCTGCTGCACTTCAGCGCCTCGGGCGTGCGCGCCCAGGGCCGCAGCGGTGGTGGCATCGCCGGCATCAAACTGGCCAAGGACGCTGCCGTGCAGGGCTTCTGGGCGGTCGATTCCTCGGCCGAGAACGTCGTGGTCACGGTCTCCGGGTCCTCGGGCGCGCTCCCCGGCACCCAGACCGGGTCGGTCAAGGTCACCCCATTCGAGGAATATCCCGCCAAGGGCCGCGCCACCGGCGGCGTGCGCTGCCACCGGTTCCTGCGCGGCGAGGACGCGCTGCTTCTGGGCTGGGCCGGTGCCGCTCCCCCGATGGCCGCGTCCGGCAACGGCGCTGCGGTCGAGCTGCCCGATGCCAACGGCAAGCGGGACGGGTCAGGCATCCCGGCGGCGGCCCCGATCACCGCGATCCACTAGGCCACCTGGCGCGGTGCCAGACTGCGTGAGGGCTAGAACGGCCACTCGTCGCTGTCGTGGCGCCGGATCCAGGACTCGATCCACGCACCCTCGGTCCACACCTGCTGGGGCTCATCGAGGAGGCGAAGGCTCCTGGGCACCAGCCCGTGACGGTCGCCGAACTGGGGCAGAACCTCCTGCGAGAAGCGCTCCGGGTGGTCACGCACGATGATCCAGGCACGCCTGTTCTTACCCCAGGCCCCGTCCCCGGTCCGAGCCTGCGCGACCAGCCAGCCGCCGGCATACTCCCGCTCGAAATAGCCCTCCAGCGTCGACTCATCGCCGGGCTTCTCGGCGGTGACCAGTGGCGCCTCGTCTGGCGCGCCGATCATGGTCCGCTCGGGCTCAAAGTCCTGATCGTTCTGCTCATGGAGGCGCTTCAACTCATCGGCAGGCAGCTGCACGGTGAACGGATAGACCGTCCGCTCCTCCGAGGCCGTCGTCTCGAACGCACCCTCCTTCAGGATCAGGAACCGCTCCCGCAGAGCCGTGGCCGGCGTCATCCGCAACGAGTGCTCCCGGGGGCGGAGCAGGACCAGGTGGTCGTTGGCAATCCTCGCGATGCGGGCGAGGGCACGCTGCCCGGCAAAGAACAGCCAGCCGACCAGGCCCAGCCCCACCCCGACCAGCAGTGGCACAACAGCGATCTCCCCGTCCGCCGCCATCCACAGCACGACGGCGAGCGTCAGGGCGGCCACGATCCAGCAGATGACCGCCGGGCCGATCAGCCAACCCCGGAACCCGTTGAACGGCTCGACGACCGGCAGCCCGCGCGTCACCTGACCGGGGCGGTCTGCGGCCCAGCGGACGGCATGGCGTGCCTCACCGAGGGCGATCACGTGCCGCCAACTCGCCGTCACCCAGACCAGGACCACGGCCACGGCAAACAGGATGAGCAGGGGCACGACCAGCACTGCGCCGCTGCCTCCCAGCCGGTCGGCCAGTTCCTCGAAGATCAGATCGGAGTCCCCGGTGTCGGAGAGGATGATCGCGGCAGCAACGAGGAGGATGGCCGCCACGACGAAGAGTGTCCAGGCGACCACCCGCGCCCGCGTCAGCACGGTGCCGAGCCGCTCCACCCGCAAGCCGCCGGGGTGGTCGTTGCGTCGGGCCGCGAGGAGGTCCAAGCCGTCCTGCACGCTCTCGGACGTCACGACGGGGTGGTTGGCCAGCAACCGGGTGCCCGCGTCGTCGGCCCCCTGGGCTCCGAGCAGGGCATCCATCGGCTCGGCTCCCAGCCAGCGGCGCAGCCGGAGCGCTGCGCGGCGGCGCTGTCCGTCCGTGACCCCGGCACTGTCCTGCGTGGCTCGGTCCTGCGCGTCGTCCGACACCTCGTTCACCCAGCCTCGTCTGCGTGGGCTCGGACCCAGTCACGGATCCAGAACTGATCAGCGGGCACCTGTTCCGGCGCCTGGGCGCTCAGGCTGTCGGGCATCAACCCGTGGCGCTCATCAAACAGCGGCAGCACGTCCTGAGTGATCCTGTCGTACATCAACATCCTCCCGTGGTGCGTCCGATGACATCCTGCCGTGTCATCGGACGCGCCCGGGTCCGCGGATGGTTCCGCAGGTTCATCGACGCGACGGTTGTAGACGAATATGTCTACACGGGCTACCGTTGCTCCATGACCGATCGAGGCGGTCGTCACGAACAATCCCTCCTTCAGGGTGGCCAGAACCGCTTCCGCTGACCCCAGCCGATCCGTCCCCTCCTCGAAGATCCTGTCTGAGTCCAGACCCGGACAGGATGATGGCTGTCATTGCGTGAGCGCCTTGGCGGCAAGCGCAGCCACGGCACGTCGCTGATCCTGGGTCAGATCGAGTCAGCCACGGGCCTTCACCCAGTCCTTGATCCAGAACTCGTCCTCGGGCAGCTGCTCTGGGGGCACGAGTGTGACGCTGCCCTTCTCGAGCCCGAAGTGATCCTCGAAGAGCGGAAGCACCTCCTGGGCGAACCGCTCGGGGCGATCCCGCACCATCAGCCAGGCAGGCCGACCGAAGTCCAGGGTGCGGCCGCTCGCGACGAGCCAGCCCCCGGCATACTCCCGCTGCCAGTGGCGGTCGTCGTGGTGCTCGTGGTTTGTGGTCTCCCGGGTCACGAGCGGGGCCGTGCCCGACGGACTGATGACCTCGGTGTAGCCATCAACGGCCCCCCTCTCGCGTCGTGTGCGCAAGTCCTCCTCTGACAGCCGGGTCGTCAGGGGGTATGCCGTGAACTCCTCAGCCGCATACGTCACGACCATCGGGTCGGAAACCACCAGGACCGACTCGGCCACAGAGGTGGCCACGTCGAGCGGCAGACCCCGCTCGCGCTTGCCCAGCACATAGAGGTGCCTGTCGGCGACGGCCGCCGCCCGGGCGACGGCCCGCCCGGCCCGCGCGGAGAGGAAACCCACGAGACACAGCGCTGCCGCGGCCACCAGCGGGCCCCAGACTGCGAAGTCCCCCTCACCCATGAGCCAGATGCCGAAGATCCCAGTGAACCCGCCGACGCCCCAGCCGATGATCGAGACTGCCACAAACCAGCCCAGGAGCCTGCTGATCGGCTCCTGCGTCGGCAGCCCCCGCTGAGCCTGCCCCGGTCTGGCTGCGGCCCACCTCGCCACGGCACGCGCGTCGATCACCTTGGCAACGGACCCGAGGAAGCCACCAACGACTACCAGCAGGAGACCAGCCCCACCCAGCACGCCGAGGACTGGCAGCAAGATTCCGCCCAGCATCCCCGGCAGCGCTTCGAACGCGTCGTCGTGCTCCGTGCCGACCATGCCCACGACGAGCCCGGCCACCAGACCCACGAAGGCCAAGATCACCGCCAGACCCCCGACCCGGCGACACAACCTGCCCCAGTGCTCTGCCGCACTCTCAGGGAGGTCGGCGCGCTCAAACTCCAGCAGGTCCCAACCGTCCTCGACGGAGTCGGTGGTCACCGCCGGAGTGTTCTCCAGCAGCAACTGGGTCGCCGCGTCCTCGCCGCTCGCCCCCAGCAGCGCGTCGATCTCGGCAGCACCCAGCCACCGCCGCACCCGAGAGGCGGCATGCTGTCGCTGGGTCGGGTTCATCGGGCTGCGATAGCCGGACTCGGTCATCCTCATCCCCTCAGGTCGATCCGGTCGATCGACTATTCTGCCTGAGCGGTCCGCTGGTCCGGTCTCTCAGTCCTGGATCGGGCCCGAGACACTCATGCGCATCAGTGTCGGCCCAGCATCGAGGCCAGGTCGGCGCCGGCGGGCAGCACTCCAAACTGCGCGCCACGGTCCTCCCCCAGTCGGGCCGCGACAAAGGCCTCGGAGCTGTATGCCGGGGCATGCCTGATCATCAAACTCGCCTGGAGCGCCAGGGCCAGAGTTTCGGTGAGCCGGCGTGCGCCGGCCTGGAGACCGGCGAGGTCCTGTCCCTGTGCAGCGCCCAGCTGCGCGCGCAGTCGCGCCAGGTGGCGGTCGTAGTCGCGGTGGGTCCCCTCGGCGAGCGCGAGCTCGGCCAGTAATGCCTCGACGGTCTCCGGCTCTCGGCCCATCGCCCGCAGGACATCGAGGGCGATGACGTTGCCCGAGCCCTCCCAGACCGCCATCACCGGCTGCTCGCGATAACGCATCGCCAGCGGGAAGTCCTCGGTGTAGCCGTTGCCACCCAGACACTCCAACGCCTCATAGGCGTGATGCGGACCGCGCTTGCAGATCCAGTATTTCGACACGGCCGTGGCCAGTCGACGGAAGGCGATCTCCTGGTCGGAGGCGTCGTCCTCGTGCGCCTGGGCCAGCCGCAGCGAGGTGAGCGTCGCAGCCTCGGCCTCCAGCGCCAGGTCGGCCACAACGGCGGTCATCGCCGGCTGGTCGATGAGCGTCGCACCGAAGGCCGAGCGGTGGCGCACGTGCCACAGCGCCTCGGCCACGGACTGCCGCATCCCCGCCGTGCTGCCCAGCACACAGTCCAGTCGGGTGCGCGCCACCATCTCGATGATGGTGCGGACGCCGCGGCCGGGCTCGCCCACCAGGTGCCCGACGGTGCCGTCAAACTCGACCTCGCTGGAGGCGTTGGACTTGTTGCCGAGTTTGTCCTTGAGCCGCTGGATCGCGAAGACGTTGCGGGTGCCGTCCTCGAGCACGCGCGGCACCAGCAGGCAGCTCAGTCCCTCCTCGGTCCCCGAGCGCGAGGTCTGTGCGAGGACCAGGAAGGCGTCCGACATCGGGGCTGAGCAGAACCACTTGTGCCCCGTCAGCAGATAGTCCCCTCCCCCGACCTGTTCACCGCGCGTGGTGTTGGCGCGCACGTCCGAGCCGCCCTGCTTCTCGGTCATCGCCATGCCGAACAGCGCTCCGGGTTTGTCTCCCGGAGCACGGAGTATGCCGTCATAGCCGGTCCCGTAGACCCGTGGCAGCCAGCGGTCGGCCAGCTCCGGGGTGGCCCGCAGGGCGGGCACGGCCGAGTGCGTCATGGAGATCGGGCAGGCATGGCCCGGCTCGACCTGCGCGAACAGCATGAACGTCGCGGCCCGGGCGACGTGCGCGCCGGCTCGCGGGGTCGCCCAGGCGCTGGTGTGGGCGCCGTGGGCGACGGCGTCACCGATGATCCGGTGGTAAGCCGGGTGGTAGTCGACCTGATCGATCCGCTGGCCCCAGCGGTCGTGGGTGCGCAGCACGGGCGGGCTGGTGTGGGCGGTCCGGGCGTCCTGCTGGAAGGACGACGAGCCGACCAGGGCACCCACTGTGTCCAGCTGCAAGACAGCCCAACTGGCACCGAAGGTGGAGACGCCCTCGGCCAGCACCTGGTTGCCGGTGAACTCGTTCACGTCGACCCTGGGCGGCGCCTGGTTCGTCACCGCGTGCGTGCCGGCGCGAGGTTGCGGGTGAGTGATGTGGGCGTCCTTGCTCGGTGTCATGGTCCCAGTGTGGCCAACCAGGCCTCGGTCTGCGAGGAGCTGCGCAGGTGCAGCACCTCCGGTGGCTCCCGATCCGGTGCACGGCCTCCGGCGGCAGCCCGCTCCAGCACGCTGCTCGGGTCACTGACCCACTGGTGGATCCGCTCTTGCTTGCGGCGCCAGCTGCGGAAGTGCCACACGATAATCGAGTCGCGGGAGAGCATCTGGCGCCAGGTCTCGGTGTTGCCGTTGCACATCTCCTGACGCGTGACCGCGCGGCTCACGGTGCGGCGCACCAGTCGCTGCAGCGAGAACCTCCGTCGCGGGCCGGTCAGATTCACCAGGTCATGGTGCCACGCGCGCGGTCACCGCAGGCGACCACGGGTCAGGCCGAGGAGGAGGAGAACGCACGCCACGGCATACAGCACGCCGTAGGCCACGCGCCCACCCGGGGGCAGGAAGAAGTGCGGCAGGAAGAGCACCACCGCGGCCGTCAACGGCCAGACTGCCCACGCCGGGCCGGTGCCCGAGCGCCACCAGGTCATGGCGAGCAGCACCGCCGAGACAGCCAACAGCACCAGGCCGAGCCCGAACATCGTCATCGCCACTGGCTGATTCCTGATCGGCTCGACGAGGTCGAGGACCGCCGTGTTGCCTGCGACCGCCTGCTTGCCGATGACGTGCAGGGCGAAGGTCTCGGCACCGAAGTAGGGCAGCGCGAGCACGAGCCCGCCCAGCCCTAACGCGCGGGACAGCGAGCCGGCCACACCCGGGACGAGATCGGCCAGGCGCAGGGCCAGCCACGCATAGGAGGCCAGCGTCAGGGCACCGGCGACGTGGGCCACCACCCACCAAATGCTCGCGAAGGCGTCCGCAGCCTCGGGTGTCGTGGCCCCACTGGCGTCGCCATAGGGCCGGGCGAGCAGATAGATCAGCATCAGCGCTCCGGTGCCCACGGTCGGTGCGATGAGCCGGTCACGGCCGCGGCGCTCCGCTGGCCGGTCGATCGCGGGTTGGGTCTGGGTGGCAATCATCGGACATCCCCTCGCATAGTGAGAGCACTGCTCTCCTCCTGGAGATGATGTTAGTCCCGAGTGCCGTTGTGTGGCAACGGGTTTTCAGTCACCTGCGCGAAGCGGTGCATGTGACACTTCTTCTGGTGGAGATGTGACAGATATCCCTGTCGCTCAGGGCCACTCGGTCTTTAGGCTGATGCTCGTGGGGAAATCACTGACGAAGAGGACTGGGACATGACGCAGACAGCAGTGCAGCCAACAGCAACAGGGGGCCAAGAGTTTGTCCTCGTCGTGGACAGCCTGGTTAGGCGCTTCGGAGACCTGACCGCGGTCGACGGCGTGTCGTTCACGGTGGCGCCCGGTGAGACCTATGGATTGCTGGGGCCGAACGGCGCGGGCAAGACGACCACGATCTCGATGGTCGCCGGCCTCCTCGAGGCCGATGAGGGCAGCGTGACCGTCATGGGCCAGCAGATGGGGCCCAAGAAGGTGGCACCCAAGCGTCACCTCGGACTGGTGCCGCAGGACCTGGCGATCTATCCCGACCTGAGCGCCCGAGAGAACCTCAACTTCTTTGGCAAGTTGCAGGGGCTGACCGGCGGGGAGCTGAAGTCCCGCGTCGGCCAGGTGCTCGAGCTCACCGGGCTCACCGACCGCGCCAAGGGCCCGACCAAGGACTTCTCCGGCGGCATGAAGCGCCGACTCAACATCGGCATCGGGCTGCTCCACAAACCCACCCTGCTGATCCTGGATGAGCCGACCGTGGGCGTTGACCCGCAGTCGCGCAACGCCATCCTGGAGTCGGTGGAAGCACTGGCCGACGAGGGCATGGCCGTGATCTACACAACGCACTACATGGAGGAGGCCGAGCGGCTCTGTGACCGGATCGGCATCATCGACTCCGGCACGCTGCAGGCTGAGGGCACTCGCGATGAGTTGATCCGGCTCACCGGCGGCGTCGACAACATCGAGCTGAGCGGCTCCGGAGACACCACGACCGCCGCGGAGGCGCTGCTCAGACTCGACTCGGTCGCTCAGGCCAACCCCGAGCGCGGGCACCTCCAGCTCACGGTGCACGACGCACCCACTGCGGTCGCCCAGATCGTCACCACCGCCACCTCCTCGGGCATGCAGTTGAGCGATGTGCAGATCAGCCGACCCAACCTCGAGTCGGTCTTCCTGCACCTCACCGGCAAAGCGCTGCGGGACTGACCATGAGACAACTCTTCACACTGCTCAAGACCGACCTGGTCCAACGCTTGCGAGACAAGTCGGTCATCATCTTTGCCGTCGTCGTGCCGCTGGCACTGATGGGGGCCATGAACCTGGTCATGGGCGACGCCATGGACATGGACCTGGACACCGCGACCGTCGCCGTCTCCGCCCCGGAGGGCGACCAGCTCGCCGCGGCCCTCGTGCAGACCCTGCCCGAGATCGGCCTCGACGTCGAGGTGACCGAGACCTCCGCCGCCGACGTGCAGGCGCGCGCCGAGTCCGGTGACGCCAAACTTGGCCTGGTGATCCCCGAGGGGTTCTCCACCGCGCTGATGGCCGGTGAGCCGGTCGAGGTCGAGGCCATCGAGGGTGATGGCTCCGGCATCGAGACCGGCGTCGTGCTCTCGGTGGTGCAGGGCTTCCTGGACCGTGCGGGTGCCAGCGCGGTGACCACGACCGCCGGTGCTGCCCTGGGGCTGCCCGCAGCAGACCTCGGCGGACTGGCACAGCAGGTGGCCACCGGTGAGTCGGCGATCACGCTGGCTCAGGGGCAGGCCTCCGACCAGCAACTGGACCCCAAGGGTGCACTGGTTGCCGGTCAGGCCGGGCTGTTCCTGATGTTCACCGTCAGCTTCGGTGTGCTCGGCCTGCTCGCTGAGCGTGAGTTCGGCACGCTGGCGCGGCTGCGCTCGATGCCGATGAACCCGATGCTGGTGACGTTGTCAAAGGTGCTCAGCAGCTTCTGCCTCGGCGTCGTCGCCACCTCCATCCTGCTCGCAGCGGGCAGCATGCTCTTCGGTGTCGACTTCGGCTCACCGCTGCCGATCGCAGTGCTCATCATCAGTGCCGTGATCGCGACCACATCGCTGACCTTCATCGTGATCAAGCTGGCGAAGACCACCGAGCAGGCCACCGTCATCCAGACCATCCTGGCCATGGTGCTCGGCATCGCCGGTGGCGCCTTCTTCCCGATGAGCGGGACCGGGCTGCTCGGCACGATCCTCGACCTCAACCCGGTGGGCGCGATGATCCGCGGGCTGGGGATCACCAGTGGGGGCGGCGGCCTGGCTGACATCGGCACGCCTGTCCTGATCATGCTCGGGTTTGCGGCGGTGGCACTCGTCATTGCCCGGATCCTGCCGGACCGGGGGGCGATGGCATGAGGTCCGCACTCGCCATTGCAGGCGTCGAGCTCCGACGCTTCGTCAAGGACAAGGGCAACATCTTCTTCACCTTCATCTTCCCGCTGATCCTGGTCTTCGTCCTGGGCTCGCAGTTCGGCGGCTCGGGCAACTCGGGAAGCGTGACCATCAGCGGCCCGGACAGCGACTTGCGCACCGCCGTGGCAGAGCAACTTGAGCAGGGCGACGTCTCGGTCTCGTATGCCGACCACGACGCCATGCTCGAGCAGGTCGCCCGAGGACGGACCGACGCCGGCCTCGTGGTCGACGAGGAGGCCGCGGCAGCCAACGCTGCGGGTGACCCCGTCGAGCTGGAGATCATTGCCGGCAACGCCTCGACGAGCACGGCCGCGCAGCAACGCGTCCAGGTCGCCGTCGGGAACCTTGACCTCCGACAGATCCAGGTCAGTGCACTCGAGGGCGCCGGAGCCACAGCCGACGAGGCGAACCAGGCACTCGACGCCGCAGCAGGCCAGGTGGCCACGCCGAAACTTCAGGTCACCAGCGTCGATGAGCTGGCCCAGGAGTTCCAGGGACTGGGCCAGTTTGACCTCGGGGCCTCCTCACAGCTGCTGCTGTTCACCTTCCTGACGTCGTTGGCCGGGTCCTCGACCCTGATCAACGCGCGACGTCAAGGGGTGATGGGCCGCACGTTGGCCTCGCCGGTCAGCACCCTGTCGGCCATCGCCGGGCAGTCCCTCGGGCGCTGGGTGATCGCCTTCTTCCAAGGTGGCTACATTATGCTGGCGACCTGGCTGATGTTCGGTGTGGATTGGGGCAACATCGGGTTGTCACTGCTGGTGCTGGCGGTGTTTGCGCTGGTCGCGGCCGGCGCGGCCATGGTGCTGGGGTCGATCCTGGACAACGAGGGCGCGGCCGTCGGTGCCGGCGTCGGACTCGGCCTCGTGCTGGCCGCGATCGGTGGCGGGATGATGCCCCTGGAGATCTTCCCCGAGACCATGCGCACCATCGCCCACATCACGCCGCACGCGTGGGGCTATGACGCCTTTGCCGCCATCCAGCGCAACAACGGCAGTCTCGTCGACATCCTCCCGCAGTTGGGTGTGTTGCTCGCGATGGCCGCTGGCGTCCTGCTCCTGGGGACGTGGCTGCTGCGCCGCAGCATGGCGCGCTCCCTCTGAGCACACCACGGCACGGCAACGAGCCCGCGGACCGGTCCACCGGTCCGCGGGCTCGCCCGCACTCCCCTGCCCCATTCCTCAGGAGACCTTCAGGTGCGACTCAGCCAGACGGCATACGGTGATCATGTGGACCCTGCAAAGATGCCCGCCAGCAATCAACTGAGCCAACTCGGCGCCTCGGGTGACCTCGCTCGGGTGCGCGCCGACTTCACCCGCTTCATGATGGAGTACAAGTTCGGCATGGACGAGGTCGAGACGAAGATCTCGATCCTGCAGGAGGAGTTCACCCACCTGCACGACTACAACCCGATCGAGCACGTGCTGACCCGGCTGAAGACGCCGGAGTCGATCCTGGAGAAGATCCGGCGCCGCGGCCTGGACCCGTCCTTTGAGGCGATCCGGGACAACATCACCGACATCGCCGGCGTGCGGGTGGCCTGCAGTTTCGTGCGGGACGTCTACAACGTCTACGACATGCTGATCTCGCAACCCGATGTCGAGGTGCTGCAGGTCAAGGACTACATCGACAACCCCAAGCCCAACGGTTATCGGAGCCTGCACGGGCTGATCCGGGTGCCCGTGCACCTCTCGGACCGGATCGTGCCGGTCACCGTCGAGCTGCAGCTGCGCACCGTCGCGATGGACTTCTGGGCCAGCCTGGAGCACAAGATCTATTACAAGTATCGCGACTCCGTGCCCGAGGACCTGCTGGTGCAACTCCAGGACGCCGCCAAGACCGCCGCTGACCTGGACGAACGGATGGGTGCGCTGCACCTGCAGACCCATGGCGAGTTCGCTGGTCCATCACCCGCCGGGCCGACCGACGACGTCGTCCGGCAACTGCATGAGCTCCGGGAGTCACGGATCAACAACCGCTTCGTCTGAGGCGTCTATACACAGATTTTACCTGTGGACAACGTTATGCGTGGCCGCCGCGGGTGAGACTGTCTGGCACGACCGGCTCGTGGGGATCTGCGGGCGTGCCGACTGAGGAGGCCACTCCTTGAAGACGATGACGTTGACGCTGATTGCTGCAGGCGCCCTCCTGGCTGGATGCAGCGGCGAGGCTGAACCCGCTGATCCACCGACGGGCGAGGACGCGCTGACGAGCGAGACCGCCCCCACAACAGACGCCGCCCCGACGACGGAGGCGCCGCCGGACGATGTGGTGGAGACCTCGTCTCCCCCGGATGTGGTCGAGACGACCGAGGTTGCTGGGCCGCCTGAGTTGCCCGACGAGGCGACCGAGGACTCCGAGGCTGGAGCTGCTGCGTTTGCCGAGCACTACTTGAACTCACTCAACTACTCGACGTCAACTTCCACTCCTGGGCTGCTGGATAACTTGGCTGATCCCGATTGCCAAACGTGTCAGAATTTCCAGGAACTTGTTGATAGCTACACAAGCAACGAGCATCACAGCGATGGTCCAGTAATCACGTTCGATCCCTTAGAGGCTCGCTCCACCGGCGAGTCGATGGTAATTCTCGCAAGCGTTACACAGCCTGTCCCTGCCACACTCGACAAGGATGGGACTGTCGTCGAGGAGGGACTTGAACCTTCGTCTTTCGAGATGGCGATCCGACTTCATTGGGTTGACGACGGCTGGAAAATCCTCGAGATCCAAGCGGAGTGATCATGCTTCTAGCCGCAATGGTCGCAAGTGTCACTGCAGTAAGTTCTGGCTTAGGTGGCGGTCCCGCAACCGTTACTGTCCCACTCTGCAAAAAGCCTGTCATAAAAGAATGTATCATCGTCCCACCAGGGAAATATATTGGGTTGACACTCTCAGAAACGCGCGCACTCAGCCGTGCCTACCCACCCAAAACGGACCCGAAAAACCCAGATAAATGGTACGAGTACTCAGCCGTTATCAGATGCCCAGGGAATGATCCCCACTTCCCTGATCGAGTAAGTTGTGAGTTCGCCACAACCTACTGCGAAGAACGAGTTCCTGGGAGTTCGGGACCATACTCTGACGTATATCGTCGGACAGTGGAGGACTCTGGCGAAGTCGGAATCTTCGTGCTGGTGTTCCCGACGTGCTATCGATCGGAAGTTCCACCCAGGTCGGGCGAGGGCGGTCAAGAACTCACCGAGGAGATGATTCTCGAGCAGTTCCACCAGACCGATTTCGCTCTGCCCACGATGTCGATTGAGCCACCGGATGGCCGCACGCTCGTCAACCTGCCGGTCTTCTATGAACTCGTCTGGCCAGAGGATGGCTTCGAACCCGACGAGATCGACACCACCGAGATCATCGGTTACGAGGTGCGCATCCGTCCGGTCCTGGAGTCGGCGACCTACCACTTTGGCGACGGGAACTCGATCGGCCCGACCAGCTCGCTCGGTGGTCAACACCCAGACGGTGACATCACGCACGAATACTCGGGCGCGGCGACGGTCGAGCCGCACATCACGGTGGTCTACGGCGGCGACGTCAGCGTCGATGGTGGCGCGTGGACTGCCATCCCCGGCACCGCGACCATCGAAGGACCTCTTAATCCGCTTGAGGTCTTCACCTCGCGCAACCGCCTCTACGACTGACACCACAGACAACGAGACCGGCCCCGCACGCTGATCGCGTGCGGGGCCGGTCTCGTTGTCAGCAGCAGTCAGCTGCCGCCAGGGCTGAAATCAGCGGTTGCCCCGGTAGCCACCGGCGACGCGGTTGCCGCGCTCGCGGTCGAAGCCGCCGTTGCGGCGCTGCGGGCGACCGCGGTAGTTGCCACGACCCTGGGGACGCTTCGGGCGCAGCAGGCGGTCGAGCACCGACTGCGGGATCGCCTCGAAGGAAGGCTCACGGCCACCGGCGGTCTCCAGCACCGCGGAGTCCTGCGGAGTCACCTTGGTCGGGTTGGCGTCCACACCGGCGGCCTCGAGCATGCGCTGCACGCCCTTCTTCTGGTGCGGCAGTGCCAGGGTCACCACGCGACCGGTCTCCCCCGCACGCGCCGTGCGACCGGCACGGTGCAGGTAGTCCTTGTGATCTGCCGGCGGGTCCGCCTGGAGCACGAGGGACACCTCGTCAACGTGGATGCCACGCGCCGCGACGTCCGTGGCGACCAGGACCGGCAACTCGCCGGACTTGAACGCCTCGAGGACGCGGGTGCGCTGCGCCTGGTTGAGCCCACCGTGCAGGGCCGCGGCGAACACGCCGCACTCACGCAACTGCAGCGCAATGCGGTCGGCGCCCAGCTTGGTGCGCACGAAGACAATGGTCCGGCCCGTGCGGTTGGCGATCGCCGCGGTGATCGGCTTCTTGTGCTGCGGGTCGACCAGGAAGACGTGGTGCTCCATGGTGGACACGCTCGCGGTGGCGCTGTCCGTCTGGTGGGTCACCGGGTCCGAGAGGTACTTCTTGGCGACCTTGTCCACACCGTGGTCCAGCGTTGCCGAGAACAGCAGGCGCTGGCCATCGGCCGGGGTGAGGTCAAGGATCTCAGAGATCGCCTCGACGAAGCCCATCTCGGCCATGTGGTCGGCCTCGTCGAGCACCGTGATCTTGACCTCGGAGAGGTCAGCGGCACCGCGCTCGAGCAGGTCGGCGAGGCGACCCGGCGTGGCAACGAGCAGGTCAACGCCCTGCTCCAGGCTGCGCAGCTGCGGGGTGTAGGACATGCCGCCGGCCACCAACTGGTGGCGCAGTCGCATCGTCTGCAGCAGCGGACGCAGGGCCTCCATGATCTGCATCGCGAGCTCACGGGTCGGCGTCAGGATCAGCGCGTGCGGCTTGCGCGGCTTGGCGCGCTCGCCCTCTGCCAGGCGGTGCAGCGTCGGCAGGCCGAAGGCCAGCGTCTTGCCAGAACCGGTCTGACCCCGACCCAGCAGGTCACGACCAGCCAGGGCATCGGGGATGGTGGCGGCCTGGATTGGGAACGGCTTGACCAGCCCGAGCTGGGTGAGGCGCTCGACCAGCTGCTCGTTCAGCCCGAGGTCACCGAACTCGTTCGGGCCCTCGTGCACGGGCTTGGCCTGCTTCGGGGTCTCCTCGACACGGTGCTCCTGCACCGAGTGCGGGCGGTCCTCGGAGAAGTGCCGGTTGTCACGACGCTCGCGCCGCTCCCAGCTGTGGTTCTGACGGGCCTCGTCCGAGGTGTCCCGACGAGTCGGGCGGTCGTCGCGGTTCCACTCACGACGCTGCGGACGCTCACCGTTGAAGTCACGGCGCGGGCCACGGTCATCGCGGTTGTTCCACTCACGACGGGGACCACGGTCGTCACGGTCGAAGGACCGCTGCGGGCGGTCGTCACGGTTCCACTCGCGACGCTGCGGACGCTCACCGTTGAAGTCACGGCGCGGGCCACGGTCATCGCGGTTGTTCCACTCACGACGCTGCGGACGCTCACCGTTGAAGTCACGACGGGGACCACGGTCATCGCTGTTCCAGTCACGACGCTGGGGGCGCTCGTCACGGTTCCACTCACGACGCTGCGGACGCTCACCGTTGAAGTCACGGCGCGGGCCACGGTCATCGCGGTTGTTCCACTCACGACGCTGCGGACGCTCACCGTTGAAGTCACGACGGGGACCACGGTCATCGCTGTTCCAGTCACGACGCTGGGGGCGCTCGTCGCGGTTGAACTCGCGGCGCGGGCCACGGTCGTCCCGGTTGTTCCAGTCACGGCGACCACCGCGGTCGTCACGGTCGGACCGCTGCGGGCGCTCGTCGTAGCGCTTGCCACCCTGACCACCGCGACGGGGGCGGTCATCACGGTCGTTCCGGTCGGCATACGAGGTGCGGTCGTCGCGGCGCGAGGAGCGCGCGGACAACTCACGTGACTTGGCGGCGGCCTTTTTCTGGGCCGTCGTGTGGCGGGGCTTCTTCTTGTTGGAGGGCGCGGAAGCGCGCCCGATGGCCTTGGCCATGGCGAATCGCTCAATTCTGGTTAACTCGATGAGGTTGGACGCCTCATCGCTAACTTGAGCGTGACCGACCTACCTCCAGGTGCTCTCAATGGCACCCGATGGGCCGCGAGGAACGGTTTGTCCTCCGGCGAGCCCTTCAATCAGTGCTGCATCGCACAACGCGGGCAAGGATCAACACTACCGGACACAGGGCACCGACCACCAACTGACTCTGTATGACGCTCGTCACCTCCCCCGGCCCGGTCCCCCATCGGTGGGGTCAGGTGTGTGGCGAAGCGTGCGGTTGAGGTGGGTGGATCAGGTCAGGTCGGTGGGCTCCTTGATCCGGGTGGGCTTGGCATAGAGCGCCCGGTTGAGCATCCACGTCACGATCCAGAGCACGACACCGATCACGACCAACCAGCCGGCGATGCCATAGACCGATCCCTCGCGGCCGGTCCACGGACCGACCATGTAGGCACAGGCGAGTGCGCCGATCACCGGCAGCGCCGTCGGCGCCGTGAAGTGTTCATGGTCCACGTGGTCCTTGCGCAGGATCAGGCAGGCGACGTTGACGACGCTGAACACACCGAGCAGCAGGAGCGCAGTGACGTCACCGAGGTTGGAGACCGACTGCACCAACAAGATCAGGCCGATCGCGAGCGCGGTCGTGAACACGATCGCCGCCCACGGTGTCTGGCGCCCCTTGTGCACCAGACCGAGTGGCTTGGGCAGCACGCCCTGCCTGGCCATGCCATAGAGCAGCCGTGAGGCCATCATCATGTTGATCAGGGCGGAGTTGGCGACGGCAAACATCGCAATGAACGGATAGAGCGTGTCAATCGGCAGGTTGGGGGCACCACGCTCGACGACGGTCAGCAACGGTGTCCCGCCCTGGGCCAGCTCTCCGACCGGCACCAGCGCAACGGCGGTGATCGACACCAGCACATAGATCAGACCGGTGAGCAGCAGCCCGCTGAGCATCACCTTCGGGAAGATGCGGCTGGGCTCCTTGGTCTCCTCGGCCATGTTGACCGAGTCCTCGAACCCGACCATGGCAAAGAAGGCCAGGCCGGTCGCCGCGGTCACGGCCATGAAGGCGCTCTTGCCGCTCGGGCTCTCAAAGACGGTGATGCGGGAGAAGTCGACCTCCGCCCCGGAGAAGCCGGCGACCGCCCACAGCCCGACGAAGATCACGAGGAGCAGGCCGGACAGCTCGATCAGGGTCAGCACCACGTTGAGCTTGACCGACTCGGCCACCCCTCGGAAGTTGACTGCCATGACCAGCAGGATGAAGGCGAGCGCACCGATGCTGATCGCGCCGGCGCTGACGATGGTCGTGCCGTCCGGGCCCTCCTCCACAAAGGTGTTGAAGCCCTTGAACATGTTCTCCGCGAAAGCTCGGGAGGCGGTCGATGCTGAGGTGATGCCGCTGGCCATGACCGTGAAGGTGACCAGGAAGGTGATGAAGTGGATCTCAAAGGCCCTGTGCACGAAGGATGCTGCGCCGCCAGCGCGGGGATACTTGGTGACCAGCTCCAGATAACTGAAGGCGGTGATGATGGCGATGGCGAAAGCGACCATGAACGGCAGCCAGACAGCGCCGCCGACCTCACCTGCGACCTTGCCGGTCAGGGCATAGATGCCCGTGCCGAGGATGTCTCCCACGATGAACAGCAGGAGCAGTTTGGGCCCGAGCACCCGCTTGAGCTCGGTCTCCTGCTCGCCGCCACTCTTGTCCAACACCACGTCGCTCATGACGTCTCCTCTCAGCGGTCCCACACACCGACCAGCGGGGTCATCTGTCAGAGTGACGCAGGTCACGATCGTTGGCAAGCGGCCACGCGATTGTTTTGCCCAATGATGAAGTCACGTAGATCCGCCCCTCACCCCGTCGCGACAGGGCCCCTGTGATGTCCGAGTTCTTTGACGCCGTCAACACGGCGCTGCTCGCTGCCGCAGAGCAACCCTGGCTGCTGGTGGCGACCTTCGCGATGATCGTTCTCGACGGCATCTTCCCGGTCGTCCCCAGCGAGGCGCTCGTGATGGCGCTCGCGGCGCTGGAGGGTCCCCCGGCGCTCCCGCTCCTGATCGCCGTCGCCGCCCTCGGAGCCATCACCGGGGACAACCTGAGCTTCGCCATCGGCCGAGCACTCGGCCCGGGACGCTTCGAGCGGTTGCGGGCGGGCCGGATCGCGCGGGCCCTGGATGCGGGCCGCCGCCAGCTGGAGCGTCGCCCGGCCACCGTGATCCTCACCGGACGATTTGTGCCGGTTGGCCGGGTCGCGGTCTATCTGGCCGCCGGCGCCAGCGGTTATCCGCACCGCCGGTTCCTGCCGATCAGCATCATCGGCGGCACGGTGTGGGCGTTCTACATGCTCAGCCTGGGTCTGCTCGCCGCGGCCTGGGTCGACGGCAACCCCCTGTTCAGCGCGGTCGTCGGGGTGGGGCTCTCGCTCGTGCTTGGGGCGGTCGCCGACCTGGTCATCCGCTGGCGCCGTTCACGACGGCGGGACATCGCGGACGCGTCCCCTCAGATCACGCCCTGAGCGATCATCGCGTCCGCAACCTGCACGAAAGCCGCTGCGTTGGCACCCAACACGTAGTTGCCCGGCACGTCATACTCCTCGGCCGTTGCGGCGCACCGCTCGTGGATGCCGCGCATGATCTCGGCCAGACGCGCCTCGGTGTGCTCGAAACTCCAGGAGTCACGGGAGGCGTTCTGCTGCATCTCCAGCGCGCTGGTCGCCACACCACCGGCATTGGCGGCCTTGCCCGGAGCGAACATCACACCGGCGTCACGCAGCGTGCGGACAGCCTCCGGTGTGGTGGGCATGTTGGCGCCCTCCCCCACGGCGACAACCCCGTGCTTGACCAGCGCCAGGGCGCCGTCCTCGTCCAGCTCGTTCTGGGTGGCGCACGGAAGGGCGACGCTGCAGGGCACGTCCCAGATCGAGCCGCCCTCGACATACTGCGCGCCCCGCTCCTCGGCATACGCCTTGATCCGCTCGCGCCGGACCTCCTTGACGTCCTTGAGCAGCGCAACGTCGATGCCCTTCTCGTCGACGACATAGCCGCTGGAGTCGGAGCAGGCGATGACCTTGCCGCCCAGCTGGTGCACCTTGTCGATCGCGTAGGTCGCGACGTTGCCCGATCCCGAGACGACCACGCGCTGCCCGTCAAACGAGCTGCCCTTGGTGCGGAGCATCTCCTCGACGAAATAGACCAGCCCGAAGCCGGTGGCCTCGCGGCGCACCATCGACCCACCCCAGCCCAGCCCCTTGCCGGTGAGGACGGCCGACTCATAGCGGTTGGTGATCCGCTTGTACTGACCGAACAGGTAGCCGATCTCGCGGCCGCCCACCCCGATGTCGCCGGCGGGAACGTCGGTGTATTCGCCGATGTGGCGGTAGAGCTCTGTCATGAACGACTGGCAGAATCGCATGATCTCCATGTCCGAGCGACCCTTGGGGTCGAAGTCGGAGCCGCCCTTGCCGCCGCCGATCGGCAGGCCGGTGAGGGCGTTCTTGAAGATCTGCTCAAAGCCCAGGAACTTCACGGTGCCCAGCAACACGCTCGGGTGGAAGCGCAAGCCGCCCTTGTAGGGCCCGAGGGCGGAGTTGAACTCGACCCGGAAGCCGCGGTGGATCTCGATCTTGCCCTTGTCGTCCACCCACGGGACCCGGAAGATGATCTGACGCTCCGGCTCACACAGCCGGGCAATGACCCGCTCGTCCATGTAGGCAGGGTGCTTGCGCACCACCGCGCCGAGACTGTCCATCACCTCCAGGACGGCCTGGTGGAACTCAACCTCCCCCGGGTTGCGCTGCAGGACGAGGTCATAGAGCGGTTCGAGGGCCGGATCCAGAGTGGTCATGCAAGCAACTCCCGTTCCATGAGGGGGCGGAGGAGCCAGAATATACGGCTATCTGCATACTCATGCACTTTTCTCATGTGTGACCGCTCACAGGCGTCGGGACGTCCATCGCCGACCAGCGTGCGGTCGCGGAGGTGGGAGCGCCAGGAAATTCGCCCCGGCCGACACCTCGCCTGACGCCTTCGCTGCCTGTCAGGTGTCCTGTTGTCAGGCACCCGCCGGAGTGACCGCATGCAACCAGCCAGCCCGCTCGGCCAGGACGGCGACCTCGACGCGGCTCGTGCAGCCCAGCCTGGCCAGCACCGCCCCAAGGTGACTCTTGACTGTGGCCTCACTGACAAAGAGGTCACGTGCCACGTCGGCGTTGGACAGGCCCCGCGCGACGCGGACGACGATCTCGCGCTCCCGCTGGGTCAGGGCCGCAAGCTGTCCCGCGGCCTCCCGGCGTCGCGTCACCACAGGGTGGTCGACGACGTGCTGGAGCAACTCGGGGACACTGGCCGGCGAGAGGACTCCCTCGCCAGCGGCCACACGCCGGACAGCGTCGATGATGTCAGCCGGGGCAGCGGTCTTGAGCAGAAAGCCAGCCGCCCCGGCCTCCACCGCCCGCATCACGGCTGAGTCCTCGGCAAACGTCGTCAACACGAGCACCCGCGGCGGGTTGACCTGGGCCAACAGCTCTCGCGTGGCAGTGATGCCGTCGACCCGCGGCATCCGCACGTCCATCAGCACCACGTCCGGGTGATGCTGGTGGACCGCGCCCACCACAAGGTCACCGTCTCCGACCGACCCCACCACGCTGATCCCGCCTGCGGCGGACAGCATGAGCTCCAGCCCGGAGCACACCAGCGGATCGTCGTCCACGAGCAGGACCCGCACGGGCCGGATGTCCACACTCACAGTTGCATCTCCATTCGGTCAGCGCCCTGAGCAGCGGCCCAGGGCAGGTGAACGGCCACCCGGAAGGTTTCCTCGCCATCCAGACCGTGCCGCATGGTGCCATTCCAGAGGGCGACCCGCTCGGAGATGCCGGTCAGTCCGTTGCCCTCCGGGCCGGGATGCGCTGTGGTCAACCGGTTGGCCGTCTCGATCCGGATGCCCTCGGTCGGGCCGCCCTGCACGAGCAGTCGCACCGGCGCACCGGGGGCGTGCCGTCGGGCGTTGGTCAGCAACTCCTGGACGATGCGATAGACCGCGCGGGCCAACGCCGGGTCAGCATCGTTGGCCTCCGAGAGATAGATCGTGGAGATGACCGGCATGCCGCCGTCCACCGTCTCGTCGATCACGACCGGCAGGTCACTCAGCGACGGCATCGCCGTCCGGTTAAAGGCTGTCGCTTCGGGCTCGCGCAGCACCCGCAGCAGTGACTGCAGGTCATCCATCGCCTGCTGGGCGCTCTCGCGGATCAGCGCGGCGCTGTGCGACAGTCGCTGGTCCTCGCCCGCAGCGACCTGCAGCCCACCGGCGTGCAGCGACAGCAGGGAGAGGCGGTGACCGATGACGTCGTGCACCTCGCGGGCGATCAGGTCGCGCTCGGCCTGACGCCCGAGGCGGTCGCTGAGCACGTTGCTGCTGCGCTGGGCCGCTGCGGCCCGCCCCTGGGTGGCCACCAGCGCCGCCCTGTTGCGCATCAGCAGACCGGCGGCGACTGAGGCGACGAGCAGCACGGTCGCCACGATCAGCGGCACGCCGAGGGAAAGGTCGACCGGCACGGCCTGCCCAGGTGAGTGGCTCGAGGTCATCGACTTGAGCATCGAGGAGTCGGTGGTCGCTCCCGACGCATCGCGCAGCAGCGCCACGGTGGTGGCCAGTCCGACCGCCGCGACACAGGCCCACACCCGGCGACCCGAGTGCGAGCGCAGCAGAGCAGCCAGGGCAAACAGGGCAGCTGTCGCATCCAGAGGAAGGACGAGGGGCAGGGAGGCGGTCACCAGAGTGACGGCATACGGCGAGGTGTGGCGGCGCCGCAGTGCCACCACGGCGACGACGGATCCCACCATGGCCGCCAGGATCAAGATGTTCTGTATGGCGTTCAACTCTCCTGTCGATGAGTCCTCGGTCCATTTGGTGAGGGCCGTGCCGAGGGCGAGCACAGAGCCGCTCAGGCAGAGCAGGACCATGGCGCCGAACCGGGTCACCCGACGCAGGGGACGCAGTCGTGCCCACCCGCCATCGGGGACTGGGAGGGGGCGCGAGATCGGCTCGGCGCCGGGCGACATCGTGGACATGCCCATGACAGTAGGAGTGAGCACTGACAGTGCGGCACCACCGGTCGGCTACAGGCAGCCAGCGCAGACCTAGCCGATCGGCTATCCACCTCTCCCCGGTCGGGCGATGCGGCAGGGCATCACCTCGCGGTGTGCTGGTCACCTCACCCCGAGAACCCGAGGAGTCACCGTGACCACCACTCCGCCATCCCCGTTCGAGCCGGACCACCAACCGACCTATGGCACCACCTGGCAGGACCCCGAGCCGGGCGACGAACGCGCCCGGCGCCAGAACTGGGGGCCTGGCCATCCGCCGGCGCCCCCAGTCCCGTCTCCGCCGAAGCCCAGGCGCCGGTCGTGGTTTCGCCGGCCGCCGCGTGAGTGACGCCACCACGAAGTGACACGGCTCACAAGATTCTATGGAATCTTTTATTTTATTTAACGTTTCAACTACTGCTTGACCTCATCCTGACCCAATCGCCAGCAATCGCAAGGAAGCGCCATGACGAACACTCCCCCGCCCCCGCCGCCCTCTTACGCTGGCGGACCACAGAACCAGCCGCCCTATGGCTACCCGCAGGAACCGCAGCAGCCGGAGCCCAAGAAGAAGTCGTGGTTCCGCCGGCACAAGATCATGACCGGCGTCCTGGCAGTGGCCGGCATCGCGATTGTGGGCAGCGCCCTTGATGGTGGGGAGGTCGAAGAGCCGACCGTCGCGGTCGCCGAGCAGCCTGCCGCCGACGAAGCTGCTCCCGACGAATCCGCGCCGGCTGCGGTGGAGGCGGAGCCCGCCGCGCAGGACGTCAAGGAAGAGACTGAGCCAACCGTTGAAGCCGAGGCCGATCCGTCCGTTGAGGCAGAGTTCGAGCCGGCCGTTGAGGCAGCACCTGCAGTTCAGGAAGAAGCCGCGACGGAAGAAGCTCCCGCCGAGCCAACCACGGTGGAGGAGCCAGCCGCCGCCGAGCCCGAGCTGACGACGGGCCAGGAGAACGCCGTCGGAGCTGCGGAAAACTACCTGAGCTTCATGGCCTTCTCGAAGTCCGGTCTGGCGGATCAGCTCTCGTTCGAGGGGTACACCGCCGAGGAGGCAGAGTTTGCGGTGAACGAGATCGAGGTGGACTGGGACGAGCAGGCGGCCAAGAAGGCTGACAGCTATCTCGACACCATGGCCTTCTCCCACTCCGGGCTCATCCAGCAGTTGGAGTTCGAGGGCTTCACCTCAGAGCAGGCGGCCCACGGCGCGGACAACGTGACTGTGGATTGGAACGAGCAGGCAGCCAAGAAGGCCGAGAGCTACCTCGACACGATGGATTTCTCGCGCCAGGGCCTCATCGACCAGCTCGTCTTCGAAGGATTCACCCAGGAGCAGGCCGCCCACGGTGCAACCTCTGTGGGTCTCTGACCTCCCCACCTTCAACTTTTCACACCGCTCCGACCCACCTCGATCACAAGGAAGCACTCATGTCATCCACTCCCCCGCCCCCGCCACCCTCGCTCCCCGCGGCTCCCATGACGCAGCCGTCGTACGGTTTCCAGAACGGCACGAACATGCCCAACCCCCAGGGGCCGCCAGTCATGATCGTCCGGGCCCACAAGGAGGTTGGCATCGCCTACGTCCTCTGGCTCTTCCTGGGCACCCTCGGCGTGCACCGCTTCTACCTGGGCAAGACCGGCACGGGTATCGCCCAACTCGTGCTCTCCCTCGTCGGCTGGGCCACCGCCATCCTGCTCGTCGGGTTCGTCTTCCTGGCGGTCGTGTGGGTGTGGGTGATTGTTGATGCCTTCCTGATCCCGTCGATGACCCGTTCCGCGAACGGTGTGCCGGTATGAGCGGGGTCAAGATGTTCGCCCTGGCCAGTGTCGGAACCCTTCTGCTGACGGCGTGCAGCGGAGACGACACCGCTCCCATCAGTGCAACGGTGACGGCCACCGCGACGGTGACAGCGCAGGCCGCACCTGCGGAAGCACCCGCGGCAGAAACCGTGACCGAGACGGTGACCGCCACGGTCACCGAGACGATGGCTCCCGACTCTCCACCCGATCTCGAGGCAGAGCCAGCTTCCGACACCACCGACATGCCCACGAACTCCGATGGCCTCTTCAGTTTCGGTGAGACCGTGACCTACGCCGACGGCCTGGAACTGACGGTGGGCCAGCCCGAGGCCTACCAGCCGGGCCAATACGCGGCCGGATCGGACCACCACGACGCGTTCGTGCGGTTCCCGCTCAGTATGACCAACGGGACCGACGAACCGGTCGACGCTTCTTGGATCGTGGTGACGGTGCAGTCCGGCACTGGGGAAGGCGAGCGCGTCTTCGATGCTGGCAACGGGATCTCCGGGGACCCAGACAGCACCCTGCTCCAGGGTCGAACCAACGAGTGGGACATCGTCTTCGGCGTGGATGACCCCGAGGACATGGTCATGAGCATTGCCCCTGGTTGGGACTACGACTCCATGATCTACACCAACACGCAGTAGAAACCAGGGCAGTCACCACCCCTCCCCCACGCAAACGGCCCCAGTGATCACCTGATCGCTGGGGCCGTTTGGCGTGCAGGGTCCGTCAGCGGCGCATCCGGAACCACAGCTCGCCGGTGTCCGGGAGCGGCTCGAGGCCCACCTCACCGAGGTCGTTGGGCTCAAAGGCCCGAGTGCCGCCGCCCAGCAGCACGGGGGTGACGCACAGCAGGATCTCGTCCAGCAGTCCCGCCCGCAGACAGGCCTGAGCCGTCGCCGCTCCGAGCACGTTGACATAGCGCTCACCGGCCAGCTCCCGGGACCGCTCCACGGCCCGCACGAGGTCCGTCTCGAACTCGACCCCGGGCACCGACTCAGCCGGCGGGGTCCGCGTCAGCACGACGCTTGGCCCGGCATACTCCCCCTCAAAGGCACCCTCCGAGTCCGTGCCCGCGTTGGGATCGTCGCCACGGAAGGTGCGCCCACCGATCAGCAGACACCCAGTCTGCGAGGGCAGTGCCTCCAGGGCAGGACTCGGCGGGCCCAGGTGGCGATTGAGCCACCCCATGTCACCTCCCGGTCCGGCAATGAATCCGTCGAGCGACATCGTGGCGCTATACAGCAGCGCAGCCATCGGGACCTCCTCTTTCGTGATCACCAGACAGACCCCGGCCAGGTGCAGAACTCATCGGGCCCCATCCGTATGCCGTCAGGCCGACTCTCGCACGACCAGTCCAGTGGGGAGGATGGCTGGCTCGACCACCTCACCGTCCATCACCCGCAGCAGCAGATCGACTGCCCGAGAGGCCATCTCGGAGATCGGGTTGACCACCGTGGTCAGCGCCGGACGGCTCATCGTCGCCGCCGCGGAGTCGTCATAGCCGACGACAGCGACGTCGTCGGGGACCCGGCGCCCGGCCACGCCGAGCTCACCGATCGCAGCCACTGCCATCTGGTCGGACGCGGCGAACAGACCGTCCAGGTCCGGGCAGCGCTCCAGGAGCCGCTGCGTGGCCTCGGCCCCGCCCGCCGCCGTGAAGTCACCGTGCTCCACCAGGTCGGTCTCCAGCCCGGCTGCCTCCAGGGTCTCCTGCCAACCACGGAGCCGGTCCTGACCGGCACTCATGTCGAGCGGGCCGGTGACCGTGCCGACCCTGCGGCAGCCGCGCTCGATCAGGTGGCGGGCTGCCAGAGCGGCCCCTGCAGCGTTGTCCACGTCGACATACGGGGCTCGGGCCTCCGCGGCATACGGCCGCCCCAGGAAGACCGAGGGCAGTTGGGTCTCGGCCAGCACCCGCCAGAGGTTGTCGTTCTGGTGGTGGCTGACCACGATCGCGCCGTCGGTGTGCCCACCGCGCAGATAGCGCTCCATGCGGTGGTCGCCGTCGTCTGGATTGCCCATCACCAGGACCACCTGCATCGGCAGGCTGCCGAGCGCCCGGGTCACTCCCCGCAGCGTGCCGGAGAAGAACGGGTCGGAGAAGACCCGCTCGTCGGACTCTGGCACCACGACCGCGATGGAGTCCGCGGCCCGGGTCACCAACCGGCGGGCCGCCCGGTTCGGTCGATAGCTGAGCTCGGTGACCGCAGCGTTGACCGCCACCCGCGCAGCCTCACGCACCCTCGGGTCACCGTTGACCACGCGGGACGCCGTCGCCCGGGAGACCCCAGCGCGCGCGGCAACATCCTCCAGCGTCGGGGCAGGATGGGCGGGCATGGCAGGACTCCTCTCAGCGGACGACGATCACTCGGTGCAGGTCAGCGGGTGCGGATCGCTTCGTGCGTCACTCGACGCGGTTCGATCCTGCCACCGTCGCGAACCACCGGGCACTCGCCTTGGGCACCCGGGCCAGCGTGTCGTAGTCCACCCGCACGATCCCGAAGCGCTTGTCATAGCCGTAGGCCCACTCGAAGTTGTCGAGCAGGGACCACAGGAAGTAGCCCTTGACCTGAGCGCCCGCCTCGATCGCGTCGTGCACGGCCCCCAGGTGGGTGCGCACATAGTCGAGGCGCTCGTCGTCCTGGACGAACCCGTCGGCATCCGGCTGGTCGTCATAGGCCGCGCCGTTCTCGGTGACATAGAGCTCAGTGCCAGCCGGCCCGGAGTAATCGCGCTGCAACCGGACCAACAGGTCGGTCAGCCCCTGCGGGCGCACCTCCCAGCCCATCGCCGTGTGCGGCACGTCCTGGGGCACGAACTCCACGTGCTCCGAGCCCACGTTGGGGGTCGGCCCGCCCTGCGCGCGGGCACGATCAGCCGCCGCGGGGGCCTCATCAGCAGGGACGCCGCGGACGGTGTTGCCGCTGTAGTAGTTCACGCCCAGCACGTCCATCGGGGTGCTGATCAGCTCCAGGTCGCCGTCGACGACCAGGTCCTGCGGCCACACCGAGGCCAGGTCCTCCACGATGTCGGGGCTGTAGTGCCCTCGGAACAGCGGGTCCAGGAAATAGCGGTTGCTCAGGCCGTCGATGCGGCGGGCCGCGTCCTGGTCCCCCGGATCGTCCGCGTCCGCAGGGGTGACGTCCGCGAAGTTCAGGGTGATCCCCAGGCTCAGGTCGGCGTCGCGCGAGCGTAACTCGTGCATCGCCATCCCGTGAGCCAACATCAGGTGGTGCGCCGCGCGGACCCCGGCCACGGGGTCGGTGACGCCCGGGGCGTGCCGCCCCTCGGCATACCCCAGGAAGGCACTGCACCAGGGCTCGTTGAGGGTGGTCCAGAACCGGATCCGGTCCCCCAGCGCGTCATGGACGGCGCCGGCATACTCCGTGAAGCGGTATGCCGTGTCCCGGCTCGGCCAGCCCCCCACCTCCTCCAGGGCCTGGGGAAGGTCCCAGTGATAGAGGGTCAGCCACGGCACCACGTCCCGGGCGAGCAACTCATCGGTGAGGCGGCGGTAGAAGTCCAGGCCAGCCTGGTTGATGGTGCGCCCGTCGGGCATCACCCGCGCCATCGAGACCGAGAACCGGTAGGCCCCCAGGTTGAGCTTCTCCATGAGGGCGACGTCCTCGGCATAGCGGTGATAGTGGTCGCAGGCGACGTCGCCGTTGTGGCCCTCGTGCACCATGCCGGGGGTGCGTGCGTAGGTGTCCCAGATGCAGGCGCCACGACCGTCCTCCCAGGCGGCGCCCTCCACCTGATAGGCAGCGGTCGCCGAGCCCCAGAGGAACCCGTCGGGGAAGACCTTGGGTGCGTTCATTGCTTCACGGCTCCTTGCATGATGCCGGAGACCAGTTGGCGGCCGGCGACGACGAACAGGATCAACAGCGGGATGGTGGCCAACAGGGCACCGGCCAGGACGAGCGAGTAGTCCACCCAGTGGGCGGCCTGCAGTTGCTGCAGGGCCACGGGCAGGGTCGGGTTGCTGGACCGCAGGACGATGAAGGGCCAGAAGAAGTTGGTCCAGGTCGCCACGAAGGTGAACAGGCCGAGCATGGAGGCCGCCGGTCGGGCGGCCACGAGCCCGACGTGCCAGAAGGTGCGGATCATGCTGCACCCGTCGACCCGGGCTGCCTCGATCAGCTCGTCCGGGACGGCTGAGGAGAGGTATTGCGTCATCCAGAACACGCCGAACGCGGTCACCAGGCCCGGGACGATCACGGCCTGCAGCTCCCCGGTCCAGCCGAGTTTGGCCATCACCTGATAGAGCGGCACGACCCCGAGCTGGGTCGGCACGGCCATCGTGGCGATCACGAAGACCAGGAGTGGGCCCCTGCCCCGGAACCGCAGCTTGGCGAAGGCGTAGCCGGCGAGGGTGGCGAAGAAGACCACCGACACCGACACCACCGTGGAGACGATGATCGAGTTGAGTGTCGCCTGCCAGAAGTCGACCGTGTCGATGACGGTGGCGGCGTTGCTGATGAAGTTGCCGCCGGGGATCAGGGGGAAGGGGTCGCGCGAGAGGATCGAGGAGTCGTGGCTGGCGATCAGGAAGGACCACCACAGTGGGAACAGCCCACCGAGGATCACGGCGGCGAGCAGACCGTAGACCAGCTTGCCGGGGCGGTTCATCGCTTCACCTCCGGGGTGGAGATCAGTCGGATGATGAGGTAATTGATCACGCCGATGACGACGATGATCAGGAAGAGCAGCACCGCGGTGGCGGATGCTCGACCAAAGTTGGACTGGGTCCAGCCCTGCTCATAGAGCAGGATCGTCAGGGTCTGCCACTGCCCGTCGGCCCCGCCGCGGCCGAACTGGTCGTAGAGCCGGGCCTCGTCGAAGATCTGCAGTCCACCGATGGTGCTGGTGATGACGATGAAGATGATCGTCGGGCGCAGCATCGGCACGGTGACGGAGAAGAACTGCCGGATCTTGCCCGCGCCGTCGATCGACGCCTGCTCGTAGAGGTCGCGTGGGATGGCCTGCATCGCGGCGAGGAAGATCAGCGCGTTGTAGCCGGTCCACCGGAAGTTGACCATCGTGGCGATCGCGATGTGGCTGGGCAGTCGCTCCCCGTGCCAGGCGATCGGGTCGATCCCGACGAGGCCGATCAGGCTGTTGATCAGTCCGTATTTGTCGGCGAACAGGTTGGAGAAGATCAGGGAGACGGCCACGGGTGCCACGACGTAGGGCAGCAGCACGCCCATCCGCCAGAAGGTCTTGGCCCGCAGGTTTGCGTCGAGCAGCGCGGCGATGGTGATGGCGGCGATGACCTGGGGCACGGAGGACAGCACAAAGATGCTGAAGGTGTTGCCCAGCGCCTTCCAGAAGTCGCGTCCGCCCAGGACGTCGGTGAAGTTCTTGGCCCCGACAAACTCGCCCTGGCCCATGATCAGGTCCCAGTCGTGCACCGCGACCCAGCCGGTGTAGACCAGCGGGAAGAGCCCGGTGACGAAGAAGAGGATGAAGAACGGGGAGATGTAGAGGTAGGGGCTCAGCTTGAGGTCCCACCGGCTGAGCCGGCCCCCGAAGCCGATGCGCTTCGGGGGCGGCTCAGCGGTCTCCGCCCGGGGACGGAGGGTTGATGTGGTGCTCACCGATCAGCCCAACGCCTCCACGTCGGCGACGAACTTGTCCCACGAGGTCGCGGCGTCGTCGGTGCCGTCCACATCGACGCGGGTCAGCGCGTCCTGGAGAGCGGTGTTGATCGAGAAATAGTCCGGCCCCTTGTGGGGCTGGAAGGTGATCGCGTTTGCCCGGTCCACGAAGATCTCGCCGGTCGGGGCGTCGTTGAAGAACGCGTTGGTCGAGGCCAGCAGGGTCTCGGACTCCAGGGCCTCGACCTGGCTCGGGAAGGTGCCCTTGGCCTCGAAGGCCTTGATCTGCTGCTCGGGGTCGGTCAGCCAGGTGGCCAGCGCCTGGGCCTCCTCGACGTGGTCGCCTTGCGCCGGGACGGTCAGGTAGGACCCGCCCCAGTTGCCGCCGCCACCGGGGAAGACGTTGGCCACGTCCCAGCCCTCGACACCCTCAGCGGCGCCCTCGACGACGCCCAGCATCCAGCCCGGGCAGAGCATCGTGGCAAAGGACGACTGCTGGAAACCATCGTTCCAGTCCGCGCTCCACTGACCCAGCCCGGCGGACAACTCATCGTCGACCGCCGCGGTGAGCACCGCGTCATACAGCTCCTTGACCTCCGGATTGGTCGTGGCGATGATCTCACCGCTCTCGTCCTGGTAGGCGACCTCGACCTGGTTGATCATGCCCTGCCAGGTGGCGTTGGCGGAGTCGAACCAGGCAGCGTCGGAGGCGGCGACGAAGTCCTTGCCGACGTCGAAGTAGTGCTGCCAGTCGCCCTCGAGGAGGGCTGCCACCTCGTCACGATCGGTCGGCAGGCCGGCCTCCTCGAACAGGTCGGCGCGATAGCAGATGGCCTGGGGGCCATTGTCGGTGCCATAGCCGATGAGCTTGCCGTCCTCGGTGGTCGCGGCGTCGACCTTCCAGTCCTGCCAGCGACCCTCGACGGCCGGGTCAGCCAGGTCCGCAAACTTGTCCGGATATTGCATGAACTCCACGAGCCAGTCGATCTCGATGGCCTCGATGTCGGCCGCGCCGGAGTCGGCTCCCAGGCTGTTGCGCAGGGCGTCGCGGGCGTTGTCGGCCGTGTCCGCCTTGACGTGCTCGACCGTGATGTTGTCGTGGAGGGACTCGTACTCTGTGAGCAGCTCCTCGTAACCGAACTCGTTGAAGGTCGCGACGGTCAGCGTGATCTGCTCGCCGCCCGCCTCGCCCGAGGAGTCGTTGTCGTCGTTGCTGCCCTCGTCAGCTCCGCCACCGCAGGCAGCGAGGCTGAGGGTCAGCGCGGTCGTGGCGACCGCTGCAGTGATCGTGCGCCGGGTGGGTTGCACTGTGTAACTCCCTTGTCACAGGGCGGTCTTCCACCGCCGGGTCAGTGTGGGTGAGAACTCTCGTGAGAGCGCTCTCACAGATGAGAGTGACGCACCGGGGACGGGTTTGTCAAGCATCACCGCGTGAACCGGCGCGTCCGACCCTCGTGTGCATTCACACCGGCGATGTGGGCCTTCACGCACACCGTCAGGGCGCTGACCTGCGCGCCAACCACCGCCGTATGCCGTGGCGCACGATCGCCGCGTAGGGTCCCCACTGTGAGCACGTCCGTCTGGCGCGCTGCCGGGATGCGGCCGCTGCTGATCATGAGCTTCCTGGGCTTCTGCGGTTATGCCGCGCTGCTGCCGGTCGCTCCCCTGTGGGCGGTGCACGGCGGTGCGGACGAGGCAGGATCGGGCCTGGTCAACGGCGTCTTCATGGCCTTCACCGTCCTCACCCAACTCGTGGTCCCCACGGCCCTGCGCCGGTTTGGCTGGGGACCGGTGATGGCGGCCGGCATGCTGCTGCTCGGGCTCCCCTCCCTGCTGCACCTGCTCAGCGACGACCTGTGGTTGATCCTCGCCCTGGCCCTGGTGCGCGGCATGGGCTTCGGCATCCTCACGGTGACCGGGAGCGCCGTCGTGGCCGACCTGGTGCCCAGCGAGCAACGCGGCCGTGCGGTCGGGATCTATGGCCTGGCCATCGCCTCCACCCAGGTCGGCCTCCTGCCGGCGGCTCCGTGGCTCGCCGACAACGTCGGCTTCTGGGTCGTCTTCGCCCTCGGGGCGCTGCCCGTCCTGGGCGCTCCCGCCGCCCTGACCCTGGCCAAGGTCCTCCACGGCCAACCGGCACCCGAGGACAATGGTGAGCGTCCGGCATACAGCCGCCTGATCCGACCGATGGTGCTCCTGCTGGCCGTCACCCTCGCCGGTGGCGCCCTGATCACCTTCACCGCACAGATGAGCAGCAACTCCACCCTCACGGTCGGTGCGCTGATGCTGTTCTCCGTGGCGGCGGCGCTGTCCCGTTGGCGGATGGGCGCGCTCGCCGACCGGTCCGGGCCGCAACGGTTCATCTGGCCGCTCGTGGTGCTCAGCGCGGCCGGGATGCTGGTGATCGCCTGGTCCGTGCGCGACCCCTCCGCCACGGTCGCGGCGGCGTTGCTGGTCGGCATGGCCGCGGTCGGCGTCTGTTATGGCGGGCTGCAGAACCTGACGATGCTGGTCACCTTCGCCGCCGTGACCCGCCGACACTTCAGCCAGGCCAGCGCGGTGTGGAACATCGGCTTCGACGCCGGCACCGGTCTCGGCTCGGTGGTCGTCGGACTGGTGGCCGCCGGGAGCTCGTTCAGCACCGCGATGGTCGTGGTGGCCGGCACGTGCCTGGCCACGCTGCCCCTGGCCCTGGCCCTGGTGCGCAGCCGGCCACGCGTCGAGGGATAAGCAGGTGCCCCACACCGCTCCACGGCTCTATCGTCGAACTCTCACCTGACTCTGGAACAACCTGACCCACGGGAGCAACGATGACCGGCGTGAACCTCGGCAAACAGCACCCCGACCTCTATCGGGACGTCATCGCCCTGAGCAAAAACGCTGACGCGGCGGTCGCCGAGGCCGGTCTCGACCCGCTGCTCGGCGAGCTGGTCAAGATCCGCGTCTCGCAACTCAACGGCTGCGCCTTCTGCCTGCGGATGCACACCAGGGATGCGATCACCCGGGGCGAGACGACCGACCGGCTGGCCGTCGTCGCCGCCTGGTGGGAGTCGCAGTATTTCACCGCGCAGGAGCAGGCGGCCCTGGCGCTGGCCGAGGACGTGACACGCCTGCCGGTCCCGGAGCCGCAGGCGTGGGACAACGGATCTCTGAACGAGCAGCAGGTCTCCGCGATCAGTTGGCTGGCGATCGTCATGAACACCTGGAACCGTCTTGCGATCCGCAGCCACTATCCCGTCGCTCCCTGACGCAGCCTCCCGTCGCGCCCTGACGCGGCCGCCCGGCCGCGCAGGCAGGGCTCAGGCGTCGATGCGCTCGCGATCCAGGTCGTCGGAGGAAGCGATGATGAAGTCCTTGCGGGGGGCGACGTCCGAGCCCATCAGCAGATCGAAGACGTGCTCGGCCTCGGCGGCATCATCGAGGGTCACCCGGCGCAACGTGCGGTGCCGGGGGTCCATCGTGGTCTCGGCCAACTGGTCGGCGTCCATCTCGCCCAGCCCCTTGTAGCGCTGCATCGGCTGCTTGATCGACCGCCCAGCCTTGGTCAGCGCCGCCACCTTCTTGCGCATCTCCTGCTCGGAGTAGGTGTAGATCATCTCCTTGGGCCGCCGGCCAGAGGCGCTGACCTCGATGCGATGCAGGGGCGGCATGGCCGCGAACACCCGACCGGCCGCGACCAGGGGTCGCATGTAGCGGAAGAACAGGGTCAGCAACAGCGTGCGGATGTGGGCGCCGTCGACATCGGCGTCGGTCATGATGATGACCTTGCCGTAGCGCGCCATGTCCAGGTCAAAGGTGCGCCCGGAACCCGCACCGACCACCTGGATGATCGCCCCACACTCGGCGTTGTTGAGCATGTCCGAGATCGAGGCCTTTTGGACGTTGAGGATCTTGCCGCGGATCGGCAGCAGCGCCTGATAGTCGGAGGTGCGCGCCAGCTTGGCGGTGCCCAGGGCGCTGTCCCCCTCAACGATGAACAGCTCGGTTTTGTCCGGGTCGCTGGAGCGGCAGTCGGCCAGCTTGGCGGGCAGTGAGGAGGACTCCAGGGCGTTCTTGCGGCGCTGGGTCTCCTTGTGCATCCGCGCCGAGATGCGGGTCTTCATCTCGGCGACGACCTTCTCCAGCAGTTGGCTGGCCTGCGCCTTCTGGTCGCGCTTGGTGGAGGTCAGCAGAGCGGTCAGCTCCTTCTCCACCACACGCGACACGATGGAGCGGACCGCGCTGGTGCCCAGCACCTCCTTGGTCTGCCCCTCAAACTGCGGCTCCGCCAACCGGACCGTGACAACTGCTGTCAGCCCGGCCAGGATGTCGTCCTTCTCCACCTTGTCGTTGCCGACCTTAAGGCGGCGCGAGTTGGTCTCGAGCTGTTTCTTGAAGACCTTGAGCACGGCCGCCTCAAAACCGGAGACGTGGGTGCCGCCCTTGGGAGTGGCGATGATGTTGACGAAGCTCTTGGCCGTCGTCTCATAGCCGGTCCCCCACCGCACGGCGACGTCGACCTCGCAGTCGCGCTCGACCTCCTTGGGCGTCATGTGCCCCTTGGAGTCGAGCACCGGGACGGTCTCGGTGAAGCTGCCGTTGCCCTGCAGGCGCCAGGTGTCGGTCAGCGCCGGGTCGGCTGCCAGGAACTCGGCAAACTCGGTGATGCCGCCGTCATAGGAGAACACCTCCTCAGAGGTCTCCTCGCCGCGCTCGTCGCGGATCATCAGTGTCAGGCCCGGCACCAGGAACGCCGTCTGCCGGGCACGCGAGACCAGCTCGTCGTAGGCGAACTGGGCAGACTTCAAGAAGATCTGCGGGTCGGCCCAATAGCGGATGCGCGTCCCGCTCACACCGCGCTTCAGGCGGCCCTTGGTGCGCAGCTCGGAGGTGCGCTTGAACGCCTCGAAGGGTGCGTCGGGGCTGGGCTCTGCCGGGTCGGTGAAGACGCCGGGCTCACCGCGCCGAAAACTCATCAGGTGGGTCTTGCCGCCCCGGTCGACCTCGACGTCCAGCCGGGAGGAGAGGGCGTTGACCACGGAGGCGCCGACGCCGTGCAGACCACCGGAGGCGGTGTAGGAGCCGCCGCCGAACTTGCCACCGGCATGCAGCTTGGTGAAGACCACCTCGACACCGGTCAGCCCGGTGCGCGGCTCGACGTCGATGGGGATGCCGCGACCGTTGTCCCGGACCTCGACGGAGCCGTCAGCCAGCAGGATCACCTCGATCCGGTCACCGAAACCGCCCAGGGCCTCATCGACCGAGTTGTCGATGATCTCCCACAGGCAGTGCATCAGCCCGCGGGCGTCCGTCGAGCCGACATACATGCCCGGACGCTTGCGGACAGCCTCCAGTCCCTCGAGGACCTGCAGGTGCCTGGCCGAGTAGTCCTGCGCCACGGGTGGGGTGCTCCTTCACTGCTGGGATCGTCGCCAGCAGGTTAACCCCGGGCTCCGACACGAGTCCGCAGGCGCGGCGGAATCGGCTCCGCCCGGTCGTTGTGCCGAGAGCGGAAATGCAACGGAGCACGGCGTTTGAGCGTCTGAGGAACACGACGACGTGCTTGACTGTTATGCACAGTGACAGATAGAGGCGTTGCGACGAGAGTAGGGAGATCGACGTGAACACCACCCTTGCACCAGACCTGACAGTGGCTGACCGCTGCGATCGCTGTGGCGCGCAGGCCTATGTCCGAGTGACGCTTGGTGAGGGTCTCGAGCTCCTGTTCTGTGCCCACCACGGGCGCAAGTACGAAGAAAAGCTGCGTGACCTGGACGATGTGAAGATCCAGGACGAGACCCACCGACTGCACGAGAGCGAGTCGACTCCGGAGCCGATGGGCGCGGAGTGACAACACCGCGCACACCCGGGAAATGGGGCACTGGCCCCAGCACCTGACACACTAACGACCGGCGGCCCACGGGCCACCGGTCGTTACGTTTGTGCCCCACTGTTGTCTCCCCACCCGCAAGGACTCCCATGTCAGTCGTGGAATGGATCGTCGCCGCCGTCATGCTCGTCGGCCTGCTCGGCATCGTCATCCCGGTCCTGCCCGGCCTGTTGCTGATCGTGGTCGGGGTGGCTGTCTGGGCCACCGAGCTGCAGACCTCGGCCGGTTGGTGGGTGCTCGGCCTGACCATCGCCCTGTATGCCGCGTGCCTGGTTTTGGAGTTCCTCATCCCGGGCAAGCGGATGAAGGCGGCAGGGGTGAAGACCTCCACGCTGCTCATCGGTGTGCTGGTGGCCATCCCCTGCGCGATCGTGATCCCCGTGCTGGGTGCCTTCATCGGTTTCCCGCTGGGCATCTTCCTGGTCGAGCTCTCCCGCCGCGGCGGGCGGGATCAGGCGTGGGCGGCGACCAAGCACGCGCTGAAGGCCGTCGGGCTCAACATCCTGATCGAGTTCCTGACCGCGGTGGTCATCATCGGCCTGTGGGTCGCGGCCCTGATCTTCTGGACCTGACCTACTCCAGCAGCTCCTCCCCTGCCATCTCCGGCAGGAACAGCGCGGCGACCATCGCCAGCACGAAAGCAGCGCCCAGCACAGCAAACACCAGGGCGAGTCCTCCAGCGCTATAGAGCACCGGCACGCTCAGCGGAGCAATGATCGAGGCGATCCGGCCGAAGGCCGCCGCCCATCCCGCTCCCGTCGCGCGGATCTGGGTGGGATAGACCTCGGGGGTCACGGCATACAGCGCACCCCAGGCGCCCAGGTTGAACATCGACAGGGCGCACCCGGTGACCAGGATCATGGTGTCGGACTCGGCTTGGCCGAAGAGCACGGCCGAGATCGCTGACCCGGCCAGGAAGGTCGCCAGCGTGGCGCGCCTCCCCCAGACCTCGATCAGCACCGCAGCCAGGGCATAGCCCGGCAGCTGAGCGATGGTGATGATGAGCGTGAACTGAAAGGACTTCACCAGGGTGAAGCCGCCGTCGTGCAGCAGGGACGGGATCCAGATGAAGGCCCCGTAGTAGGCGAAGTTGACGCCGAACCAGGTGAGCCAGAGCGCTGCAGTGCGCCGACGCATCGCGCTTCCAAACAGGTCGGCCAGACCCGGAGCAGACGATGTCGCGGACGAGGTCTCAACTGCCGTCTGCTGGGGTGACCCGACGGCAGCAGCTTCGGTCGATGACCCGCCGCCGGCTGGCTCGGGCGGTGATGGGACGCCCGCCGACGCCTCGAACTCTCGGACGACCCGCTCGGCCTCGGCATCGCGTCCCTTGGCCTCCAGGAATCGCACCGACTCTGGCAGTCCCCGGCGGATGACGATGGCATAGGCCGCGGGGACCAGTCCGAGCGCGAAGGCCCAGCGCCAACCGTCATCCGAGAGCGGGATGATGAAGTAGGCGGTCAGCGCAGCCAGGAGCCACCCGACGGCCCAGAACGCCTCGAGGATGACCACCATGCGACCGCGGATCCTCGAGGGCGCGAACTCACTGACCAGGGTCGAGGCCACCGGCAGCTCCGCGCCCAACCCCAGGCCCACGATGAAGCGCAGCACCAGCAGGACGGCCAGACCGCCAGCGAGCGCCGAGGCTCCCGTGGCCAGGCCATAGACCAGCAGGGTGAGCGCGAAGACGGAGCGGCGGCCGATCTTGTCGGCGAGCAGACCACCGAGCGAGGCCCCGAGGGCCATGCCGACGAAACCGATGGACCCGAGCCAACTCTGCTCGGTCTGGGTCAACTGCCACTGTGCGGCCAGGGCGGCCATGACGAAGGAGATCAGCCCCACGTCCATGGCGTCCAGGGCCCACCCGATGCCGGATCCGGTCAGCAGCCGTCCGTGCTTGCGGGTGAAGGGAAGCCGGTCGAGGCGCTCCGGGCGGGTCAGTGAGGTCTCAGATTCAGATGCCGACTGCGGCGGTGCGGTCATTCGATCATCCAAGCGCAGGGACGCTCAGATCGTGGAGTGCTGGGGCTGAAGTGTGGTGGGACTCACGCCGGGTCGTCGAACAGCAGGAGCGCCGTGAACTCGTCCATCCAGGCCCGCGCGAGCGCTGCCGTCAGGCCGGGGGCCTCCTGGCCGAGCTGGGCCCCCAGCCCGTCGGCGTAGGCGGACAACTTCAGGGCGGCTGCAGCTGGCTCGACGGGGCGCAGCGTGCCGTCGCGCACCCCGCGCTCGATGACCCGGGTGCAGCATGCCTCCCAATACCGGACGCGCTCGGCATACGGCTGGGTCATCCCGGGCCGACGCACCACCGCAGCCCAGTAGTCCGACCAGATCCGCCAGTGCGCCTCGACGTCCGGTGTCTTGGCGAACATCGGGTCGATCAGGACCCCGAGGGCCGCGCGCGCGTCGGGCTCGGCGTCCGCGACCGCCACCACGTCGGCATAGAACCGCTCAGACTCCGCGACGACCACCTCACCGAGGATCTCGTCGATCCCGGAGAAGTGATAGGTCACCGTGCCCATCGAGACCCCCGCCGCCGCGGCGATGTCCCGCAGCGAGACGGCCGGCAGCCCCTGCTTCACGATGAGTGATCGGGCGGCCCCGACGATCTGCTCCCGGCGCTGAGTTGGTGGGAGCCGGCGCTGTGTCATGCGGACGTCCTAGGCACCCGATCCGAGAAGGTGCGGTCGAAGACGGTCTCCTCCACGCCGTCGCGCTCGGCCGTGGCCCGCACGGAGTTCTCCACGATGAAGGTGTCGGCATCGCAGGTGATGACCGATCGGGTCTCCACGCTGGCAGCCCAGCCGTCATTGGCCAGGCGCAGTCGCCAGCGCGACTCCGTGCGCGGTGAGATCGGGTCACCCTCGCGCACGCTGCACACCTCGCGAGTGGACTCCAGGAACTCCAGGCCGTCGGGATAGCGGCGGGTGCCGCCATAGCCGGGATCCACCTCCAGAGTCGTCTCGCCGCGTGCCACGTCGTGGCGAACGACCCGCGGTGGGACCGGATCCTCCGCACCACTGGGGACGGTGATCGTGATCGGCCGGGCATGAACTGCGGGGGCGAACTCGACCGGGGCCGCGGCGGGAGCCAGCAGAGGCAGGGTGAGCGAGCTCGCGGCCAGGTCGACCTCGAGGGTGTCCTCGACCGCGTGGGGCCACACCCAGGGCCAGTAGTGGTTGCTGAGCGCGACCCGGATCCGGTGGCCTGGGGGGAAACGGTAACCAGCGGCAACCAGGCGTACCTCGACGTCGAAGTCCTCGCCGGGCACCAGGGGGACGGCGGTGTCCATCCCGTCCCGCTTGAGCAGGTTGAGCACCCCGCGGGTCACCAGGGTCGACGAACCGTCGGGCGCGACGTCGCACAGCCGGACGATCACGTGCCCCTTGTCGTGCGTGGAGTTCAGCCGCAGCCGGACGACCGCCCGACCGAGCAGGTCGAGCGGCACCTCGCCGACCGGGAGGTCGACACAGACCGAGCGGCCGTCTTCGGCCCGCTGGTCCGGGGGCAGGTCTGCCGCGTTGCCGAACGGGAAGTAGCGGCCGGCGTCCTGTCCCGTCGTCCAGGGCGAGCGCACCAGCACCCGCTCGGCGCCCAGTGACGTCTGGTGTGTGGGGGCCTGACCGGGCCAGGGCACCCCGACCCAGCGCCCGGGCTGCTCCTCGACAAACGGGGCAGGGGCCACGGGATCGTTGACCCAGGCGCGCAGGTCCGGGTCGTCCTGCACGCCCGTGTCGACGCCCTTGAGCCAGCGGTCCCACCAGCGCAGTGTCTCGCCGAGGAAGTCGATCCCCGGGCCGGGCGCCAGGCCGCGGTCGGGATATTGGTGGGACCACGGACCGATGATCCCCTTGACCGGCGAGTCGAGGTTGTCCAGCAGCCGCAGGATGGCGTCCCGATAGGGGTCGGCCCACCCGCCGACTGCCAGGACGGCCGCCCGGATGCCGGGATAGTTCTCGTTGACGCTGCCGCGCCGCCAATAGTCATCGCGCTCCTGGTGGGCCAGCCACACCGGCCCCAGTGGGCGTTGGTGCTCCAGGCGCTCGCGCCAGCGGTCCACCCAGTCGGCACCGACCACCTCGGGGCGTGGTGGTCGGGACGCGAAGGCCAGCATGGTGCCGGCCCACCCGGCCATGTCGACGGCCAGCACGGCGCCGCCCATGTAGTGCACGTCGTTGTCGTAACGATCATCGGTCGAGCAGACCGTGACGATCGCCTTGAGCGCCTCCGGCGCGCGCTCGGCGATCTGCAGGGAGTTGAACCCGCCCCACGAGATGCCGAACATCCCCACTGCCCCGGTGGACCACGGCTGGGCGGCGAGCCACTCGACGACAGCCACGCCGTCGTCGAGCTCGATCTCGGAGTATTCGTCCTCGAACAGGCCGTCGGAGTTGCCGCTGCCGCGGATGTCGACCCGCACCGACGCATAGCCGTGCGTCGCGTAGTAGGGGTGCCGCTCGGAGTCCCGCACCGATGTCCAGTCGTCCAGCCGGTAGGGCAGGTATTCCAGCAGCACCGGGACGGGCTCCCGGTCGGCGGTGCTGGGCAACCAGGCACGGGCACGCAACCGCACCCCGTCCGCCATCGGGATCCAGAGGTCGCGCACCTCGATCCCCGAGAGGTCGAGGTCCACCAGTTCTGTCACGTGACCACAGCTCCTTCGTCGTCTCTGACCCAGTGCCCCTCGCCCGCCTCGATCAGGGTCGCTCCCGGGTCTAGTTCCACCACCTTTGCGTCAGCGTCGCTACCGGGCAGGTCAGTGCTGCCGGGCTCAACAACCGCTTCGAGCAACGACCGGGTGTAGGGGTGGCGCGGAGTCTCGAAGATGGCCGCGGTGGCCGCCGTCTCCACCATCCGGCCGTCCTTCATCACCACGATGCGGTCGGCCACATTGCGCACCACCGCGAGATCGTGACTGATGAAGAGGCAGGACAGGGCCCGGCGGTCCCGCAGCTCGGCCAGCAGATCGAGCACGGACGCCTGCACCGAGACGTCCAGGGCGGTGGTGATCTCGTCGGCGATCAGCAGTGTCGGCTCGGCGGCGAGCGCGCGGGCAATGCCCACGCGCTGTCGCTGTCCACCCGAGAGCTGGGCCGGCACGCGGTCGGCGAACTCGGGACCGAGGCCCACCTCCTCCAGCAGGCGGAGCACCGTCGCCCGGGCCTCGGCACGCCCGGACACTCGGCCGAACACCTTCAGGGGCCGGGCGATGGCGTCAGCGATGCTGCGCCGCGGGTTGAGGGCGAGATCCGCATTCTGAAAAATCATCTGCACCGACCTGCGCACCGCCACCGGTCGGGCACGCGCTGGCGCCAGCAGGTCATGCAGCCCCGCATCGCCGGTCCGCAGGACAGCCTTGCCCTGCTCCACCGGGGCCAGTCCGGCCAGTGCCTTGGCCACCGTGGACTTGCCGCTGCCCGACTCCCCCACGACGGCGACCGTCTCGCCACGTCGCACCTGCACGGTGAAGTCGCTGACCGCGAGTCGTGGGGCGCGGGGATAGCGCACATCCAGACCCTGGCACTGCAGCGCGAGCTCCTCATGTGCATCACGCACCTCGGGGGCGGGCGCGCCCTCGATCCGCGGTGCCGCGTCAAGCAGCTCACGGGTGTAGTCCTCGCGAGGGGACCCCAGCACCTCGAGGGTGGGTCCGTGCTCCACGGCGCGCCCGGCCTGCAGGACCAGCACGTCGTCGGCCACCACCGACACCACGCCCAGGTCGTGACTGACGATGAGGACAGCCATGCTGAGCCGCTCGCGCAGATCGTTGACCAGAGAGAGCACCGCAGCCTGGGTGATCACGTCCAGTGCGGTCGTCGGCTCGTCCAGCACGAGCACTTGGGGATCGGTCGCGACGGCCATCGCGATCGCCACCCGCTGCTGCTGCCCGCCCGACAGCTCGTGCGGATAGCGTTGCCCGATGGTCTCGGGGGCAGGCAGCCGGACCAGCCGGAGCAGCTCGGCCACCCGATCACTGTCCGCTGGCAGTCCGTGGACCTGGAGAGCCTCGCGGATCTGTGCGCCCACCCGCAGCGACGGGGTGAGGGCCTGCCCGGCGTTCTGTGCCACGACCGAGACTGTGCCGCCGCGCAACTGCCGCAGGGCGGGCCCGGGCAGCGCAAAGACGTCCTCGCCGAGCACCGTCACCTGCCCGGCGTCAATCTGCGAACCGTCCCGAAGGTGTCCGAGCAGGGTGCGGGCCACCGTGGACTTGCCGCTGCCGGACTCGCCCACCAGGCCGAGGGTGCGTCCGGCCTGCAGGGTGAACGCGATGTCCTCAGCGACGGTGACACGGCCAGCGCCAGCCTGATAGGACACGGTCAGGCCCTTGACCTCGGCCACGGGAGTCGTCGTCATCGGAGTCGTCACTGGAGCACCCCCCGCCGGGCCCGGTCCACACCGAGATATTTGCCGAGCCCATCAGCCGCGAGGTTGAGCCCGACGACGAGCACCGACAAGGTGACGATCGGGGCGAGCGTCCCTGCGGGCGCCACGGTCAGTGCGGTGCGGTTTTCCTGGATCATCAGTCCCCAGTCCGGTGTCGGTGGGTTCACCCCGAAGCCGAGGAAGGACAGTGTTGAGACCAGCAGCACCACCCAGGAGGCGCGCATCGCGAACTCCACCAGCACCGTGTCCAGGATGTTGGGCAGCACCTCGCGGCGGATGATCGCCAGCGAGCTCTCTCCGCGGGCCCTGGCTGCCGTCACATAGTCGGACGAGAGCACCGGGAAGGTGGCCCCGCGCACCACCCGGGCGACGGCCGGGATGTAGACGACCGAGATCGCGAGCACCAGCACCCACAACCTGTTGCCAAAGACCGAGACGATGAGCAGCAGGGCGAGCACCGCGGGCACGGCCAGGACGGCGTCCAGCAGCCGGGTGATCCCGGCATCGACCCACCGTCCGTAAAAGGCCGCGAGCGTGCCGACCAACGTCCCGACGAGCACCGCCACAGTGGTGGCCAGGAACGACACGAGCAGGGCGAAGCGCCCACCCTCCAGGGTCCGGGACAACACGTCGCGGCCGTATTGGTCGGTGCCGAGCCAGTGGTTGGCGCTGGCCCCGACCAGAGCATTGTCGGAGTTGGTGCTGATCGAGTCATAGGGCGAGATCCAGGGGGCGATGACCGCCAGCAGGACCGTCAGACCCACCATCACCAGACCGACCTTGGTGCCGGTGCTCAGTTCCCGCAGACGGATCACCGGGCCACCTCCTCGGTGCGGCGACGGCTGCGCGGTTGGTGCAGGGTCCGCTGCTTGGGGTCGGCGGCCAGGGCCAGCAGGTCAGCGACCAGGTTGGCGGTGACATAGACCAGGGCGCTGAGCACCGCGATGGCCTGGAGCACCGGCAGGTCCCGGGTCGAGACCGAGTCGATCATCAGCTTCCCCAGCCCGGGATAGTTGAACACCGACTCGACGACCACGACACCGCCGAGCAGCCAGGCCACATTGATCGAGATGACCGGAAGGACAGGCAGCAGGGCGGTTGGGGCGACGTGCCGCCAGAGCACGGTGCGCCGCGGGACGCCCTTCAGCGTTGCCGTCGTGGCATATTCCGTGGCGAGCCCGTCGATGGTTGATGAGCGCATTGCCCGCAGGATGTAGGCCGTCATCGAGATCACCAGAGTCAGCGCGGGCAGCACAACGGCCGGCAGCAGCTCACCGAGGGTCGCGTCGGGCCCGGACAGGACCGTGGCCGGGAACACGGGCACCAGGATCGCGAACAGCAGCACCAGGACGGTTGCGACGACGAACTCGGGGATGCTCATCGCGACCAGGGCAAGCACCGAGATGCTCGAGTCGGTCCGGCTGCCACGACGGGCCGCGGCCCAGACGCCGAGCAGCAACGCGAGCGCGATCCCGACGACCATGGCGGGGACGGCGATCAGCAGCGTGCGCCCGAACGCCCCCCAGATGGTCGCGGACACGGACTCCCCCGTGACCAGCGACTCCCCGAAGTCACCGGTGACGGCGTTGCCGAGCCATTCCACGAACCGGGCCCACACGTTGGTGTCCAGCCCGAGTTGTTGGCGCAGTGTCTCGACCGCTTCGGGGGTCGCGTTCTGCCCCAGCAGCTGCTCGGCCACATCGCCGGGGAGTGCCTGCACCGCGAAAAAGACCAGGAAGGCGGCGAGGAAGAGAGTGATCAGGCCGGTGCCCAGGCGGATGGCGATGAGTCGTGCCACGGCTCAGCCCTCCCGCAGGCCGAGGGCCAGGTAGTCGAACTCGAAGCCGTACTCGTCGTAGTTGACGACGTCCTGCGAGAGACCGACCAGGCGGTCACCGAAGACCGGGGTCAGGTCTGCCGAGTCCTCAACGATCAGGCGCTGCGCGTCCTGATATTTCTGCAGCCGACTGGCGTCATTCGTGTCGGCCCGTGCGGAGTCCAGCAGCTGGTCGAACTGCTCGTTGGACCAGGCTGACTCGTTGTAGGACGATCCGGTGCGGAAGATCTGGTTGAGCAGCTGGTCGATGGGCCGGCCGGTGAACCAGTAGCTGACCATCAACGGCTCAGCCATCCAGATCTGGGTGTAGTAGGAGTCCGCCGAGGTGTTGGTGATCTGCAGGTCGATCCCGGCCTGGCTGACCTGGCTGGCGAAGGCCGTTGCGATGGCGGTGAAGTTGGGCTCGTAGGCGGAGGTGTAGATCCGGGTTGAGAAGTCCTCCTGGCCGATGGATTTCAGCAGGGCCTTCGCCTGCTCCGGATCGTGCTCGCGCTCCTCGCTCATCCAGGCCTTGAGCTGCGGGGGCACCGGGTTGTCCCACCCCGGCGTTCCGGTCCCCTGCAGGGCGGTGGACAGGATGGCCCGCGGGTCGTAGGCGAGTTTCATCGCCTGCCGCATCACCGGGTCGGAGAACTCCTCGCTGGTGGCGAGCATCGGGATCGTGTACCACTGTGCGTTCTCGACGCGGGCGACTGTCGTCCCCGGCGAGCTCGCCACGACCCGCGCGGTGGGGTTGTCCAGATTGGTCTGGGACAGCAGGTCGACCTGACGAGCCAACAGCGCATTCACCCGCGCCGAGGTGTCCTGGATCGAATAGAACTCGATCCGATCCAGCGTCGCCCGACCGCCGAAGTAGTCCTCGTTGGCACGCACGACGCCCGCCCCGGCCGGAGTGAAACTCTCCAGGGCAAAGGGTCCGGTGCCGATCCCGGTCCGCCCGATGTCGGCAGCGGAGTCCTCCGGGATGATGTAGCACTGGTAGGCCGTCAGCAGCGAGGGGAACTCCGCGTTGGGGGACGTGAGCCGGAACCGGACGGTCGTCGCGTCCACCGCCTCAATCTCATCGATCTGGTCCAGCGCTCCCGCCTGCGGGGACGCCGTGTCCGGGTCCAGGATGTGTCCGTAGGTGTAACGCACGTCCCGCGCCGTCAGGGCCCGCCCGTCGTGGAAGCGCACTCCCTGTTGCAGCGCGAAGTCCCAGGTCATGGCATCCGCGGAGGATGACCACTCGGTGGCCAGGTCAGGCACCGTCGCCCCCTCGCGGTCCAACTTCACCAGGCGGTTGTAGACGGCGCCCAGGTATTCATAGGCCGACAGGGAGCTGGCCGGATCGAGAGTCTCGGCAGCGTTCGCGGCTGGACGGGCGATGCGCATCGTGGCGCCAGCGCTGGCCACCCCGGTCGCCGCCTGCTCGGGCAGCCTCAAAGACGGTGCGCCACAGGCAGAGAGACCCAGGGCAGCCGCTCCGCCCAGCAGACCACCCAGGAAGAGTCTGCGATCGATGGTGGGAGTCAAGGAGTTCGCCTCCGAACTAATCGTTCAGATGCACGATACGCCGCTTCGGGCGATCTGGCCTGTCATCCCCCGAACAGCAGCGCGCCCCCCACCTCGTGCGAGGTGGGGGGCGCGTAAGCCCTCGAGTCCGAGGGTGAGCTGCTCAGGTCAGAAGGGTCCCTCGTCGCGGCGCTTGTCCCAGCGCTCCTCGAAGCGGTCCATCAGGCCGGACTTGGGGCCCTTGCCGCTGGCCTGTTTGCGGGAGGCGTCGGTGGCCTTGGTGTGCAGGGTGACGTTGCCCTTGGCGTCCACGGTGCCCAGGGTCGCGCCCTTGGTGCGGGGGGACGTCATGGCCCAGACACCGCCGAAGACCATGGCGGCGAAGCCGAGGCCACCCACCCAGATCTGACCGCTGGTGACGGCGAGGACGACCATGCCGAGGCCAGCGATGGCGATCAGGAGGCCGAGCGCTGCTCGACGCCGTCGGGCACGGGCCTCGCTCTTCCCGACCAGGGACGTTGCAAATCGTGGGTCCTCGGCATAGAGCGCTTGCTCCATCTGCTCAAGAACTCGCTGCTCATGCTCCGAGAGCGGCACGGTGACCTCCCTGACGGTCGACTTCGGTCCGCCACCTGTGGCGGTGACGGTGACGTCCTCGCGGGTGACGACGACGTCCTTCTCTAAGGATAGGCCGGGAATCGCATCTGCGGTAGCCGGGCCTTTACCTTCAAGACGCTCTGCAGGGCAAAAAGGTTTCCTGAGCCGCCGTGATCCGTGCCTCACCGCCTCGCAAGAGCCGTCCCCCGAGGCGACCAGGCGGCGGCTCCCCACGGTCCCCGTGCCCCCTGTGGGCCTCGCTCAGGTCGGGGGCGACCCTCGTGATCACCGCGCGCCTCGTCCCGGACGACCAGGCTGGCCGGGCGCACGATGCCGCTGCCGAACTTTTCCACGGCCCGGTCCATCGCCCGCTCCGCGTCCCGCCACCCACGCTCCGGCTCGTCCAACATGCCCTGCACCGGGGTGTCCGCTGCGTCGGTGAGTCCCTCCAACCGGACCCCGAGCAGTCGGATGCGGGCGCGCTGGAGTCCGAGCGCGGCATACAGGGCCGTGGCGGTGCCGAAGATGTCGCGGGTGACGTCCGTGCTCTCCCGCATCGTGCGCGAGCGGGTGATGGTGGTGAAGTCGGAGAACCGGACGGTCAGCACCACGGTGCGCGTCAGCATCCCGGAGTGCCGCATCCGGGTCGCGCTGCGGTCGCTGAGCCGGAGCAGCTGGCGCCGGATCACGGCCGGGTCGTCGACGTCCTGGTGGAAGGTCTCGGAGGAGCCGACGCTGCGCTCGACCCGGGTCGTGGTCACCCGCCCGGTGTCCCGACCCCAGGCCAGGTCCTGCAGGTGGTTGGCACCGTTGGTGCCCATGGCCCGGCTCAGGGTCGCGTGAGGCAGGTGCGCGATGTCGGCGACGGTGCGCAGCCCGAGCCGGTGCAGCGCGGCCTCGGTGCTCTCCCCCACGCCCCACAGTGCACTGACCGGCAGCGGGTGCAGGAAGTCGACCACCTTGTGCGGCGGGATCATCAGCATCCCGTCCGGTTTGGCGGCGTTGGACGCCATCTTGGCCACCACCTTGGTGGGGGCACCGCCGACCGAGCAGGTGATCTGTTGCTCGTCGGCGATGGTGTCGCGGATCCACTGGCCGATCTGCGCCGGGCTGCCCAGCCGTCGCTGAGCGGTGGAGACGTCCAGGAACGCCTCCTCCATCGAGACCGGCTCAACCTGGTGGGTCACCTCGGAGAAGACGGCCATCACCGCCGCGGAGATCGCGCTATAGAGGTCATAGTCGGGCCGGACGATCTCTGCCTGTGGGCAGAGGCGGCGCGCCCTGGCCATCGGCATCCCAGACCGTATGCCGTAGGCGCGGGCCTCGTAGGTGGCCGACAGCACCACGCTGCGCATCCCGCCACCGATGACGACCGGGGTGCCGACCAGCTCGGGCCGGGCGATCAGTGACGCCGAGGCATAGAAGGCGTCCATGTCGACGTGCAGGATCGTGCAGCCGCGGTCGTCGACACCGGCCCCGGGCGGCGGTGCCATCTCGTGCGTGCCCACCAGCGCCCCCTGACCGGTCGACCCCACCAGGCCGGCTGCGCTCACCACCCCGCACTCCCAGGACTGGAGTGCCACAGCTTGCTGCCCGGACCGGCCGGCTTGGTGTCGGCATAGGGCGACTGCTTGAAGCCTGAGGCGTGCAGCAGCACCCGTCGTCCTTGCTGCTGGTCGGCCCGGCGAGCCCGGGACTCCTGCTCCCGGGCACCCGCCACCGCGTCGTGCTCCACGGAGTCCATCAGCTCGCGCACCGCGTCGATGCCCCCGGTGTCGTAGGCACGGCCGAGGGCGGTCATCTCCCAGGCCCCGGTGGCCCGCAGCGAGATGCCACGTGGCCCGGTCCGCCGGGTGACGCCGCGCACGACCATCAGGAAGGAGTGGAAGACCGTCTCGGCAAACGGCCCCTGGACGTCCTCGAAGAAGGTGGCGTCGCTCGGACCGGTGCCGTCCTCCAGAGTCAGGAAGACCACCCGCCGACCGGAGCGAATCGGCGGCGTCTGGGTCGCGACCTTGGCCCCGGCGACCAACACCTCGGTGCTGTTGCGCTGCCCGAGCAGCTGGTTGGCCGGGATGACCCCGAGGGCCGTCAGCATGGGCTGGAAGGTGGTGGTCACGTGGGAGCTGACGTCCATCCCGAGCACCTCCAGCTCGGCCAGCATCTGCTCCTGCGGTGTCATCTCCGGCAGCCCACTGCCCGAGAGCAGCACCGGCTCGTCACCGAGGTCGAGGGTCAGCTGGGTGGGGTCGGCCTGCCGCGGGTGCCAGGTCCGGCGCCCCTTGGCCTGCGCGCTGGTGCGGTCGGCGACCTCTCCTGCCACGGAGGCAGCCGCGGGCAGGGTGGGGGCGACCTTCCGCGCCCGGGCACGGCTGCGGGACACCGTCGGGGCGCTCCACCGCTCGAGCTCGGCGACGTGCAGCAGCAGGTCGCGGCGGGTCGGCCCCTGCCGCAGTGTGCTGGAGCGGGCGGTGCCCACCCCGTGCAGCTGGTCGAACCCGCCCGCCAGCACCAGCCGCTCCACGACCGGTCTGCTGACCCGGGCGCGCTGCCACAGGTCACCGAGTGAGTGATAGGGCTGACCGGCGATGACCCGGGCGACCTCGCCCTCGCTGATGCCCTTGACCTCGGCCAGGGACAGCCGGATGCCATAGCCGCCGGCTCGCTCCTCCACCTGCGCCAGGTGTTCATCGACCGTGTCGCCTCTGCCCGCCCGTGCAGGACGCCCCGCGGCCTCGTCCCAGTCCGGCTCCACCCGCTCCACGCGATAGGTCTCCCCCGAGGCGTTGACGTCGAGCCCGAGGACGTGCACGCCCATGGCGCGGGCCTCCTCAAGAATCAGGCGCTTGGGATACATCCCCGGGTCGTGGGTCAGCACACCGGCCAGGAAGGCCGCGGTGTGGTGCGTCTTGAGCCACGCGGAGTGGAAGGTCGGCACCGCGAAGGCCGCCGCGTGTGCCTTGCAGAACCCGAACGAGGCGAAGGCCGCCAGCACGTCCCAGATCGCGTCGACGTCCTGCGGCGCATAGCCCCGGGCAGCCGCTGCCGGACGCCACCAGGACTCGACCTCGGCCTGTCCCTGCGGGGTGCCCAGCGCCCGGCGCACCTCATCGGCCTGGGCGAGGGTGACGCCGGTGGTCTCGGCGACCAGCTGCAGCACCTGCTCGTGGAAGACCACCACTCCGCCGGTGTCCTCCAGATAGGGGATCAGCGAGGGGTGGAGATATTCGGGCTCGGCCCACCCCTGGCGGGCGTTGAGGAAGGGCCGGACCATGTCGGACTTCACCGGGCCGGGCCGGAACAGCGAGATGTCGATGATGATGTCGCCGAAGGTCTCCGGCCCGAACTTGCCGATCAGCTCGCGCTGGCCGGGTGACTCGATCTGGAAGCAGCCCAGGGTGCGCGCCGACTTGATCAGCGAGAACGTCTCGGTGTCGTCATAGGGCACCTGGCTCTGGTCGTCCAGGTCGACCTGCACGCCGTCGACCCGCTCCACCTCGGCGACCGCGTGCGCCATCGCCGACTGCATCCGGATGCCGAGCACGTCGAGCTTGAGCAGCCCCAGGTCCTCCACGTCGTCCTTGTCGAACTGGCTCATCGGGAACCCCAGCCAGCTGGCCTCCACCGGGGTGCGGTCCAGCAGCCCGGTGTTGGACAGGATCACCCCGCACGGGTGCAGCGCGATGTGCCGGGGCAGCCCGTCCAGGCTCTCGACCATCTCAAACATGGTCTGCATCCGTGGGGCGTCGAAGCCGTGCCGACGCAGCTCGGGCAGGTCGCGCACCGCAGCGCGGGCATCCTTGGCCCGGATGTGCGGGAAGGCCTTGGCGATCACGTCGATCTCCCCCGGCGGCAGGCCCAGGGTGGCGGCGACGTCGCGGATGGCGTGGCGCACGCGATAGGTCTCCATCATCGACACACAGGTCACCCGGTCCGAGCCGAACCGCTCCAGGATCTGCTCATAGATCTCGGTGCGCCGGGCGGACTCCACGTCGATGTCGATGTCGGGCAGCTCAGCGCGCAGCGGGGAGCAGAACCGCTCCATCAACAGGTCGTGCCGGATCGGGTCGACCCCGCTGATGCCCAGCAGATAGTTGACCAGGCTGCCCGCCCCGGACCCCCTCGCAGCGACCCGCACGCCCATCTCCCGGATCAGGTCACAGACGGCGGAGACGGTCAGGAAATAGGTCGGATAACCCAGCCCCGCGATGACCCGCAGCTCATCGTCGAGCCGGTCATGCACCGACCTGACGTATGCCGAGGGCTGGCCTGCGTAGCGCCCGCTCACGGCCGCACGGACTCGCTCGGTGAGCACCTGCTGGGCGTGGCCGGTGCCGGTGACTCCGACCACCTCGGGCTCGGGCAGGTGGACCTCGCCGATGCCCAGGTCGCTGCGCGGACTCTGCACGCACTGCCGGGCCAGGCCCGCGGTGGCGGCCAGGAGGTCGGCCGCCCGCACGGACGGTCCGACCGAGTCGGCGACCCGCTCGGCCACCGCGTGCATCTGACCCGTGCCGGACAGGTGACCGGCGGTGCTGACGCGGTCCAGGTGCCGCTCGTCGAGAGCGACCATGCGCCGGGCCGCGTCGAGGATGTCGACCACCCGCGCCTGCTCGGGGGTGGCGTGCCGCACCGCGGCGGTGAGCACCGCGGGCAGCTCGGCCTCCAGCGCCAGTGACCACAGCCGCGCCGCGTGCTGCACGCTGGCGGGGCTGTCCTCCGGCCCGCCGTGGCAGACCACCTCGATGACCAGCGCACCGGCGGGCAGGGCCTGCTGCCAGCGGCGCAGCAGATCACGGGCCAGCCCGACCCGGCGGCGCAGCAGCGCCCGCCCGACGTCGGAGTCGGGCCCGAGCAGCACGGCCACGGGGGTGATCTGCTCCCCACGATCGCCCACGGGTGCGGCCGCCCGCGCCAGCAGCTCGCGGGTGGTCCGGGGGCTGCCCCGCTCACCGGCCAGGTGAGTCTGGGTGATCAGCCGGCACAGCCGCGACCAGCCGATCCCCGGCTCCAGGCCAGCAGCCTGCCCCCGCGCCAGCACGGTCACCCGCGGGTGCTGGTCGTCGACCAGTGCACCACCCTTGACCGGCTGCGCCCTGGTCGAGCGGCCTCCCCCGAGCGCGTCGGCACCGGTCCAGCGGATGCCGGCCTGCTGCACCTTGTCGTCCTGCGGGCGCCCGAGCGAGCCGGCAGCCCCGTTCGCAAACCCTCGCCCAGAACCGGACCCGGACGCCTCCCCTGACTCACTGACGGCCAGGTCGACGCCGAGCACCGGGGAGATCTCGGCCCGGGCACAGGCCTGCACGAAACGCACCGCGCCATAGGCACCGTCCCGGTCGGTCAGCCCGAGCGTCGACTGCCCCAGCTCCACGGCACGCTCCACCAGCGCCTCTGGTGTCGAGGCGCCATAACGCATCGAATAACTGGAGGCGACGTGCAGGTGCGCAAACTCTGATGTCGCCGGGCTCGATGTCGCCGGGCTCGATGTCGCCGGGCTCGATGTCACGGGGCTGATTGTCACGGGGCTCACCAGGGGGTGGTCGGCGCGAGCTCACCGGGCAGCGGCTCGGCGAACGGCAGGTGCAACGCGGCGCGGACCAGCTCCAGGAAGGACTCGCTCTGACGCACCAGGTCGTCGGCCTCCCGTGCACTGACCCCGCCGGAGGCCCGCTCCAGCGCCAGCCGGCGCCGACCGCTCGCGGCGAAGAAGATCGCCCACTCGCCGAGCTCCGGTGCGATGCCGGGCAGCACCTCCCACACGCTGCGCGGGCGGGACCGGCCAGCAGTGACGGTGCGGGCTGCGACCAGGGCAGCTGCGGCTCGCAGTGCCGCCAGGTGGGCCTCGGTGTAGCGCTCGGTGGCGGTGGGACTCTGGCAGGCCTGGATCAGGCCGGCGCGGGAGCGGTCGAGCAGGTCCAGCACCGTGCCTGCCGACGCCCCCACTGATGCACCCGCCGGCGCCTCCTGTGTGCTCATGATGGTCATCTCTCTCCTCCTCAGTCGGCGACGCGCACCAGGCGCCACCGGTCGTCCTTGGTCAGGTCATAGACCCCTGTCTGCATCAGTCGTCCGGCGCTGGCCTCCACACGCCAGACCTCGCGCTCCAGCTGCTCGGTGGTGACCTCCGTCGTGGTGACCCCTGCCGCGGTGATCTCCGCCGTGGTGCCCCCTGCCGAGCTCCCTACTGAGGGAACCCCCGCAGAAGTGAGCCCTGGGGACTCCTCGCCCCACGGCATACGCCACCAGGGCAGTCGCTGGGTCCAGTGCTCGAGCACCGCCTGCACGACGTGCAGCCGCCCCCGCCAGAGGAAGGCCGTCGGCACCGTCGCGACGTCCACCCCGGCCGGCACCACCACCCGCCGCCCGATCTGTGGGACGCCCAACCGCACCTCGACCGGGTCTGCATATCTCCGGCTCATCACGCCTCCCTGGCTCGCACTGTCAGACCGAGGTGGTGGACTGCTCCGTGAACGCCCTCACCAGGACCTCCCGGGGCTGACTCCCACACCGCGGATCGAATCTTTGTTCGATAGGACAAATGTACGACACCCCACTGACATCGTGTCAACCCCCGACCAAACTCTGTGGACAACGCCGTAGGCTCATCCCGTGCCCACTCCCCACCCCATCGACACCCCGCAGCTGCGCGAGCGCCTGCAGAGCGCGCTCGATGAGAACCTCGCCCACCAGCGGGAGGTCCTGCACGAGCTCGGCGACCAGGTGGCCCACCTGGTCGACGAGATCGCCGCGCTGCTCAGCGGCGGCAAGCGACTGCGGGCCGCCTTCCTCTATTGGGGCTATCGCGCCCTCGGCGGCCCGGACTCCCCCGAGCTGATCCGCGCCGCGAGCTCGATGGAGCTGTTCCAGGCCGCCGCGCTGCTCCATGACGACGTGATGGACGACTCCGACCTGCGCCGGGGCCGCCCCACCGCGCACCGCTCTTTCGCCGCGAGCCACCACGAGCACGCCTGGGCTGGCGAGTCAGCACGCTTCGGTCACGCCGCGGCGATCCTGGCCGGCAACCTCTGCCTCACCTGGTGCGACAGCACGTTCTCCGCCTCGGGCCTTCCTGCGACCGAGATCGCTTCTGCCAGAGGCGAGTTCGACAACATGCGCACCCAGCTGATGGGCGGGCAGTATCTCGACGTCCTGGACGCCGCTCAGGGCTGGGAGGGGCTGGATCACGCCGAGCGACTCGAGCGCTCCCGCACCGTGATCCGTTACAAGAGTGCGAAATACAGCGTCGAACAGCCTCTGCTGATCGGGGCCCGCGCCGCGGGGGCCGGGACAGACACGCTCACTGGACTGTCGGCATACGGCATCGCTCTGGGTGAGGCCTTCCAGATCCGCGATGACGTCCTGGGCGTCTATGGCAATCCGCAGACCACCGGCAAACCGGCCGGCGACGACCTGCGCGAGGGCAAGCGCACCGTCCTGATCGCACACGCCCTCGCCCTGGGGAGCGAGGAAGACGTGGCCACCCTGCTCGGACTGCTCGGCCGAGCAGACCTGACCGACGAGCAGGTGACCGTATGCCGTGACCTCCTCGAGCGCGTCGGTGCGGTCAGTGCAACGGAGGAGATGATCTCCACCATCGCCGCCAGGGCCTTGGAGGCACTCCAAGCCACCCCTGGCCTGACCGACGAGGGCCGCGCAGCCCTGGCCGACCTCGTGGAGATCAGCACGGCTCGCGCCACCTGACGGCAGGCCACACGCCCTAGACTGAGAACCATGACTTCGACCAGCGACGTCTTTGAGTCGGCCCTCACTTTGCCCGAGAGCGAGCGGGCCGACCTGGCGCACCAACTCATCGCCAGCTTGGAAGAGCCGGCGGATGATCCTGCCGTGGTGGCCGAGGAGTGGAACGCCGAGATCAGGCGCCGGCTAGCCAGCGTCGAGTCGGGGACGACCGTCGGAATCCCCTGGGCCCCGGCCTGACCGACGAGGGCCGCGCAGCCCTGGCCGACCTCGTGGAGATCAGCACGGCACGCGCCACCTGAGGCGATGAAGGTGCCACACACCGTTGACGAGATCCTGGCCCACGCAGACGAGTTCGCCGCGCGGTTCGAGTCCTACGAACCGATTCCTGCTAACGAGTTGGACGCGAGCGCGATCACCCTGCTCCGCTCCCCCCAAAGCAATGATCGTGACTGACTCAGGAGCGATCGCTGATGGCCCTCTTGATCCACTCCGGTTCCCGATGCGTGTGGGCGAGCAGTTGCACGCGGATGTGCTGGCTATCGACACGGTAGGTCAGCAGGTAGGGGAAGACCCCAAGCACCATCCGTCGGACCTCGTCGTACAGGTGCCGGCCCGCTAGAGGGTAGGACTCGATCAAGTACAGCGTGCGTTCAAGCTCGTCGGCGAAACGAAGGCCCAGTTCCGAGTCGATGTCCGCATAATGCTCGGCCGCGACTGCCGCGTCCCCCTCGATCGCGGGTGATAGGTGGAGGACATAGGAGGTCACCGAAGCCGGGAACGCACTCGCTGCATGAGTTCACCAACAGTCAGCGGATCGACAGCACCAGTCACGAGCTCAGCATCGCGTCGCTCCAACTCAGCGACCTGCTCCTGGGTGAGTGTGAAACCGTCATCAACACCCTGCTCCAGGTAGTGCAGCAAATCGCGGCGCTCGGTTTCACTGAGCTGATCAACTGTCGCCTTGAGCGCTGGCCTCACCATGACACAAGCCTACGCGGCCAAGCGATTCCCGTCACGCGACGCAGCCACGGACCCAAAAGGGCAGTCAACGGCCACCCGGCCTCGCCTGGTGTGGACGAGGCCGGGTGTGACGTGGGCAGTGGCTAAGCCGACTGTTGCCTCAGACGATCGCGAAGGTCGCCCGCACAGGCACCTGGTTGCCGAGGCTGTCGAGCACCGGGCAATGACGCTCGACTGTCTCGACCAGCTCCTCGTAGCGCTCCTGCGTCTCGGAGCCGGAGATCTGGACGGCCACGTCGATCGATGAGAAGCCGGGCCGGACATTGGGGTCGATGCCGAAGAACCCGCGCAGGTCGAGCTCACCGGTCAGCGCGATGTCGATCTCCTCAACGGCAATTCCGAGCTTGTCGGCCCAGACCTGGAAGGTGATGACCTGGCAGGCGCCGAGCGCGCCGAGCAGGTGCTCGACGGGGTTGGCGCCCTTGTCGGTGCCGCCGAGCCCGGCAGGCTCGTCGATCGTGTAGCGGTGGGCGCCGGCCTGCACCGTGACCTCGGTGGCGGTGCCGGTGACGAGAGTGGTGCGCACCTCGGGACGGATGATCTGGGGCTCGCCGACAGAGGTGTCCTGGGAAGCGGTGCTGGTCTGGGCGGTGGTGCTCGTGGCTTGAGACATGGGTCTACTCCTTCGCTGCGTCATCGTGGACGCGACGGGTTGAGGTGGTTCCTGACGTGGGGTCCGCGAACGGACAGGTCCGGCAAGCCGGGGAGCGGTCAGGGACGACAACCAGTGGAGTGGACGCGCGAAAAGTCGATGTGGCGCCGCTTGGTCAGCAGCAGAGGATGATGTTCGTGGGTCACGCGGGGCCTTCCTCATCTTTCCCGCAGCGTGCGGGACGGACGTGGCACCCGATCGATCGGCGGTCTCGCAGCTGCGAGCGCTTGATCTGGGTTGCCGGGGCGTCACCGGGCCGTTTCCCTCTGCCCCTCTGGATGAGCGATATGTGGTTGTGGTCGCACAGTAACCCGTGGCACGTGGGAATGACAAGGGACTCCCAGGCCCTCACGTACGGTGCCGTCATGATGCGGGAACAACGTGTGCTCCTCGAGCACCTGCGGGCGGAGCGGTCACACGTGCTGGCGAGTGCCGCCGGGCTCAGCGAGGCGGATATGACCAGGGTCGTCGCGCCGTCCGGATGGTCATTCGCCCAACTGCTGAACCACCTTGTCTATGACGTCGAGATCTTCTGGGGCGGCGCGATCGTCGGTGGAGATGACGAGGCGATAGCCCGCATCCGGGACGGCTGGAAAACTCCGGTCATCTCGGGGGCTGAGTCCGTCGAGCAGTATGAGCGCTGGACCAGCCGCGTGGACTCTGTGCTCACCCGGGCAGACCTCGACGCACCACCGAGTTGGTGGCCCTCGGAGGAGGTCTTTCCGTTTCCACCGTTCGCAGACGCACGGCATTGCGTCTTTCGACTCCTCGTCGAGACCGCCACGCACGCCGGCCACCTGGACATGGCCCGCGAGGCGATCGACGGTCACCAGTATCTCGTCGTCAACTGACGAGTCTTCCTGCGCGTGATTCCTTGTGGAACTGCTCTATTGGTGCGTCAGCCGGGGCTAGCCGTCCCGGGCAAATTGAGCCATGCCGTGCGACCGCCGTGGCCCAGACCAGCGGATATGTGCCCTTGCTCTCGCGACGGCAGCTGGGTTGGCTGCCCTGGGAATGCTCCTCACCACCCCGTGGATCGTCAAGGCAGCGACCCGTAGGCGCTAGGCAGCAGGCGTCAGGGCGAAGATGTCGGCGAGCAGTTCGTGGGAACGCAGGCGGTCGGCGGGATCTGCGATGAGGTTCTGGACCATCAGTTCATCGGCGCCACTCTCCTCGATCATCTGCTCCAGGGTCGCGCGGACCTGGTCGGGACCGCCTGCGACGAATCGTGGCCACTGCCCGTCGCTGATCGTGGTCGGCTCTGCCTGCTGGGCTGCGGTGAGTTCACGGGCGGCGACGTCGGCCGACGGCACCGTGCTGGCGCCACCCATCCGGCCCAGCCGTGCATAGAACCCTTTCGCCGAGCCGACGAGGCGCTCCCCCTCGTCCTGGTCCTCGCCGACGGTGACATTGACGGCGAGGATCGCGCGAGGTGATTCCAGCCCAAACCCGCCTGGTTGAAACGACTCACGGTAGTGACGCATGGCCCCGGCGGCTCCGGACGGATTGATGAACCCGGCGAAGGTGTAACCGATCCCGAGCCCGGCTGCCAGATTGGACCCGTTCGGGCTCGAGCCCAGCAACCAGGTCTGGGGGATGTGCGAAACGGTCGGCATCAGCGGGTGGCCGGTGAACGGGTGGTCCTCGGGGAAGGTCCCATACAGCCACGAGAGCGTCTCAAGAACCTGTTGCTGGTGGTCCACCTGGAGGCGCTGGCTCCGATCCTGCTGGAGCGCCAGGTCGATCACCGGGCCACCCGTCGCGCGACCCATCCCGAGATCGATGCGGCCCGGAGTCATCGCCTCAAGTTGCTGGAACATCTCAGCAACCTTGAAAGGGCTGTAGTGGTTCATCAGCACCGCCCCCGAGCCCAACCGGATGCTCGACGTCTGTGTGGCCGCTGCGGCAATCAGCAACTCCGGATGGTGAGAGGCCCCCGAACGGCTGAGGTGATGCTCGGCGAACCACACCCGGTGGAACCCGAAGCGCTCCGCATGACGGGCCAGCGCCAAAGAGTCAGCCAGGGCATCGCTCTCCGTGGTGTCCGGAGCGACCGTCCCGAGGTCGACGATCGACAGCTTCATGGGGCAGGCGCTCCTCGCAGGTCCGGGCGTCACACCCGTGCGGGTGAGCCGTTTGCCGACCGTAACAGATACTTGGTTTGGGCCAACTTGTTTATCGTCCGCGCGATTACTACGCTCAGCGGCATGGACAACGCCGCGACATTAGATGAGTTTGAGCGCTCACTGGCGACGGTCCTTCGCCTCCTGGCCGACCGGGACACCGTCGGCGACGTCGCCCGGCGCTCCGGGTTTGACCTTCCGCCTGCGTCCTGGTCGCTGCTGGAGCACCTGGACACCCGGGGAGCGCTGCGAGTCTCCGACATCGCGGCCTGCCACGGGGTCGACATCTCGTCCGTGACGCCCCGCCTGAAGCGCCTTGAGGCAGCAGGGCTGGTCACCCGGGAGCGGGTGCCCACCGATGCCCGCGCGTTCCTCATCAGCATCACAAAGGAGGGCATCCGAGCGCTCGAATCCGTGCACGCAGCGCGACGTGACATCCTCCAGGCAGCCGTCGAGGGGATCAAACCCGAAGACCTTGCCATCACCGCCACAGTCCTGTCCCAGGTGGCGCGGCGCGTGGCCACCGAGCCCGTCATGATCGGACCAGGACACTGAGGCCTGAGCGAACTGCCTCGTCGAGAGCAGCCATCAACGACGCCCACGTGCCTGTCGCGACAGACTTTCGTGCGGCGATGGCCCAGACCCCGTCCGCGGTCTCGGTCGTGACAACAGTGGCCAACGACGTGCCCTACGGCACCACGGTCAGTGACTTCATCTCACTGTCCATGGACCCGCCCATGATGCTCGTGTCCCTCGACAACGACTCGACGCTGTTGTCCAAGCTGTCCATCGGATCCACTGTCGGCGTCAACGTGCTCGCAGTAGGCCAGGGCCAGCTCGCCACGCACTTCGCCTCGAAACGACCCGACAAGTTCGCCGACATCCCGTGGACCCTCGTGGACGGCGCTCCCAACCTTCCCGGGCGGCACGCCTGGATCACGCTGACGGTGACCACCCGCATCCCGGCCAGTGACCACACTCTGGTGCTTGGCAACGTGGTCACAGCCAGGCCATCTGCGAACACCAGACCCCTGACCTACTGCCAACACACCTTCGGCACCCACACCATTGGGCGCTGACTGCCGCAACCAACGAAAGCTCGGAAGCTCATGACGCCTGATGACGCGATGATGATCAACAAGCTGCTGGCCGACTACAGGCACGTCGTCGACGATCACGACTGGGACCGTGCCCACGAGGTGTTCGCCGAGGACTTCGTCTTCGAGATGGGTGACAGTGGTCGCCCGGACCTGCATGGGATCGCTGACATCGTGGCCACGTTCAAGGGCCGCAACATGTACGCCCATGTCACCACCAACGTCAGCATCACCGAGGACGACGACGGGACGGTCCGGGCACACAGCAAGTTCATCGGTTTCCCCAACGAGGGCCCACCGGTCACCGGGGACTACCACGACGAGCTGGTCAAGACCCCGGCCGGATGGCGATTGCGGCGGCGCAGAGGAGAGCTCCGGCAGCGCAAGTTCTTCGACTGACTCAACGCTGTCCCATCGCGCCCTCGTCTGCCTCTACGAATGTGCGCCCCCCTCTCGATGAAAGGTGCCCCATGCCGCTCCCCGTCTCGATCCTCGACCTCGCAACCATCGCCCGTGACCAGACCGTTGCCGAGTCACTGGCCGGCGTCGTGTCCCTGGCCCAGAAGGCGGAGGAGACCGGTTACCAACGGGTGTGGTACGCCGAGCACCACAACATGGCCTCGATCGCGTCCTCGGCAACCTCAGTGCTCATCGCCCACGTCGCTGCGCACACCAACACCATCCGGCTCGGCTCCGGCGGCATCATGCTGCCCAACCACGCCCCGCTGACGGTCGCCGAGCAGTTCGGCACCCTGGAGACCCTCCACCCCGGGCGGATCGACCTTGGCTTGGGCCGCGCGCCGGGCGGCGACCAGAACACGATGCGTGCGCTGCGGCGGGATGCCGCCTCCGCTGAGACCTTCCCCCAGGACGTCCTCGAGCTGCAGGGGTACCTGCGCGGTCAGTCACGGATCCCGGGCGTCAACGCCTACCCAGGCAAAGGCACCGACGTCCCGCTGTACATCCTCGGCTCCTCGCTGTTCGGCGCCGGGCTGGCAGCCGCCCTCGGCCTGCCCTACGCCTTCGCCTCGCACTTCGCCCCAGCCGCCCTCCACGACGCGATCGCGCTGTATCGCCGCGAGTTCAAGGCATCCGAGCAGCTCGACAAGCCCTACCTCATCGCCGCCTACAACATCTTCGCCGCTGATAACCAAGCCGATGCCGAGCGACAGCAGCAGGAGATCATGCGCACCCGTGTGGCACTGCTCCTACGCCCAGGCACCGAGTACACGGACGAGCAGGCCGACGAGTTGCTCAACTCCCCACAGGCCCACCACCTCCGCCAGATGATGACCTACAGCGCCGTCGGCACTCCCGACATCGTCCACCAGAAGGTCACAGAGTTCGCCGAGCAGACGGGCGCCGACGAGCTCATCATCGCCCACCAGGGCCCCCGGGTGGAGGAACGGCTTCGGTCCGCCGAGCTTTTCGCCGAGGCCTACCTCACCTGACCGGCGCGTCCTGCGTGCCCTGTCGCGTCGGTGCGGTCAGCGCGGTGGGTCAGAGGTCCAGCGGCTCCCACGTGTGGCCGCCGTCGGAGGTCCGGTAGATGACGCTGGTCCCCAGGCCCGGATAGCCCGTCAGCAGCACACCGTGGTCCTGGTCCTGGAAGCTCAGATCGAGGACCGGCCCGGTGTCCGCCGCGAACAGCGGTGTCTCCCAGGTCTGTCCGCCGTCGAAGGTCATGTGCACGATGCCCGTGTCCCCGCCGGTGGCACCGATCGCGACGGTGTCCCCGTTGGCGACGGCGAAGTCGCTGGTGATGCCGGTCCGCGGAGGCAGGGTCCCGACGGACTCGAAGGTGACTCCGTCGGAGGAGCGGAACAACTCCTTGTCCATGGCTCCCCGTCCGGGGTTCTGGCTGCACAGCGCGAACTGGTGCTCGTCGTCGGCGAGACCGAAGAACTGGGTCGCCAGGTCACCGCAGGGTGCCTTGATCTCCTCGAGCTCGGCACCGTCGGGCGAGGACCAGGCGTGAGTGGGAGCGTCAAAGGCGGAGGTGCCGACCAGTCGCACCCCCGAGGGGACGACGGCGATATCGCTCATCACCGACCCCAGCTGACCGGGCACCTCGGCGGCAACGCCCTCCACCGGCTCCCACGCAGACCGGGTGTTCGGGGTGCGCCACAGTGTCGTGACCACCTGCTCCCCCTCGGTGGCGTGTGCCGTGAGATAGATCCCATCGGTCGTCGCGGCCAGGTCACCCACCTTGTCCGCCGGCACGTCCACCGGACGCCACGACTCCCCGCCGGTCGTGCTGATGACGGTGTCCTCAGTGTTGGTCGCGACCAGCGTCGTCACCCACCGGGTCTGGGTTGCCTGGAGCTGGGGGCTGTTCCCGAACTCGGACGGATGCAGGCCAGGGGCCTGCAGGGCCGCCCAGGAGTTTCCGCCCGTCATGGTGTGCAACACCTCGGCGCAGCTGCCGTCCTCGCACGGGACGAAGCCGAGCACCCACCCCTGACTCGGAGAGGTCCAACTGGTGGCCGCGGGGCTGAAGTCATCTGGCACGCCCGGTGCAGATCGCGGCGCGTGGTCCGTGGCTCCGGCTGACGTGGCACTGGCCAGGATGAGCGCCAGGGCCGCTGCGGCCAGGCCCGAGCGTGTCAGTCTGCGCATGGTCTGTGATCTCCCCTGAACATCGAGGGGAGCATCAGCGCGTCCCCACCGTTCTGACGGTAGACCCGGATATCCCGAGAGCGCGACCTAATTCTCCAGCCCGCTCCCGCAGCGTGAGGCTGGAAGCGTGACCTGCTCCTCAGCCCTGGCGACGAGGCGCGACGAGAACCTTGGTGTGCTTGGAACGCCCTGAGTCGAGCTCCTCCAGCATGTCCTGCACCTCGGACAGCTCGATCGTCCCGGTGTGCAGCGGTGCCAGCGAGACACTGCCCTGCTCGACCAGTCGCATGACGCCCACAAAGTCCTCGCGGTTGTATGCGAGAGAGCCGATGATTGTCAGCTCGCGCTGCTGCCAGTCTGCGTAACTGACTGTGGACTCGCTCAGCGGGAAGCCCAGCAGCGCGAGCGTGCCGCCTCGGCGGACCAACTCAGCGGAGGACTGCAACAGCGTGGGCACTCCAGCACACTCGAAGACGATGTCGGCGCCCACGCCCCCGGTCACCGAGTCCATCCGGTCCTGCAGCTCCTCGGGCGCGACCACGTCATCGAAACCCAGCTCACGGGCGGTGGCCCGCCGCGCCTCGGACGGTTCCGAGATGATGATCCGCCCTGCCCCTGCTGCGCGTGCGTTCTGGGCGGTCAACAGTCCGATCGGCCCAGCACCGACCACAACGGCAAGGCAGCCGGGTTCAACGTTCGCGCGGCGGACAGCGTGGAAGGTGACCGCTGCTGGCTCCACCAGCGCAGCATCCACGTCCGACAGTGCCGTCGGGACCGGGATGACTCGACGCTGCGAGACCTCAACCTGCGAGGCAAAGGCACCATGGTCCGCAGCCTCCTCGTCGACGCCGTTGGCTTCGGCGAAGACGACGTCACAGTTCTTCGAGTGACCAGCCAGGCACTGTGCGCAGCGTCCGCACGCTGAGCCGACACCACCGACGACCCGATCCCCGGGGACGACCAGGGTGACGCCGTCGCCCACCGCCGCGACGGTGCCGGTCCACTCATGACCAAACACGGCCGGTGGGAGCATGCTGCCGTCCGTGTAGCCGTGCACATCTGTGCCGCAGATGCCGGCATAGGTGATGTCGACAACGACGCGTCCAGGACCGGGCTCGGGGGTGGTGAAGACCGACTCCTCCAGAGTGCGCGGACCACTCACCCTGAGATAACGCTGTTCGTCCGACATGCTTGCTGCTCCTCACCAGGCGACGGGGACGCCCCGTGGCTGGCGGGGCACCTAGCACCGTAACGAGACAGGTGCTCCGGCCAGCAGCCGGGTTCAGCGCCCGAGCCTGAGCGAGAGTCCTAGACTCCCGACAACCTCTGACGAAAGCAGGATCCCGTGGGCCGCACCGCCATCTCCGCACCCGAGGCACCCCAGCCGATCGGTCCCTACTCCCCCGCCGTGCGAGACAAAGGGGCAGGTCTGCTCTTCGTCTCCGGTCAGACCCCGATCGACCCGGCAACCGGCGAACTGGTCGACGGCGATGTCGGCACCCAGACCCAACGGGTCTTCGCGAATCTGAAGCACGTGCTCGGTGCCGCCGGGTGCACGCTGGCCGATGTGATCAAGGTGAACGTCTACCTGATCTCGATGGCCGACTTCGCGGCCGTCAATGAGGTCTATGCGACTGTCTTCGAGGCGCCCTACCCGGCCCGCACCACGGTCGCTGTGGCAGAACTTCCTCTGGGCGCACGGGTCGAGATCGAGCTCGTTGCTCGCTAACCGCACCTGGTCGGCGAGGTCGTCCGCAACCAGTGACCGTATGCCGTGACCTCCTTGAGCGAGTGAGTGCGACTCAGTCGGGCGCGTAGCCTGGCGGAATGCGCCTGGTCATCCGCGGTCACCGACTGCCCGGACGGACATGCGGCCCGCACGCCAACATTCACGTCGGCCTCCAGGTCCGCCAGGACCCCGTCGATCTGGTGCCTGCGGATGCTGTTTCGGCACAGTGGGTCACCAACCTGCGGACCGACAACGGTGACTTCCACGGCCCCGCCGTCCATGGCCGGAGGGGCGAGCGCTTTGTCTATCTCACCTGGGGCACCGTGGAGGCCGACTCCTTCACCATGTTCCGTCGCGCGAAGGTCATGCTGGACGGACTCCCGGGAGACGCCGAACAGATCACGCTCGACCTCGATCTCACCGACGAGTCCGGGATGCCACGTTGCGCCAGGGTCCAGCCCACCACGATCACCGTCGGACCATGACCTCCGCCACCGGCGCCCCCGACCCGACCCCGCACCTCATTCCCGCCCAGCACCTCGATCCCGCCCAGCACCTCCGGGAACAGCGCGCGGCCCTACAGTCCCGGCTCGGAGCACTGGCCGAGGACATGGGCTCCTTCTTTGAGGCCTCCCGCGACTCCAACGCCGACGACGAGCACGACCCGGAGGGGCAGACGATCGCCTTCGAGCGAGCCCAGCTCGCGGCCGTGACCGACCAGGTGCGCAGGCACCTGCAAGAGATCGATGCGGCGCTCGAGCGGATCGCGGACGACACCTACGGCCGCTGCGAGGTCTGCCGGCTTCCGATCCCTCGGGAGCGCCTGGAGGTCCGGCCCACGGCGCGCACCTGCGTCCAGCACGCGGACGCGGCTGCCTCAGGCAACGTCACCTGAGTCGCGGCCACGCGGGCCGGACCGCCTGAGTCACTGCCAGGGCGAGACCTACATCGCCCTCTCCTGGGCGCGGCGGCGCACCTCGGTCTTGTTGCCCTCGCGCAGGGAGGCGATCGCGCTGCCACCCTGGAGCGTGTCGTCGGGCTCGTGCAGCCAGGCGATGATCTCCTCGTCGCTGTAGCCACCGTCGCTGAGCACCGTGAAGGTGCCGCGCAGCGGGAACAGCGGTCCCTCCTGCGTCAGGAAGGACTCCGGCACATAGAGCGCCTGGTTCGGGCCCCGTCGCGCACCGATGAGCTCGCGGTCCGCGAGCCAGGTCTTGACCTGGGCCAACGAGGCGCCAGTGAGTTCCATGATGTCGGGCACGGCCAGCCAGCCGGTCGTGTCGTTGTCGTCGGGGGCGGGAGTTACATCGCTGTCGTTTACCACATAACCCAGTCTGCCACATGGATCGACACGCCGTAAATCTGGCGCCGCAGGCTTTTCTCAGGTACTTTCACGTTGGTCACAGGATCACCACTGCCCTCAGGCAGCACAGCACCACCACGCAACACTGCACCACCAAGACAACACAACGACATCTCAGGCCACTCCCCGAGCACTGGCCCCACCGAAAGGCCCACTGATGAGCCCCGTCGCGGACCTGCCCCCCGTCCTCACCGTCCAGACACCGGTCGTCGACCTTGCCAACCGCGCCCCGCTGGGCCGGCTCGCCACCTCGAAGAAGGCCTGGCAGGACTATCGGGTCAAGCCCGGGGACACGCTCTACGACCTGGCCAACGCCCACGACACCACCGTCTCGGCGCTGGCCAAGCGCAACGAGATCAGTGGCTATCTCCAGGCCGGGTCAGTCATCGAGGTGCCGCGCAAGGCCTCCTCGTCCGGCTCGTCCTCCAGCGGCAGCAGCTCCTCGAGCTCCTCGTCGGCCACCGTCACGGTGCGCCCCGGCGACACGCTCTCGCACATCTCCGCCCGTCACGACGTCTCGGTGTCGGCGATCATCAAGGCCAACAAGCTGCCCTCGGCCATGATCTATCCCGGCCAACGGCTCGCCGTCCCCGGCTCCAAGAGCGCCTCGGCCGCCACGTCCGACAGCGGCTCGAGCTCCTCGGGCAGCACGTCCGGCAGCACCTCGGGCGCTTCGGTGACCGTCCGCTCGGGTGACACCCTCTCCGGCATCGCGCTCCGCCACGACGTCTCGCTGAGTGCGCTGCTCAACGCCAACCCGGGCGTCAACGCCCGGGGCCTCCAGGTCGGCCAGAAGGTCAGTCTGCCGGCGAGCGCGACCCGCACCGCGGCATACCGCGATGGGGAGGGAGCCAAGGAGGGCGCCCCGAACACCTTCCTGCACTACACCTACAGCGACGAGGTCGCCGGCTCGGCCGCCGCCAACCGGGAGCACCTGGCGCAGGCGCCGGTCCCCAGCCGCGACGACATGTCCCAGATCATCCGCGAGACTGCCAACCGCCACGGGGTCTCCCCGGACCTGATGCTCGCGCTGAGCTACATGGAGTCGGGCTGGAACCACCGCAGCGTCTCCCCCGCCAACGCCATCGGCGCCATGCAGGTCATCCCCTCCACCGGTGACTGGGCCTCCTCGATGGTCGGGCGCAAGCTCAACCTGCTGGACCCGCAGGACAACGCCACTGCGGGCACCGTCGTGATGCGCGCCCTGCTGCGCTCGGCCGACAACGAGGACCAGGCCATCGCGGGCTACTACCAGGGTCTGGCCGGAGTGCAGAACAACGGGATGTATCCCGACACCCAGAACTACGTGAAGGCGATCCAGAACCTGCGCGACCGCATGTGAGGGGCGCGGGCGGGGCCGCTCACCACCCCGCCTCCAAGGTTTTCCCGAGGAGTCTCCGTATCCTCAAGGGGTGAGCACCGCGACCTCCGCCGTGATCGACCGTGTCCTCGACGGTCGATACCGAGTTGAGTCCTTGCTCGCCAAGGGCGGGATGGCGGCCGTCTACAGCGCCACCGATCTGCGGCTGGACCGCAAGGTCGCGCTGAAGATCATGCACGCCCACCTGGCCCGCGACGAGGAGTTCGTCACGCGCTTTCGCCAGGAGGCCCGCACCGCGGCCCGCCTGTCCCACCCGCACGTGGTCTCGGTCTTTGACCAGGGCGAGGACGACGACCTGGTCTTCCTGGCCATGGAGCTGGTCGAGGGGCGCACGCTGCGCGAGGAGATCACCGAGCACGGGGCGCACAGCGTCCGCGACGCCGTGCGCTTCATCGATCCTGTGCTGCAGGCACTCTCGGCCGCCCACGAGGCTGGCCTGGCCCACCGCGACGTCAAGCCCGAGAACGTCCTGATCCGTCACGACGGCATGGTCAAGGTCGCAGACTTCGGCCTGGCCCGAGCGGTCACGGCCGCCACGTCCAGCCACAGCAACGAGCTGGTCTGGGGCACCGCTGCCTATCTGGCACCCGAGCAGGTCGAGCGCGGTCGCACCGACGAGCGCAGCGACATCTATTCGGCCGGGCTGCTGCTCTATGAACTGCTCACTGGCGTCAAGGCCTTCCCCGGCGACAGCCCCGTGCAGGTCGCCTATGCCCACGTCCACGGCGAGGTCCCGCGGGCCTCCGACACCGTCGCGACCGTGCCGGCCGAGATCGACGCCTTCATCCAGTGGGCGGCCGCCACCGACCCCGAGCGGCGACCCACCGACGGCAGCGCGGCCCTGACCGAGCTGCGCCACTCGACCCAGCAGCTCTCCGACAGCGAGCTCGACGCGCTGCCGGGTCAGCGGGTGAGCGACCCCGACCTGACGCAGGCCTTCGACCACACCCGTCCCCTGCGGCCCACCGACACCATGGCCGTCCCCCGGCAGGCTCCCGAGCACTACGCGAAGACCAGCGGCAACAAGCCCCGCAAGACCAAGACGAAACCGGCCCGCACACCGGCACCGGCCACCACCTCCGCTCCCCGGCGCCCCCGCCGACGGATGAAGGTCGCGGGCTGGCTCCTCGGCATACTGCTGGTCCTGATCGGGGCCACCGGAGCGGGTGCTGCCTGGTATTTCACCGAGGGACCCGGCGTGCACTCCCCCGTGCCGACGCTGGAGGGGCTCACCGAGACCGACGCGCGCGCGGCGCTGGACGCCGAGCAGTTGGACACGGTCGTCGAGCTCGAATACTCCGAGACCGTGGCCCCCGACATCGTCATGGACGCCTCCCACTCGCCGGGCACCTCCCTGCGGCACGGGAGCGACGTCACCCTCACCGTCTCGCAGGGTCCGGAGCGGTATGCCGTGCCCCTGGTGATTGGTCGCACGCTGGAGCAGGCGACGCCCATGATCGAGGACGCCAACCTGACCGTCGGCGAGCCGGAGCTGGTCTATGACGAGACGATCCCGGAGGGTCAGGTCATCTCCGTCGAGCCCGAGGAGGGCGCCGAGCTCAAACCGGACGCCGAGGTCACCGTGACCGTCAGCCAGGGCCGTGAGCCGATCGAGATCGCGGACGTCACCGGCGACTCGCAGACCGACGCCGAGGAGACGCTGACCGAGGCGGGCTTCGAGGTCGTCGTCAACCCCGACCGGGTCTTCAGCGACTCGGTCGAGGAGGGCGATGTCGTCTCACAGAGCCCTGCGAGCGGCACCGGCTTCCGCGGCGACACCGTGACGCTGACCGTCTCCAAGGGCCCCGAGCTGATCGAGGTGCCCTCGGTGATCGGCAAGCAGTGGGGCGAGGCCGAGCAGATCCTGACCGACGCTGGCTTCGAGGCCTCCCGCAAGGACGTCCTGGGCGGATACTTCGGCACCGTGCGCACGCAGAGCGTCGACGCCGGCGAGATGGTCGAGCGGGGCACCGAGGTCGTGCTCGAGATCGTCTGACCCGCTGCCCGCCAGACGCTGCCCGCCTCAGACGCTGCCGCCCCTTCCGCTGGGTGGCCCGTCCGTTGAGTGGCTGAGGCGTGCAGCCAAACAGGCGATGTCGAGGCCAGTCAGCAGGCCCAGGCGTCTGACCTGCGACGATGCCGAGCGGTCGTCCACGTTGCCTGTCCGGGTGCACGGTATGCCGAGGGCCAGGTCAGGCTCTCTAGGTCCGGTCCTGGATCGGCTCGGGTGTGGCAAACAGCAGGTCTGTTGCCGCGGCCAGGACCTGCGACCTCGTGCGCTCCCCGTGGTCGACGGCCAGCAGGCCCTCCCCGATCGCCACACAGAACGCGAGGAGACTGCGCGCCTCGACCTCGTCGGGATCGGCACAGACGGTGCCGATCATCTCGCGCAGCAGGCCCATCCGGGCGTTGTCCACGCGTCGCAGCCGCTCGGCGACGGCACCGTCCCGGCGCGCCCAGTCCCGGATCGCGAGGTCGAGCGGCCGGAGCCGGTCGTCGGAGAAGGTCAGGGCACCGGCACGTCGAGCCCGCGTCCTCGGGTCGCCACCCTCGCGCTCGATGGTCACGAGGACCTCGTCGGTGCTCTCGCGCTCCCAGGAGTCGAGCATGGCCGTCAGCAGCGCGCGACGATCCTTGAAGTGCCCATAGAAGCCGCCCTTGGTGACGCCCAGGCCCTTGGCCAGCGCCTCGATGCGGACCGACTCAGGGCCGCCCGAGGCGAGGGCCTGCAGCCCCTGCTCGATCCACTTCTCACGCGGCGTGAGCGTCGTGGCTGCCATGCCTGCACCTCCTGAGCAGAAAACCTGTATACGCCACCGTACACATGGCGTTACGCTCAATTTATACGCATCCGTATAAATGAGAGGTTCCCATGTCCAACAGCCAGCCCCTGGCCAGCACCCCGCCCACGACACCGACCACGACACCGTCCGCTGGGCAGGCACCCCACCGTCCGGTCGGTCCTGATCGTCCTCGCATCACGGGCGCCGTCGGCGTCTCCGAGGTGGAGGCCTCCGTCCTCGAGCGCACCGGGCTGCCCTGTGTCGACTACGTCGACCACTTCACCCTCGCTCCGATCGCGGCGACATCTCCGACCCCAACGGCTGAGCAGTGGGCGCGCGCCCTGTTCGGCGACGTCCCGAGCCTGGGTGAGCGGTTCATCTGGCAGGGCGTCCTGCAGCTGCACCTGGCCAACGGGCGCTCGCCGTTGACCGTCGCCGGCTGGCGGATCGCCGAGATCAGTGATGACGCCGGGGCCGGTGAGGGCTGGATCAGGCTGGAGACCGAGTCCTGGGCACTGCGCGCCAGCCTCGTCATCCACACCGACGGGGAGTCGGTGTCGCTGACGACGGCCCTGCAGTATGACCGTCCCATCGGCTCCGTCGTGTGGCCCCCGCTCTCCGCGGTCCACCGCCGGCTCATCCCGTCGCTGTTCCATCCCGCTGCCGCACAGTTGGCGTCAGGTCAGTCAGGCGCGTGAGGCCAACAGTTCGGTGAGCACGGCCGCGGCGTGGTCCGTCTGAGCGTCGTCGACGTCCAGGTGCCACACGAAGCGGACGTGCTCCGGCCCGGTCGCATAGCCCAGCACGCCCCGCTCCCCCGCGGCCTCGATGAAGTCGGCAGCACTCCACCCGGCGGGCGCCACGCGCAGGACCAGGATGTTGGTGTGCACCGCGCCCGGGTCGACGGCTTCGGGGTTCACGGCGGCCACGGCCTGCGCGACCTGCTGGCAGCGTGCGTGGTCCTCGGCCAGTCGGTCCAGCTGGTGCTCCAGCGCATAACGACCGGCCGCCGCGAGGATGCCCACCTGCCGCATGCCTCCGCCGAACCTCTTGCGCCAGACCCGCGCCTGCTGCATACGGTCTGACGAGCCGACCAGGAGGGAGCCGACCGGGGCACCCAGCCCCTTGCTCAAGCAGACCGAGACCGTGTCGGCGCAGGCGCCATAGTCGGCCAGCGGGGTGCCGGTCGCGACGTGCGCGTTCCACAGGCGGGCGCCGTCGAGGTGGACCGCCATGCCGCGCGCGTGGGCCCGCTCCTGCAGGTCCTGCATCGCCTCCAGCGGCTGGATCGTGCCGCCGCCGAAGTTGTGCGTGTTCTCGACCACGACACAGGCCGTGCCGACCTGATAAGCACCGCCCTCGGTGACCGCGAGGGCCATCGCCGCGTCCACGTCGAGGAGACCACCGGTCGTGGGATAGCTGCGGGCGGAGATGCCACTGAGCACCGCTGCCGCCCCCATCTCGGCGCGCAGCACGTGCGCGAGATCGTCGGTGACGAGCTCCTGACCGGGCGCCACGTGGAGGCGGACCCCCAGCTGGTTGGCCATCGAGCCGGTGGGGGTGAAGAGCGCGTCCTCGTGACCGAGCAGGTCGGCGACCTGACGCTGCAGCGCCAGGACCGTCGGGTCCTCGCCATAGACGTCGTCGCCGACCGGCGCGCTCGCCATTGCCTCGCGCATCGCCTGCGTGGGGCGGGTCAGCGTGTCCGAGCGCAGGTCAGCCGTCACGTCGGCCACGGCCTCGCTCACCGCCCGGCCTCCAGCATCGAGGCGACTTGGAAGGCCATCTCCAGGCTCTGTTGGTGGTTCAGGCGCGGGTCGCAGAGCGTCTCATAGCGCAGGCCGAGGTCCGCCACGTCCAGCGCACCGGAGCCGCCGACGCACTCGGTGACGTCGTTGCCGGTCAGCTCGACGTGGATGCCGCCGGGCCAGGTGCCGACCGCGCGGTGCGCCTCGAAGAAGCCGGCGACCTCGTCGATGACGTCCTCGAACCGGCGGGTCTTGTGACCGCTGGGCGAGGTGAAGGTGTTGCCGTGCATCGGGTCGCAGATCCAGGCCACCTGGTGGGCCACCTCACCGACGCTCTCCAGCAGCGGTGGCAGCAGGTCGCGGATCTTGCCGGCACCCATGCGGGTGATGAAGGTCAACCGGCCGGGCGTGCCCTCCGGGTCGAGCTTGTCCACCAGGCGCAGCACGTCGTCACGGGTCGCGGTCGGACCCAGCTTGACCCCGATCGGGTTGTGGACCTGGGAGACAAAGTCGATGTGGGCGTCGTCGAGGCCGCGGGTGCGCTCGCCCACCCAGATGAAGTGACCAGACGTGTTGTAGGGCAGGCCGGTCCGCGAGTCGCGACGGGTCAGCGCCCGCTCATAGTCCAGCACCAGCGCCTCGTGGCTGGAATAGAACTCCACCCGCCGCAACTCCTCGGCGTCGGCGACACCGGAGGCCTCCAGGAAGCGCACGGCACGGTCGATCTCACCGGCCATCTGCTCATAGCGCGACTGCGCCGGCCCGGCCAGGAAGCCCTTGTTCCAGGTGTGCACGCTGCGCAGATCCGCATAGCCACCGGTGGTGAAGGCCCGCACCAGGTTCAGTGTCGAGGCACTGGCGTGATAGACGCTGACCATCCGGTTGGGGTCGTGCGCCCTGGCCTCCGGGGTGAACTCGAAGCCGTTGACCATGTCCCCGCGATAGGCCGGCAGCGTCACGTCCTCGCGGGTCTCTAAGTCGGAGGAGCGCGGCTTGGCGAACTGCCCGGCCAGCCGGCCGACTTTGACCACCGGCATCCCCGCGCCATAGGTCAGCACCACCGCCATCTGCAGGATCGTCTTGATGCGCTCGCGGATGTTGGGGCCGGTGACGCCGTCGAGCGTCTCGGCACAGTCCCCGCCCTGGAGCAGGAAGGCCTCGCCCCGCGTCACCGCAGCCAGCTTGTCGCGCAACAGATCACACTCGCCGGCAAAGACCAGCGGTGGGAAGCCCTTCAGCGTCGTGACGGCACGCTCGAGGGCCTCGGCATCGCCCCAGGTGGGCTGCTGCTTGGCGGGCAGGTCCGCCCAGTCGAAGTGTTGCCCGATGGGGGGCGGTCCGGTCACGTCCGTGGTCACCTGGCCATCGTAGAAGCCCGGAGGGCCCTGATCGTCACCGGTGCTGCTCGTCGCCGTCCTGCTGTATGCCGTCGCTCGCCTCCGGCGTCGCGGTCACCTCGTCGGTGGTCGCGTCCGCGGTGGTCTCCTCGGCTGCCACCTCATCGTCGGCGGCCTCCTCGCCCTTGCCCTGGCGGGAGCGCAACTGCTCGCCGACCTGCTCGATCTGGGTGCGGGCCGTCTCGAGCTGACCCTCGATCTGCGTGCGCGCCGTCGCGGCCCGCTCCTCGACCTGCAGGCGCACCTGCTCGGCGGTCACCTTGGTCTGGTCGACGGCCTTGTCCACGGCCGTGCGGGCACCCTCGACGGCAGCCTTGGCGCGGGCGGCGATGCGCTCCTTGACCGAAGCGGCATAGTCGTCGACATACTCCTGACCCGAGAGCTGCATCAGCTCATACATGATCTCGTCGGTGATCGAGCGCAGGACAGTGCGGTCGTCCTCCATGCCGTCATAGCGGGAGAAGTCCAGCGGCTTGCCGAAGCGGACGCCGACCTGACCACGCTCGATGTTGGGGATGACCTGACCGGTGGGCTGGGCCTTCTCGGTGTTGATCATGGCGACCGGGATGACCGGCACCTTGGCCTCCAGCGCCATCCGTGCGACCCCGGTCTTGCCCTTGTAGAGCTTGCCGTCCGGGCTGCGCGTGCCCTCGGGATAGATGCCGAACAGCTCGCCACGGTTCAACACCCGCAGGCCGGAGTTGAGCGCGGCCATGCTCGCACTGCCACCGGAGCGGTCGATCGGGATCTGCCCCAGGCCGGTGAGGAACGTCTTGGTCATCCAGCCCTTGATCCCGGTGCCGGTGAAATACTCCATCTTGGCCGGGAAGGTCATCCTCCGGTCCACCACCAGCGGGAGAAAGATCGAGTCCGAAAAGCTCAGGTGGTTGCTGGCAAAGATCGCCGCCCCGTGCTCGGGCACGTGCTCCTCACCCTCGACCCACGGCTTGAACAGCGTCCTGACGACAGGGCCGATCAGGACGTTCTTCATCAGCCAATAGAGCACCAGGACCTCCTTGTTCGCATCCCGGTCGCACCAGAGCGCCACGGGCGTGGTCGCCGCCCGGGGACACGGACAACCGCAGGGGCAGTCTGTCATGACAAGATCGACTTGTGCAGATCCTTCAGGGCGCTCATCCCCATCAGTCCGCCGGGGTCGGCGAGCACGCCGGCACCGCGGTGCTCCTCCTGCACGGCATCACCTCCACCCCGCAGATGGTCCGCCCTGTCGCCCAGCACCTGGCCGACCAGGGGTTTGCCGTCTCCTCGCCGCTGCTGCCCGGGCACGGCACGACCTGGCAGGACATGGCCACGACGCGGTATGCCGACTGGCTGGCTGCCACCGTCTCCTCCCTGGAGGCGTTGCGCGCCGAGCACGAGACGGTGGTCGGCTTCGGGGTCAGCATGGGTGGCGCGCTGCTCAGCGACGTCGCTGCGCGACGCCCCGAGCTGGTCGATGCACTGGTGCTGGTCAACCCGGCCTTCGCCGCGACCGACTGGCGCCTGAAAGTCATTCCGCACGTCAAATCCCTCGTCCCGGTTGCCCAGGCTCTCGCTGACGACATCCGGCGAGCGGGACCTCCGCGAGAGCTCGCCTATCGGTGGACACCGCTGAAGGCGTTCGACTCCTTCGTCGAGCAGTGGCCCCGGCTCGTGCGCCAACTCCCTGACGTCCACCAGCCCGTGCTCCTCGTGCGCTCACGCCACGACCGGATCGTCCCGCCGGTCTCCGCAGAGACGCTCCTGGGCGCGATCGGCAGCGAGGACGTCACCGTGCGGTGGTTGGAAGACTCCGGTCACGTGGCCCCGCTGGACCACGACGCCGAGGAGCTGATTGCGCTCACAACGCAGTTCGTGGGCAGGATGGAGCATGGCCACTGAGGGACCGGGGCGCGAAGACCGCCCCGACGACGCGGACGACATCGACGCCCGCTTCGAAGAGATCGTCTCCGGCCTGCGGGCCGAGCAGGACGCCACCAAGGCGCACCTGCGCGAGCAGCTCCGGCGCGCCAACCAGCAGCGCCGCTCCGCGAACCGCCCACTCGAGGGCTTCGACAACCCCAACCCGTGGCCTCCTGGCAGCCCACGCCGCCCCGATGCGTCAGCGCCCGGCACATCATCTGGGGGCACATCGTCTCCGGGCACGGGACGCAACACTCCGGGCCCCGTCGACGGCACCAACCCGCCCTGGTCCGGCCCACCAACCCCCCGACCGGACCAACGGCCGGGCCCTTCCACCCCCGGACCGGACCAACCGGCGGGTGGCCAGCCTCCGATCAGGCCGGCTGACCGCGGGAGCGAGCCTCCGCGGATGCCTCCAGCACCCCCGGAGCCGTCCTGGCGCGGCTGGGAGGAGTCGGACGAGGAGGAGCACTTCGTCCAGCCGACCCCGTCCCTGCCCGCCGGTGACCTGCACCTGTGGGCGATCGTCATCGGCCTGCTCGGCGGACCACTGCTGCTGGTCCTCAGCTCGATGTTCCACGTGCTCGACAGCGGCTGGTGGACAGCGACCGGCATCCTGCTGTCGGTCGGCGGCATCGTCCTGCTGTTCCTGCGCCTGCCCAAGAACCGGGACTACACCGACTCCTCCGGCGGAGCACAGGTCTAACCCCATCACCTCGTGAGTGCACCCAACGCCCCTCCCGGGTCGGTGAGCGCACTCACCGAAGGGTGAGCACTCGCGGCAGGGCGCAGCGCACTCGCGGCAGGGCGCAGCGCGCGGTGGCTGGCTAACCGGCGGGGGTGGTGTCCTCGATCGCCGGGTCGCCACCCTGGGCGATCTCGAGGTCGATCCAGACCGGCAGGTGGTCGGTCGCCGCGGAGACGAGCTCGCGCTCCAGCGTCACGTCCTGGTGCGACGAAACGGTCAGCTCGGGGCTGGCGAAGATCGCGTCGATCCAACTCTTCGGACCGGCCGACGGGAAGGTCGGGCGGTCTGGGGAGGCCAGCGTGAGCCGCTCCCCCAACACCCGCCACGCCTTGCCCTGCGAGCTCTCGTTGAGGTCGCCGCCGATCACGAACGGACCGTCCGCCAGCAACGGGTTGGCCGCGAGCTCCTCGAGCACCAGCGTCGCGTGCCGCAGGCGCTCGTCCGCGAGCAGGGACAGGTGGATCGAGGCCACCGTGATGTCCTGGCCACCGGGCACACGCACCTGCGCGGCGGTGTAGCTGCGCGGGTTCGCCCTCGGCGCCACCGGCAGCTTCTTGTCGACCGAGTCCGTCGACTCCAGGCGGGAGCTGGTCAGCATGCCGGTCCCCGACAGCCGCCGGGTGCGCCCGGACCACAGCAGGCCGCAGCTGCGCGCGAAGCGGGCGATGCGCCAGCCAGAGAACGGGTGCCGCGGCACCTCCTGGAGCAGAAGCACGTCGGGGTCGATGCGGCGCACAACCTCGGCTGCCGCGGCGGGGTCGTCCTTCAGTCCGCGCAGGTTATAGCTGGCGACCCTGATCCGTGAACTCATCCTCGTCCCGTCCCCAGCCGCGTGGCCTCACTGTGCTGACCGGCCTCCACTCGCACCAGGTCAGCGGCACCGATCATGCCAGCGAGGGGCCCGAGCTCGGCGGCCAGGATCGGGGCAACCGGGCGGTGCCCACGTCCGGTCAGCCGGCGCCCGAACATCTCGCGGGCCGGCTCCAGCAGCAGGTCCCCTGCCTCACTCACCCCGCCACCGACCACGATCCGGCCCGGGTCCAGTGCCGCGGCCAGGTTGGCCAGGCCCACCCCGAGCCACCGCCCCACGTCGCCCATGAGCTCCAGCGCCGCGACGTCACCGGCCCGCGCCGCCTGCGTGACGTGATGCCCCTCGACCCGCGCGGGGTCACCGTCGCAATAGGCCGCCAGCCCCGCGGCATACGGGCTGTCCTGCTCGAGCATCTCCCGGGCCTCGCGCTGCATGGCACGACCCGAGGAGTACTGCTCCCAGCACCCCCGGTTGCCGCACTCGCAGCGCTCACCCTCGGGGACGACCTGCATGTGGCCGAACTCGCCCGCCAGTCCGTGCCGGCCACGCTCCACACGCCCGTCGATCACCAGGGCGCCGCCGATGCCAGTGCCCAGCGTCACCAGCAGCAGCCGCGACTCGTCACGTCCGGCCCCGAAGCGGAACTCCGCCCACGCCGCCGCCTTGGCGTCGTTGTCGAGCACGACCGGCAGGCCCAGCCGCTGCGCGAGACGGTCGCGGATCGGCTCGTCGCGCCAGGCCAGATGAGGAGCGAAGACGACGGTGCGGCGGTCGGCCGAGACGAATCCGGCCGCCCCCAGCCCGACCCCGAGGACGGGTCCTGTTGCAGCAGCGAGCATCTCGGCCACCGCGTCGACGATGACCTCCTCGACGACCGACGGCTGGGTCGTCCGCCCCGGAGTGTCCCGACGGGTCTGTGCCACAACGGATCCCGACTCATCAACCAGTCCGGCGACGACCTTGGTGCCGCCGACATCCACGCCGATCGTCAGGGCTTGCTCAGTGACCACGAGCCGTATGCCGTCAGTCGCCGGCCGGCGCGTCCGCTGCGGGACGGTCGGTGGTTGGCTGGGCGTCGGGCGCCGTGGTGACCCCTGCCCGGCGTGCGGCCAGGTCTGCAGCGCCGATCATGCCGGCGTCGTTGCCCAGTTGAGCCAGGACGATCTCGGCCTGTCGCCGGTGGCCGCGCCCGGTCAGCTGCCGACCGAAGGCGGCCCGGGTGGGCTCGAGCAGCAGGTCCCCGGCCTCGCTGACACCACCGCCGATGACGATCAGCTCGGGATCCAGGACGGCCACCAGACTGGCCACGCCCTCGCCGAGCCAGCGCCCGACATCAGCAAAGAGTTCGGTCGCGGCGGCGTCTCCGTCGGTGGCTGCCTGCGTGATCATGTGCCCGGTCAACTGCTCCGGGTCGCCGTCGCACAGGTCGCTCAGGGTCCCGGCGTGCGGGCTGCCGCCGCCGACCAGTTCGCGGCCCTCGCGCACCAGGGCCGTGCCCGACGCATAGGCCTCGAGGCACCCCCTGTTGCCGCACCCGCACCGGTTGCCCTCGGGCATGACCCGCAGGTGTCCGATCTCGGCGGCGATGCCCTCGGAGCCGCGCAACAGCTCGCCGTCGCTGACGATGCCTCCACCCACGCCGGTCCCGATGGTGACCAGCAGCATGTCGTCCGCCTCGCTGGCCCCGCCGAAGCGGAACTCCCCCCAGGCTGCGGCGTTGGCATCGTTCTCCAGGAAGATCGGTCGGCCGACGATCTCGTCCAGCCGCGCCTTGAGCGGGGCGTCACGCCAGGCCAGGTTGGGGGCGAACAGCACCGTCCCACCGGCGGCATCCACGAAGCCTGCGCAGGCCACCCCCACGGCACCCACCTCATCGCCATCAGCGCGGCACTTGTCGGTGAGCTCACGCACGAGGTCCGCGATGGTCTGGGCGATGGCGTCGACGTCCTGCGCCGGGGTCTGCCGCTCGCTGCGGTGACGCAGGGTGCCGTCCTGCGCCACTGCGGCTCCCTTGATCCCCGTCCCCCCGACGTCGATCCCGACGTTGACCGTCACCGCATCACCTGTCACCGAGCCCTCCGCTCCTTGGTCGGGCTCTGTTTCGGCTGGTCATCCTCACCTGCGCGCAACTCGTCCTCGTCCTCGTCGTCCCAGTCGATGACGGCACCGGCTGGGCCAGCATCAGCCGCTGAGTGCGCTGCGCCAGCCTCTGGCGGCGCGGGGTCGGTCTCCGGACCTGGGTCGTGGCTCGCCTCACGCCGGGACTGGGCAAACAGCGACAGGCTCTCGGCTGCGGTGCTCAGCAGGTGCGCGAGCGAGTCCAGGGTGTCTGCCCCGATCGGCCCGGCCGCCGCCTTGGCGCGGCACCACGGGCACCCACGACACAGGTGCTCCTCAGCGTGTTCGCGCTCCTGCTTGTGCTCGTCCTCACGCGTCTGATCTTCCTGTCCCAGGGGACCCTCTGCGCTCACCCCGCCCGCACCGAACCCGGCCGACGCCTCGGCGTCGGTGTCGAGATCACCTGTGCGAGCGGCATACTCGGTGTTGCCTGGTCCTGCCGAGTCGTCTGGCACTGCGGACAACCAGCGCGTCGCGGCCTCGACCAACTGTCTGGCCTCGCGCTCGACCTGCTCACTCACCCCAGCGGCCCCGGTCACTGGACCACCCTCTCGGACAGGGACTTCAGGGCGGTGTCCACGATCATCTTCTCGGCCTTGCGCTTCATGGCACCCAGCATCGGGATCTTGACATCGACCTGCAGCTGGTAGATGACCTCGGTCCCCACACCGTCCGGGGCACCCTCCAGATCGACCGCCTTCAGGTCGTAGGCACCAGTCATCGCCTTCAGCGAACCGGCGCGCACCAGGTCCCAGGAGACGCGGCCCTCGCCGCTCTCGGTGAACGCCCAGTCGTAGTCCAGGACGTAGGTGTCCTTGATCAGGCCTGCCTCGATGCTGAACTCGACCTCCTGCGCCCAGCCCCCGTCATTCTCCGAGAGCACCTCGACCGACTTGAAGTCGGCCCACTCCGGATAGTGCTCAAAATCAGAGATCACGGCGATCACCTCGTGCGGGGGCGCGGGGATCAGGATGCTGGACTCGGTGCGGTCGGCCATGCACCGCAGGGTATACCGGCCGCAGTTAGAGTGGGATGCCCATCAACCATGCGTGCCAGGAGGCCCCGTGCAGGAGTTTGAGGTCCCACCGTTGATCCCGCCGCGTGAGGAGGGCAACCTGTCCGACATCGTGCAGGACTGGGCCGAGCGTGCACCGCAGCGGCCCCTGCTCTCCCGGCAGCACGACGAGGGATGGCGTGACGTCACCGCCGGAGAGTTCTCCCGCGAGGTGCGTGCTCTGGCCAGGGGTTTCATCGCCGCAGGCATCCAGGTGGGTGACCGGGTCGGTGTGATGAGCCGGACGCGCTATGAGTGGACCCTCTGCGACTTCGCGCTGTGGACCGCAGGAGCCGTGCCCGTCCCGATCTATGAGACGTCCTCCGCCTCGCAGGCAACCTGGATCCTGCAGGACTCCGGGGCCGTCGCCGTCGTCGTCGAGGCTCCCGCCCACAGCCAGCTGATCGCTAGCATCCGCGACGGCGCGCCCGAGCTGCGCGACGTGTGGCAGATCGAGGCTGGCGGCCTGGACGAGCTCGTGGCTGCCGGTGCCGACGTGCCCGACACGGACATCGAGGACCGTCGCGGACAGGTGACCCGCTCGGATCTCGCGACCATCATCTACACCTCGGGCACGACTGGTCGCCCCAAGGGTGCCGAGCTGACCCACGGCAACTTCCTCAACCTGAGCGAGAACACCATCGAGCGCCTGGATCAGGTGGTCCGCGCCGACGGGGCCAGCACCTTGCTGTTCCTGCCGCTGGCGCACGTCTTTGCCCGCCTCATCCAGGTGGTCGTGCTCCAGGCCGGCATGCGCCTCGGACACACCCCCGACATCAAGAACCTGCTGCCCGACCTGGCGTCCTTCCAGCCCACCTTCCTGCTGGCGGTGCCTCGCGTCTTCGAGAAGGTCTACAACGGGGCCGCGCAGAAGGCGATCGACGGCGGTCGGGGCGCCATCTTCCTGCGGGCCGCTGACGTGGCCCAGCGCTGGAGCCGCGCCCAGGACACCGGCGGCCCGGGGCTGCTGCTCAAGGCGCAGCACAAGCTCTTCGACGCCCTGGTCTACAAGAAGCTCCGCGACGCGATGGGTGGCCAGGTCACCTATGCCGTCAGCGGCGGCGCGGCGCTCGGCGAGCGCATGGGCCACTTCTTCCGCGGGATCGGCGTGACGATCCTGGAGGGCTATGGCCTGACCGAGACCACCGCCCCGATCTCGGTGAACACCCCAGAGCTCATCAAGATCGGCACCGTCGGTCAGCCGCTGCCCGGCGTGGGCGTCAAGATCGAGCGCGGCGAGCTGCTGGTCCGAGGCGTCAACGTCTTCCAGGGCTATCTGAACAACCCGGAGGCCACCGCTGCCGCCCACGACGACGAGGGCTGGTTCCGCACCGGTGACCTCGCCGAGCTCGACGAGCAGGGCTTCATCAAGATCGTCGGTCGCGCCAAGGAGATCCTGGTGACCGCCGGCGGCAAGAACGTCTCCCCCGGCCCGCTCGAGGACCAGCTGCGGGCCACGCCGCTGATCTCCCAGGCGCTCGTCGTCGGCGAGGGCCAGCCCTTTGTGGCGGCCCTCATCACCCTGGACCCAGAGGTGTTGCCAGGCTGGCTGGAGCGGCACGACCTGGTCGGCCTGTCTTTCGCCGAGCTGCGTGAGAACGACGTGCTCCGCGATGCGGTCCAGCGGGCTGTCAACTCCGCAAACGAGTCGGTGAGCAAGGCCGAGTCGATCCGCAAGTTCGACCTGCTGGAGAACGACTTCACCGAGGACAACGGTTATCTGACGCCGTCCCTGAAGCTGAAGCGCAACCTGGTGGTCAAGGACTACGCCGCGCAGATCAAGGCGCTCTACAGCTGACGAGGCCCCGCTGAGGGCGGAAGCACGATGAAGGGGCGCAGGTGGATGGTCACCTGCGCCCCTTCTGTGTCACTGCACGCCGTGTCACTGCACGTCGTGTCACTACACGCGGTCTCACCCCACTGGCAGCTCAGTCAGTGTCTTGGGTCAGCGTTGACCTGTCCGAGCCGCCAGCGGCGGTGTTGACTCAGCGGTGCTTGTTGTTGCCTCGGTCGTGCGGCACCTGCACCGTGACTGACGCGGTCGTGCTGTTGCCCGCGGCGTCGGTCGCTTCGTAGGTGATGGTGTAGACGGCGTTCTTGACCGCGCGCACCCGGAACTCGGTGTCGCTGACGACCTCGATGTCCGCCCGGCTCGGGCCCTCGACCGTGGCACCGACCAGGGTCACCGTCACCGGCTCACCCGAGTCGTCGGTGGCCTCGATCGTGGTCTCCACGTCACGCCAGCGGTTGTTCGGCGGCCAGATCTCGGGGCTGTCGACCGTGACCGTCAGCTCCGGCGGTGTGGTGTCCGCCGGCTCGTCCAGCAGGTCGAGACCGATCAGGACCGGGTCGTGGTCGCTGGAGCGGAACGCGTCGGGTGCATAGAGCGCGTCCTGAGCGTCCTGCTTGAAGGACATGTCGTAGTCGATGAGGGAAACCTCGTCGGCGTTGATGGTCCACGCTGCGGCGTCCGTGACCTTGCTCGCCAGTGCCTCGTTGGCCAGGGCGTGGTCGAGATAGCCCAGCTGCCCGTCGAAGACGTAGGAGTAGGCGAACTCGCCCACGTGCTCCAGCAGCAGGTCGGTGAACCCACCGGCCTGGAGGGCCACGATCGGGTCCTCCTTGTCATAGGCGTTGAGGTCACCGATGATCAGCGTGTTGTCCACGCCGGTGCCGGTGGGGTCCTGAGCCAGCCAGTCCACCATCGCCTCGGCCGCCTGGGTGCGCACGCCGTTGCAGTTGCCCTGACCGTCCGGGTCCTCCGGGTCACCGACGTCCTCACAGCCTGACCCCTTGGACTTCAGGTGGTTCACCGCCACCGTGACCGCCTCACCCGTCGCGACCTCCTCGAAGGTCTGCGCGAGGGTCGGGCGGTTCTTGCCGTCCAGGAAGCGCGGGTCGTCCTCGGTCGTGAGTGTCGCAAAGTCACCGACCGGGGTCACCTCAGCGGGCTGATAGATGAAGGCCGTGGTGATCTCGTCGGTGCCGATCGTGCCGGTCGCAACATACTCGTAGGTCCCGGCGCCGACCTCGGCGTTGAGCGCCTCGGTCAGCGTCGAAACCGCGACGTCGTTGTTGTTCTCGATCTCGATCAGGCCCACCACGTCGGCGTCCATCTCGGCGAGGGCGGCCACGATCTTGGCCTCCTGCCGGTCAAACTCCACCAGGTCGTCCGCTCCGCGGCTGCCCATCGTGGTGAAGTAGTTCAGCACGTTGAACGACCCCACTGTGACGTCGCCGCCCACCTCCGGAACCTCCGGACGCGGTGTCACGGCGGTGTAGTCAGCACCCTGCGTCGGCTGCAGACCCCACACGTCGAACCGGTAGTCCAGAACACCGGTCGCGTTGGTCACCAGGTCACCGCCGCGGAAGATGTTGTCCAGCGTGAACTCCTCGCCGTTGGGGTGGATCGCCGGGTCGGGGTTCTGGTTGCCGCGTCCGTCGTCCAGCATGATCCGGTTCGCGAGGTTCTCCGCCAACAGCGCCTCCGCCTCCGGCGAGCCGGGTGCGTGGACAGCAGTGGGCTGGAACTGACGCTCGGTGCCGAGGGCGATCTGGCCATAGCGGCCATAGTTGAAGTACTCCAGGATGGTCAGGTCCTCGGGGAAGGTGACATACATGCCCTCGTAGCGCTCGTGGTCACTGATCGGCAGCTCCAACACGATCGGGTCGGGCACCTCGCCGTCAGTGGCGCAGATCGTGACCGCAGAGGCGCTCACCTGGGTCATGCCAAAGTGCTCACCGGCCGTGCCGGTCACGCGCACGCTGTCACCAACCTCGACTGCAGCACCGCCCGGGGCGTAGACGAAGACGCCGTCGGAGGTCGCGGGGTCCCCGTCGCCAGCGTCCTGCACGTAGTAGCCGTCAAAGCCGCCGTCCTGGAAGTCGCCCACGACGATGCCCTCGATGTCAACGGTCTCGTTGAGCATCGGAGTCTCGTCGCCAGAGCCCTGGACCGCACCGATCGCGGTCACCGGGTCGCCGCACGTGCCGCCGGGCGGCGGCTCCTCGGCCTCGTAGACCTCGTTGGGGGCACCCGGGGTGTTCCACGCCTGCCCCGGCGCGGGCGGGCCGTCAAAGCCGGGGAAGCCGGCCTTGTTGAAGTCGTTGCGCACCCAGTCAGCGGTCGTGTCGGTGTCCGTCCCGTCCGGGATGCGTGACGCTGCTCCCGGCACGAACTCTTCGCCGTCATAACCGTCGGTCAGAGCAGTCTCGGAATAGATCACGTCGTCGACGTTGCCGTCCAGGATGGCGACCGAGTCGACAATCTCGGTCCAGGGCGCGTTGTCGATGACCCCGTCCTGGTCGGTGTCAATGACCGTGCTGGCGGTGCCGGTGTAGCCGGAGACCAGCAGGAGCGTCAGCGTGCCATTCTGGACGCGGTTGGCCGGCAGGTCGAGCGACCAGAGGCCGGCGTCGTCGGTGCTGCCGACCGCGTCAACCGTGATGACAGAGCCACGCGAGTTGGATTTGCCGTCACCCTCGACCTGCAGGATCGACAGGTCGGAGTAGTCGGTCTCCGGAGCACCGATAACCTCGTAGAACTCCAGGTCGGTGCCGGTTGTGCTGATCGAGAACTCGTTGATCACCGGGCTTGCTGGCTCGACCGCGCCGCAGTCCACGGTGTGGCTGCCGAGCCCGTCGAAGGTGTCCTCCGGGAAGCCGGCCCACTCGAGCGCAGGGTCGAAGGCATCGTCCGGCGTGGTGTCGCCGGTGCAGATGTCGGCCAGACGGCGCAGGGTGTTGTCCGCCGTGCTCACGTCCCCACTGCCCCACTGTGAGCCGGGGTCGACGCCGACCTGACCGAGGGAGTCGACGACCGCGCCCGCGCCGTCACGCAGCACGATGGCGTCGTCGCCGTTGAAGAATCCGGCACCGCTGGTCTGGTCGGCCTGCGCCAGGATCGCCGGGTCGGCGGCGCTGTGCGCCAGGACGTAGGTGTCCCCGTCGACCAAGGCGCCGTCGAGCGAGAGCGTTAAGCCGGCGGAGTCCGAACCGTTGGAGTACGTCTCCACGGTGTAGCCGTCGAGCGCCACCTCGGCACCCGTGCCGTTGTAGAACTCCAGGGCCTTGTTGTTGCTCGAGCCCTCGATGTACTCGCTGATGATCAGGTCATCAGCCGCCGCGGCCGAGACCGCGGGGGCAACCTCGGGGGCGGCAACAGTTGGCAGAGCGGCAGCGCCAGCAAGTCCGGACAGGACCAGGGACGCAGCGCCGACGGCGGCTGTGCGCCGCCGTGTCACGCGTGCATGCATGAGATGAACACCTTCGTTCGGGACAGGGTGAGCCCGCGACTGGCGCGGGAGGTGGCGCTGAGCCTAGAGCGCCCAGGGTCGCCGCGGAAGGCTTTCGGCCAAGCAGTCTGTGAACGACATCTGCCGGGAAGGTGAACCAATCGGCCAACACCACTGGCCGTATGCGGAGGCGCACCCCGCCAGGACGCGTGCCGGTCAGCGGGTGGCAGGGGCAGAAGATCAGGATGCTCAGAGTGTGGTGAGCCACTCGCCCCAGCCTGCGAGGGCCTCAGCCTCGGACACGCCAAGCACCTGTGGCACCGCATCCGTCAGCGTGCTGCCGCCGGCGACCACCTCATAGAGCTCGACAAGCTGCTCCTCCGACCAGGTGTCGGCCAGATAGAGACAGGCCAGCCACGCCAGGGCATAGCCGCCCCACGTGCTGCCCTCCGCCGGCTCGTCTGCTCCGTCACCCGCGGCACCGACGGGACCTGGCGCAACCGGTGCAGACCCCAGGTCTGGCCAGTCGGTCGGCACCTGGCCAGCCCGCACAGGGTCCAGGGCTGACCCGGCGATCGCGGCGGGCGCCAGGTCCGAGGTCCGGTGGGCGGTGTATTCGGCCAGTCCTTCGCCCAGCCAGCCCGGCACTCCCCCGTCACCTTGCATGCTCAGGTGCGTCACCTCGTGCGTGAGGACCGCCTGCCGTCCCTCTGGAGTCAACCGGTCCCAGGAGTCGGGATGGACGACGACATGCGCCTCGTCGAGGCTGCCCACGGTCACGGCGGGCGCCTCCTGGCTCGCGGGAGCTCCTCCGGTCAGCTCGGCGAACTCCGCGGCCGAGCCGGGCAGGACCACCTCGACTGGCCGGGCGACAGCGTCCTCACCCCAGAGATCCTCGACCTGACCCAGCGCGACCCCGGCCATCGCCTCGTAGGCCTCGATGCGCTCGCCCGGCGCGGTCCCGCTGACCTGGATCTCTGCCCCACCGCAGCCAGCCAGGACCAGGACCGACAGCACAGCCAGCACCGCACCGCGGCCCCGAGCCCTCGTCGTCCTCACCGCGTCAGGTTAGAGGTGTCGGGTGAGAAAGGGGGTGGTGCACCGGTGCTGCCGAGGTGCACCTCGGCATACGGCCCGTCTCAGCCCACCGCCACGCTGGGCGTCGTGCTCTGGGCGCGTGCGCCGTGCGCTTCGACCCGGCTGATCAGCCCGGCCCGCGCGAACGCCTCAACAGCCTCGGTCTCCTCAAAGTCCAGCGACATCGTGGCCGCACGCTCTCGTGGCTCCTCCGCGAGCTCGAGACGTCGTGGTCTCGGCTCCTCCAGCCACGCCCTGGCCAGCACCGGCACGAAACAGTCGCCGCAGTGCCGCCCGCGGACCGGGCACGACTCGCAGTCAATGGTCAAGCTCATCGCTCTCACCTCCGTCTGGATTTCTCCTGATGTGCAAAAACGCTAGGGGCGAGGACTGACAGACCCCCCGACACGTGACTTCCGAACCTCATAAGCCCCACCCGTCCCAGGCGTCACACGCTCGCTCTCGATCCGACGACACGCCCGGGATCCACGAGCTCGATTCTGGGGTCAGAACCCCCGTGCCCGGGATGTCTGCGGCGCTGTGTCAGTGGTCGGTCATACGTTCGGTGCATGCAGATGGTGCAAGAGACATTCGACGACCTGGGGGTCGCCCTGTCGGATGTGACGTTCGTGGTCGTCGACCTCGAGACGACGGGCGGCTCCCCCGCCGACTGCGGCATCACCGAGATCGGCGCCGTCAAGGTGCGCGGCGGTGAGATCCTCGGCGAGTTCCAGACGCTGGTGCGCCCGAGCACGCCGATCCCGGCCTTCATCTCGGTGCTGACCGGCATCACCAACGCGATGGTGTCCGACGCGCCCCGCATCGCGTCGGCCCTGCCGGCCTTCCTGGAGTTTGCGCGCGGCTCGGTCCTGGTCGCCCACAACGCTGGCTTCGACGTCGGTTTCCTCAAGGCGGCCGCGGCCCAGACCGGCCACCGGTGGCCGGGGTTTGCGGTGCTGGACACGGTGCGACTGGCTCGCCAGCTGGTGCACCGCGACGAGGCACCCAACCACAAGCTGTCCAGCCTGGCGGCCCTGTTCAGCGCGACAACCACCCCCGATCACCGGGCCCTGCACGACGCGCGGGCCACGGTGGACGTGCTGCACGGGTTGATCGAGCGGGTCGGCAACCTCGGGGTGCACACCCTTGAGGAGCTGCAGAGCTATCACAGCAGGGTGACCCCGGCGCAGCGCCGCAAGCGCTTCCTGGCCGACGAGATGCCCTCTGCCCCAGGGGTCTACGTCTTCAAGGATCACCGTGGCGAGCCGCTCTATGTCGGCACAGCCGTCGACATCCGGCGGCGCACCCGCACCTATTTCACGGCCTCGGAGACCCGACGGCGGATGGCCGAGATGGTGGGCATCGCCGAGTCGATCACCCCGATTGTGTGCGCGACCCGCCTCGAGGCGCAGGTGCGCGAGCTGCGGCTGATCGCCGAGCACAAACCGCGCTACAACCGTCGATCCCGGCACCCGGAGAAGGCCCTGTGGGTCAAGTTGACGGTCGAGCCCTTCCCGCGGCTGTCGATCGTGCGTCAGGTGCGCGGCGACGGTGCGCACTATGCCGGCCCGTTCGGGTCCCGCAAGAGTGCCGAGGCTGCTGTCACCGCGGTCCACGAGGTGGTGCCGCTGCGGCAGTGCACGCAGGCCCTGTCTGAGCGGTCCCGCAAGAGCGCCTGTGTGCTCTTCGAGATGGGTCGGTGCGGCGGTCCCTGCATCGGTGAGCAGACAAGCCAGGAGTATGCCGAGGTCGCCGGTCAGGCGGCCACGGCCCTGATCGGAGATGGTCGGGACGTGCTCAGTGCGCTGCGCGCCCGGTTGGACACCCTGGCCGAGCAGGAGCGCTTCGAGGACGCCACCTCGCTGCGTGACCGGATGCTTGCCCTGGTCCGCGCGTCTGCACGGGCGCAACGTCTGGCACCGCTGTCGCAGGCGCCCGAGATCGTCGCGGCTCAGCGCCGCGAGTCTGGCGGGTGGGAGGTCGTCTGTGTTCGTTACGGCCGGCTGGCCGGGACGACAATCACCCCGCGGGGCGCGGACCCGATGCCCTACATCGACGCACTGCGCGCCACGGCCGAGGTGGTGGCTGAGCCGACCGCCCCGGCGCCCGCCGCCCACCCGGAGGAGGCAGAGCTGGTGCTGAAGTGGCTGGAGACCCCCGGCACCCGGTTGGTCACCATGGAGGGCGAATGGACCTGCCCCGTCGGCGGTGCCGGGGGTGCCCGCGCCGAGTTGGAGCCGATGTCGCGCCGCTGGAGCGAGTTCTCCGAGCCGTGGGGTGAGCCGCCGTCGGTCAAGCCTCTGGAGCGGCCGCCCGGTGCCCTGCGGGCGAGCGGCTGACCGGCGCAGCCCGGTCCGCATTAGAGTGGTGCTGTGATTTCCGCCATCGTGTTGATCAAGGCCGACGTAGCCCGCATACCCGAGGCCGCCCAGGCCATCGCCGAGATCGAGGGGATCTCCGAGGTCTACTCGGTGACCGGCAACGTCGATCTGATCGCGGTGGCCCGCGTGTCCAAGCACGAGGACTTCGCCGACGTCATTGCCGACCGCCTCAACAAGATCGACGGTGTGCAGGAGACCGAGACGCACATCGCGTTCCGCACCTACTCCTCCGAGGACCTTGAGGCTGCCTTCTCCATCGGCCTGGAGTGACTCCACGCGCCGGGGGCGTGATGTGACCACATCATCGGCCGCCGCGCCTGGCCCCGGGGTCGTCCCTGTCTCGGCCTGGCCCGACCTCAAGATGAGCGCGCCCCTGACCGTGCGAGACCTCTATCTTCTTGCGGGTAGGGCGTGCGAGACCTTTATCTTTTTCCGGGTGGGCGTGCGAGACCTTTATCTTTTTGCGGGGGTCAGGCGCGTCCGAGCATCCGCTGGGGTTGGCCGCTGAGCGCGAGGTTCATCACGCAGCCCGAGGCCACGCGTGCGCCCTGCGTAAACGGCAGCCGGCGGGCCTGCCAGCGCGCCAGGCCGAACCGTGACCCCAGGACAGGGGCCAGGCTGACGGCGTCGATGATCGCGTCGCCGGCGCCGCGCCCGAGGTTGGGTGTCATGGCGTGCGCGGCGTCCCCGATCAGCACATAGCGGCCCCTGGCATAGCGCCCCATGCCGGGCGCCACCCAGAGCTTGGTGACCACGACGCGCTCTGCCCGCGCGCCGGCCAGGACCTGCTGCACCGGTGCGGCGACGCCGGAGAAGACATCCCGCACCTCCGCCAGCGCCTCCCGTGGGTTGATCGGCTCCGGCCCGAGGGTGCTGCGGTGCGTGGTGAACCAGTAGGCACCGGACTGCAGCGGCACCAGCCCGAAGAGTCGGCCGCGGCCCCAGTACTCCCCCACGTCGCCAGTGTCCGGGGGCTGCTCCGAGAGCCCCCGCAGCGCCAGATAGCCCGTGGGCGTCCGCTCGGGACGACTGCGCCGCACCAGAGCACGCACCCGGCTGCGCACACCGTCGGCCCCCACAACGATGTCGGCGTCGAGCGCGCTCGGGTCACTGATCAGCGCCTGCTCGCGACGAACGGTCGACGGCAGGCAGGCCTCCAGCGCGGCGAGCAGCTCGGGCCTGGGCACGATCGTCAGCCGCGCGCTGGCGGAGGGCAGGAGACGACGGCCAGTGCGCAGGTCCCGGATCGTGCCGCCCGCCACGGAGGCCGTATGCCGATCCACCACCTCCCCAGCACCGATGCGCCGGAGTGCTCGGGTCGCCGCCGGCCAGAGCGTCAGGGCGCTGCCCGAGGCAGCCCGGTCGGGCTCAGCCTCGTGGATGGTGACCGCGAAGCGTGCCGGGTCGAGCGCGGCGGCCAGGGCGAGCCCCGCGATCCCACCGCCGACGATCGAGACCCGCGTGCTCGTGCTCACAGGGTCCACCGTGGCACGGCGTGTGGGCCTGGGAGCAGCTCAGCGCGCACCTGAGGGCCAACCATGGCCAGCGTCTGGCCGCAACGAGTGCGAATCTTTACGAACCCGTTGCCGCAACCCAACGGTCGATGACCGCCGCGGCCTTCCCAGCATCGATCGAGTCCGTTGCCCGTGCGACCCCGGAGCCGATGAGGGCCTCGAACTCTTCCTGGGTCTGCGGGTGCTGAGCGTCCGTGTCGGCCGCAGCCACCGCCAGGGCAGTGCCGGCGTTGAGCAGCACCGCCACCCGTGCGGCACCCTGCTCGCCGTCAAACAGGCGACGGGCCACTCCCGCGTTGTGCTCGGCGTCAGCGCCGCGCAGTTCGGACACCGGGTGAGGGCTCAGACCGACCATCTCGGGAGACAGCGTGAACTCGCGGACCGTGCCGTCGTGGACCCACCAGACGTGCGAGGTGCCGGAGGTGGTCAGCTCGTCCAGACCGTCATCACCACGGAAGATGGCCGCGTCCTTGCCGCGGCCGGCGAAGACCCCGGCCACCAGCGGCGCCATCCGGGCATCGGCCACGCCGACGGCGGCATAGCGCGGCTGCGCCGGGTTGGTCAGCGGCCCCAGGAAGTTGAAGGCCGTCGCGATCCCCAGGTCCTTGCGCACCACGGCGGAGTGCCGGAAGGAGGGGTGGAAGGTCAGCGCGAAGCAGAACGTGATCCCGACCTCGTGGAAGACCCGCACGACCTGCTCGGGCGTGGCGTCCAGCCGGATCCCGAGTGCCTCGAGGACGTCCGCAGACCCGGACGATGACGAGGCGGCGCGGTTGCCGTGCTTGACGACCGGCACGCCGGCTCCGGCGGCCACCACGGCGGACATCGTGGAGATGTTCACGGTGTGGGCCCGGTCGCCGCCGGTGCCGACGATGTCCAGGCTGGGTCCCGTGACCTCGAAGCGCAGGGCGTGCGAGAGCATCATGTCCGCCAGGCCCTGCATCTCGTCGGCGGTCTCGCCCTTGGTGCGCAGCGCGGCCAGGAAGGCAGCCAGCCGCGCGGGAGAGGCCTCACCGAGCATGACCCGGTCCATCGCCCAGGCAGCCTCCTGCGTGCTCAGGTCACCGCCGGAGCACAGCGTGGTCAGCAGGTCCGACCAGGTCGTGGTCGGCTCCTCACTCACGGGCGGACGAGACCCGCGAGGCCCTCGGCCAGCTCGGCCGGGCGCAGCGGGTGGGAGACGACGGCGTCGGCCTGCGACCAGGCCGCGAGCCACCCGTCGCCGGGGCGACCGATGAGCACCATGATCGGCGGACAGTCGAAGACCTCGTTCTTGATCTGGCGGCACACCCCGAGACCGCCATACGGCTGGGCCTCGCCATCCAGGATCAGGACGTCGAACTTCTCCTCCTTCAGCGCCAACATGACGGCGTCGGAGGTTGCACACTCGTGCCAGGACTCGACGGTCACACCCTCGGCCGGGCGTCGACCGACGCCCATGCGCACCGCGTCGCGCGTGGCGCGGTCGTCGCTGTAGAGCAGGACGGAGATGCCGGTGACGGCGGACTTGGCCTCGGTCTGGACGGTCATGAGTCGAATCGTACCCATCTCTGCGCCCCACCTCGTGAACCGGTGGCACGACGTGCCCCGAGGCACCCTCGAAGCCCGCGCTGAGCCGCCCACTCAGGGTGGGGCCGGTGCACCTGCGGGACCACTCCGCATACGGCACAACCACCCTTCGGGTGCTGCGGGGCACGCCCGAACGGAGGGTCACTGTCCCTCTGCCCCCCGGGTAGGCAATAATGGCCCGCGTGGCGATGACAACAGCAGCAACATCAGGCGCACCAGGGCGTCCCCTGGAGGCGACCCAGGGACCAGCGACCCGACCCAACATGACCCAGGTCGGCGTGATGGTGTGGCTGGGCAGCGAGATCATGTTCTTTGCGGGCCTGTTCGCGATGTACTTCACAATCCGCGCCGTCTCCACCGAGCTGTGGGACGAGAAGACTGCCCTGCTCAACGTGCCCTTCGCGCTGACCAACACCCTGATCCTGGTCATCTCCTCCGCGTGGTGCCAGTTTGGTGTGTTCCGCGCCGAGGAGGGCAAGGTCTCCCGGTCCGGTGGTCTGCTCGACTTCCGCAAGTGGGGCATGCGCGAGTGGTTCGTCCTGACCTACCTCTTCGGCTCGGTCTTCGTCGCCGTCCAGGTCTGGGAATACGCGACGCTGATCAGCGAGGGCGTCATGCTCAACTCCGACCCCTACGGCTCGGTCTTCTACATCACCACCGGCTTCCACGGCATCCACGTCTCGGGTGGCCTGATCGCCTTCCTGCTGATCATCGGCCGCAGTTTCACCGCCAAGCGCTACACGCACGCCCAGAAGGTCGGCGCCCACGTGGTGTCCTACTACTGGCACTTCGTTGATGTCGTGTGGGTCGCCCTGTTCTTCATCATCTACGTCCTCCAATGACCGCCCGCCAGCCACATCCCCTGACCCACCCCCGACCGAGGAGCGCCGCGTGAGCAAGCTTGCCGCATCCCGACGCAGCCCGATCGCCCTGATCGTTCTGCTCTTCCTGGGCCTGACCTTCACCGGCACCGCCTACGCGGCCCTGCAGCCCTCCACCTCCCCGGACGCCACCGCGGCCTCCGCAACGGCCAGTGACGACGCTGAGGAGGGCAAGAAGCTCTTCCTCGCCAACTGCGCCAGCTGTCACGGCACCAACGCCGAGGGCAAGAAGGGCATCAACACCGCCGGTCCGTCCCTCGTCGGCGTCGGCTCGGCAGCGGTCGACTTCCAGGTCGGCACCGGCCGTATGCCGATGGCTAACCCTGCCGTCCAGGCGCCGGAAAAGCCGAAGGTCTTCACCGACAAGGAGATCGAGCAGCTCGGCATCTTCATTGACTCCCTGGGCCCGGGCCCCTCGGTGCCGGACGCGCAGTACATCGACCTGGTCAACGCCGACATCGCCAACGGTGGCAAGATCTTCCGCACCAACTGCGCGATGTGCCACAACTCCTCCGCTCAGGGTGGCGCGCTGACCCGCGGCAAGTACGCCCCCTCGCTGATGGGTGTCGAGTCCAAGCACATCTACGAGGCCATGCTCACCGGCCCGCAGTCGATGCCGGTCTTCAACGACCACACCATCACGCCGCAGGAGAAGGAAGACGTCATCGCCTTCGTCAAGAACATCGAGGAGGGCGGCAACGACTTCGGTGGTCACACCCTGGGCTCCATGGGCCCGGCCGGTGATGCCCTGTTCATCTGGACCATCGGTATCGGCCTATTGATCGCGGTGGCGATCTGGCTCGGACGAAAGGCTGCCTGAGCACATGAGTGACGACCAGATCGCGGTGCCCGAGCCGCACGCGACGCCGGCGACCACCGGCGGCACCGACACAATCGACCGGTTCGACAACCCCGGACTCCCCCCGCACCGCCCGCGTCGCTCCGACGTCGATGCGAAGGCCGCCAAGCGCGCCGAGCACCAGGTGTCGGCCCTGTTCACCCTGTCGGTGCTGGCCAGCATCGCCTTCGCCGTCTGCTACTTCGTGGTGGACCCCAACCTGCGCGGTCGCCTGATCCTCATCGGGCCGATGAACCTCTATCACCTGATCCTCGGGCTGACGATGGCCGTGTCCCTGCTGGGCATCGGTCTGGGCGCGATCCACTGGGCCAAGACCCTGATGCCCGACACGGAGATCGCTGAGGAGCGCCACTTGATGGCCTCTGACCAGGCCTCGCGCGATGAGACTGCGGGCGTCCTGTCCGCCGGCTTCCGCGAGGCCCAGCTGGACCGTCGCCCGGTCCTGCTGGCCCTGACCGGCGGGGCCCTGGCACTCTTTGCGATCCCGGTGGCGCTGCCGACCATCTTCGGTCTGGGCCCGTTGCCCGGTGACACGCTCGAGTCGACCGTGTGGAAGCGCGGCATGAAGCTGATGATTGACCCGTCCGGCACCCCGATCCGCCCGGAACACCTGACGCAGGGCACCGTGGTGCACGTGATGCCCGAGGGGTTTGTCGGTGACAACCACGAAGAGGACGGCCCGAGCGCGCTGGAGATCATGGAGGCCAAGGCCACGGCCTCGGTCCTGCTGGTCAAGCTCAACCCCGGTGACATCCAGAGCCAGAAGCAGCTCGACTGGGGCGTCGATGGCATCGTCGCCTACTCCAAGATCTGCACCCACGTCGGGTGCCCCGTGGCGCTCTATGAGCGGCAGACGCACCACCTGCTCTGCCCGTGCCACCAGTCAACCTTCGACATGACCAACGACTGCGAGGTCATTTTCGGCCCGGCGAAGCGGCCCCTGCCGCAGCTGCCGATCATGGTGGAGAATGGTTACCTTGTTGCGGCTGACGGCTTCGCCGAGCCGATTGGCCCGAGCTACTGGGAGCGTGGCTGATGACGACGATTCCGCAGGGCGCTAGCTCCGTCCGCGATCGGTCCACGACCGAGACCTCGAGCGACGACACCAAACCTTCCCTGCCCCCGCCCCTGGTGTGGGCCGATGAGCGCCTCGGCGTTGGCAGGGGCATGGGCGGCCTGATGCGGAAGGTCTTCCCGGACCACTGGTCCTTCCTGTTGGGCGAGATCGCGATGTATTCGATGATCATCTGCCTGATCACCGGGACCTTCCTCACCTTCTGGTTCGTGCCCAGCATGGGCCACGTCATCTACGACGGCTCCTACGTGCCGCTGAAGGGCGTTGGGATGAGCGAGGCCTATGCCTCGACACTCGACATCTCCTTTGACATCAAGGGCGGTCTGCTGATCCGCCAGCTGCACCACTGGGCGGCTCTGCTGTTCATCGTGGGCATCGCGCTGCACGTGGCCCGCGTCTTCTTCACCGGCGCGTTCCGCAAGCCGCGCGAGCTCAACTGGGTCATCGGCACCGTGCTGTCGCTGCTGGCCTGCATCGAGGGCTTCGCTGGTTACTCCCTGCCGGACGACCTGCTCTCGGGCACCGGCATCCGCGCGATGAACGGCTTCATGTCATCGGCCCCCGTGATCGGCACCTACCTGACGTTCTTCGTCTTCGGTGGCGAGTTCCCGGGCGAGGCGATCATCCCCCGCCTCTATATCGCGCACGTGTTGCTGCTGCCGGCGATCCTGGTCGGACTGTTCGCCGTGCACATCTTCCTGGTGTTCTGGCAGAAGCACACCCAGTACCCCGGCCCGGGCCGCACCAACACCAACGTGGTCGGCTTCCCGCTCCTGCCGGTCTACACCGCCAAGGCCGGTGGCTTCTTCTTCGTCGTCTTCGGCATCACGGCGTTGATCTCGGCCACCGTGACGATCAACGCGGTCTGGGCCTATGGGCCGTATGACCCGGCCCAGGTCACCGCAGGTTCACAGCCTGACTTCTATATGTGGTTCTCCGATGGAGCACTACGACTGTTGCCTGGCTTCTTGGAGTTCACGCTCTGGGGCTTCACCTTCAGCCCCCAGATCTTCCTTGGCTCGCTCGTCCTGCTGCCACTGGTCTGGGTGATCCTGGGCGCCTATCCGTTCGTGGAGCAGTGGGTCACCGGCGACAAGCGGGAGCACCACCTGCTGGACCGCCCGCGCAACGCGCCAGTCCGCACGGCCATCGGTGCCGCGGGCATCTCGATGTATCTCGTGCTGGCCCTGGCCACGGTCAACGACATCATCGCGGTCAAGTTGTTCCTCTCGATCAACGACATCACGGTGGCCCTCCGGATCCTGTTCTTCGTGGCTCCGGTCGTCGTGTTCATGGTCACCAAACGACTGTGCCTGTCCCTGCAGCGCGCCGACCGGGACCTGGTGCTGCACGGCACCGAGTCCGGCCGCATCATGCGGACGGCAGAGGGTCGCTTCTACGAGGTGCACGAGGACCTCAACGAGCACGACCGCTGGCACCTGGTGCAGCACGAGGCAATGCATCCGCTCTCGCTCACCGAGGGATCGGACACCGACGAGTACGGCGTGGACCGCCCCCGTGGCATCGCCTACAAGGCGCGCCGAGCCCTGTCGGAGTTCTACTTCAAGGACCGGATCGACCCCGTCACCCCGTCGGAGCTCGCTGCGGCCCACCACCACGGCGAGGCGGAGGCACTGCCCGGCGGCCACGCAGAGGCCCTCGAGGAGTCGCACACCGACGAGCACGCGAGTCTGCGCTCGGACGACCGCCACTGACGCGCTCGTCCCCACGCACGGTCCCGATGGTCGTGATGCCACTGGCATCACGACCATCGGTCGTTTGTGGCTGCGTGCACAGGCGCACAGGCTGACGCAGAGACTGACCGTTCCCCCGGCATACTGGAGGGGTGACGCACGACGAGCAGTTCCCCCGCCCAGAGTCCCCCGGCCCCGACTCCCCCGGCGCCGATTCCGCGGCTGCCGACGATCACCGGCATGGCGACCACGATCTCCCCGAAGATCCGGTGGAGATGGACCGTGAAGAATTCGAGAACGCGGTGGGTGATGCCCTCGACGACGTGCCCGTCGAGCTCATGAACCTGCTGGACAACGTCGTCTTCTTCGTCGAGGACGAGCCGCCGGCCGATGACCCCGACCTGCTGGGCGTCTACGACGGGGTCCCACTCACTGAGCGTGACGACGGATTCTTTGGCGGCATGCCGGATCGCATCACCATCTTTATGGGCCCCACGCTGCGCATGTGCCGTGACCGTGCAGAGGTCATCGAGGAGGTCACGATCACTGTCGTTCACGAGATCGCACACCACTTCGGCATCGACGACGCCAAGCTGCACGCTCTCGGCTGGGGCTGAGTCGTCCCGCGTCACCGAAACCTTCACACTGCCCACACGACAGCCCAGACCGACCGTCTGAGGCTCCCCAGGCCGACCGTGGCCGGTCGTCCAGACCAACCTGCTCGGGCTGCCCAGACCGGCCGTCTCAGGCCTCCCCCAGACCGGAACGTGTCAGGCCTCCCCCAGGCCGGAACGTGTCAGTCTCACGTGTCAGGCTCCCCCGGCCGACCGTCTCGGGCTGCCCCGACCAACCGCTTGGGCTGGCCAGACCGACTGTCTGAGGCTCACAGGCCGACGTCTCAGCTGCCCACCCCTTGGCCTGTCCGCCTGACTCCCGCCCTCCCCCTCCAAGCAGCCGATTCGTCCTCTGGAGGGCAGTGTCAGACCTCTGTCCTAATGTTGGTGGCAGTTGATCAGGACGGTTCGCGATGGGGCGGGAGGAGGCGTGATGGACACCAAGGTCGTGCAGCGAAGGATCCGGGAGAGCCTGCGCCGTCCTCCGGTCGTGCGGGCCCGTTCGTCGCGTCCTGCCGGGCGCAAGGACCCGTCAACCGCCCCCGAGCTCACGGACACCACGGAATCTCCGGAGTTCATGGACGCTGCGGGGTCTCTTGAGTCCACGGACGCTGCCGAGGCAACCCCTGGGTTCACGCACGCTGCCGGGGTCCCTACTGAGTTGTGGGTGACCTCCTTTGCCGACCTGATCGCACCGCCGACCAAACCCACCTCCGAGCCGCCACCAGAGCAGGGGCACTCCGATCAGGAATCAGCCGATCTCGACGCACCCGCACGTCTGCGGTCCGTCCTGAACGACTTCGGTCTGGACGAGTCGATGGTCGAGTCCCTGACTGGCCTGGTCGAATCCTGTGCGACCGTGGCCACCGTTGACGAGCAACCCTCCGTCATCGCCCGTGGTCAGGCGTTGCTAGGCAGCATCGACACGTTGACGGCGACGGCTGGCCGCCTGGATGCGGTCGTGCTCACCGCGACTCGGGAACTGACCGCCGCCCAGGGCCAAGTGCTCCTACTCGACAAAGGTGGCCGGTCTCCGGACGACCTCACGCCCACCCAGTGGGAGAAGTGGCGTGCCTGGGCCAAGCGCGTCACCCGCAGAGAACTCGGCGCCGCGACCGGCTGGGGTCCTGGGGAGGTCTCTGACCTCGTCGCCCTGGCCAACCTCCCCACCGCCGTCACGGCACCCGTCACCCACTCCCTCGTGACGGGTGAATCCACCTGGCGGCTGGTCCGCCGTTTCCAACGGGCCTGCTCCACGTTCACCACGGAGGATGCTGCTGCGGTCGCCAACGGCCTGTTCGGCGACGACCCCACAGCATCTGTAAGTGAGCGTCTCGACTCTGCCGGTGAGTTCCTCGGGCGGCCGTGGCACCACCCGGAGTTCTACCGGGCCCTGGACCGTGAGGTCAACAAGATCAAAGGCCGTGACCCCGAGGCAACGAAGAAGACCCGGGAAGACTCCCTCGCGGCCAACGACACCAGGGTGTTGATTGAGGACAACGGCACAGCGCAAGTGATGATCGGGTGCACCGCCACCCAAGGTGCCGCGATCGCTGACCGGATCGACAAAGCAGCCCGTGCCGCCCGCAAAGCCGGCGACACACGCACCCAGACCCAACTACGCGCTGCCACCAGCATCGCGTTGCTGTTACACGGCACCGCCGACCTGGCCGGGCTACCCGACGACCCAGCACTCGTGACGGTCGAGCAGTCCGAGCACCTCACCAAAATCCTCCACGGCCTGCCAGCCGCGCAGCTCAACGTCATCGTGCCGCTGAACACCCTGATCGGCACCACCCCAGGCGGCCTGACCCCCACCACAGCGACAGATGCTGACGGGAACCCGATCCCCGCAGCCTTCGCCGCCGGTGGTGCTACCCCTGGCCAGTCTGGCACCCGACCCTCGGGCACCGATGGTCTCAGCTCGTGTACCTGTGAGTGCACCTGCGGCGCAGAAGCCGACGGATCATTCACCGATCGAGCGCCCGACGACGGTTCGAGGGGACGAGACTGCCCCGACCCCGGCCAGGCAGGACAAGACTGCCCACCAACCCAGCCACCATCACCAGCACCAGGTGAGCCGGATGGTGAGGTCGGTGTCGGCGAAGTGATCGGTAAGCACAGTGTGTTCCTGACCCCGGACGAGGTCCGCACCCTCGCGCTGACTCCCGGTTCGACGATGTACCGGCTGCTGACCGACCCCGCCACTGGGGTCCTGGTGGAACGCTCGATCAAGGCCTACCCGTTCGATGCTGGGATGCGGGCGCACATCATCGCCGCGGATGTTTTCTGCCGCATGCCGGGCTGTCTCAAGCCAGCCTCAATGGCGCAGATTGATCACGTCCAGGAACATGGCACCCCTGGCGGGCACACGTGTATCGCCAACGGACAGCCACTGGACACCCCGGATCATGATCTGAAGACTAAGAAACTGTGGGACGCGGTGATCCACGCCAACAGGGACGTCACCTGGACGACGCTGCTCGGGAGGATCTACACCACCAAAGCCCACGACTATCGCCAGTACACCAAGTTGTTGACCGCAGCCACGCAACAGGTCGACGAAGCGATCGCCACGGGCACCGACCCGGCTGCCGCTGTCGACGCCGCGGTATATCAGGCGTTGTCCTACCGGCCCGCCGGAGCCAAGCTCGAAGCCGAGGATGACGACGACTTCAGCGAGCTGTTCACCGGCTGGGACTCCGTGACGTTGACGCACACTCCTGAGAGTGGCCGCCGGACCTACCACCCCGCCCCGGACGCGATGCGCGCTGAGGCACAGCGCCACCACGACACCGATGACCGAGTCACCCACGACCAGCAGGCCACCGGGGACGACCAGACCAGCGGGGACACCAAACCCGACGACGGGCCCACCACACCCTGGACCCACGACCCCGACGAACCACCACCCTTCTGACTCAGCTCAGAGGCGACACGACCTTGGGCGAGACACAGAGCGGCCGCCGCACCGATTCGGTGCGGCGGCCGCTGTTGTGAAACGACAGGCTGTCGTGAACGAGAGGAAGCCTCAGACGGCCTTCTCGCCGTGGAAGAACTCAAAGACCCAGCCCACGGTGGCGATCGCCATGAACGGCGAGGCGATGAGGACCATCCACCACCCGATGGCGACACCCAGGAAAACGGCAGCACTGGACAGACCCAGCCACAACGGCCACCAGGAGTGCGGAGCGAAGTGGCCGTAGGGGCCCGCAATGTCCGCAATCTCTCCCTGCTCGTGGTCCTCGGGTCGAAGGTCGACCGTGCGTCCGCTCTTGGCGAGATACCAGGCGGTCATCGCGCACATCATGCCGGTCAACACCAGGCCGACCGCGCCGACGGGCTCCTCGAAGCCGGTGAAGTAGGTATAGATGGCACCGACGATAAAGAAGAATCCGACGAGCCAGTAGAAGAGCTTGGCTTCAACCTTCATCGGGCGCCTCCGTCCGTCTCGCTGTCACTCCCGTGACCCTTGGACCCACCGGTCACCGTTCCATCCCTGCCCGCCGGATCCGTGTCCGGCCCGCCCAACAACTTTTCCAACACGCCCTTGTCGGGCTCGGCCGACTCCATCGTGGCGACATTGGCGTGGTGCAGGTCGAAGGCCGGGCGCTCGGACCGGATGCGCGGCAACGAGTTGAAGTTGTGCCGCGGCGGCGGGCACGAGGTGGCCCACTCCAGCGAGCCGCCCCAACCCCACGGGTCATCGACGGTGACCTTCTCGGTCCGGAAGCTCTTCCAGACGGCATAGAGGAAGGGCAGCATGGAGGCACCCAGCAAGAACGATGATGCCGTGGACACCTGATTCATCCAGGTGAACCCGTCCTCAGGCATGTAGTCCGGGTAACGACGGGGCATGCCCATCGCGCCCAGCCAGTGCTGGATCAAGAAGGTCCCGTGGAAGCCCAGGAAGAGCATCCAGAAGTGCAGCTTGCCCAAGCCCTCGCTGAGCATGTGGCCAGTGAACTTCGGCCACCAGAAATAGAAGCCGGCGAACATCGCGAACACCACGGTGCCGAACACCACGTAGTGGAAGTGCGCGACGACAAAGTAGGAGTCAGTGACGTGGAAGTCGAGCACCGGACTCGCCAGGATGACGCCGGTGAGACCACCGAACAAGAAGGTCACCAGGAAGCCGATGGACCACAGCATGGGTGTCTCAAAAGTCAGGTGTCCGCCCCACATGGTGCCGACCCAGTTGAAGAACTTCAGACCGGTCGGGACCGCGATCAGCATCGTCATGATGGCGAAGAACTCCAGGAGCACCGCGCCGGTCGCATACATGTGGTGAGCCCACACGCTGACCGACAGTGCAGCGATGGAGACGACCGCGAAGACCATCGTCTTGTAACCGAAGAGCGGCTTGCGGCTGAAGGCCGGGATGATCTCGGAGATCAGGCCGAAGAACGGCAGGGCGATGATATAGACCTCGGGGTGCCCGAAGAACCAGAACAGATGCTGCCACAGCATGGCGCCGCCGTGTTCCGGATCATAGATATGCGCGCCCGCGATGCGGTCAGCGGCCATGCCGAACATCGCGGCAGCCAGCACCGGGAAGACCATCAGAACCAGGATCGAGGTCACCAGGACGGTCCAGGTGAACATCGGCATCCGGAACATGGTCATGCCCGGCGCCCGCATGCAGACGATCGTGGTGATGAAGTTGACCGCACCCAGGATCGTGCCGAAGCCGGCCAGGGCCAGACCCATCACCCACAGGTCACCACCCACGCCAGGACTGTGCGTCGGACCAGCCAGGGGCTGATAGGCGAACCAGCCGAAGGAGGCTGCGCCACCGGGAGCGAGGAATCCGCTGACGGTGATCAGACCACCGAACGCGAACAGCCAGTAGGCAAACATGTTCAGGCGCGGGAAGGCGACGTCCGGAGCACCGATCTGCAGCGGCATCAGCGCGTTGGCGAACCCGGCAAACAGGGGGGTCGCGAACAACAGCAGCATGATCGTGCCGTGCATGGTGAACATCTGGTTGAACTGCTCGGGGTTGTCCACGACCGTGAGGCCGGGTGCCCACAACTCTGCGCGGATGATCAGCGCGAGCAGTCCGCCGAGCATGAAGAAGGCAACGCTGGTGATGAAATACAGGTTGCCGATGACCTTGTGGTCCGTGGTCGTGATCCAGCTGACCAGCAACTTGCCCAGGCTCTTTCTGGGCTTGGCCGGCTCACGGGAAGGGACGATCTCACCCGAGGGCCGCGTCGTGGTGATGGCCATCAGTTCTCCTCCTCCTGCGAGGCGTTGTAGTCCTCGAGAAGCTCCGGCGGCAACTTGGCCGGCTGCCCCTCATGGAGCCCATAGAGGTTGTACTCGTTGCCGACCAGGCCCTCGCCACCGGTGGCCTTCAGGTCCTCGATGAAGGCGTCGTACTCCTCCTGGGGGACGACCTGGACCTGGAACAGCATCTCGGAGTGGTAGGCGCCACACAGCTCGGCGCACTTGCCCTGGAAGGTGCCTTCCTCGGTCGTCACCGCCTGGAAGGTGTTGACCCGGCCAGGCACCATGTCGAGCTTCGTCAGGAACTGCGGCACCCAGAAGGAGTGGATGACATCGCGCGAGGTCAGCACGAACTCGATGCGGCTGTCGACGGGCAGGACCAGGGTGGGCAGGTCATCGTGCAGGCCCTCCTCACCCAGGTTCAGGTTCGTGGCCTGGGTGCCGATGATGTGCGCGTTGTCCTCGACGTAGTTGAAGTCCCAGGACCACTTCTTGCCGATGGCGTTGACAGTGACGTCAGCCTCGGCAGAGGTGTCGACCATCTCGTGCTGCAGCTCAACGGTCTTGCCGAAGAGCACGGCGACCATGAGGACCGGGACGACCGTGTAGAGGATCTCGATCGGGACGTTGTAGCGCAGCTGCGTGGGCAGCCCCTTCTCGTCCTTCTTGCGGCGGTAGGCCACGATGCACCAGAAGATCAGGCCCCACACCAGGATGCCGACCGCCAGGGCGGCGATCCACGTCCAGTTCCAGAAGTTGATGACCTTGGGCCCGATCTCGGTCACCGGCTCGGGGAGGTAGCCGCGTTGGAACTCCGCGCCGCAGCCACTCAGGACCAGGGCGAGGGCAGCCAGAAGACCGAGTCCGCCGACCCTCCTGCGGCGACGGGCTGGAGCAGTCTGCCGTTGCAATGCGCACCTCACTATCGAGCCATGGTTAACCAGGGCAGAGCCTACCCCCTCGCGCGTGCGACCGAGGGGCAGGGTGGGACACGAATGTCGTGCGCCGTGACCTGTGACGCCTGGGCACAGTGGTGCACCCGTGGCTCAGCGTGGTTGGCCGGCGAAGGCGGACGGGAGCGGCTCGGTCAGGGCCTGGCTCAACAGCTCGAGGTATGCCGTGCGCCTCACCTCGGTGATGCCGAGACTCGCCAGGTGCTCGGTGCGCCACTGGACGTCGATGAGCCCGTGGGTGTCGGACACCAGCGACACCAGGTGCACCAGCGCCGCCTTGGAGGCGTCCGTGGCCCGGTGGAACATCGACTCCCCGGCGAACAGGCCGCCGATGGCGACGCCATAGAGGCCACCGACCAGTTCCCCGTCCCGCCAGGTCTCCACCGAGTGGGCCCACCCGAGGCGGTGCAGCTCTGCGTAGGCCCGGGCGATCTCCGGGGTGATCCACCGCCCGTCCCGATCCGGCGCTGCGCACGCGGCCACCACCTGGTCGAAGGCGGAGTCGACGGAGAAGTCGAAGCGCGCGTGGGACTTGCGCAGGGACCGACTCACCCGCACGTCACGGGGCCGCAGGATCCCGCGTGGGTCAGGTGACCACCAGCCGAGGGTGCCGCCACCGCGCAGGCCCAGCCCCATCGGGAAGATGCCGGAACGGTAGGCGGCCAGCAGGGTGCCCGGCTCGAGGTCGGCGCCGACGCCGACCAGGTCCTCCCCTGTCTTGGCCTGCCCCAGATCAAGGTGCCACTGCGTGGGTGCCGGCTCGATCGGCATACGGCTCCCTCTGCCTCAGCCCAGGTGGGTGGCGACCTCGGCCGCAGCCTCGGCGCCGTAGGCCTGCCCGAACCGGTCGAGGAAGTGGGCGTTGTCGAAGGTGTATTCCTGGGTGCCGACCGTCTCGAGGACGTAGCTGGCCAGGGTGGAGCCGAGCTGGGCACAGCGCTCCAGGGGCAGGTCCCAGGCCAGGCCGGCCAGGAAGCCGGCCCGGAAGGCGTCGCCCACTCCGGTCGGGTCGACCCGCTGCACGTCGGTGGCGATCGGCACCTCGATGGGGTCCTCGCCGCGGCGCAGGACACTGGCGCCGTCCCTGCCGCGGGTGATGATCCGGGTGCCGACCCGGTCCAGGATCTCCTCGGCCGACCAGCCCGTCTTCTGCTCGGTCAGGTGCGCCTCGTATTCATTGGTGAACAGGTAGGTCGCACCGTCGACCAGGGTGCGGATCGAGGCACCGTCCATGACGGCCAGCTGCTGGCTCACGTCGGCGGCGAAGGGGATCTGGCGCGTGCGGCACTCGGTGGAGTGTCGCAGCATCGCCTGCGGGTCGTCGGCGCTGACCAGGACCAGGTCGACGCCGCCCACTGCGGCCACGATGGGGCCGAGCTCGATGTCACGCGCCTCACTCATCGCGCCGGCGTAGAACGAGGCGATCTGGGCCATGTCCTCATCGGTCGTGCACACGAAGCGTGCGGTGTGCCGCATCTCGGAGACGTGGACGTGATCGCAGTCGACGCCGTGCCGCTCCAACCAGGACCGATAACTGTCGAAGTCCTCCCCCACGGCCCCGACCAGCACGGGATGGTGACCGAGCCGGGCCATGCCAAAACTGATGTTGGCCGCGATCCCGCCGCGGCGCACCTGCAAGTCGTCGACGAGGAAGGACACCGAGATCTTGGCGAGCTGATCGGGCACGAGCGAGTCGGCGAACCGGCCCTGGTAGGTCATCAGGTGGTCGGTCGCGATGGATCCACAGACAGCAATTCTCACGGGCGCCACCCTATGCGGAAACGCGGAACGGCCGGTCCCCACGTGGGAACCGGCCGTCCGAGAAAGGGGGCGTGACTCAGCCGAAGGAGTCGCCGCAGGCGCAGGAGCTGCCCGCGTTGGGGTTGTCGATGGTGAAGCCCTGCTTCTCGATGGTGTCGGCGAAGTCGATGGACGCGCCGTCGAGATAGGGGGCACTCATCCGGTCGACAACGACCGCGACACCGTCGAAGTCTACGCTCAGGTCGCCGTCGAGGGTGCGCTCGTCGAAGTAGAGCTGGTAGATCAGGCCGGAGCAGCCGCCGGGCTGGACGCCGATGCGCAGACGCAGGTCGTCGCGGCCCTCCTGCTCGAGGAGGGACTTGACCTTTTCAGCAGCGACGGACGACAGGACTACGCCGTGCTCCGTCGTGGTCTCAGTGGTGGTCTGGGTCTGGGGCACGCTCATCAGTCCGTCCTGTCCTCTCGGGAAACGCTTGTCGTGCGCAACATGGGCTGCGCGGGGTTTGTTCCCTGGGCCCCAGCGTACGACCGATGGCTGAAAAGAACACCACCACCCCCGCGTGCCGCGATGCCCAGTCCAGGTGAGCCCAGTCCAGGCCAGCTCAGGTCAGGTCACCAGGCTTGAGGGTGCATCCCTCAGCGCCGTCGACGGTGTCGGGACCGGGGGCAGCACGGCCAGCGTCGTCATGACGGCAAAGATCACCAGGCCGGCTAGCACCGCGGCGCTGGCCGCAGCCACGGGGCCCAGCAGCACAGTGCCCGTCACTCCCAACAGGCCGATCACTGCCAGGACCACCCCCAGCACGCGGAAGACTGGTGCCCGGAAGGCCCGGGCGAACGGCAGAAAGTGCAGCCCGACGGCGGTGACGACGAGGCTGGGCTGGGCCTCCGGCAGGTCGACCCATTCCAGGACCCGCGCGCCGAGCACGATGAGGCCGACCATGCCCAGGACCGACAGGACATAGACCACGGGGGCGCTTGTCGCCGGTCGGGCCAACTCCGGCATGAGGCGCACCCGCACGAAGGTCGTCCAGACATAGGCCAGGGCTGCCACCCCCCACGCGGCCAGCGCGATCGCCGGCCAGGCACCCGGGAGTCCTCCCCGGTTGACCAGGACGAAGACGGTGCCGCCGCTCGCACCGACCAGCGACCCGCTGACCTCCGGGTGACCGACCCAGTTGATGCCCCGTCCGGCCGCGGCCGTCCCGCCTGCCTTCTCACTCATCCTCTGCATAGCCCCCGACGCTAGGACGCGGAGATGGTCGCGCCCAGTGACACACCTGTCTCTCCTCGAGTGACGGGTGTCATCACCTCGGCCCGGTGGCCCTGGTCAGTTCAGTCGCCATGCCGGGGCGACCACGTGCGAGCGACCCGCTCGGCCAGGTCAGCCAGGTCCTCGCCCACGCGGGGGTCATAAGCACCCGAGACGCCCAGCGACATGCCCTCGCGCCGGCCGACCTCGATCCGCTGGGCCAGCACGATGCTCGGTGTCCCGACCTCGAGGGCCGCCTGGGCCGCCTCGGCGATGACGCCGTCGTGCACGGTGCGGTAGTCGTACGCCTCTCCACCGGTGACCAACAGGGCCCCGGGCAGCACGTCGACCAACCCGACCTGCTCGATGACGAAGCTCGCCCCCACCACGGGTGTGGCGCCGAGCAGGATCGCGGCATAGCCGACTCCCCCACCGACGCCCGCACCCTCCGTGCGTTCGGGCCGCAGCGGCTTGCCGGTCAGCAGGTCCTTGCGGGCAGGCAGGATCCGGGTGATCCGCTCGGTGAGCAGCCCCATCTCCTCCTCCAACCGCTGGGTGACGACGGCGGGGACGCCGTGCTCGGTGCCCAGGGCCGCGCTGGCCCCGTGAAAGCCCGTGAGCGGCAGCGTCGTGGCGTGAGCCAGGACCAGGGTCGTGCCCCGCAGGCGATCGCGCACGGCCGGCAACTCGGTCAGGTCCTCCCCCGCGCCGAGCGCCTGCAGCAGGCCGCGGCCACCGTCATGGCTGGCCAGATCACCGCACCCAAGCACGATCCGGGTCGCGCCGGCCTCCAGCGCTGCCGCGATCAGCTCACCCACCCCGCGGCTGGTCAACGAGGTGAGCGCAGCCGCCGAGCGGTCCGCCTCCTCTGACGAGGCGCCAGCAGGCACCAACGCCTCCTGCAGCGCCTCGACCGCCAGGTGCCGGCCGGCAGCCTGTCCGGCCTCGATATAGGCGCTGCCCTCGTGCAGCAGCAGCTGCGCGGGCACGTCCGCGCCCGTGGGGCCGGTGACCACGACAGGCGTGGGCTGCACGTCCAGGGCGTGCGCGAGCACCTCGACGAAGCCCGACCCGCCGTCGGAGAGCGGCGCCACGATGACCTGATCCGCCGGCGCGTGGCGTGCCCAACCCTGCGCCAGGCTCACTGCCGCGGCCAGGGGGCCGGGCGTGTCGGCATACGACCCGGTGGCGAGGACGACGCGCACGGCGCTCAGTAAGTCATCTGCATGGCGGTGCGGACCTCGTCCAGCGTCGCCGTGGCGATCTCGTTGGCGCGCTCGTTGCCGCGGGCCAGCACCTGCTCGAGGTAGCCCTGGTCAGCCGCCACCTCGGCGCGACGGGCCCGGATCGGGGCGAAGTGCTCGTTGACGGCCTCGGTGACGACCTTCTTGAGCGTGCCGCCACCGCCGTCGCCGATCTCGGCCGCGATCTCCTGCGGGTCCCGACCGCTGGACAGGGCCGCGAGCAGCACCAGGTTGGACACCTCGGGACGGTTCGCGGGGTCATAGGTGATGGTGCGGTCCGCGTCGGTGACGGCCTTCTTGAGCACCTTGGCCGTGGTGTCGGCGTCCATGCCCAGCTCGATCGTGTTGCCCTTGGACTTCGACATCTTGGTGCCGTCGGTGCCGAGCAGGCTGGCCGCCTCGGACAGCAGGGGCTCCGGCGGCGGGAAGATCGGGGTGCTCGCGTCGGAGCGGCCATAGCGCTCATCGAAACGGCGGGCGATCACGCGGGCCTGCTCCAGGTGTGGCACCTGGTCCTTGCCGACCGGCACCAGGTTGGCCTTGCAGAACAGGATGTCGGCGGCCTGGTGCACGGGATAGGTCAGCAGCAGCCCGGACATCGGCCGGCCCCCGGTCGCCTCGAACTCCGCCTTGACGGTGGGGTTGCGGCGCAGCTCGGAGTCGGTGACCAGCGACAGGAAGGGCAGCATCAGCTGGTTGAGCGCCGGGACACTGGAGTGCGTGAAGATCGTGGTCGCCTCCGGGTCCATCCCGGCCGCCAGATAGTCCGCGAGCAGCGAGTAGACCCGCTCCTTGATCGGGCCGACGCCGTCGCGGTCGGCGATCACCTGATAGTCGGCGATGAGGATGAAGGTCTCCACGCCGCGCTGCTGCAGGAGCACCCGGTTGCGCAGGGTGCCGAAATAGTGGCCCAGGTGCAGGTTGCCGGTCGGCCGGTCGCCGGTGAGCACCCGGAACCTGCTGGCGTCCTGGTCAATCTCCTTCTCGATCTGGGCCGAGCGCAGGATGGTGCGGGCCAGGGAGGCGTCCGAGGTGGAGGCGGCGAGCGCGTCGCCGACGGCGGCGTCGTCCTCGGCTGTCGCGGTGGACTGCTCGCTGGTGGACTGCTCCGTGTGGCTGCTCGGGTCGTATGCCGTGGGGTCGGTCTCGGTGGTCATCGTTGCCTTTCCGCCGCCCGAGGACGGTCCCGGACATGAGTCAAGGCCGCCCACTGGACGGCCTTGGTGTGTGCAGGGTGTGTGCTCAGGGCCGTCGCGAGGACAGCCACCAGCAGGAGCGCACATTCGTCATGGGCGCCACTCTACCCATTCTCGTAAAGGTCTCGTACGCCTCCCCCGCCTTTTCGTAGAGGTCTCGTACGCCTCGCCCGCCTCTTCGTAGAGGTCTCGTACGTTCCCGCGTGTCCTGGCGCGGGCCCGGGAACCGATGGTCGCGACGGTGCGTCGCAGATTCCAGACTCCCCCGCGATGGGGTGGTCGGCCCCGCCTGAGCGGCATGGGCTGGACCGGCCCGAAGATGGAGATGACCGAGGAGGATGGACGTGACCCAACAGGAACTGGGCGTGAGTCAACGGGAAACAGACGATGAGTAAGTCCGTGCGCAGCGATGCGGTGCAGGTGGCCACCCAGGCGCAGTTCGAACAGGGAGTGTCCTTTGCCGCTCTCGAGGCCCGCCTGGGCCGGGATGTCCCGTCCGTGCGGGGCCGAGCCCGCGGTGAACGGGTCGTGCCCGTCGCGCGGCTCGTCACCTACGCCGCACCGGTCGTCGCCCTGCTGGCGCCGCTCGGGGTGCCGGACCAGCTGGGCATCGGACAGCCGGGCCGAGTGCCGTGGATGGTCTATGGCGAGACGCTCCAGGACCTCGCGCTGGTCTGCTTCGTGCTGGCCCTGTGCGGTCAGACGTGGACGCTGCTGTCCTGGTGGCACCTCGGGCGCCGTCGTGACTGGCTCACGGTCCTCTCCTCGCTGGTCACCCTGCTGATCGGTGTGCTCTGGCTGATGTGGTTAGAGCCGCCGCCCGCAATCGGAGGGGTGCTCCCTCAGGTGGTGAGGCCCACGACCATGACGGCCGTCGTCCTCGGGGCACTGGCCGTCGGTGCGCAACTGTTCGCCTCACGACCCGGGACGTTGAGGGCGGCCCGCGCCCAGGCGCGCGGAGGGCTGATGCGGGTGCTGCCGCAGGAGCAGCAGCAGTCCCTGCTGACAGAGCGTCAAGAGGTCCTCGAGGTTCTGCTCACGCGGCACCTTGTCGATCGGGCCACCGCGGATCAGGCCGCAGCTCTCCCCCTCGGGGACTGGTGGCGTCTCGACGCAGACAAAGACGCCGACAAACCAGCGGAGCCGGTCCAGCGGAGCGTGCCCGGCGAGACCACACGTCGCCCTCTTCCGAGCAGTCTGGCCAACTCGAACATGGCGCTGCAGTGCCTCAAGGCCGTTGCGCTGGTCGCCCCGTTCGGGATGATGCTGTTGCCCATCGGCAACCCTGGCATCAGCGGGACCGGGGGTGGCATGAAATCAGTGATGGAGTCCGACGGGATCCGCGGCGACACCCTGATCACCATGGCGCTGCTCTGCGCCATGGCCGGAGTCATCGGCCAGGTGTGGACGCTCTTTGACTGGTGGCGTCTCGGCCGGCGACGCGATGGGCTGTGGCTGGCCTCGTCCTGGACCGCGCTCGGGTCTGCGGTGGTCACGCTCGTCATCTTTCCGTTCTTCATCACCGGATCGTGGGGGATGCAGGTGCTCACCGGGCCGATCCTGGCGGTCGCCATCAGCGCGGGACTGGTCCTGGTCGCGCTCTACGCAGCCTCGGTGCCCGGCACCGTGCAGGAGCTCCGCACGGCGGGTCATGCCGAGGACCAGGCCAATGGCCTCAGCGCCCCCGAACCGAACTGACCTCGATATTTCGACCACCAGTTGTCGCTCCGGTCGCGTCATGACCAAGGTCGAAATCCAACGGTCAGTGGACCAAGCGTCACGTCAGGGACGCCGCCGACGCCTCCTGGACCACGCTGGTGCGCCGCGAGCGCGCCTCGTGCAGCACGAGCCCGGTCACGGAGATCACCACGATCGCCACGCCAAGCCAGCGGCTCCACGTCAGTTGGGTGTCCAAGAACGTGACGCCGACGAGCACGGACGTCACCGGGAACATCAGCTCGGCCAGCGTCGCGCGGGATGCCGCGGTGCGCCGCAGGCCGACGTAGTAGAGCGCGAGCGCGAGGGCGCCCGGCACCAGCGCCAGGAGCAGCAGCATCGGCACCTGCTTGAGCGGCATCGCCCACCCGGCACCGGACACGAGCACGATGACGGCCGCAGCGGGCAGGCCGAAGCCGAAGCGCAGGGCCAGGGTGTCGCGCGGCCCGAGGTGACCGTCGACCAGGCGCCCCAGGACGGTGCCAGCACCCCACAGGGTCGCCGCGCCCAGCGCGAGCAGGGCAGCCTCGGCGTCGCCGATCGCCACCGAGAACGGGTCGGCAAAGGTCATCAGCCAGGCCCCGACCAGCGCCGGGACCGCGAACCACCAGAACCGAGGGCGCAGACGCTCCCCCAGGATCAGCGCCGCCAGCAGGATGGCGATCAGCGGCTGCAACTTCTGCAGGATCTGGGGCGTGATCGGGTCTCCGAGACGGAAGGCCGCCGTGAACAGCGTGGTGGCCAGGGCCGACGAGCCGGCGCCGATGATGATGGCTCCCACGCGCACCCGCGGCGGTGCCTGAGCCCAGCGACGCAGGGCGGGCAGCAGCCAGGGCAGCAGGAGCAACACCAGGACGAGGTGCTCCCACATCACGATCGTGGCAGCGTCGAGCACCTGGGCCAGCGGTTCGCGCATCAGCGCGGAGGTGCCCCAGAAGCACGCGGCGAGGGCGACGACCCAGGTCAGATCGCGCGAGGCGCCCTGCTCTTTCATGCCCCAGCGTTGGGCTGCGAGCCGGTGAGGGGCGGGACCTCTTCACCCTCGGCCACCGCGCCGGGCGGGGTGCCCGTGCCGAACGGGGACCCGCCCAACTCCTCGCGGCCGTGCGCTGTGAGCCACCCCGAGGGGTCCGGGCCCTTCGGGACGATGCCCGTCGGGTTGATGTCCAGGTGCACCTCGTAATAGTGCGACTTGATGTGCTCGAAGTTGACCGTGTCACCGAAGCCTGGCGTCTGGAACAGGTCGCGGGCGTAGGCCCACAGCACCGGCATCTCGCTCAGCTTGGAGCGGTTGCACTTGAAGTGGCCGTGATAGACCGCGTCGAAGCGCACCAGCGTGGTGAATAGCCGGATGTCGGCCTCGGTGATCGTGTCGCCGACCAAATAACGCTGCGTGGACAGGCGCTCGCTGAGCCAGTCCAACCGGGAGAACAGCCGGTCGTAGGCCTTCTCATAGGACTCCTGCTTGCCGGCGAAGCCGCAGCGGTAGACACCGTTGTTGACGTCCTGATAGATCAGCTCGGCGACCTCATCGATCTCACTGCGCAGCGCCTCCGGATAGAGGTCTGGGGCACCCTCGCGGTGGAACTGCGTCCACTGCGTGGAGAAGTCGAGGGTGATCTGCGGGAAGTCGTTGGTCACGACCTGGCCGGTGGTGGTGTCCACGATCGCGGGCACGGTCACGCCGGGCTTGTAGCCGTCCGGGCGCGCCTCATAGGCATCCTTGAGCCGCGGGATCCCCAGCACGGGGTCGACGCCGCCGGGGTCCAGGTCGAAGGTCCAGCTGTCGGCATCGTGGGTCGGCCCGGCGACCGCCATCGACAGCACCGGCTCCAGGCCCAGCAGCCTGCGCACGATGGTCGAGCGGTGCGCCCAGGGGCAGGCCCTGCTCACCGCGAGCCGATAGCGCCCCGGCTCGACGGGGAAGCCGTCACGACCGTCGGCGGTGATCCGCGTCGGGATGTAGCGGGTGTCCCGTTTGTAGGACTCCTCGACGTATGTGCCCTGATCAACCATTGCCCAACCTCTCCAGTAGAAGTGCCTCAGCGAGGCAGACTCGCTCGAACTCGGCCAGGTGCAGGCTCTCGTTCGCGGCGTGCGCCCGGGTGTCCGGGTCCTCGACGCCGGTCACCAGGATGGCAGCGTCCGGGAAGCGCTCGGCAAAGGAGGCGACGAACGGGATCGAGCCGCCCACGCCGATGTCGACCGGCTCGACGCCATCCCACGCGTCGCGGAAGGCGCTGCGCGCGGCGTCATAGACGGGTCCCTGCGCGTCGGCCGCGAAGCCGGGCCCCTCGTCATCGAGGGTGACGGTCACCTGGCAACCCCAGGGAGCGTTGTCCTCGAGGTGCTTCTTCAACAGCTCGTATGCCGTGCTCGGCACCTCTGCGGGGTGGATGCGCATGGACAGTTTGGCGCGACCGACCGGCGTGAGCAGGTTGGCGGCCTTGGCGACGCTCGGGGCGTCGATGCCGATCACGGTCATCGACGGCTTGGTCCACATCCGCGACAGGATCGAGCCGGTGCCGATCGGGTTGACGCCCTCGCTGAGACCGGACTCGGCGCGCAGCTTGGCCTCCGGATAGTCCAGGTCAGCAGCCTCGGAGGTCTTCAGCCCGGCCACCGCCACGTCACCGGCCTCGTCGTGCAGCGTGGCCAGCAGGCGGGCGAGCGCGGTCAGCCCGTCGGGCACCGGCCCACCGAACATGCCCGAGTGCACGCCGTGGTCCAGGGCCTTGACCTCGACCACGACGCGGACCAGACCGCGCAGCGTGGTGGTCAGGGCGGGGACGCCGATCTCCCAGTTCTGGCTGTCGGCAAGGACGATCGCGTCCGCTCGCAGACTGTCGCCGTGCTTGGCCAGGATCTCGGGCAGCGACTCGGAGGCGATCTCCTCCTCGCCCTCGACGAAGACCGTGACGTTGACCGGCGGCTTCCCGCCGTGGGCGCGCAGTGCCGCGACGTGCGCCAGGACACCGGCCTTGTCATCGGCGACACCGCGGGCATACAGCCGCCCGTCGATCTCGGTCGGCTCAAAGATCGGGGTGTCCCAGTCAGCCTCGTCACCCGGGGGCTGCACGTCGTGGTGGGCATAGAGCAGCACGGTCGGTGCCCCCTCCGGGCCGGCCAGGTGACCGATCACGGCCGGACGGCCGCCCTCCCGCACGATCCGGACCTCCATGCCCTCGGCACTGAGCAGGTCTGCCACCGCCTGCGCCGAGTCGTCGACGTGCTGCTGGTCAAAGGAGTCCAGGGAGACCGACGGGATGCGCGTCAGGGCCTCCAGGTCACTGCGGATCCCGGGCATGAGTTCGCTGACCCGTGCCGCCAGGGCCGCCGGGTTGTTCTGGGAGGTGGGGTTCTGAGAAGTCACGTGGCCGACGATAGCCGCCCCACGGCATACAGTGGTGTGGTGTTGTCCCGCAAGAAGCCCACCGCAGAGCCCGAGGCCGCCCCCGTCGTCGAGGAGCGCCCCGGCGCCAAGAACCGTCCGACCCCGAAGCGCAAGGCCCAGGAGGCGGCCAATCGGCGCCCCCTCGTGGGCAACGCCAAGGCAGTCAAGTCCGACCAGAAGGCGCGTCAGCGGGTCGAGCGCGAGGAAGCACGTCAGGGCATGCTGCGGGGCGAGGAAAAATACCTGCCGCCGCGCGACCGGGGCCCCGTCAAGCGGCTGCTGCGCGACATGGTCGACACCCGCTGGAACATCGGTGAGTTCCTGCTGCCGCTGATGCTGATCGTGCTGGCGGCGATGCTGCTCGGCGGGCAGAACCCGCAGGCGCAGCTCCTGATCCTGCCGGTGGTCTACGGCGTGATGGTCATCGGCATCCTGGACGCCTGGCTGCTGGGGCGACGCGCCAAGAAGCGCGTCACCGAGGAGTTCGGCGAGGCTCACACCCGCGGCAACGCCTGGTATGTCGCGCTCCGCTCCCTCCAGATGCGGATGTCCCGTGTGCCCCGCCCGCAGATCAAGCGCGGCGAGCCGGTGGTTGTGCACCGCCGCTAGGCCATCTGGTTGGGCACCGCCGCTAGGCCATCCGCGATGCGACTCCCGAGACGTGCACGCGAGGATCGCCCTCGCGCAGCTCAACCGTGAGCTCCCCCGGGCGACCCATGTCCTCGCCCTGGTGGAGCGTCAGCACCGCTGCGGACGGCACGAGGCCGATCTCACGGGCATAGGCGCCGAACGCTCCGGCGGCGGCCCCCGTGGCTGGGTCCTCCACCACACCCCCGACCGGGAACGGGTCCCGGACGTGAAAGACGCTCTCTGACTCACGCCACACGAGCTGCACAGTGGTCAGATCCAGGCGGCGCATCAATGCCTCGAGGCGCTCGAAGTCGTAGGACAGGTCCGCGAGGCGATCCCGGGTCGCTGCGGCCAGCACCAGGTGACGGGCACCGGCGAACGCGATCCGCGGGGGCACGGTGTCGTCGAGCTCAGCGTGCTGCCAGTCCAGCGCCGCCAGGGCCTCGGTCAGGTCAGCCTCCCCGACCGCCTCGGTGTGCGGCGCGACGGTGGTGAGGGTGGCCCGCAGGCCAGCGGGGCTCTGCTCCACCCGCACCGGCACCGTGCCCGCACGCGTGGCAAAGACGAACTCCCCCGGGCCGGTGCGCTCGCCCAGAGCGACCGCGGTGGCGACGGTGGCGTGCCCGCAGAACGGGACCTCGGCCTTGGGGCTGAAGAACCGGATGGTGAACCCCCGCCCAGGTGGAGCCTCGAGGTCCTCCGGTGGGGCCGTCAGGAAGGCAGACTCGCTGAAACCGAGGTCCGCGGCGATGGCCAGCATGTCCGCATCCTGCAGGCCAGCGGCGTCGAGCACGACGCCAGCAGGGTTGCCTCCGTCTGGATCACTTGAGAAGGCGGTGTATCGCATGATCTCAGCCGTTGTCGTCATGATGCGCCAACGGGATCGTGCATCAGGTTGTTCCAGCCGGGTCCGACAGTGGGGTCCGGCGGGCGGGGTCAGTCGATGTCGGCTGGCCCCAGGCTCATCGGGCCATAGACCTCGTGGTCCCCGTTGAGCAGCGTCACCGACTTCACGCCGGCGTCGGCCAGCGTGTGCCACTCATCGGAGAGCCAACCCTCCGCGTCAGCCTGGGAGGGGAAGGCCACTCCGGTGAGCCCCAGGTCGGGGATCGTCGCCCCGGTCTCGTCGCCATATCGCCACGTAAACACATCACTCATGACTCCAGACTAGGCACAGACCCCCTTGTGTGCCTTAGTCTCGTGACCTCTTCGGTCCGGCGGGGACCGACGACCTGAAGGGTTGGCACGATGAGCCAGTACACCGAGTTGCTGTCCGCGATCCCCATGTCCCAGTTGGCGCAGCAGGTGGGCGCCGACGAGGCCGAGGTCGAGCAGGCGGTCAAGCAGGTCCTGCCCGCGCTGGTGGGTGGCCTCAGCGCCAACGCCCAACAGCCCGAGGGCGCCGCGGCGCTGACCGGAGCCCTGAGCGACCACACCGACCGCGACCCGATGACTGACGCGTCCACCATCGACACTGACGACGGCGCCAAGATCGTCAGCCACATCTTCGGCAACCAGAGTGAGGACGTCGTCAACCAGCTCGGCGGCCTCGGAGGCGGCGCCGGCAGCGGACTGATCAAGAAGCTGCTGCCGATCCTGGCGCCCATCGTGCTCTCCTGGCTGGCCCGGAAGCTCAGCGGAGGCGGCGGCCTGGGCGGCGTGCTCGGTGACGCCCTCGGCGGCGATGCCCCCCAGCAGACCTCGAAGGACACCGCACCGACCGGCCAGGGTGGGGTCGGCGACCTCCTGGGCGATCTGCTCGGCGGCGCCCTCGGCAAGTCCCCCGCGCAGGGTCAGTCCGGCGGCTTCGGCCTGGATGACCTGCTGGGCGGGCTCCTCGGCGGCAAGCGCTAACGCCCCGAGCGGGGGTTGCTGCGGCCACTAGGCTCGCAAACATGAGTCGTCTCCGCCGCACAGCCGCCGCGCTCGCGGTGGCGCTGATCGCCGTCCTGGTTGCCCCGCTGTCGGCGCAAGCCGTCGGTTATCAGTTCTGGGGCTACTACCAACTGGTTGACGACGAGTGGGCCTTCGCTGTGGAGGGCGTGGGCACCACGGTCCCCGACGACGGGACGGTGCAGGCCCTGCGCTTCGCGGTGTCCTCCGGCGAGGACGTGCGCACACCACGCGCCGTGCTCGAGTTCGACGACGTCTGTGCGGACGTCGCTGCCGAGGACGGCAGCAAGCGAGTCGCACTGGTCATCGACCCAGGGCGTGACGTCGACGCACCTGACGGCGAGGCGCCGCTCACCCCCGGCGCCCAGTGCGTCGTCGGCGAGCCCGGTGCCACCACCCTGGAGATGGTGCAGTCGGCTGTCTCGGACGTCCGGACCGATGGCGCCAACATGATCTGCGGTCTCGCTGGCTTTCCGTCAGCCGGGTGCAGCGAGGAGGTCGCCGACCCGACGCCCGAGCAGTTGGCCGCCGACGAGTCGATCGAGATCCCCGTCATCCCGATCGGGACGCCCATCGTGGCAGCGCCCTCGGACGAGCCCCCGCCGGAGCCAACGGCCACCGACGAGCCGACCGAGGAAGACACAACGGCGCCGACGTCCGAGGATGACTCATCCGACGAGGCAACCTCAGAGGACGCAACCTCCCAGGACGCGACCACCGACGAACCGACGGACCCGGCGACCGAGGAGGCCACGGAGGAGTCCACCCAGGGCGCGACCGAGACCGACCCTGCCGAGGACCAGACGCAGGCTCCTCCCTCCGAGACCCCCGACGAAGCCGACACAGAGGATGACTCAAGTGACGGCATACCGCCCTGGGCCTGGGCCGTTGGCATCCTGGTGCTGCTCGGGATCCTGGCCTTCGTGGCCACCTCCGCACGCAACCGGAGGCTCGAGGAGGCCCAGCGGGAGGCCACCAGCGACCAGCACGACAACCAGCACAACGACCACCATTGGGACGACCCCGACGGCGGCCGCTGAGCCCGGCAACAATCCCCTGATCCTCGGTCGCGACATCGACTAGGCTGAAGGCATTCCGCTCGTCCTGGGGGTTTTGGCATGACCACGACACTGGTGCTCGGTGCCGCGCGCAATGGCAAGTCTGCCTACGCCGTGTCCCTGCTCGCTGCGCATGACCGTGTGACCTACCTGGCGACCGGCCGGGGCATCCCCGACTCCTCCGACCCCGTCTGGCGTGACCGGGTGGAGAGCTCGCGCGCCGTCCGCCCCGAGGACTGGAAGACGGTGGAGACGACCGCGCTGTCGCAGGCCCTGGTCTTCTCCCGGCACCCGGTCATCATCGACACGCTGTCCCACTGGCTGTGGCGGGTGCTCGATGAACACGGCCTGTGGGGCGCGCCCGCACAGGCGATCCACACCATCGACCCTCTGGTCGACGAGCTGCTGGTGGCCTACACCTCGCTGCCGCACGACGTCGTGGCGATCTCCGACGAGGTCGGCTGGGGACTGCCGGCCAACACCGAGCGCGAGCGGACCCACCACGAGGTGCTGTCCCACGTCAATCACCGGTTCAGCGCGCAGAGTGACCGGGTGCACCTGATCGTCGGCGGTCGGGTCGTCGATCTCAGCGACGCTCCCTCGCTGCTGGGGGCCACCCGCGCGGTCTCCCCCGCCTTCTCCTAGTCCGTCACACCGTCACGACATCGTCCACGCCGCTGCCCAGGCGTCGATGAGCTTCTGTCGATGAGTTTCGGGGCGAGAGCGGGTCAGATCCCCATGAGCAAACTCATATACTCCATGATCAGCTCGCTCGACGGCTATGCCGAGGCTGAGGAGGGCGGCCTCGGCACCGGGGCCGAAGACCCGGAGGTGCACACCTTCATCAACGACCTGTTCCGCCCCGTCGGCACCTACCTCTACGGCCGGCGGATGTACGAGACGATGGTCTATTGGGAGACCGCGCGCAACGAGCCCGACCAACCACCGCACATCCTGCAGTATGCCGAGGACTGGCGGGCGGCGGAGAAGGTCGTCTTCTCCACCACGCTGGAGTCCGTGTCCAGCGAGCGGACCAGGATCGAGCGGACCTTCGACCCGGACGCGATCCGCGCGCTCAAGGCCGAGTCAGACCAGGACCTCACGGTCGATGGACCGACCCTCGCAGCGCAGGCGATCGCGGCGGGTCTGGTGGACGAGTATCACCTGTTCATCACCACGAGCGTGGTCGGCGGCGGCAAGCGGTTCTTCCCCGACGGCGTGCGCCTCGACCTCGAGCTGGTCGAGGAGCGCTCGTTCGACAGTGGGCTGATCTATGCGCGCTACCGGACCCGCTGAGCGGGTCGCGTCAATTCGTCCGACCGTATGCCGTGCGGCTGGGTGAGCGTTGATGGGCACCTTGGGTGGTGAAGCCATTCGAGTTCGACGAGGGCCAGTTTGCGCTCGCTCGCGCGGTCGAGTCAGACGTCCCCGCTCTCGTCGCCCTGCTAGCGGACGACGTCCTCGGTGCCCATCGAGAATCGTCCGAGCTCGAGCCCTATCTCGCGGCCTTCCGCGAGATCGACCGTGACCCGAACCACCTCCTGCTCACGGTGCGTGACGGCGAGGACAACCTCGTCGGCACCATGCAGTTGACGCTCATCCCGGGCCTCTCGCGCGGAGGCGCCAAGAGACTTCAGATCGAGGGGGTCCGCCTTGCCTCCACCGTCCGAGGCACCGGGCTCGGCACGGCGCTCTTCGAGTGGGCCCACGAGCACGGCCGACAGCAGGGCGCGGTCCTCGCTCAACTGACCTCGGACAAGACCCGCTCCGACGCCCAGCGCTTCTATTCCAGACTGGGCTACCAGGCGAGCCACGAGGGTTTCAAGCGCTCCCTGTGAGCATCCGCAGCACGTCTTGTCACAGATCCGGCAGCAGCGGTGTCTTCATGGTCAGCCGGCCCACCAGGGGCCGCACGACCGATGAGGAGCACCAGATGCCCAGCAACTTCCGGATCCCCAAGGCCAACCTGAGCGGCCCCTTCGCGCGGATTCTCAGTGCCTACGCCCGCCGCACCTACGGCGAGGTCCCGGACTTTGCCTACGTCCTGCTCCACCACGGTCCGCTCACACGGGCGCTCCTGGGCTTCGAGCGCAAGCTCGCCAAGCTGTCCGCGTGCGACCCGCAGCTGAAGGCCTACGCCGTCATGGCGTCGGCAGCCACCGTCGGCTGCAGCTGGTGCCTGGACTTCGGCTATTTCCTGGCCCACACCGAGGGGCTCGACGAGGAGAAGGCACGCCAGGTCCCGATGTGGCGCGACAGCACCGTGTTCACCCCGCTCGAGCGTGACGTGCTGGCCTATGCCGAGGCGATGAGCGTCACGCCTCTTGAGGTGACCGACGAGATGGTCGCCAGCCTGCACGAGCGTCTCGGGTCGGCTGCGCTGGTCGAGCTCACCGAGCTCATCGCCGTGGAGAACATGCGGTCCCGGGCCAACTCGGCGATGGGGCTGACGTCCCAGGGTTTCGCAGACTCCTGCGACCTGGCACCGTTGGCCCAGTGACCGACCCAGGGAGCGGCCCAGTGAGCGACCAGGCGAGTGATCCGTTCGTGGAGCACCGCAGCCTGCTGTTCACCGTCGCCTACGAGATGCTCTCGTCCGCTGTCGATGCCGAGGACGTGGTGCAGGAGACCTGGTTGCGGTGGTCCGAGGTGGACCAGTCTGCGGTCCGGGACCCGCGCGCCTATCTCGTCCGGATCGTCACCCGCCAGGCACTCAACCGCATCCGCACGCTCGAGCGCCGCCGCGAGACCTATGTCGGCCCGTGGTTGCCCGAGCCGTTGCTGACCAGCCCGGACGTCGCCGAGGATGTCGAGCTCGCGGACTCGCTCTCCACGGCGATGCTGTTGGTCCTGGAGACGCTCTCCCCCACCGAGCGGGCCGTCTTCGTCCTGCGCGAGGTCTTCGGTTTTGAGTATGCCGAGATCGCGGCGGCGGTGGACAAGTCACCGGCGGCGGTGCGCCAGGTGGCCAGTCGGGCAGGCCGCGCGGTGCGCAGCCAGCGTCCCCCACCGGGGACGCACCCAGAGGCCGAGAAGGTCATGCGCCTCTTCCTGGCGGCGGCTGATGGCGGCGATCTCCAGCCGCTGATGGAGCTCCTGGCCCCTGATGTCGTGCTGTTCTCCGACGGGGGCGGGCTGAAGAAGGCGGCCCTGCGACCGATCCACGGCGCGGAGAAGGCGTTGCGCTGGATGGCCGGGGTCTTCTTCAATTATCCCGACGTGCTGACCTATGACCTCACCACCATGAACGGACAGCCTGCCCTGCGCTTCTTCGGAGCCGGGGAGCTCGACGTCGTGGTGACCGTGCGCTTGGAGCGCGGTCTGGTGACCGCGCTCTATCTGATGCGCAATCCGGAGAAGCTCCGCCGGGCACAGGGAGGCGCGGCACAACTGAGCCGCTGACCCAATGACCCGATGACCTGGTGACTACGCTGGCACCGCCATGGACACTCGCCAGCTCACCTATTTCCTCGGAGTCGTGACCCACGGCGGCTTCGGCAGGGCAGCGACCCATCTGCACGTGAGCCAGCCGGCGCTCTCGCAGGCCGTGGCCGCCCTGGAGAAGGATCTCGGGGTTCCGCTGCTGCACCGTGTGCCCAGCGGCGTGCGTCTCACCGACGCCGGGGCGACGCTGGTCCCGATGGCGCGGCAGGTGCTGCGCGACCTGGACGCTGCCCGCGCCGCCACCCAGTCGATCGGCACCGACCACACCGGACGGATTGACCTGGCGCTCATGCCATCTCAGAGCATTGAGCCTTTCACCTCACTGACCGCCCGGCTCAGCGAGCGCCACCCCGGGATCACCGTCAACGCCCGTGCCGCCTTCGGGCGCGACGACGCAGTGGCCCTGGTCCTCAGCGGAGCCTGCGAGCTCGGGCTCGTGGGTGCCCTCGCAGCGCCCTACCCTCCCGCCATCACCGCCCACCGGTTGGGCCAACAGCACATGGTCCTGCTCGCCCCGCCCGACACGTCGCTTCCCTCGGATCGCCCACTGACACCGGGCGACCTGGACGGTCAGCGACTGATCGCCTCCCCTCCCGGGAGCGTGATGCGGGCGATGGCTGACCAGCTCTGCGCCGAGTCGGGCCTGACGATCGCCGTCGAGGTCGAGCACCGCTCTGCCATCCTGCCGCTCGTGCTGGCCGGGGTCGGTGTCGCGGTCCTGTCGTCCGCCTGGGCCGACCTGGCCCGTCGGGCCGGGGCCGTGGTCTGCCAACTTCAGTCGCCCCTGCGCGTCGAGGTCGACCTGATCTGTCGGCATACGGCTCTGACACCGGCCGCCCAGGTCCTGCTGGACCTCGCCGTGGACCTGGACTGGCCTGCGGACATAAGCAATCTGGATGACCCGCATCCATAACTGGTCTTGGACAGGCGCCGCGACCCGGCCATAGGTTCACCGCATGAGAATCGTCGACATTCGGGAGCGCACCTTCCCGATCTCCAGCCCCATCCGCAACTCGTTCATCGACTTTTCGAAGATGACGCTGAGCCTGGTGGCGGTGGTGACCGACGAGATCCGCGACGGCAAGCCCGTGGTCGGCTTCGGGTTCAACTCCAACGGCCGCTACGGCCAGGGCGCGCTGATGAAGGAGCGGTTCGTGCCGCGACTGCTCGAGGCGGAGCCAGAGTCGCTGCTGGACGAGAGTGGCCTGCTCGACCCGCACCGCGCGTGGGACACGATGATGACCAACGAGAAGCCCGGCGGCCACGGTGAGCGCTCGGTCGCCGTCGGCGTGCTCGACATGGCCCTGTGGGACGCGCGCGCCAAGCTCGAGGAGCGCCCGTTGTTCGACCTGCTCGCCGAGCGCCATGGCACCGGGACCCCCGACCCGCGCGTGTTCGTCTATGCCGCAGGCGGTTACTACCACCCGGGCAAGGGTCTGCAGGGTCTGAAGGACGAGCTCACCAGCTATCTCGACCGCGGCTACACCGTGGTGAAGATGAAGATCGGTGGCGCCCCCCTGGCCGAGGACCGGACCCGCATCGAGGCGGCCCTCAGCATCCTGGGCGAGGGTCAGCGCCTGATGGTCGACGCCAACGGCCGCTTCACCGGTGAGCAGGCCGTGGAGTGCCTCGAGGCGATCAAGGACTACGACCTGTTCTGGTTTGAGGAGCCCGTCGACCCGCTGGACTATGAGGGCACGCGCCTGGTGTCCGAGCGCGCCGGGACCCTGCCGATCGCGACCGGAGAGAACCTGTTCTCGCACTGGGACGCCCGCAACCTCGGCCTGTATGGCGGCATGGACCCCCAGCGTGACTTCCTGCAGCTGGACTGCGCCCTCAGCTATGGCCTGGTGGAGTATCTGCGCAGCCTCAAGGCCCTCGGCGAGCTCGGTTGGGCCCCCAGCCGCTTCATCCCGCACGGTGGCCACCAGATGTCGCTCAACATCGCGGCCGGTCTGGGCCTGGGCGGCAACGAGTCCTATCCCGACCTGTTCCAGCCGTTTGGCGGCTTCCCGGACGGGTGCACCGTTGAGGACGGCCACATCCGTATGCCGCAACTCCCGGGCATCGGTTTCGAGGGCAAGTCCGACCTGGCGAAGGTGTGTGCGAGCCTGCTCTCCTAGGCTTCCGGGCAGCGGGGGCGTGAAGGCGGCAATCTCGCAGCGGCACAGAAGGGCTGTTCCATGGTGGATGACCGACCGGGTGATGTTGGCGGTGTCCGCGTCGTGGTGGCTCCGGACAAGTTCAAGGGCACCCTGAGCGGTCCGGCGGCGGCCGCGGCGATGGCTGTTGGCGTGCGTGCGGTGCTCCCGGATGCCGTCGTTGACGAGATCCCACTGGCCGACGGCGGGGAGGGCACGGTCGAGGCGATCCTGGCCACCGGTGCCACGGAGCACCGGCTGACGGTCCCCGGACCCCTGGGAGACCCGGTGGAAGCGCAGTTCGCGATGCTCGGGACCACTGCGGTCATCGAGTCCGCGCAGGCGTGCGGGCTGCAACTGATCTCGCCGACGCCGCGGACCTCGCTGCGGGCCAGCAGTGCCGGGGTCGGCGCCCTCATCCGGGCAGCCTGGGACGCGGGTGCGACCAGTGTCGCGATCGGCCTGGGCGGCGTGGCCTGCACCGATGGCGGCACGGGGCTGGTCGCCGAGCTGGGCGCTCGGTTCGTTGATGCTGACGGCGAGGTCGTCGGTCCGGGCGAGCTGGACCGGGTGGTGTCTGTTGACCTCACCGGGCTGGACCCGCGTGTCACCAGCACTTCCTTCGTCGCGGCCACCGACGTCACCAACCCGCTGCTCGGTCCGACCGGGGCAGCAGCTGTCTATGGCCCGCAGAAGGGCGCTGGCCCGGACGAGGTCGCCCTGCTGGATCAGGGGCTGGCGACCGTGGCCAACGTCGTCGAGTCAGCCGTTGACGGCGAGCCCCTGCGCGAGCGTCCCGGCGCGGGGGCAGCGGGCGGCCTCGGGTGGGGGCTGATGGCGTTGCTCGGCGCGGAGGTCCGGCCCGGCGGCGACCTGGTGATGGACCTGATCGGCCTGCCCGACGCCCTGAAGCAGGCCGACCTGGTGCTCACCGGTGAGGGCAAGCTGGACGCGCAGAGCCGCTATGGCAAGGGACCAGTGGCGCTGGCCGAGCTCGCAGCCACGCACGGCCTGCCCACGATCGCGGTGGCGGGCATGGTCGACCCGGAGGGTCGCGAGGGCACCGGCTTCGCCGCGGTGTGGTCCCTGGTCGAGGAAGTCGGTGGAGAGGCAGCGCTCCACGAGACTGCAGCGAGCCTGACCGAGGTCACCGCTGGTGCGGTCCGACACTGGCGCGAGCAGCGCTAGCCTCGCCACGCCGAGCACGAGGGCACAACCACGAGCCACGCGGCCAAGACTTCCGCGTCACCCAGCGACCTGATCACGACGCGCGTGTGGGCGGTGTGCCAGTGGCCGCAGTGTGTGTGCTGCGGGCGCCCAGGATCTGGCCGAACAGTCGTTCGCCGGTCGGCTCGAAGCCGCAGCGCAGATAGAACTGCTCTGGTCCACCGTCGCCCTGAACCCACAGCACAGTCATCTGCTCGTTCCCCCGTCGCCGGGCTTCTCGGGCGACCTCTTCGACGGCAAAGCGCCCCACGCCACGTCCCTGTTGATCTGCCGAGACATGCAGTCTCCAGATCCCGCAGCGAAAGGCCGCCAACTCGTTGTCCGGGTCGAAGTTGGCCATGACGAACCCGACAACATCGTCGCCGTCACAGATTGCACGTGGCCACGCTGTGGGAGTCACGGAGGCCTCGGCGATCGAGTTCGCGACCGGCGCAACGAAGCGTTCCTGGCCGGGCCGCAACGGAAACTCCATCAGGGCGTGCACGTTCTGACTGGTGACTTCGCACAACTTGAGGTTCATCAACGAAACGTAACTGCGAGCACCGACACTGCGGACCAATGCTGGCACGACGGTGCGATGCCACGGGCGGGCGATCAGCGTCGGCGTGGGCGGAGCTCGACAACCCGGGCTCCACCGCCAACCTGTGGCACCGGCTTCGCCGACCTGTGGTCCCTGGTCGAGGAGGTTGGCGCGGATCTCGGCCATGAGCGAGCCGGGTCGCCAGCACCGAGGAGGGCGTGCGAGACCTGTATCAAAAGCCGGGAGCGACGTACGAGACCTGTATCAAAAGCCGGGAGCGACGTACGAGACCTGTATCAAAAGACGGGGCGGGCGTGCGAGACCTTTATTAATTTGGTTAGCGGACGCCGACCTCGATGAACGGGGGCTTCTTCACCTGCGCGGTGACGTCGCGCCCACGCACGTCGATGACGACGTCGTCGCCCTCGGCGGCCGTGCGGTCCAGCAGGGCCAGGGCCACGCCCTTGCCCAGGGTCGGCGAGAAAGTGCCGGAGGTGACGGTGCCGATCACCGTGCCATCAGCCGACTTCACGTCGCAGCCTGCCCGCGGGATGCCGCGACCGGTCACGTCCAGACCCCACGAGATCCGGGTGTTCTTGGCCTCCCGCTCGGCGGCGAGCGCGTCCTTGCCCCAGAAGGTGTCCTTCTTCCAGCCGACGGCCCAACCGGTGCGGCCCATCACCGGGGTGATCTCGGTGGAGAGCTCGTTGCCGTGCAGGGCATAGCCCATCTCGGTGCGGAGTGTGTCGCGGGCGCCGAGCCCTGCCGCCATCCCGTCGAACGGCTCCATCGCGGCCACCAGGGCGTCCCACAGGGCACCGGTCTGGTCCCAGGCGGGCAGCAGCTCATAGCCGCGCTCCCCCGTGTAGCCGGTCCGGCACACGATGAGCGGCTTGCCCTCCCACGTCGTCTCGGCAAAACTCATGTAGTCATTCCCGACCGACAGACCGAGGGCAGTGAGCACCTCATCGCTCTTGGGCCCCTGGACTGCCAGGACGCCATAGTCAGTGTGCTGGTTGATGACCTCGATGCCCTCGGGCGCCGCCTCCGTCAGCATCCGCACAACCTCGGCGTTGTTGGCCGCGTTGGGGATGAGGAAGACCTCGTCGTCGGACTTCAGATACTGGATCAGGTCGTCCACCACGCCGCCGGACTCGTTGCAGCACATGGTGTATTGCGCCTTGCCCGGCTCGATGCGGCCCAGGTCATTGGTGAAGCAGCTGTTGACAAAGTCCCTGGCCCCGGGGCCGCGCACCAGGGCCTTGCCCAGGTGGGAGACGTCAAAGATGCCCACCCGCTCACGCACGGCGGTGTGCTCAGCTTTCACCCCGGCATACTCAATGGGCATCTGCCACCCACTGAAGTCGGCCATCTTGGCGCCGAGGGCGACATGACGGTCATGCACGGGGGAGGTCTTCAGCGACTCGGCAGACATGGATCACACCGTAGCCCCCGGTGCAGCTAGGCTCAATCCGGCCCCGCAGCCCATGTCGACGACGACTGAACGGACAAAGATGACCACACTGACACTGACTGACAGCAGGATCGCGACCGCCAAGGTGGATGCCTTGGTGCTCGCCTCGACCGCCGGGGAGGACGGCGCGCTGCTGGCGGAGGGCACAGATCTGCCCAAGAACGCCGTCACCCACATCACCAAGAACCTGAGCGCCACAGGGGCCAGCGGCAAGGCCGACGAGGTCGTCAAGCTCGCGGGAGTCCCGGGCGTGGCTGCGGGCCTCGTGCTCGTCGTCGGCACCGGCAAGCCCACCAGCGGCAGGCCCAGCGACAGCGCTCCCCACGCGAGCGAGCGCCACCGCCGCGCGGCCGGGGCCGCCGTCCGCGCCCTGGCCGGCAAGGACTCCGCCGTGTTCGCTCTCGGGGGCGGCGCCGAGGAGGCCCGTGCCGTGGCCGAGGGCGTGCTGCTGGGCGGCTATGCCTTCCAGACCTTCCTGGGCGAGGGCAAGGCGGCGAGCGCCAAGGCACCGCTGGCCAGCGCTCAGGTCTATCTCAAGGGCCGCCACAAGGAGGACATCGCCGGCCAGTCGGCCACGGTGGCTGACGCTGTGCGCTATGCCCGTGACCTGGTCAATACCCCGCCCAACGTGCTCTTCCCCGAGAGCTTCGCGCACTCGGTCAGCCAGCACGCTGCCGGCACCAAGGTCAAGATCGACGTCTGGGACACCGACAAACTGCAGGCCGAGGGGTGCGGCGGCATCCTCGGCGTCGGGCAGGGCTCCGGGCGTCCCCCGCGCCTGGTCACCATGACCTACAAGCCGCGCGGCGCCAAGGTCCACCTGGCCTTCGTCGGCAAGGGCATCACCTTTGACTCCGGCGGCCTGTGCATCAAGCCCGGCACCGGCATGGTCACCATGAAGTGCGACATGGCCGGCGCCGCCGCCGTGGCCGCCTCGATCCTGGCCCTGGCCGAGCTCAAGGTGCCCGTCGCGGTCACCGGCTATCTCTGCCTCGCGGAGAACATGACCGGTGACCTGGCCCAGCGCCCCGGCGACATCGTCACCATGCGCGGCGGACGCACCGTCGAGATCATCAACACCGACGCCGAGGGCCGCCTGGTCATGGCCGACGGCATCGCGCTGGCCTCCGAGCAGCAGCCGGACGCCATCGTCGACATCGCCACCCTGACCGGTGCCTGCGTCATCGCGCTCGGCAACCGCACGATGGGCGTCATGGCCAACGACGATGACCTGCGCGAGCGCGTCACCACCGCGGCCACCGGGGCCGGTGAGGCTGCCTGGGGCATGCCGCTGCCCGAGGAGATCCGTGGCTCGATGGACTCCCCCGTCGCCGACCTGAAGCACACCGGTGACCGCGCCGGCGGCATGATGGTCGCCGCCAAGTTCCTCGAGGAGTTCGTCGGCAAGGACGCTGCGGGCGAGGCGATCAGCTGGTCGCACGTTGACATCGCCGGGCCGGGCTTCAACGAGAAGGGCGCCTGGGGCTACACCCCCACCGGCGGCACCGGCTCGGGTGTCCGCGCCCTGATCGAGCTGGCGCGGTCCTACGCCTGAGGACCACAGACCAGGCCGTATGCCGCCCGCTCACCGACGTGGCCAACCTCAGACTCGGTGAGCCTCACCTGAGCAGGTGACCCCTCGGCATACAAGGCGATGCCCCGGATCCGTTGCGGGTCCGGGGCATCGTCATGCTGGCACGTTGGGAGCGCCGTTGGGCTGGCTCAGCCGCCGCTCTTGCGGCGGAACATCTGCTGGGCGCCGGAGGTCTTCTGGCGCGCGGCGTGACCGACCTTGCCGTGCTCGGCATTGTCCGAGACGTCCTTGCCGGCGCCGGAGTTGTTCTTCTTCTCCAACGCCTCGCGGAACTTGCGCTTGACGTCGTCCTCGACGTGCTCACTCTGGCTGCTCTGGTCCGGTGCGGACTTGTCTTCCGTCATGGCCACCTCCCGTGGTCGTTCCGTGCGGTCAGCCTCCCATGCCCGAGGGCATCTCGACGACCCCATTTCGGCGCGGCGTCACGCGGGTCCCGCGACGGGCGCGGGTCAGCGCTTCTTGTTGCGCCGGTTCCACTCGCGCATCCGCGCGGGATAGCCGGTCTGGTTCACGTCATAGACCGGGATCTGCAGCAACCGCCCCAGCTCGAAACCGGCCTTGGGCGTGCCGACGGCGCGCCGGGTCCACTCGCCGTCGGTGGCGATCAGGATCAGCGTCGTGGTGCTCACGTTGGTGGCCGGCTCGACATAGGCCTCGACGCCCTTGTGGCTGGCCACCCAGCCCTCCATGTGGGCACGGACCGCCTTGTGGTCGATGGCCATTGCCGGGCCGTCGCTGCGTCCCCTCGGGGTCCCGAGATCCCCGCCGACACCACTGTTCTTCCGTCGCCTCCACCACGCCATAGGTGGGAGATTACCGCGCGACCCCTCCGCTTTCGGTGCCGCGACACCGAGACCGGCCCCTCGGTGGTCGCCGCGCCGAGTGTTTGACAAGATGCTCACATGGCGCAAAACCCACCCGATGATGACAACACCTTCGACGTCGTGATCCTGGGCGGTGGCAGCGGCGGCTATTCCTGTGCCCTGCGCGCCGCGCAACTCGGTCTGAAGGTCGCCCTGGTCGAGAAGGACAAGCTCGGCGGCACCTGCCTGCACCGGGGCTGCATCCCCACCAAGGCGCTGCTGCACGCGGCGGAGGTGGCCGACTCCACGCGCGCCGGCGCCAAGTTCGGCGTCAACGCCACGCTCGACTCGATCGACATCGCCAAGGTCCACTCCTACAAGGACGGGGTCATCGGCCGGCTCTACAAGGGCCTGCAGGGCCTGGTCAGCTCGGCCACCATCGAGTATGTCGAGGGGCACGGGCAGCTGTCCTCCCCCACCACGGTGCAGGTCGGCGAGCGCACCCTCACCGGCAAGAACGTCGTGCTGGCGACCGGTTCCTACGCCCGGTCCATTCCCGGCCTGGACATCGGTGGCCGCATCATGACCAGCGACCAGGCGATGACTCTGGCCGAGCTGCCGGAGCGCGTCGTGGTGCTCGGCGGTGGCGTGATCGGTGTCGAGTTCGCGTCGGTCTTCGCCTCCTTCGGTGCCCAGGTGACCGTCGTCGAGGCCCTGCCGCGTCTGGTCGCGGCCGAGGATGAGTCCGTGTCCAAGACGCTCGAGCGGGCCTTCAAGAAGCGCAAGATCACCGTCAAGACCGGTGTGAAGTTCACCGGCGCCACCCAGGACGACAACGCGGTGCAGGTCTCTCTCGAGTCCGGCGACACGATCGAGGCCGACCTGTTGCTGGTGGCGGTCGGGCGCGGCCCGGTCACCGACGGGCTGGGCTATGAGGAGGCCGGCGCCACTCTGGACCGCGGTTTCGTCACCACCGACGAGCGCTGCCGGACCGGCGTCGACGGCCTGTATGCCGTGGGAGACATCGTCCCCGGCCTCCAGTTGGCGCACCGCGGATTTGCCCAGGGCATCTTCGTCGCCGAGCAGATCGCCGGCCTGGACCCGACCCCGATCGACGAGGCGGGCATCCCGCGCGTGACCTACTGCGACCCGGAGATTGCCTCCGTGGGACTCACCGAGGCCCAGGCCCGGGAGAAGCACGGCGAGGTGAGCACCTATGAGTACAACCTCGGTGGCAACGGCAAGTCCCAGATCCTGGGCACGGCCGGTTTCGTGAAGCTGGTCCGCGCCGAGGGCGGGGCCGTCGTCGGTGTCCATATGGTGGGTGCCAGGATGGGCGAGCAGGTCGGCGAGGCTCAACTGATCTACAACTGGGAGGCACTGCCCGATGAGGTGGCACAGTTGATCCACGCGCACCCCACCCAGAACGAGGCACTGGGCGAGGCCCACCTGGCGCTGGCGGGCAAGCCGCTGCACGCTCATGCCTGACGCAACACCACACACGTCCTGCCAGATGGCAGGAGAATCCGTAGACTGCAAGGCCCCGGACGAGGAGACGTCGAATGTCTGAACGCGTGACCATGCCGGCCCTGGGTGAGTCCGTCACCGAGGGCACCGTGACCCGCTGGCTCAAGAATGTGGGTGACGCCGTTGAGGTCGACGAGCCCCTGCTGGAGGTGTCCACCGACAAGGTGGACACCGAGATCCCCTCACCCATTGCTGGCGTGCTGCAGGAGATCCTCGCCGAGGAGGACGACACCGTCGAGGTCGGCGGTGACCTCGCGGTGATCGGCGACGGCTCCGACGGTGGTGACTCCTCCGGTGGTGACGCTGCTGCAGAGGAGCCCGCTGCCGAGGAGGCCCCCGCTGAGGAGCCCGCCGAGGCCGCTGCGGAGGAGGCCCCCGCTGAGGAGCCTGCTGAGGAGGCGCCCGCCCAGGAGGCCCCGGCGCAGAGCAGTGGCGGTGACTCTGGTGGCGGTGATTCTGGTGGCGGTGACTCTGGCGGTGAGACCGTCACGATGCCCGCGCTGGGTGAGTCGGTCACCGAGGGCACCGTCACCCGCTGGCTGAAGGCCGAGGGCGACGACGTCGAGGTCGACGAGCCCCTGCTGGAGGTGTCCACTGACAAGGTCGACACCGAGATCCCCTCGCCCGTGGCCGGCAAGTTGACCAAGATCCTGGCCCAGGAGGACGAGACCGTCGAGGTCGGTGGCGAGCTGGCCGTGGTCGGTGGCTCCGGCGGCGGTTCTGCACCGGCGCAGGAGGCTCCCGCCGAGGAGCCCAAGGAGGAGCCGAAGGCTGAGGCTCCCGCTGAGGAGCCCAAGGCTGACGAGTCCGCCGAGCAGGCCGACCAGAAGCAGGAGGAGGCCACGCAGTCCGCACCTGACCTGGCTGAGGACGCCGAGCTGCACGAGCAGGCCGCCAAGGAGTCCGGACAGGAGGGCGGCGAGAAGGCTGCCGCACCGACTGGTGACTCCCCCGGCACGGCCAGTGGTGTCGGCACCCCGGAGCAGTCCGGTGGCGATGTCAGCGCCTATGTCACCCCGCTGGTCCGCAAGCTCGCGGCCCAGCACAAGGTCGACCTCAACACGCTGAGCGGGACGGGCGTGGGTGGGCGCATCCGCAAGCAGGACGTGCTCGACGCCGCCCGCAAGGCTGAGGAGGCCGCGAAGTCGGCCCCGTCCGCCCCGGCGCCGAGTGCAGCACCCGCCGCCCCAGCCTCTGCTCCGGCAGCCGCGCCGTCGGGCGGCTCGTCGGCTCCGGTGGAGGCCTCGCCCAAGCGCGGGACCACCGAGAAGATGTCGCGCCTGCGCAAGCTCATCGCGAGCCGGATGGTCGAGTCGCTGCAGACCAGCGCCCAGCTGACCACGGTCATCGAGGTGGACCTCACCAAGGTGGCCCGGCTGCGCAACAAGACCAAGGACGACTTCCTGGCACGCGAGGGCGTCAAGCTCTCCTACATGCCGTTCTTCGTCCTGGCCGCGGTCGAGGCGCTGAAGGTCCACCCCAACGTGAACGCCAGCGTCGAGGAGGACCAGGTCATCTACCACCCGACCGAGAACGTCGGCATCGCGGTGGACACCGAGAAGGGCCTGATCGTCCCGGTCATCAAGGACGCCGGTGACCTCAACATCGCCGGCATCTCCCGCAAGATCGCGGACCTGGCCGAGCGGACCCGCACCAACAAGGTGATGCCGGACGAGCTCGGTGGTGGCACCTTCACCATCACCAACACCGGCAGCCGTGGCGCGCTGTTCGACACCCCGATCATCAACCAGCCGCAGGTGGCCATCCTGGGCACCGGGTCGGTCGTGAAGCGGCCGGTCGTCGTGATCGACGAGGACGGCGGCGAGACCATCGCCATCCGCTCGATGGTCTATCTGGCCATGACCTACGACCACCGGATCGTGGACGGCGCCGACGCCGCCCGCTTCCTCGGCACGGTCAAGGAGCGCCTCGAGGAAGGTTCCTTCGAGGTCTGACCCAGACAGGCACATCGTCTGATCCAAGACAGGCACAACAGTGACATCAGAGCCGAGCAGTCCGCACCACCTCGTGGCCATCACCGGCTCGAGCGGACTGCTCGGCTCTGCGCTGTCCGAGGCACTGCGTGCCCGTGGGGACGGTGTCGTGCACCTGGTCCGTCGTCCCCCGACCCAGGACGTGCCCGAGGGGGTGCGGGAGGTGCAGTGGGACCCGGCGCACGGGTTGTCCGACCGCGGAGCCCTCGACGGAGTGACCGCCGCAGTCAACCTCGCCGGTGCGGGGCTGGGTGATCGGCGGTGGACGGCGCGCTACAAGGACACGCTGGTCCACTCCCGGGTTCCCAACACGGCGGCGCTGTGCCAGGCACTGCTCGCCCTCCCCCAGAAGCCGCGGCTGCTGTCGGGCTCAGCAATCGGTGTCTACGGCAGTCGCGGCGATGTCCGCCTGACCGAGCAGAGCGCCCTCGGATCTGGTTTCGTCCCCGACCTGGTGCAGGACTGGGAGCACGCCACCTGGGCAGCCGAGGACGGCGGACTGCCCGTCGCCCACCTGCGCTCCGGGATCGTGTTCAGCCGCACCGGTGGAGCGCTCGCCAGGTTGCTGCCGCTGGTGCGCTTCGGGCTGGGTGGACCGATGGGCGACGGCACACAGTTCTGGTCGTGGATCACCCTGCCCGACCACATCGCCGCCATGATCTGGCTGCTGGACCATCCGGAGATCACCGGACCGGTCAACCTCACCGCCCCGGAGCCCGAGCGACAGAAGGCGGTTGTGAAGGCACTGGCGGCCATGCTGCACCGCCCGTCCCTGATGCCCGCTCCCACGATCGCGCTGCGCCTGGCCCTCGGTGAGATGGCCGGTGAGGTGCTCGGCAGTCAGCGGGTGCTGCCCACGGTGCTGCAGGAGCACGGGTTCGAGCACAGCCACCCCGACCTCGCGAGCGCTGCCGCCTGGGTCACCGGGTGATGACTGAGCGGCGTGAACCGGCGGTCCAGACCTTCCCACCATGGACCGAACGCGATCCGGCTCTCCCCAGAGTGGCCTGAAGACCGCCTCTGCTGGTCGGCAGGAATTCCGTGGCACCGGCCGGCGTTGCCCGGATACTGTGATGAACATGTCCACCGCCTTTGGCTTCGCTCCCCTGACCGGCACTCGCCGCTCGGGCGATGAGCGCTGCGCCGTGGCCGTGGACTTCCTGTGCGACGGCGCTGAAGTCTGACCCTCCTCCCGCTCCAGCAGGACCCACGGAGGAGGGTCGGCCACCCTTTCCGGGCACCCGCTGGTTTCTCAGCAGGGCGTGCCCGCACCGCGGTCCTGGCGCGGACGCCCCTCTCCGGCACCCGCCCGCGCACGCCTGCCCGCCGGCGCAACACGGCACAGCATCATGTGCCTGGCACAGAAAGCAGAATCACCATGGCCAAGAGCCAGTTCATCCGGTCCAAGCCGCACCTCAACATCGGCACGATGGGTCACGTCGACCACGGCAAGACGACGTTGACCGCGGCCATCACCAAGGTCTTGTCTGACGCCTCCCCCGAGGCCAACACGTTCGTGGCCTTCGAGGGGATCGACCGGACCCCGGAGGAGACCCAGCGCGGCATCACGATCAACATCTCGCACGTGGAGTATGAGACCGCCACCCGGCACTATGCCCACGTCGACATGCCAGGTCACGCCGACTTCGTGAAGAACATGATCACGGGAGCAGCGCAGGTGGACGCCGCGATCCTCGTCGTGTCCGCCCAGGACGGCGCCATGCCGCAGACCCGCGAGCACGTGCTGCTCGCGCAGCGCGTGGGCGTCCCCCACCTGATCGTGGCGCTGAACAAGGCCGACACCGTGGACGACCCAGAGCTGCTGGACCTCGTCGAGCTCGAGGTGCGCGAGCTGCTCAGCGACTACGGCTTCCCTGGTGACGAGGTGCCGGTCGTGCCGGTCTCCGCGCTCGGCGCCCTCGATGGCGACCCGCGCTGGACGGCGTCGGTCACCGCGCTCCTGCAGGCGGTCGACGACTACGTGCCGCTGCCCGCACGTGAGGTGGACGGCCCGTTCTTGATGCCGGTCGAGAGTGCCCTGACCATCAGTGGTCGAGGCACCGTGGTCACCGGTGCCGTCGAGCGTGGCTCGCTGCGCATCGGCGAGAGCGTGCAGGTCATTGGTCTGGGCGAGACCGTCACCTCGGTGGCGATCGGCATGGAGACCTTCGGCAAGACGCTGGAGGAGGTGCAGGCCGGTGACAACGCCGCGGTCCTGCTGCGTGGTGTGCGCCGGGAGGACGTCCAGCGCGGCCAGGTGCTAGCCCTGCCCGGGTCGGTGCAGCCCCACCAGGGCTTCACCGCGACGCTGCACACGCTGACCGCCGACGAGGGCGGACGGCACACGGCGTTTGCCGGTGACTATCGGCCGCAGTTCTACTTCCGCACCACGGACGTTCCCGGGCGGATGGACCTCGGCGAGGTGGAGCTGGTGATGCCCGGTGACACGGTCGAGGTGACCGTGCACCTGGACAAGCCGATCGCCCTCGAGCCAGGCCTGGGTTTCGCCGTCCGTGAGGGCGGGCGGACCGTCGCCGCAGGCAGGATCACCACGCTCGTCTGAGCGTGCGCCGCAGCTCCGGCCCGACACCTGATGGTGTCGGGCCGGAGCCATGCCAGCGTCCGCGGTTAACGTGTGGGCCATGGCGGGGATCAACTTCACATCACTGCTGCACACTCCTCCGGCCAGAGTCGTCGCCGCGTGGCGCGAGTCCGTGCGCCAGGAGGACAAGTGGGCCGAGCAGCACGGGCCGGCCACTGACGGTCCACGGCTGCGGGCTCCCGCCTGGGTGGCCATGCTCGCGATCTCCACCGCCCTGGTGTGTCTCATCTTTGCGGGTGTCGCCATCGGGATGATCCTCGATGGGGACGACAGCGGCACCGTCGGTCTGCTGCTCACGCTCGGCCTCGCGGTCGCCGTCGGCCTCGTGCTGTGGATCATGCTGCGACGGCAGGTCACCAAGGTGGCCAGTGGCTGGGAGGAGCACTACCAGTTGATGGCCTTCGCCAACGACAACGGTTTCGACGCCGCTCCGGTCGCGGAGGGCGGTGACCTCCCGGGGCGGATCTTCGGGCGCGGCCTCGCCGGCAACCGCGTCCGCCGAGACCTGGTCGCCTGGACCCAGGGCGGGCGGCAGTGCCACGTCGCCACCGAGTCCTGGCACTCCGGGAACCCGCCGGACGGCAGCCCGCCGGAGGACCAGGGCAGCTGCCGCTACCTCGCAGTGCTGCTCGCCGAGGAGGAGCTCCCGCCCCTGGTGTTCAGCTCCAACGAGATCGTGACCGCCGGGGCGGCAGTCGAACAGACAACCACCGCGGGACCGACCGCAGAGCAAGTCGCCGCCACGGTCTTCACCCCGCAGGTGCAGGCACTGCTCGCGGTGCCCACCGCGCCCTGGGAGGCCGAGGTCGCCGGTGGGTGGTTCATCGTCTATCAGCCCGAGACCCCGGACCCGCTGGACATCGCGGTCTGGCAGCGGATGTTTGCCTTGATCGACGCGCTGCCGCCCTATCCGCTCGCCGCACCCGCCTGAGCCTGGGCGGCATCGCCCCAACCCCAGATCCGCCACTCTCCCTCGCTGAGTCGCAGCTCCAGCTCGACCACATCGGATCGGCCCTCGTGCGCGACCTCGCCGGACGGGGTGACCTCCTGATAGTCCGACCGCTTCACCTCAACCTCGAGGACCGCACGCTCCGGCCCGGACGCCAGGACCTCGGCCGAGCCGACCGTGAACTCCAGGCCCCGATAGGTCACGTCCAGATCCTGCGCGTCCGTCAGCGCCTGGGTCTCCTGCTCGCGGGCCGGCGAACCGGCTGCGTGGACCGCCTCCAGGTCCGCCGGGTCACCGGAGCGCCACGCGGCAGCCCGGGCGTCGAGAAGGTGCTGTGCCGAGGCCGTCGGGTCGGCGGCTGGATCGGCAGCAGGGTTCGGGTCCCCTTCTGGGTCTTGATCTGAGTCCTCGTCGGGGTCCACCTCTGGGCCCTCGTCGGGGTCCACCTCTGGCGGCGCAGCCACGTCCTCGGGCTCGTCACTCGTGGGGTCTGCTGGACTCGGACTCGCGGTGTCGGTGATCGTCGCACTGTCCTCGGCGGAGTCCTCAGCAGGCACGGGGTCAGCGCCGCCCACCACCGCCAGGCTGTCCGCCGTCGCGGCCTGATCGTCGCCGGCGACAGGGGGAGCCCCGCCAAAGAGCGACCCGAGCCAGGTCGACACGACCAGCGCGATCACTGCGACGGCCCCCGCGCCCGCCACCCACAGACCCACCCTGCGGGAGGGACGCCCACCCTGTCGTCGACGGCTCCCCCGGCCCCGGCCCCGGCCCCGGTCCCGGTCCCTCCCGCGCAGCAGCGCACGCGGGTGCGGCACCCGCAGCCGACGAGCACCCGACTGGGCGCCCTTGGCCCGGGCGCCCTTTGACTGCGCACCCTGGGACTCGTCGGCGGAGTCGGTGCCCGCGTCACGCCCACCGCGCAGGTCGGCGCGGATCCGCTGCGTCAGGCCCGCAGCAGGGTCGGCACCGGGAGCAAGCGCGACGGGCTCGGGGCGAGCGGTGGCAAACAGCGCCACGGAGACCTCCTCGGCCTCCGGACGGTCCGCGGGCTCCCCCGACAGGCACGCGGTCACCAGGGTCACCAGATCGGCGGGCAGCTCGGGCCGCAACTCGGCCAGCTCAGGACGGGTGCCGACCCACCCGGGCGGCTCCCCCACCAGCGATCGCCAAGCGAGGGCACCCAGCCCATAGACGTCGGACTCCGCGGTGGGCTCGAAGCCCTCCATCACCTCCGGTGCCACCATGCCGTCGGTGCCGTAGGTCTCGTCGCGCCGCTCACCCGCGATCCGCGAGACACCCAGGTCGGCCAGCAGCGGCATGCCATCCGCTCGGAAGATCACATTGCCCAGGGAGATGTCGCCGTGCACGACACCGGCCCGGTGCAGCTCGGCCAGCGCCGTGGCCAGGGGCGAGCACACGGTGACCAGTTCCCCCGGGGTCAGGTGGTCCCGGGCACCGAGCACCTCGGCGAGGGATCCGCCCTCGGCGAGTTCCATCGCCAGGGCCACCCCGTCGTGACGGCCACCGACCCCGGGGACCGGCACCACGTCATACAGATGGATCACGTGCTGGTGGCGCACCCGGGTGAGGACGCCGGCCTCGCGCAGCGCCGAGGAGACCTGGTCAGCCCCCGTCGAGACCACCTTGAGGGCAACGTCGAGATCGTCGGCGACCCGGCGGGCGCGCCACACCTGCGCACTCGCGCCGGCGCCGATGCGACCGAGCACGTCATAGCCGGGGATGCTGGGGACGTCCATGCCCGCACGCTGCCCCATCTGAGGCCCTCGCCGCAGAACTTGTCCACAGCCCCGCCCCGACCTGCGACATCGTGACCAGCGACATCGTGACCAGCCACACGACCAGCCACACGACCAGCCACACGACCAGCAAGCACCCGGGATCGACGAAACCCGTCGGCGTAGAGTGGCAGACATGCGCATCGAGCACGTCGGATTCGGGCCGGACTACGTCGACTATCAGCAGGCGTGGGACCACCAGCGAGAAGTGCACGCCCAGGTCGTCAGCGGCGAGCTGCCCGACACGCTGCTGCTGCTGGAGCACGCGGCGGTCTACACCGCGGGCAAGCGCACCGAGGACCACGAGCGCCCGAGCGACGGCACGCCGGTCATCGACGTCGACCGCGGCGGCAAGATCACCTGGCACGGGCCGGGCCAGCTGGTCGGCTATCCGATCGTGCGCCTGCCCAACCCCGTCGACGTCGTCGCCCACGTGCGCCGCCTCGAGCAGCTGCTCATCGACGTGTGCACCGAGCTCGGCGTGGAGACCACCCGCGTCGAGGGACGCAGCGGCGTGTGGGTGCTGGCTGACGAGCGCGGGCCCGACCGCAAGATCGGCGCGATCGGCATCCGGGTCAGCCACGACGTGACGATGCACGGTTTCTCCTTCAACGCGGACTGTGACCTGGCCTGGGCCGACCCGATCGTCCCGTGCGGCATCCCCGACGCCGGGATCACCTCGCTGAGCGTCGAGCTCGGCCGCCCCGTCACGGTGCAGGACGTGCTTCCGCTGATTGAGGCCCGCGTGTCGGGCATCACGGCGGCGGCACCAGCCACCACAATGGCCTGACCCGGCCCTCCCCGTGCGGCCCAGGGCCGAGGGGAGTATGCCGTGGAGCAGGTTGCCGATGAGGGTCTCGCCATTGCGACGCGAGGGTTGCGCAAGACCTTCGCTGGGATCCGCGGTCGGCGGGTCGCGATCCACGGTCTGGACCTGGACGTGCCCAGCGGGGGTGTGCACGGTTTCCTGGGCCCCAACGGGTCGGGCAAGACCACCACGATCCGCATGCTGCTGGGGTTGCTGCGCGCCGACGCGGGCACGATGCACATCTTCGGACAGCCTGTGCCGCAACGCCTCCCGCAGGTCATTGCCCGGGTCGGTGCGATCGTGGAGAGCCCCAAGTTCTATCCGAGCTTCAGCGGCCGCCGGAGCCTGAGCCTGCTGGCCGACGCCATCGGCACCGACCAGCGACGGGTCGATGAGGTGCTCGAGGAGGTCGGGCTCCGGGACCGCGGCGACGACAAGTTCGGGGGTTACTCCCTCGGCATGCGCCAGCGCCTGGCGATCGCGGCGACGCTGCTGAAGTCGCCGGACCTGCTGATCTTTGACGAGCCGACGAACGGCCTGGACCCGGCCGGCATCCGGGAGATCCGCGAGACGATGCGCAACCTGGGCACCAACGGCCGCACCGTCCTGGTGAGCAGCCACATCCTCTCCGAGATCGAGCAGATCGCCGACACCGTCTCGATCATCGGCCGTGGCCGGGTCGTGGCCCAGGGATCCGTGGCGTCGCTGATCAACGAGCAGGCGGGAGCGGCCAGCGTGGATGTCGGCATCGACAGCCCCGAGGCCGCGGTCGCGGTGCTGCGCCGGGTCGGGATGGGCGCCGAGCTCACCGAGGACGGGCTGCGTGTCACCGGCGCCGACAAACCCTCCGACGTCACCCGCGCCCTGGCTGCCCAGGGCCTGTATGTCAGCCGGCTGCTGCCCGTCCGCCGCGACCTGGAGTCGGTCTTCCTCCAGCTCACCCAGGACGACCAACTCGGCGCCTCCCCCGCAACCTCCCCCACCTCCCCTTCTCGACCGAGCGCACCAGATGGCGACTTTCCACCCCCACCGAGCGCACGGGGTGGCGACTTTCCACCCCCACCGAGCGCACGGCATACGGCTCAGTCCGCGGACGAGGAGGGGCAGCGATGACCCAGCTGACCCGCGTCGAGCTGCGACGCATCCTCTCCCGCAAGATCGTCCACCTGTCGGTGCTGGCGATCCTGGCCGTCATGGCCGTCACCTTCTGGGGGCTGTGGCAGTCGGTCCAGCCGCAGAGCGCCTTCGAGGACGACGCCCGTGCACAGTTCGAGCTGATGCACGATGACTGGGAGTCGCAGCAGGAGTTCTATGACGAGGAGGCCGTCGCGCAGTGCCTGGATGACCAGGCAGACGAGCGCGAGCGGATGGGCGACGACAGCATCGAGTTCGGCTGCGAGTGGCCCGAGCCGGTGCTCGAGGACGTGCTCGCCGGCTATGAGCCGCCCTCGATGGCCGCGCTCTATCAGACCCAGCTGCTGCAGACCGGTGTCCTGGTCTTCCTGCTCGTCCTGCTGGGCGGCTCGACCGCCACGGCCGCCGAGCTGTCGCACCGGACGCTGGGGACCTGGCTGACCTTTGAGCCGCGCCGGGACCGGGTGTTCGGCAGCAAGGTGCTGGCCTCCGGTCTGATCGCGATCCCGATCACCGCGGTGCTGCTGGCGCTCATCCTGGGCGGGATCCCGCTGCTCTATCGGATCCGCGGCGTCGACGACGCGGTGACCGCAGCGCAGTGGGCCGAGATCGGCTGGATGAGTGCGCGCGTCATGACCCTGGCGGTGGTCCTCGGCATGGTCGGTGCGGCCGCGGGCCTGCTGGTGCGGCACACCGGAGCGGTGCTGGGCATCGCGGCCGGCTATGTGCTCGTCGTCGAGAGCATGGTGCGCGGCCTCTTCCCGGACAAGGTCAAATACCTGCTCAGCGAGAACCTCACGGCCTGGGTCAACGACGGCACCGAGATCCGAAACTATGTGTGCGACGACGGCTTCAGTGGCGAGTGCCGCGAGGTCGTCACGCACATCTCGCTGGAGCACGGTGCCGTGGTCCTGGGGGTGGTCTCCCTGGTGGTGATCGTGGTGTCCTGGTTGGTCTTCCGGCGCCGCGACGTGTCCTGACGCACCCTGCCGTATGCCGTGTGGCCGCCGTGGTCACGCCGGCTCACCTCTGCGGCTGGTCTCGACGGCTGGCCTCGACGGGTCGGTGTCGACGGGTTACGGTCGAACGGCACACGGACCAGACGAATGGGAGGGCGTCCGGTATGAGGATCAGACATGCCATGACGGCGATCGCCGTGGGGGCGCTGGCGATGAGCGCGTGGCCCGCGAGCGCGCAGGACGAGGAGTTCGACCCGTTCACGCACGGCACCAACACCGTGCGCGGCGACAGCTGGCTCGACCCGCAGACCGGCCCCGACACCCAGACGCCGACCGGCATCAGCTGGCCGCTGTCCGAGGTCAACGAGGACCCGGATTACTACGACTGGGGCTGCCACGTCACCGCTCAGGCCGACAGCACACCCATCGGTTGCGTGATCAACCCCGAGGGCAGCACTGACGTGGTCGTGCTCGGCTCGAGCTATGCCGGGCAGTGGATGCCAGCCATCCTGGAGATCGCGGACCGCGAGGACTGGGCAGTCACGATCCACACGAAGACCTGGTGCGACTTCCAGCCGGGGCGTGCGATCACCAACCCCAGCCCCTATCCGGAGTGCGACCGCTTCAACACCAAGGTGCTGGAACTGCTGCGCCAGGACGTCCCCGACATCATCCTCACCTCGCACTACGACCCCTCCGCGGGACCACACCTGACCCGGGTCTATCGCGACCTGATCGCCCGGGGCGTGGAAGACGTGGTGGGCATCTGGAACTCCAGCGGCACGTTCGCCGAGGAGGGCCCCGGCCTGACCAAGGCCGCCTGGTGCGTGCGCGACATCCAGTTCGACGACTACACCGGTGACTACACGACGTGCCACTACGGCAAGGGCAGTGAGACCGATCAGGGCAACCGGGCCATGCAGCTGGTCGACACCGGCCTGGACGATTTTCACTACGTCCCGTTGCAGGACTGGATGTGCCCGCCCGACTCGACCGTTGCCCCGCGCTGTCCCGCGGTGATCGGACGGGTCGTCCCCTGGCGCAACGGGGCCCACCTGACCAACGAGTGGACGCACTCGATGACCAACCCGCTGCACGCTGCGCTGCACCAGGACGGGGTCACCGAGACGGGTCCCTAGCGGTGGGGCCTGCTCAGTGGTCCGGGTGCAGCGGCGTGTGCGGCGCGTTCATGTGGTGCAGCACCTGGTGGGCCGCGTCGTCCGTGAGTCGCCAACGCCGATAACGACCGTCCTTGCGGGACGAGACGACGCTCGCGTTCTGGAGCGTGGTCAGCGCCTGGGTGACGGTGTTGGCGGAGATCCCCGTGGCCGCCGCGATCTCGGACACCGACGCCTCCGGAGCCGCGTGGACGGCCACCATGATCTTCAGCCGCGTGGGGTCAGCGAACAGCTCGAACGTGCTGACCCACTCGCTCATCGCGGCACGGCTGTGCTCGACCGCGCTCGCGGCGATCTCACCCGGCGTGTTGCTGTCCACAATGCCGCCACCCTAGCGCCGCCGGTGAACAACCGCGTCGCATCTGAACACCTGACTCACATCGTCCTTGCGTTGAGTGAACAGTGCCCCAGATATCTGTCTAGCGGCACACATGTGGGTTAGCGTGAGGACCGCCCAGATGTCCCCCATCGCAAAGGCTTCCCCGTGGTCCAGCTCAGCAGGCGCCTGTTCCTCCTCGGCTCGGCGGGCGCCGCGCTCGCAGCCGCCGGCTGCTCCGCACCGCAGGCCCCAGGCGCTGAACGCACCGGCACCGGCGCCACCGCCTCCACCTCGTTGGCCCTGGTCACCGCCCTGCTCCCCGAAACCCTGAACCCCATCGCGGGCACCGACAACAACGGCATGGGCAAGATCAATGAGGGCCTGCTCACCCTGCGGGCCAAGGGAGCCGAGCTGCCAGACCTGATCCCCCAGTTGGCCGCGAGTGCCCCCGAGCCGTCCGAGGACGCCATGACCTGGACGGTGGCGGTGCGCTCGGATGTCACCTTCTCCGACGGCACGCCCCTGACCGCCGAGGATGTCGTCGCCACCTACGCGGCCATCATCGACCCAGCGACGGCCTCCCCGATCGCCGGCGACCTCTCGATGCTGGCCGAGGTCAGCGCTCCCGACCCCGAGACCGTCGTGTTCTCCCTGAAGATTCCCTATGTCGCCTTCCCCACGAAGCTGCTCGTGGGCATCGCGCCGGCCAGCCTGATCGTGCCGGGACAGCTGGTCTCCGAGTCCGTCCTCAACCAGGAGCCGATCGGGACCGGCCCGTATGTCGTGGAGTCCTTCGGCGACGGCAAGCTGGTCTATGCCGCCAACAGCAGGTTCCGGGACGGTGCTCCGGCGCTCACCAAGGTCACCTATGTCATGACGCCCGATGACAACACGCGCGCCCAGCAGATGACCGCCGGCGAGTTCGACGGGTCCGTGCTGCCGCCGCGCCTCGCAGTGACCTTCCAGGACTCCCAGGACGTCGACGTCATCTCGGCGACCTCGGCCGACTGGCGCGGGATCTCGCTGCCGTCGGACAACCCGGTCACCGCCGACCCGGCGGTCCGGATGGCCCTGAACCTCGCGGTGGACCGCCAGGGCCTGGTCGACAGCGTGCTGATGGGTTATGGCCGCGCTGCCTCGACCTTCGTCCCGCCGCAGTATGCCGACTTCTACTCGCCGGACGCGGTCTTCCCCTATGACCTGGAGCAGGCGAAATCGCTTCTCACGGAGGCGGGCTGGGTCGAGGGGGACGACGGCATCCGCAGCAAGGATGGCGTGCGCGCGGCGTTCACGATCATGTACAACCCCGACGACCGGCTGCGTCGCGACCTGTCGGCGGCCTTCGCGTCCGAGGCCCTCAAGGCCGGCTTCGATGTCACGGTCGAGGGAGTGGGCTGGGACGTTCTCGAGCCACGCATCCACACCGACCCGGTGATGCTCGGCGGTGGCGACACCCCCTACGACGTGGACTCCCAGCTCTACGTGATGCTGCACTCCTCCTATCCAGCCGCCGGGATCTACTACGACAACCCCAGCGAATACGCCAGCCCCGAGATGGATGCCGCCCTCGACCGTGGTCGCACCTCGTTGACGACCCAGGATCGCGTTGCGGCCTATCGGGAGGTCCAGGACCTCTATCTGGCCGACCCGTCGATGGTGGTCCTGGTCTTCCTGGATCACACCTACGTGCAACTGAAGTCGGTGACCGATGCGTGGGAGGGCACGCCGACGGTGCTGGAGCCCCACGAGCACGGCACGGCGTGGGGCCCCTGGGTCAACGTCGAGAAGTGGACACCTCGGGCCTAGCCCATGACAGAGCTCGCCACCTCCCCCACAACAGATCGGCAACCCACCCGCACCAGGTGGGGCAAGGCCGCGCGCCTCGCGGGATGGCGTGCCCTGATCGCGTTGCCGATCACCACGCTGGTCTCGATGCTGGTCTTCTGGTTGGCGTCGGTGGCTCCGTTCAACCCGCTCGCCGCCTATCTGGGCCCACGCTTCGAGCGCGCCAGTGAGCAGGAGCGGGCCGCCCTGGCCGAGCAGCTCGGCATCAACGACTCCTGGATCGCGATCTGGGGGCGATGGGTCCAGGACGTCCTGCTGCACTGGGACTGGGGCTTCTCGCGGTCGATGTCGCGGCCGGTCTCTGAGGTCCTCGTTGAGCGGCTGCCGTGGACACTGCTCCTCGCCGGCGTGGGCGTCGTCATTGCCATCGTGGTCTCCCTGGTGCTGGGGGTGGCCGCGGCCCAACGGCCCGGATCGTTGATCGACCGGTTCGCCACCGGTTTGGCGCACGTCGCGCAGGGCATGCCCGCCTTCGTCGTCGCGCTCGGCGCGATCGCTGTCTTCTCGCTGGCCCTGGGCTGGCTGCCCGTTGCCGGAGTCTCGCGCGGCGGCGCCGAGCCAACCTGGAGCTCCATCGCCACCCACCTGGTCCTGCCGGCCACCGTCCTCGCGCTGTCGCAGGTCCCGTGGCTGCTGCTCAACATCCGCACCTCCGTCCTGACCGCCCTCACCGAGGACCACGTGACTGCGGCCCGCTCTCGTGGGCTCCCGGAGCGCACGATCATCTGGCGGCACGCCCTGCCCGGCGCACTGCTGCCGTTCGTCACCGTCATCGGCGCCCGCCTCCCCGAGCTGGTGACCGGAGCGGTGCTCGTCGAGACGGTGTTTGCGTGGCCAGGTCTCGCCTCGGCTGTTGTCGACGCTGCGGTCAGCGGTGACTTCCCGCTGCTGGCGGCGGTCACGGTGCTCACCTGCCTGGCCGTGCTCCTGGGCTCGTTGATCGCCGACGTGCTCTATGTCCTGATTGATCCGAGGGTTGACGATGCTTGACACACCCGCCCGCCCGGCCAGCAGACGCAGCCGAAAGACCGCTGGTGAGCCCACCGGCCGGGCAACTGGCGAGCGCACCAGCCAGGTATTTGGCGAGCGCACCTGGCGGACGGTCCCGAGCTGGCCGCGGGGTCGCCGGGCGAAGCGGCCAACGGGGCGCCGGACGGTCGTGGCCTGCCTGGCCACGCTCGTCGTCCTCGCCCTCTATTGCCTCATCGTGCCGGCCATCGCCCAGGTCGACGCACGCGTGGTGGACCTGGAGGGCTATCTGCAGCCGCCGTCCGCCGAGCACCTGATGGGCACCGACCTGATGGGCCGGGACCTGTTCGTGCGTTCGGCTCAGGCACTGCGGATCTCGCTGCTGCTCGCGGCGGTGGCGGCGGTCATCTCCACGGTCCTCGGTGTCCTGGTGGGCACCTTCGCCGCCGTCTTCGGCGGATGGGTCGACAAGCTCGTGATGCGCTCAGTGGACGCGGTCAACGCGGTGCCGCACCTGCTGCTCGGCGTCGTGATCGCCTCGCTGTGGCGCGGTCAGTGGTGGGCGATCGTCGCCTCGATCGGCCTGACGCACTGGACCCAGATCGCCCGGATCGTGCGCTCCGAGATCCTCTCGCTGCGCAACCGGGAGCACGTCGACGCAGCGGTCGTCTCCGGCGCCTCCCGCAGGCAGGTCTGGGCCACCCACCTGATCCCCGCCGTTGTGCCACAGGCCCTGATCGCCGTCGTGCTGACACTGCCCCACGCCATCTGGCACGAGAGCACGCTGTCCTTCCTCGGGGTGGGTCTGCCACCGAACGAGCCGTCCCTCGGCACCGTGCTCGAGGACGCGCGCGAGGGGATCCTCGGTGGTGGCTGGTGGATGCTGGGCTTCCCGGCGCTGCTGCTCACCGTGGCCTGTCTGGCCGTCGCGGGCCTCGGCGGGGCACTGCGCGAGCGGTCGATCCCGAAGCGCGCGATTGAGGCACAGGTGACCCGATGAGCGCCAGGACCACGCACGCCACCGCAACGTCCACGACCACTGCGACTGCGACTGCGACTGCGACCACGACTGCTACCGCGGCAGCGACTGCGACCGCAAGTTCGCCGACCACCGGGCTGGACCTCGTCGACGTGTCGATCCGCATCCCGTTGCCCGGCACGCCGCGGCGCTGGGTCTATCCGGCCCGGGACATCACCCTGTCCTTCCCCGCCGGGGCGATCACCGCGATCGTCGGTGAGTCAGGTTGCGGCAAGTCGGTGCTGGCCCTGGCCGCAACCGGCCTGTTGCCTGCCAGCAGTCAGACCAGCGGCTCGATCCTCGCTGACGGCGTCGACGTGCTGGGCGCCACCGAGCGGGAACTCGCCGCCATCAGGGGGCGCGCGGTCGGGCTGGTGCCACAGTCCGCAGCCACCCACCTCACACCGGTCCGCACGATCGGCTCGACGCTCGCCGAGTCGTTGGCCTTCCACGGCCTCCCTGCCGCCGCAGCTGACGTCATCGACCTGCTGCGCAGTGTCGAACTGCCCCCAGACACGCGGCAGCGTTATCCCCATGAGGTGTCCGGTGGCATGGCGCAGCGGGTGCTCGTCGCGCTGACCTGCGCGCTGGAGCCGTCGGTCCTGGTGGCGGACGAGCCGACGTCAGCCCTCGATGCCCGCAGCGCGGCGCTCGTCCGGGAGCGGCTGCGGGCGCAGGCTGATCGTGGCGCGGCGGTCGTCCTGATCACCCACGACCTCGTCGCCGCGCGCGGCATCGCCGACCGGGTGGCGGTGATGTATGCCGGGCAGATCCTGGAGGTCGGACCCGCCCCCGTCGTGCTGCGCGACCCCGCCCACGACTACACCCGTGCGCTCCTGGCGGCGCTCCCCGAGAACGGGCTGGTGCCACCGCAGGGCACGCCGTCGTCACTGGTCGACCCGGACCCACAGGTCTGCCTGTGGCACGCCCGGATCGGTGTCCCGTGCGACGGGGCCCCACTGCGCTCGGCGGGCGTCGATCACCTCGCCGCCTGTGACGTGGTGTCGTGATGCTGCGCCTCGACGACATCACCGTGCGCTATCCCGGGGAAGAACACCCCGTCCTGCGCGACCTCAGCCTGACCGTCGCTGCCGGAGATCTCGTCGGGGTCCACGCCCCGTCCGGCACGGGCAAGACCACGCTGCTGAAGACTGCCGCCTTGCTGCTGCCCACCGAGCGCGGGAGCGTGCAGATTGACGGGGTCACACCACGGGGCACTGGTTATCGCGTGCCGCGCGAGATGCGCCGCATGCTCGGGATCGTCTTCCAGTCGCCACGCGCCTCGACCGACGGCCGGTTGACGCTGCGCCGGATCATCGCCGCTCCCCTCTCGCACGACCGCGGGTTCTTGCGTCCGCGGCCGAGCGAGCAGGTGGAGGAGCTGGCCGACCGCGTCCAGCTGTCGGCTGATCTGCTCGACCGGCTCCCCCACCAGGTCTCGGACGGCCAGCTCCAACGCGCCTGCCTGGCACGTGCCCTCGCCCTGGATCCTCGCGTGCTGCTCTGCGACGAGCCGACGGCGATGCTCGACGCCCCGACGACGGCCGTGATCATGCACCTGCTGCGCGAGCACGCCGAGTCCGGGGCCGCTGTGCTGCTGGCCTCGCACGATCGCGCCCTGCTGGACATCACCTGCGACGCGACCTCCAGCGTGAGCGACCTCGCGACCCCTGCCGTCAGCTCGCGGTGATCGCCTCAGTCTGCCTGCGGTAATCGCCTCCGTCAGCTCGCGGTGATCGCCTCGGCGATGGGCGTGCCGCCGCCGACGAACTCGATGGTGCTGCCGATCGTCGTCTCGTCGGCGAGTGTGGCCGCCACCACGGCCGCAACGTCCTCACGCGAGACGCTGGTCTTGTCATTGGACCGGTCGTAGTCGCGGTCCACATGGATGGTCCCGACACCGGGCTCAAGGTCCAGTCCGCCCGGCGCCACGATCGTCCACTGCAGTCCAGAAGACCTCAGGTGAGCGTCGGCGGCGGCCTTCGCGTCGGCATACGCCTTGAAGGGGCTGTCGGCCGGAGTCTCGTCCTTGCCCGCCCCGCGGTAGGACACCATCACGTAGCGGAACACACCGGCCTTGGCCGCGGCGTCCATCGACGCGATCGCGGCGTCCCGGTCGACAGCCCGGGTGCGGTCGGGGTTGCCGCCACCAGCACCTGCCGACCAGACGACCGCGTCGTGGCCGGAGAGCACCTGAGCCAGGGAGTCCACGTCGGCCTGCTCGATGTCGAGGACAACAGCCTTGGCACCGGTCTCGGAGACGTCCGCGCTGTGGTCCGGGTTGCGGAAGAACGAGGTCACCTCATCACCCCGCTCACTGAGCTGTCGGGCCAGGTGCAGTGCAACCTTGCCGTGGCCTCCGATGATCGCGATCTTGCGCATGGTCAACCTCCAAAAAGTCGGTGGGTGGTTCCCTGGCGACAACCGGATCACCGGGATGCCTGTTCCCGCACATCACGTCTGCGCTGGTCAGCCGCGTGTCGAGGGGGCCACTGAGCTGACGCCCCCGACACGAACTGTTCTGCCACGAACCGTTCTGCCATGACCAGGTCTCAGACTCTGTGGAGATCATCGCGTGGTGCGGTCACCGGCCTGCAGATAGCCCAGCAGCAGGCCGGCACCGGTCGCCGGGTCGTCCACCGTGGCGACGAATCGCTTCTTGCCGTGCGTGACCTGCAGGGCGCTGCCGCTGCGGGTGACGAGGCCCAGGGCGCCCGGCTTCATCCGGAGCCCGAGGCCCCCGAACTCGGCCGGGGAGACGTCGACGACGCCAGCGTCGGTGATCCGCTCCAGCGGGAGGTGCCCGCGGGGCAGACCAAGCGCGGAGCGCCACGTCACCCCTGACCTGTCGACCGTGACCACGAAGCTGGTCACCGCCACAATCGGCAGCACCACCAGGGCCGTGACGAGCCAGAGCCACCACAGGCCGCTGACCAGGGTGGCGAACACCATCACCAGCACCCCGGCGACCATCGCCACCATCGGCAGCCGGCCCATCTCGACGCGACCGAACCACGACGCACGCTCGGTGGGCGCGAGGACGACGGGCGTGACCGTCTCCGGGGCGGGCCGTGGCAGGCCACGGGGCACCAGGAGAGCCACGACCACACCCACCACGACGGCGAGGCCCAACGCGGGCAGGATCACCCACGGCGACAGCCGCACCTGGTCCGGGGCACCGGCACCGCGGTTGGCCAGGACGAGCCCGGCAAAGAGCGTGCTCAGGCCGACGGGCAGACCGGCCAGGAAGCCGCTGAACGCACGCGCTCCCTCGCCCCGCCACCACTCGGTGGCCGCGAACACTGCGATGAGCAGCGCGGGCAGCCCGACCCCGACGAGACCAAACATCGTCAGGGCCATCCCGCGGGACAGGTCGTCGTTGGCTGTGCCGGACTGGTCGAAGTGCGTGGCCAGCCGGTCCGGCAGGTCGCCGGCGACGACCAGCATGGTGACGAGCAGGGCCACGCCGCAGATGGCGGTGACCAGGACGGTTGTGGCCAGGTGAGCACGGCGGACCCGTCGCTCTGTGGTGGACGGGATCGTCATCGCTGTGCTCCTTCATCGAGGGCTTGGTGCAGTTGGGACAGCGGTATGCCGTGACGCCGCGCGACGTCGAGCAGGTGCCTGACCGCGTGGCCCATCTCGGGGACGGTCGGCTCCTGCTGCAGGACGACCGCGCCGCGTCCCCGGCGCAGGTCGATCACACCGGCCTCTCGGAGCTCGGTGTAGGCCCGCAGAACCGTGTGCATGTTGACATCCAGCGAGGAGGCCAGGTCGCGTGCGGCCGGCAGCCGGTCGCCCTCGCTGACCTCGCCGCTCGCAATCGCTCGCCGGACCTCGAGCTCGATCTGGGTGTAGATCGGCTCGCTCGCCCGGGGGTCGATGCGAATCAGCACACGCTGATCCTATAGTTATAGTTGCTCTATAACAATTTGATCTTCAGGTAGCCCACCACCGATCTGATTGAGGTTTCCCAACCATTTACGGCAAGAACGCTGACCAAGGTTTTACCGGCTCTTCCCAGATGAGGGTGTAGGTCGGCCGGGCGCGTCGGTCCGCAGATAGACGTCGAGTCTCCCGACGACGGAGGTTCCTACGCCATCCATCCGAAAGACCTCGACGTGACCGACGCTACCCCGCCGGCCGGCTTCGGCCGCCCTGACCTGACCGCCGTCGCGTCTCATCCCAATCGACCCTGATCGAGTCTGCTGACCCCCTCGACGAGAACGCAGCGACATCACAGCCACCCAACCCCGACCGTCCGGGAAGCCGGGACACGTCACATGGCCTGTGCTGCGGGCGTGTCGAGTGGGTCGTCCAGGGGCGACGCAGGAGCGTCGACGCGACGTGCTGAGAGGTGGTTCCAGTCGAGCACTAGGACACCGGCTACAGGCATGGCGATAGGTCAGGAACGGCGTCGCTCCCTACGCAGGAGGGAGCGCAGAGTCTCGGCGTTCGCGTAGCCGACCCGTAGCGCGATCTCGGCGGAGGTGAGGTCCGTGGTTGCTGAGAGGTGCCGAGCTCGTTCGATGCGAAGCCGTTGGACGAAGCCGAGCGGAGTGAGGTTGAGCGCCGCACGGACTCGTCGTTCGAGGGTGCGCCGGCTGGTGCCGAGCGACTGCGCGACGAAGGCGACGTTGAACGGTTCGTCCAGGCGGGCGCGCACGAAGCGTTCGAACTCGACGACGATCGGGTCCTCGTGCCGGAGATGTTCGTAGGCGACGAAGGCCGCCTGCGACGGACGCTCGTCGATGATGAGGAGCTTGGCGACATGTTGGGCCAGGTCGGGGCTGATCGATCGCACGAGTGAGAGCGCGAGGTCGATGTGGGCGAACGCGGCGCCGGCGGTGACGAGGTTCCCGTCGACCACGACCATGGTGTCGAGATCGAGGGCGACGGTCGGATAGCGCTTCAGGAACTCCGGCCCCAGGAACCAGCTGGTCGTCGCCCGCCGATGATGCATCCGTCCGGTCTCGGCGACAGCGAACACGCCGGTGCACGCCGCGGCGATCCGGGTGGTCGCGTCGTCGAGGCGCCCGAGCGAGGCGATGACCGAACGAGCATCTCGGCTCTGGAGGGCGTCGTTGGTAGCGGCGGCCGTGAGGGTTCCAAGCGCAGGGACGACGACCACGTCGAACTCTGCGGACTCCGACAGCGGGTGGTCCACCGACAGGGTCATCGATGCCGTCGTGGTCACTCTCCGTTTCGGTCCGAGGATGGCGAGTTCGATCGGGTCGATCCGCGGGTCGACATCGCCGCGGGCTCCGTCGGCCACCCGCACGATGTCGATGACCGACGCGACAGCCGAACCGAAGCAGCCGTCGATCGCGATCAGTCCGATACGCATGGCGCGAACAATAGCAATACTGCCGTATACGCCACTTCTCACATGCCCTTGCTTGTCATACGCTGAACTCGCTTCACCAAGAAACCTCGACACCTAGGAGAACCCCTCATGTCCACACCCGCATCACTTCCGTATGCCTTCGTCGCCAAGATCGTCGCGGCCGATGGACAGCACGACGCGCTCGCCGATCTGCTCGCCGGCGCTGTCGCGCTCGCCAACGAAGAAGTAGGAACGATTGTCTGGTTCGCGGTCAGGACCCACGCCGACACCTTCTGGATCTTCGATGCATTCCCCGACGAGGCCGCTCGCGACGCCCACGCCAACGGCGCCATCGTCGCAGCCCTGATGGCCAACCAGCACCTCCTCGGCGCAGCACCCGAGATCCTGGCGGCCGACGTCCTCGCGTCCAAGCTCCCGTAGTCCGCCAACGCACGAGACGATCGCGCTCCGCCGAGCCGTCGCCAGGTCGCGACGCAACGCCACGCTGCGTTGCCGAGCGGTGCGAGGCCTATCGGCACACGGACAGGATGCCGGCCACGAGCGCTCAGCCGGCGAGGGGTCCGTCGCAGAGGAGAGCGACGTCGGTGTCGGGCAGAGCCGTGAGGCCAGCGCATCGCGCGACCACCAGAACCGAACCGCCCCTGCCCTGCGTTTCCGCAGGTCAGGGGCTGTTCGCCGGAGCCGCCTGTCGGAATCGAACCGACGACCTAATCACGTCGGCTTTGCGTCTATCGCTTGATGCGCCCACTGGGCGAACGAGCCGCTGACCTGCGCAAACGCCGAGCGTGGGGGACGCCGCCATCCGGTGGTGACCGACGACGACCGACCAGTACCGACCGTTTCACCGGATCTTGCGGCGGCGTCGAAGCCGAGCAAGCTCCATTCCTTTAGCTCACCGCGCCCTCCTCCTCGCCGGTCCCGTCGTCGTCGAAGACGTTCAGGGGTCTTCTCAGATGACGGTGTAGGTCGGCCGGGCGCGTCGGTCCGCAGATAGACGTCGAGGTCTCCCGACGACGGAGGTTCCTACGCCATCCATCCGAAAGACCTCGACGTGTCCGACGCTACCCCGCCGGCCGGCTTCGGCCGCCCTGACCTGACCGCCTTCGCTCGACTCGACGGCCTCGGTCTGAGCGTGACCGGACAACGACTTGAACCGGATCGTGCGGTCCTCGCGTGCCGCGTGGTGGAACCAGATCAGTGGTGCCGACGGTGCGGCAGCGAAGGCGCTGCTCGTGACACCGTGATCCGGCGGTTGGCCCACGAGCCGCTGGGCTGGCGACCGACCGTGCTGGAAGTTGTAGTGCGCCGCTACCGCTGTGCCGACTGCGGACACGTGTGGCGCCAAGACACCAGCGCCGCGGCGGAGCCACGCGCGAAGCTCTCGCGCACCGGGCTGCGGTGGGCGCTGGAAGGGATCGTGGTCGCACACCTCACCGTCGCCCGTGTCGCCGAGGGACTCGGGGTCGCGTGGGACACCGCCAACAACGCGGTCCTGGCTGAAGGCAAGCGGCTGCTGATCAACGACCCCACGCGGTTTGAGGGCGTGAAGGTCATTGGCGTCGATGAGCACGTCTGGCGCCACACCAGGCGTGGCGACAAGTACGTCACCGTGATCATCGACCTCACCCCGGTCCGCGATGGCGCCGGCCCAGCAAGGCTGCTGGACCTGGTCGAGGGCCGGTCGAAGGCGGCGTTCAAGACCTGGCTCGCCGACCGCGACGACGCCTTCCGTGACACGGTCGAGGTGGTCGCGATGGACGGCTTCACCGGGTTCAAGACCGCCGCTGCAGAGGAGATCCCGGACGCGGTCACGGTGATGGATCCCTTCCACGTCGTGCGCCTGGCCGGTGACGCCCTCGACAGGTGCCGGCGCCGGGTCCAACTCGCGATCCACGGGCACCGTGGGTTCAGGGACGACCCGCTCTACAAGTCGCGGCGCACGCTGCACACCGGCGCGGACCTGCTCACCGACAAGCAGAGCGACAGGCTACGCGCGCTGTTCGTTGATGACGCTCACGTCGAGGTCGAGGCGACCTGGGGTGTCTACCAGCGCATGATCGCCGCCTATCGCCACGAGGACCGGCAACGTGGCCGCGAGCTCATGGAGAAGCTGATCACCGACCTCAGCGCCGGCGTCCCCAAGGTGCTCACCGAGCTCACCACCCTGGGCCGGACCCTGAAGAAGCGAGCCGCTGACGTGCTCGCCTACTTCGAACGACCCGGCACCAGCAACGGGCCGACCGAGGCGCTCAACGGACGGCTCGAACACCTGCGCGGCTCCGCACTCGGGTTCCGCAACCTGACCAACTACATCGCCCGAAGCCTGCTCGAGACCGGCGGCTTCAGACCCCAACTCCTACACCCCCGATTGGGATGAGCCGTTTTACCGCTGGCCGGTGGTGGCGCATCAGTGCAGGTGACAGGGTTCTGAGCACCCCCAATCCCGTCAGTGAGGACGCATCGCATGCCCCTGTCCACCAAGAAAACTCTCGCCGCGACCGGCGCCGCTCTGCTGGCCGGATCACTCCTGCTGACGGCCCCGGCGCAGGCCACCCCCGGCAACGCGCACTGTGGCGACGAGGCGGGCAACAACAACAACGCCTTCGTCAACCACGCGCAACTCACCAAGAAGCTCAACAAGATCGAGCAGACCACCGGAGGGACGGTGGATGTCGAGGTCATCGGCCAGAGCAACCAGGGCCGAGACATCTTCTCGGCCCGGGTCGGTCACGGCGACACCGTGATCCTCGTCGAGTCCCAGATCCACGGCAACGAAAACCACGGCACCGAGGCCCTGCTGAACCTGCTCCCCCAGTGGGGCGGCAACACGCCCGCAGCCAAGGCTCTGCGCGAGAACGTCACGATCGTCGCGGTCCCGCGGCTCAACGTGGACGGTGGTGAGAACGACACCCGTCAGAACGCGATGTCCTGGGACGAGGTCGTCGCGGACTTCCCGCAGCTGGCCGACGCAGAGCCGGCGTGGAACTACCGCGACTCGGTGCCGGGCTTCGACACGAACCGCGACTTCAACCCGGATCTGGACTATGTGCCCGCCCCCGAGGACTTCCCGGGGACAAGCGCCGGCACCGGGTGGTATCTGACCCCCGAGTCCCAGTCCGTGCGCGACCTGTATGCCGGGCTGGAGGACGAGTTCGGCACCGTGGACTACTTCGTCGACCTGCACAACCAGTGGAACTGCTATGTCGTGGAGGGCACCGGCGAGCACACGCCGCTGTCGATCTCCGGCAAGTTCATCGCGGACCCGTCCGAGTTCGGCGACTGGCCCAAGTTTGACTACGACGCCTCGCGGCGCGCCAACGTCGCGGTCTATGACGCGCTGCAGGGTCGCGGCAACTCCGACTTCGGCGACCTGACGCTCTATCCGCAGGACACCAACCTGCCGGGCACCGCGCTGGGTTCCTTCGCCCTGCGCGGCAGCGCCACGGTGCTGTTCGAGACCTCCAGCCAGACCCAGTACGACGGCTCGAAGGGCAACGGCAAGCTGACCAAGCAGATCGAGATCGGCCTGGGCGGCCTCGTGGACAGCGTGGCCGACGACAGCATCAGCTCCATCGACCCGGAGGACTACCAGGCGATTCCGAACCGGGCATACCCCGAGGACTGATGCCGCACGCTTCACCGAACTGACGGCATACGTTTGACGCCGTCCAGTCAACCGTCGCGGGGCGGGACAGGGCCGATCGCGCTCTTGTCCCGCCCCGCGACTAGGCTGTGTGGCACCAATCGTCTCCAAGCCTGTTGGCTTGCAAAGAAGGGGAACGAGTGACTGTCGCACCCGAGGGTCGTCGCATGCTCCGGGTCGAGGCCCGCAACGCCGAGACCCCGATCGAGCGCAAACCCGAGTGGATCCGGACCACCGCCAAGATGGGGCCGGAATATCAAGAGCTCCACAGCATGGTGAAATCCGGTGGCCTGCACACGGTCTGCCAGGAAGCTGGCTGTCCCAACATCTTTGAGTGTTGGGAGGACCGCGAGGCGACCTTCCTCATCGGCGGCGACATCTGCACCCGCCGCTGCGACTTCTGCGACATCGCCACCGGCAAGCCCCGCGACCTCGACCTGGACGAGCCGCGCCGCGTCGCCGAGTCGGTCCAGCAGATGGGTCTGCGCTACTCCACCATCACCGGCGTCGCCCGCGACGACCAGCCCGACGGTGCCGCCAGCCTGTTCGCCGAGACGATTCGCCAGATCCACCAGCTCAACCCCAACACGGGTGTGGAGATCCTCCCGCCCGACTTCGGTGCGGTTCCTGAGCTGGTCAGCCAGGTCTTCGACGCCCGCCCCGAGGTGTTCGCGCACAACCTGGAGACCGTCCCGCGCCTGTTCAAGCGGATCCGCCCGGCCTTCACCTACGACAAGTCGCTGAGCGTGCTGAGCATGGCCCGCGAGGCAGACCTGGTCACCAAGTCCAACCTGATCCTGGGCATGGGCGAGGAGGACCACGAGATCGAGACGGCGCTGCACGACCTGCACGACGCCGGCTGCGACATCCTGACGATCACGCAGTATCTGCGCCCCTCCAAGATGCACCACCCGATCGACCGGTGGGTCAAGCCGCAGGAGTTCGTGCACTGGTCCGACCTCGCCGAAGAGATCGGATTCAAGGGCGTCATGGCCGGTCCGCTGGTGCGCAGCTCCTATCGCGCGGGGCGCCTGTATGCCCAGGCGATGCACAAGTGGGGTCGCCCGATCCCCGAGCACCTGTCCCACCTGGACCAGGCAGCAAGCGACCCTGCCCGGCAGGAGGCTTCCTCGCTGCTGTCCAGGGTCACAACCCAAGTATCCTGATCCCTATGGCCACCACGAACGACTCGACCGAGCCCAAGCGCAAGCGACGGTTCGGCCGCAAGAACAAGCCGCCCAGGGACCCCAACAACCCGGGGAGGTGGCAGCAGTTCAAGCAGGTCTGGAGCATGACCCGCAAGCACGACCCTGCGGCCATGTGGTGGATGCTGCTGGCGGCCCTGGCCGTGCTGCTGCTGGGCCTGCTCATCGGCCTGTGGCTCGACATGATCGTCTACGTCATGATCGTCAGCCTGCCGCTGGCGATCCTGGCCGCCGTCTTCATCCTGGCCCGGCGCGCCGAGCAGGCGGCGTTCAGCCAGATCGAGGGTCAGCCCGGCGCCACCGCTGCGGTGATGGGCACCCTGAAGCGCACCTGGTACTACGACGAGGAGCCGGTCGCCGCCGAGGCTGGTGGCAAGGTCCGCGGCATGCGTGACCTGCACAACGCGGCCATGATCTTCCGCGTCGTCGGCCTGCCGGGTGTGGTGCTGATCAGCGAGGGCCCCAAGGCCGCGGCCAAGCGCCTCAGCGAGACCGAGCGCAAGAAGGTCGCCCGCATCGTCGGACCCGAGGTGCCGGTCCACGCGCTGCGCGTCGGCCACGGCGAGGACGAGGTGCGCCTGTCCAAGCTCGTGAAGACCATGAAGAAGCTGGACAAGAACATCACCAAGCAGGAGGCCCTGGTCGTGCACAAGCGGCTCAAGGCGATCAGCGCCACCGCGCGGCCGCCCCTGCCCGCCGGTGTTGACCCGCGCAAGGCCCGCATGGACCGGCGCGCCCTGCGCGGCCGCTGACCCGGCTACCGGTCCCTTCCTCCCGGCACACCCGTCCTCCGCGGCACACCCGTCCCGCCGCGACCTGACCCGGAAATTGGCGTGCTCCGCAGCGGTGCCGCTGGCTAGCGTGTGACCCATGCTCGACATCACCAGGCTCCCGCTGCAGGACGGCACGGTCCGCCTGCGTCCCCTGACCCGGGCCGATGCCGCGGCCTATGCCGAGGGCACCACCGACCCCGCGGTCCGCGCCAGGGCACACCTACCCGAGGCCGAGTACACCCCGGAGTCTGTGGCCGCGATGGCCGACGGCGTCGTGCGGGAGGGACTGCAGCGTGGTGACCTGGCCGTGCTGACCATCGCTGATGCCGGCACCGACGAGTTCGCCGGCAGCCTGGTCATCTTCGACGTCTCGCAGGACGAGGCCGAGGTGGGCTTCTGGTTGCACCCGAGGTCGCGCGGCAGAGGTGTGGCCGGGTCGGCCCTGCAGCTCTCCGCCCGGTTCGCCACAGCCAGCGGCCTGCACGCCCTCACGGCGCGCACCGTGCCCGACAACACGGCAGCACAGGCGGTGCTGAGCCGTTCCGGCTTCGTGGAGACCGGCCGGGGGCGGGGCACCACGCCGTCGGGTCAGGATGTCGAGATGGTGCACTACCGTCGCGATCTCAGGGCGACGACCACACTCGACTGGTCTGTGACCTGGCACGCCGGGCACCCCTCGCCCGCGCACGACCCGGCACCGAAGATCCAGACCCACTGGGTCGCCGACGACCTGGTGGTGCTGAGGCAGAACAAGTCGGTGCACTTCGAGGCGCCGTTCATGTTCCTGATCCTCGGACGCTCCCGCGCCCTCCTCATCGACACGGGCGCCACGGCCGACCCCGAGGACTTCCCGCTGCGGCAGGTGGTGGACGAGCTCATCGACAGCTGGTGGTCAGGGGACGTCCCGCACGCGCACGAACTGCTCGTGGCACACACCCACGGTCACGGGGACCACCGCGCTGCGGACGGACAGTTCGCGGATCGTCCGCGCACCACTGTGGTCGGGCACTCCCTGCCGGAGGTCCTCGCCCATTACGGCTTCGGTGACTGGCCGGCAACGCCACGGCAGCTGGACCTGGGAGAGCGAGTGCTGGACGTGATCCCTGCGCCCGGCCACCACCCGTCCGCCACCGCCTTCTACGATCGTCGCACCGGCCTGCTGCTGACCGGCGACTCGCTCTACCCGGGCCGGCTCTACGTCGAGGACTGGGAGGCATTCGTCGCGTCGGTGGACCGACTGGTCACCTGGTCCCAGGAGCACCCCATCTCGTATGCCGTGGGGTGCCATATCGAGTTGTCGGCGGCTGGGCAGGAGTATCCGATGGGGACGACCCACCACCCCGACGAGCCACCCCTGCAGATGCCGGCCAGCGCACTGACCGAGCTGCAGACCGCAGTGCGGGAGATCGACGGGCAGCAGGGTCGGCACGCGTTCGACCGGTTCCGTGTGTGGCACCTCCTGTGAGGTCGGTCCGGGCGCGTCCGAGGAGCGCCCCGCACTCGCCCTACTGCGCGAACCAGTCGCTGCTGATCGCCAGGTCAGCGATCTCGTAGGCCAACTGCAACTGCTCGATGCCGTCCGCTCCGGTGAGCACCTCGCCGTCCGGGGTCACAGCCGACCCCGAGTGGGAGCCGAGCAGGGTCCGCCCCATCACGCCCTCGGCATACAGCTCGCTGTTGATCCCGACCAGCTGGGCCAGGGTCGGCAGCACGTCGATCTGCCCACCGCTGGTGGAGATCCGTCGGCCGTCCTCCCCCGGCACATAGACGATGAACGGCACCCGACCGGCGTTGCCGTCCATCCACTGCTCGTCCTCGGGCGCATAACGGTGCGGCCCCTCGTGGTCGCCGACCACCACGATCGCTGACTGCTCCAGCAGGCCGCGCTCCTCCAGCCCGGCCGCGAACTCCCCCAGCGCCGCGTCGGTGTAGTGCACGGTCTGCAGATAGCTGCTCGTCGCGTCGTCCCCGGGCAGATCCAGCTCCTGCAGCTCCTCGGGGAGCTCCCACGGCAGGTGCGAGGTGGTGGTGATCAGGTGCGCAAAGCGCGGGGCGTCCATCTCGTCGATCTCCCGCAGCGCCTGGTCGAACAGGTCCGTGTCGGCCAGCCCGAGCCCCAGCGGTGTGCCCTCGTCGAAGTGCTCCTGCCCGATGTAACGCTCGAAGCCGAGGTGGGGATAGACGCGATCGCGGTTCCAGAAGGTCTCGGTGTCGTTGTGCAACGCGATCGGCTCGTAGCCCTGCGTGGACAGCAACCGCGGGAGGCTGGTGTAACCGTCGTTGTCGGGGAAGCGCAGGTAGGCCGCACCGGTCTCCAGCGGATAGACCCCGGCCAGCATGAGCAACTCACCGTCGGAGCTGCTGCCGTCGCGCACCTGGGCCAGCACATGGTCGAAGACCAGGCTCTCCTCGAGCCAGCTGTTGATCGTCGGCGTCACCTCCTGACCGTAGGGCGCAGCGCCGATCGCCACCTGCTCGAGTGACTCGAACTGCACGACATAGATGTCGCGGCCCTCGAGCACGCCGACGAGGTCCTCGTGCTCCGGCGAGGCCTGGTGAAACTGGGCGTTGGCCGCGAACCAGTCGCCCACCCGGTCGCGCTCCTGCGCGTTGAGCACGGCATTAGTGTCCACCAACTCCGTGTAGCCCTCGTAGGCGTGCGCACCCAGCGGCGACAGCGCCACCACGCGAAACTGCGGGTCGGACGTCTGAGCCGTGATCTGGAGGGCGAAGGCGGCCAGGCACCCGACCACGATCAGCGCGACCGTCCGCACGCGAGCAACCTGCCGGCGACGGGGAGCGTCCGGCCCCGGCGTCTCCCTGAACCAGGGTGGTCGCGCGCCGCGCAGCCGGGCCGAGATCGCGACCGCCCCCAGCACCAGCAGGTCGGCGAACAGCAGCACGTCCCACCAGCGCATCATCGCCAGCACCGAGGAGCCCATGCCCTCGAACCCACTGGGTTGACTGAGCAGTTGCAGGCTGAGCAGGCGCCCCGAGGCGCGGGCAGAGAGCAGGTCGGCAAAGAGCAGCAGGCTCACCACCACGTCGGCCCCGATGACGTATGCCGTGCGTCCCCTGCCGCGCAGCAGCACAGCTGGGCAGAGCACCAGTGCGATCAACGGCACGGCACTGACGGCCACCAGGGCGACCCAAGGGTCCGCGCCCAGGATGGTCCAGGCAACCACGATGGACTTGGCGACCAGGGCTGCGGCGACCAGGGCGACGAGGCGCATCTTCGTTACCGGCTGCGCAGCAGCAGGGTTCCTGCCGCACGGTCGTGCAGCCCCTGCCCGTGCCGGTTGATGATGAAGGCGGGGATCAGCAGGCACAGCAGGGCCGCGCGGATCAGGCCTGACCGGAGCCCCGGCATACCGGGTTGTCCTGCTCGCAGGGCCTCGATCCGGTGCACCCGCATGCCCAGGAGGCCGTGGCCCAGGGTCGTGCCGGCAGTGCTGACCAGCAGGAGGTTCTCGGCGAAGAAGATCCCCAACGGCAGCAGCGTGTCCACGCCGGCCAGACCCCCCCACGGCACACCGAGGATGGCGAGCGCGATCGCAGTGCAGGCGATCCAGTCGATGAAGACGGCGACGAGTCGCCGCGGGAAGGTGGCGAGCGAGCCGGCCCCACGCTCCGGGAGGCCCAGCTCGGCGCCCGGATAGGCTGAGGCTGTCACCCCAGCAGGTTAACCCGCGAAACACGCGCGAAACATTGGGGTCACGGTCAGGAAACCGGCGGCAACTAATGTCTTTCCTGAGCGGGACGCGACCCGCGCGGCTATCAGGAGGATGGATGTTCACCACTGCAGAGGAGGTCCTCGCCTTCATCAAGGACGAGGACGTCAAGTTCATTGACATCAGGTTCTGTGACCTGCCCGGCGTCATGCAGCACTTCAACGTGCCCGCCGCGTCCTTCGACGAGGAGGCGTTCGAGACCGGTCAGATGTTCGACGGGTCCTCGATCCGGGGCTTCAAGTCCATCCACGAGTCCGACATGAAGCTGATCCCGGACCCGAAGACGGCCTACCTCGACCCCTACCGTGTCGAGAAGACGCTGATCATGAACTTCGCGATCGTCGACCCGTTCACCGACGAGCCGTATGAGCGCGACCCGCGCCAGATCGCGGCCAAGGCCGAGGAGTACCTCCGCTCGACCGGCATCGCCGACACCGCCTTCTTCGGCGCGGAGGCCGAGTTCTATGTCTTCGACGACGTGCGCTTCTCGACCGGCCCCTCGGGTGGTTACTACCACATCGACTCCATCGAGGCCGCGTGGAACAGCGGCCGTGCGGAGGAGGGCGGCAACCGCGGCTACAAGACCCGCGTCAAGGGTGGCTACTTCCCCGTCCCGCCGGTCGACCACTTCGCCGACATCCGTGACCGGATGTGCCTGGAGATGGCCCAGGTCGGGCTCAATGTCGAGCGCTCCCACCACGAGGTCGGCAACGCGGGCCAGCAGGAGATCAACTACCGGTTCAACACCCTGCTGCACTCCGGTGATGACCTGATGAAGTTCAAGTACGTCATCAAGAACTCCGCCTGGGCCGCCGGCAAGACGGCGACCTTCATGCCCAAGCCACTCTTCGGTGACAACGGGTCGGGCATGCACACCCACCAGTCGCTGTGGAAGGACGGGGAGCCGCTGTTCTACGACGAGAGCGGCTATGGCGGTCTGTCCGACGTCGCGCGCTGGTATATCGGCGGCCTGCTCTCCCACGGCCCGTCGCTGCTGGCGTTCACCAACCCCTCAATGAACTCCTACCACCGTCTGGTGCCGGGCTTCGAGGCCCCGATCAACCTGGTCTACTCCGCCCGCAACCGCTCGGCGTGCGTGCGCATCCCGATCACCGGCAACTCCCCCAAGGCCAAGCGTGTGGAGTATCGCGTGCCGGACCCCTCGGCCAACCCCTACCTGTGCTTCGCCGCGCAGTTGATGGCCGGCCTGGACGGCATCCGCAACCGCATCGAGCCGCCGGACCCGGTGGACAAGGACCTCTACGAGCTGCCCCCGGAGGAGCTCAAGGACATCGCCCAGCTGCCGACGTCACTGCCCGAGGTGCTGGTCGCGCTCGAGGAGGACCACGACTACCTCACCGAGGGCGACGTGTTCACCGAGGACCTCATCGCGACCTGGATCGACTACAAGCGCAAGAACGAGATCGACCCGATCCGTCTGCGTCCGCACCCGCACGAGTTTGAGATGTACTTCGACCTGTGACGAAGGGCGTCTAGCGGGCGGGACAGAGTGAGGGACGAACTCGGTGCCGCCCGTAGCCCGAGGAAGAGGTCGCGAAGGATTCGACCTCTGATCCACGTCGAAGAGGGAAGGGCCCTTGACCTGCAACGGTGCAGGTCAAGGGCCCTTTCGTTGGCCCACCGCGTGCAGCCAAACAGGCAATGTCGCCAGCTGCCCAACCCGCCAGGCCCCTGACCAGGCAGTTTGTCCGGAGCGTCTCGACGTTACCTGTCTGAGTGCACGTTGTTGCCTGCTGCTGCGCTCGTTGTTGCGCTGGGTCGTCGTCGCCGTCGCTGCAGGAAGTGGCGCCAGGGACTAGCGTCATCAGTGAAGCCCCTACTGCCCCGGAGGTTGTTGTGCCCCAGACCATCGCCGAGAACATGGTGGCCCAGCTGGTCGCCAACGGTGTCCGCCGCGTCTATGGAATCTCCGGAGACTCGCTCAACGGTTTCACCGACGCCATGCGCGCCGACGGCACGCTGCGCTGGGTGCACGTTCGCCACGAGGAGGGCGCTGCGTTCGCTGCCGCCGCGGACGCCGAGCTGACCGGTGAGCTCGCCGTGTGCGTGGGCAGCTGCGGGCCGGGCAACCTGCACCTGATCAACGGACTGTTCGATGCCAACCGCAACCGCGTGCCCGTGGTTGCGATCGCGGCCCAGATCCCCAGCAACGAGATCGGCAGCGGCTATTTCCAGGAGACTCACCCGCAGCACCTCTTTGCCGAGTGCAGCGTCTACACCGAGCTCGTCGCCCACCCCTCCCAGATGCCACGCGTCATGGAGATCGCGATGCGCACCGCGATCGAGAAGCGTGGTGTCGCGGTCATCGTCATCCCCGGAGACGTCGCCCTGCAGGAGATCGCGGACGACCGGGTCAGTGTCATCACGCGAGCCCGCCCCACCGTGGTCCCGGCCGAGGACGAGCTGCGCGCCGCGGCCGAGCTGCTCAACGGCGGCGACCGGGTCACCATCCTGGCCGGCGCCGGTGTCGAGGGCGCCCACGACGAGGTCGTCGCCCTGGCGGACACGCTCGGCGCACCGATCGTGCACGCGCTGCGGGGCAAGCAGTTCATCGAGCACGACAACCCCTTCGACGTCGGGATGACCGGCCTGCTCGGTTTCGCCTCCGGCTATCGCGCGATGATGGACAGCGATGTCCTGCTGATGCTCGGCACGGACTTCCCCTATCAGCAGTTCTTCCCCCGCCAGGCCAAGGTCGTTCAGGTGGACCTGCGCGGTGAGCAGCTCGGGCGTCGGGTGCCGCTGGACCTGGGCCTCGTCGGCGACGTGGGAGACACCGTGCGGGCGCTGACCCCGATGGTGCAGCGCAAGAAGAAGCGCCGTCACCTGGAGGACTCGCTCAAGCACTATCGCAAGACCCGCGACAAGCTGGACGACCTGGCCACCCCGAGCAAGCGCGGCCGGGCCATCCACCCGCAGTATGTCGCTCGGCTGGTCGACGAGCTCGCCGCCCCGGACGCCGTCTTCATCCCCGACGTCGGTTCACCGGTCGTCTACGCCGCCAGATATCTCACCAGCGGCGGTGGCCGGCGCATCATCGGCTCCTTCATCCACGGCAGCATGGCCAATGCTGTGCCGCAGGCCGTCGGTGCCCAGTCGGCCTATCCCGACCGTCAGGTCGTCACCCTGTCCGGTGACGGCGGCCTGACCATGCTGCTCGGTGAGTTGCTGACCCTCACCCAGAACAAGCTGCCCGTGAAGATCGTGGTCCTCAACAACTCCTCGCTCAACTTCGTCGAGCTGGAAATGAAGGCCGCCGGCTATGTCAGCTATGCGACCGACCTGGAGAACCCGGACCTGGCGGCCGTGGCAAATGCGCTGGGGCTCAAGGGGATCCGGGTGGAGAAGTCCAAGGACCTGCCGGACGCGATGCGCGAGATCCTGGCGCACGACGGGCCGGCCCTGCTCGACGTGGTGACCGAGCGCGAGGAGCTCACGATCCCGCCGTCCATCCAGGCCGAGCAGGTCAAGGGCTTCACGCTCTATGCGATCCGGACGGTCTTCTCCGGGCGCGGCGACGAGTTGCTCGACCTGGCGCGCGCAAACTTCCGACAGCTCTTCTGAGGGCCGGGACCGGCCGTATGCCGTCCGCCCACCCCTGTGGACGGGCGCGGCACCGACCGAGTGTCGGCGTGGTCTGGCACAGTGCTGGCGTGCCCTCTCGCTCGCAGGACAGCGCCGCTGACGCCCGGTCGGCCGTCGTGGACGCGGCGCACGCGGCGGTGGCCCGGGCGACCGCGCGTGAGGTGGCCGTCCACGAGTCGTATGACCGGGCCCGCAACGTGCTGCGCCTGCAGGCACGGCGGCGTGCCCTCGTGCCGCTGACCCGCGAGATGCTCAGCACGCCCGGGACGCTGGATGCCCATGCGGGGCGGTCGATGCCGGCCTACGCCTGGGGCCTGCCAGTGGCTCGACGCCGACAGCTCCTGGCGGTCATCTGCCCGACGGCGAGCGCGATCACACCTGCAATCCGGGCTGTCCTGTCAACGACCGTGATCGTGGTGGCGTCAGTGGCGGAGGAGGACCGCCTCGCCCGCGTCACCGACCCGCGGCAGCGCTTCGCGGTGCTCTCGGTGCGCGTGCCCGAGCCCGCTCACGAGGAGATCGTGGACTTCGCCCGTCGCAACCCGACGCCCCGCGGCTGATCACCCGGCGGTGTCAGGCCTGCTGCCAGGCCGCTGCGAGCAGCTCGTGCGAGCGGACCCGGTGCTCGGCATCGTGGGTGACCGAGGTGATGAGCAGTTCGTCTGCCCCGGTGGAGCCTTGCAGCAACTGCAGTCCCGCGACGACTGTCTCGGGGCTGCCGACAAAGCGGGTGCGGACGCGGTCGTCGACGAGCGCTGACTCGGCCTCTCCCAGGGGATTGGCCAGTGCCTCCTCCGGGTGGGGATAGGGGATGGCGCCGTCACCTGAGCGGATCGAGTGGACCCAGTGGTCATAGCCGGCCGCGAGATAGTGGGCCTCCTCATCGGTCGGCGCGACGACCACGTCGGCGGACACGATGACGTGGGGTGCGTCCAGGTCATCGCTGGGACGGAAACTGTCGCGATAGTGCCGCACCGCGTCGATGACCCCCGAGGGAGCCACGTGATAGTTGGCGCCGAAGCGCAGGCCACGCTCTCCGGCCAGGGCCGAGGACTCGCCGCGTGAGCTGCCCAGGATCCACAGCTGCGCCGGGGTCGCGCTGACCACCGCTGCCTCTGGCAGCGCCAGGTCGTCGACCTTGAGCGAACCACTCAGGGCATCCTGGATGAGGGCGATCGTGTCGGCATACTCCGCCGTCTCCGCCCCCGGGAGGAACTGCAGTCGGTTGGCCACCTGGAACCGGGGGCTGGCCAGCAACCCACCCAGGGGGACGGGCGCGGGGACGAACAGGCCCTCCGGGGTGCGGTGCTCCTGTGGGAGTGGCCCCTTCGGGACCGTCGTGCTCGACGGCTTGGCGCGATTGCCGGAGCGACCCAACCCGAGGTCGATCCGCCCCGGATAGGCGGCCTCCAGCAGGCCAAACTCCTCCGCGATCGACAGCGCTGTGCGGTGACCGGTGAGGACCGCCCCGGACCCGATCCGGATCGTGCTGGTCGCCGCACCGCCGAGGGCGATCGTCACGGCCGGGCTGGACCCGATCACGCCCGCATTCAGGTGGTGCTCGGCGAACCAATAGCGGTGATAGCCCGCTGCTTCGGCACGCCGCGCCAGCACCATGCTGTGCGCCAGGGCGTCGGCCGGCGTCGAGCCGCTGCTCACCGGGACGAGGTCAAGGACTCCCAGGGGGACGGACATAGTGCTGCTCCTGTTCGCGCTGGTCACACGTGCTTGCGGCGCCAAAGAGAGCGCTGCCCGGTCATCACCTGGGGCACCCCGTCACCATGTCGAAGGGTTGCCGTCCGACCAGCCAGGGCTGCGGGGTCGGACTCAAGACCTGGGCCAGACGATACACACAAACGCGATCCGATCCATAAGGGGGTTGACGAGTGTCCCCTGCATGGTGTTATGTTTCTTCACGTCAAGAGATCCAGCGACAAGCCCTGGCTTGCTGGGCGGCAACCCTCTCCCGCAGTGGGGTGCTCCAGGTGATGACTGGGCTGGCCCGCAATCGCGGTCCGGCAAGTGCGATCACGAAGGACTGAGCAGTGAGCTTCAGCACCGCGTCGAACCACCTCTCCGGCTCCATGCGCCAGCAGGCACCCGGCTGTCACGCCGTGCCCTGTCCTGACCTGGCTTGTCGCGATCTGGACCGTCGCGCCCAGGGCTGTCGCTGTCGTTGTCGCTGCTGTCTCTGAGCACGACCCTCAGCACGACCCTCAAGCGTCACCCTCCGCAACACCCACAAGCAACACCCTCCGGAAGCCCGCACTGCCCGTGGCTGATCCACGGGGTTGCTGCGCGACGTCTCTCCCCCCGCGTGGGCCCAACGACGGGCCACCCCTCCTCGACCAAAGGACATCTTTCATGAGTTCTTCGCTGCCTCCCACCCACCTCGCGATCGCCCTGGACGGCACCGGCTGGCACCCCGGCTCCTGGCTCCAACCCCACTCGCGTGCCGCCGAGGTCTTCTCCGGCGCCTACTGGACCGACCTGGCGCGTGAGGCCGAGCGCGGCCTGATCGATTTCGTCACCATCGAGGACTCCCTCACGGTGCAGGGGGCCTCACCGCTCGACCCGACGCCGGTGCCTGGGCAGGGCCGGCTGCGCGGCCGCCTCGACGCCAGCCTGCTGGCCTCCTTCGCGGCCACCCGCACCGAGCACATCGGTCTGGTGCCCACCATCACCACCACGCACACCGAACCGTTCCACGTGTCCAAGAACCTGGCGACACTCGACCACGTCAGCAACGGCCGGGCCGGCTGGCGGGTGCAGGTGTCTGGACGCCCGGGTGAGGCCGAGCACTTCGGCCGCCGGACGATCCCCGGCTCCTTCGACCCAAACTCCTCGCCGGAGGAGAAGTCGGCCCGGGTCGGTGAGCTGTTCGACGAGGCCACCGAAGTCGTGGAGGTCGTGCGCCAACTCTGGGACAGCTGGGAACACGACGCGGAGATCCGGGACGCCGCGACCGGGCGCTTCATCGACCGCGACAAGCTGCACTACGTCGACTTCGAGGGTGACTTCTTCTCGGTGCGCGGCCCCTCGATCACGCCACGCCCACCGCAGGGCCAGCCGGTCGTGACCTCCCTCGGGCACGCCACGGTCCCCTACGAGTTGGCCGCGCGCGGCGCCGACGTCCTGTTCGTCACCCCGCACGACGATGCGGACGCCGACTGGATCCTCGCGGAGGTGCGGGACGCCGAGGCCCGCGTGCGCACCGCCGAGACCCCGCTGCTGGTCTTCGCCGACCTCGAGGTCGTCCTGGACACCCCGGGCTCCAGCGGCGCAGAGCGACTGGCCGCACTCGGCGAGGCGGCCGGCGACGAGTTCGCCTCCGACGCACTGATTTTCACCGGGAGCGCGCCCGAGCTGGCAGCCCTGATCGGTCGCTGGCGGGGACGCGGTTATGCCGGCTTCCGTCTGCGGCCCGCCGAGCACGCCGTCGACCTCCCCGCCATCACCAGCGAGCTCGTCCCACTCCTGCAGGAGGCCGGCGTGTTCCGCACTGCCTACGACCAGCCCACCCTGCGCGACCGGCTGGGTCTGCCGGTCGCCACGAACCGCTACGCCACCGCGTCCTGACCAGAAAGGCCACCGCCATGCCCAAGCAGGTCATCCTCGGAGCCCACTTCCCCGGGGTCAACAACACCACCGTCTGGAGCGACCCCCGCTCCGGCAGCCACATCGAGTTTGAGTCCTTCCGCCGGTTCGCGCAGACCGCCGAGCGCGGCCGGTTTGACTTCCTCTTCCTCGCCGAGGGCCTGGCGCTGCGCGAGCAGCGCGGACACATCCACGACCTCGACGTCGTCGGCCGCCCGGACACCCTCCCGGTGCTGGCGGCCCTCGCCGGCGTGACGGAGCACCTCGGGCTCGTCGGCACCATCAACGCCACCTTCAACGAGCCCTACGAGCTGGCCCGCCAGTTCGCCACCCTCGACCTGCTCTCCCAGGGCCGGGCGGGATGGAATGTGGTCACCAGCTCCGATGCCTTCACCGGCCGCAACTTCCGCCGTGGCGGCTACCTCCCCCGCGAGCATCGCTACGCCCGGGCCGAGAGCCAGGTCACCGCCAACCGCCACCTGTGGGACAGCTGGGACCAGGACGCCGTCGTGGCGGACCGGGAGTCCGGCCAGTTCCGCACGGGCCGGGACGGGGACTTCGCCTACACCTCGCACTTCTTCGACATCCACGGCACCTTCAACACCCCGCGGCCGACACAGGGTCACCCGGTGATCTTCCAGGCCGGCGACTCCGACGACGGTCGCGAGTTCGCGGCGCGCACGGCCGACGCGATCTTCACCGGTCACGGATCCGGGGATGACGGACGGGCCTTCTATCGCGACATCAAGGGACGCCTGGCCCGCTATGGTCGCGACCCCGAGGACCTCAAGATCCTGCCCGCAGCGACCTTCATCGTGGGATCGACCGACGAGGAGGCGCGCCGGATCTCCGACACGGTGCGCCGCCAGCAGGTCAGCGGCCAGACCGCGCAGCTGATCCTCGAGCGCATCTGGAACCGCGACCTCAGTGGCTTCGACCCCGACGGACCGCTCCCGGACATCGAGCCGGAGTCCCACCCGGGCGCCCTCGTCCAGGGCCGGGTGCAGCACGTCAAGGACCCCGCCGCAGAGGTCGCCCGTCTCCGGCAGTTGGCCGCGGACAAAAACCTGTCGCTGCGCGAGGTCGCCATCGAGATCAGCGCGCGGCAAAACTTCGTCGGCAGCCCGGAGACCATTGCCGACACCCTCATCGAGTCCGTCGAGACCGGCGTCAGTGACGGCTACATCCTGGTCCCGCACATCACACCCGGTGGGCTGGACGACTTCGTGGACCACGTGGTGCCGATCCTCACGCAGCGCGGTGCCCTGCGATCGGAGTATGCCGCGGGGTCGACTCTCCGAGACAACCTCGCTCTGGGAGGGGCCCGGTCGGCGACGGCCTGGGAGGCCGGATCCGCAGCCGGACTGGCCGAGCTGGCCGGTCACGAGTTGGCCGGCCACGACCTCGCTGGCCACGACGTCACCGAGCGGAGGGCGTCAGCATGAGCACCGTCATCCTGGTCGGCAACCCGCGCGCCGGGTCCCGCACCGCCACCCTGGCGACCACCCTCGCCCAGCACCTCGCCGAGTCCCTGCCGTCCGCAGGCGCCGACGGTCCCGAGATCCTCGAGCTGGCCGAGCTGGTCGGCATCACGTTCACCGACGAGCCGGCCGTCGCCAGCGCACCACACCCCGACCCCTGGGGCGTGGTGCGGGAGGCCGACCTGCTGCTGGTGGCCACACCGACCTACAAGGGCACCTACACCGGCCTGCTCAAGATCTTCCTGGACCACTTCCAGGCCGGTGACCTGGCCGGGGTCGTCGCCATCCCGGTGGCCATCGCCGGCAGGCCCGACCACCAGGAGTCCGTGGGAAACACCCTGCGAGAGCTGCTGATTGAGCTCGGTGCGAGCGTGCCGGCGCCTCCCCTGGTGCTCCTGGAGCCCCAGGTGCTCAAGGCCACCGAGCACGTGACCGGCTGGGCCCGCGAGCACACTGCCGCCCTGGACAGAGCCCTTTCGACCGTGGGGGCGCAGCGATGACTGCCCAGATCGCTGCGGCAAGCACACCGACGGTCGACGTCCAGACCGACGTTCAGGCTGATTTCAAGGCCGACTTCAGGGCCACCTTCCGCAACAGCGTCGGCACGGTCAGCGTCATCACGGCCGGGACTGGACTGCGGCCCGTCGGCTTCACCGCGACGTCCCTGACATCGGTGTCGCTGGATCCGCCGATCGTCAGCTTCAACATCTCCCGCACCGCGTCCAGCTGGCCGACCGTCTCCACGGCCCGGCACCTGGCGGCCCACCTGCTCGCCACCGAGCACCAGGACACCGCCCAGATCTTCGCCACCAGCGGGATCGACCGGTTCGCCGCGGTCGGTGACTGGGCCACGGGACCACACGGCATACCAGTCCTGGGCCGTTGCCTGGCCCGCCTGGTGCTCGAGGTGCACAGCTGCACCCACATCGGCGACAGCGCCGTGCTCCTGGCCGAGGTCCAACAGATCGAGCGCTCCGAGGGTCAACCCCTGCTCTACCACGCCGGTGACTACCGGCACCTGCCCGGCTGACCCGGCCCCACGGCATACCTGCTCCTCTCCCCCACCCTCCGAAACGGTGACACCATGACGACACCCCGCTCCCGAGCCGCCCGGCGGCTCACCGTCCTCAGCTCCGCCACGCTCCTGCTCGCTGCCTGCAGCGGTGCCGGGGCGGCCAGCACCTCCAACAACGCCGCAGACCCCGCCGCGCAGACCGCGCAGGCCCCCGACGAGGTGACTCCCGGCGGCACCCTGAGGTTCGCGGTCGGCTCCGACCAGGGCTGCGTCGACCCCGCCCAGGTCGGCAGCAACGACACCATCTACTCGGTCCGCCACCTGGTGGACTCCCTGACCGATCAGGACCCGGAGACCGGCGAGATCGTGCCGTGGCTCGCCGAGTCCTGGGAGGTCAGCGACGACGCCAGCACCTACACCTTCACCCTGCGCGAGGGGGCGACCTTCAGCGACGGCGCCCCCGTCGACGCCGAGGCCGTCAAGGCGAACCTGGACCGGCTCACCGAGCTGGGCGCCCGGGGGACGCTGGCCCGCGGCTACCTCGCCGGCTACGAGGGCACCGAGGCCGTGGACGAGCGCACCGTCACGGTCTCCTTTGACGCCCCCAACGCCCAGTTCCTGCAGGCCACGTCCACGCACACCCTCGGTCTGCTCTCCCCGGAGTCCGCGGCCCAGACCGACGACGAGCGGTGCGCCTCGGTGATCGGCTCCGGCCCGTTCGTGCTGGACAGCTACACGCCCAACGCCTCGATCACCCTCGACAAGCGGGCTGACTACGACTGGGGCTCCTCCCTGTGGCAGCACGAGGGCGCGGCCTATCTGGACCGGCTGGAGTTCTCGGTCGTCCCGGAGTCCGGTGTCCGCCTCGGTGCGGTGCAGTCCGGCGAGGTCGACGTGATCGGCAACATCGCCTCCCAGGACGAGCTGGCCCTGTCCGGCTCCGACGTCCAGCTGCTCCCGCGCTCCAACCCGGGCATCCCGTTCGGTCTCTACCTCAACCACGAGGTTCCCCTCCTCAGCGATCCCGCTGTGCGAAAAGCGATCTCGCACGCCATCAACCGCGAGGAGATCACCGGGGCGGTCTACACCTCCTTCGTTCTCCCGGCGACGAGCTCGCTGTCCTCAACCACCCCCCTGTATGCCGACCAGTCACCTCTGTTGGGCCACGACCCGGCCGTCGCCGAGCAGGTGCTGCAGGAGGCCGGGTTCACCCAGGGCGCCGACGGCATCTATGAGCGGGGCGGTGAGCGTGCTGCCTTCGAGATCCTGTGGTTCAACAACGCGGCGACCAACGCCCCCACCCTGGAGCTGATCCAGCAGCAGCTGGCCGCCGTCGGCATCGAGGTCACCCTGAGCGAGGGCCAGGTGGCCGACTGGGGCACCCGCATCGCCGAGGGCGACTATCAGGCCAACTGGGGCAACCTGACCCGGGCCGACGCCGACATCCTGCGCACCTCCTACTCCAGCGAGGGGGCCAACTCCTATCGTCTGCCGGCCTCCGACCTGGATCAGGTGCTGGCCGACCAGGCCGCCGCCGCGGACCCGGCCGAGCGCGCTGACCTGGCGGCCCAGGCGCAGGAGGGCGTGGTCGCCGGCTATCACTCGGTGCCGGTCGTCGAGCTGACCACCGTCCTGGCCGCGGGCCCCACCGTCTACGGCGTGGCCTATGACGCCAGCTCGCGGGTGCAGCTGTTCGACGCCTGGATCGGACAGTAGGACCGATGGCTCGCTATATCGCGGTCCGGCTCGCCCTGGCAGTGGGTGTGCTCTGGGCGGCCTACACCGTCTCCTTCGTCATCCTTTATCTGGTCCCCGGTGACCCCGTCGCCGCCATGGCCTCCGGCGGGCAGGAGGGCACCCCGGTGAGCGCGGAGGAGCTGGCGGCTCTGCGCGCGCAGTACGGCTTCGACGACCCGCTGCTGGTCCAGTACGGGGCCAGACTGTGGTCCGCCCTCCAGGGCGACTTCGGGGCCTCGGTCCAGACCGGGCAGTCGGTGACCTCGGCCATCGCGGCCGCCCTGCCCAACACGGCCCAGCTCGCCGGGAGCGCCTTTGCGCTCGCGGTGGTCGGCGGCATCGGGCTGGCCCTGCTGGCAACGTTCACCCAGGTGCGGTGGCTCAAGCAGCTCCTGCTCGGGCTGCCCCCGCTCGGCGTCTCGTTGCCGACCTTCTGGGTGGGGCTGGTGCTCGTGCAGTGGTTTAGCTTCCAGCTCGGCTGGTTGCCGGCGCTGGGTGAGCACGGCTGGCGCTCCCTGGTGCTGCCCGCCATCACCCTGGCGTTCCCGATCGGCGCGATCCTGGCGCAGGTCACGGCCAGCTGCCTGCAGGAGGCCCTGGCCGAGCCCTACATCGTCACCGCCCGGGCCACCGGGATCACCCGGCGGGCGATCCACCTGCAGCACGCCCTGCGCAACGCGGCACTGCCGGTGCTGACCATCGCGGGGATGGTCGTGGGTGGGCTGCTCGCTGGCTCCGTCGTCGTCGAGACCGTCTTCAGCCGGGCGGGGGTCGGTCGCCTGACCGTCACCTCCGTCGGGTTCCAGGACCTGCCCGTCGTCCAGGGGATCGTCGTCTTCGCGGCAGCGATCTTCGTGATCGCCAACCTCGTCGTCGACCTGTTGCTCCCCCTGGCCGACCCGAGAGTCACTGTTGGAAAGGCCAGCACATGAGCACCGACACCGAGATCTCCGTCCGCCATCCCAGCAGCGCACGCGTGGTCGCCGACCCGCCCACGACCGTCTCCACAGCCACGCTCACCGGGGTGTCCCGGGCGCGCAGCCTGAGGTTCGGTGCGCTCCCCCGACCCGCCCGGTTCGTCGTGCTGCGTCCTGGCCTGTTGCTGAGTGTGGCGCTCCTGGCGGTGGTGGTGCTGGCCGCCTTCGCGCCGTCGGTGCTGGCCCCTGGCGACCCGCTCACTGGTGACACAACGCAGAAGTTGTTGGCGCCCAGCACCCAGCACTGGTTCGGCACCGACCACCTGGGCCGTGACCTGTTCACGCGGATGGTGCACGGGACAGCGCTGTCGATGCGCACGGCCCTGCTCGCTGTCGTCATCGCGTCGGTGATCGGTGGCCTCTTCGGGCTGACCGCCGGGTTTGTCGGTGGCGGCGTCGACAACGCGGTGATGCGCGTGGTCGACGTGCTGATGGCCGTCCCGTCCCTGCTGCTGTCCCTTGCCCTCATCGCGGCCCTCGGCTTCGGCAGCACCAACGTGGCCATCGCGGTCGCCATCGGGAGCATCGCCGGCTTCGCCCGGATCGCCCGGTCGCAGACGCTGCGGGTGAGTCAGTCGACCTATGTCGAGGCCGCCCGGTCCCTCGGCTCCCGCTGGCACGTGACCCTGCGGCGGCACATCCTGCCGAACGCGTCGGGTCCGATCCTGGCCCTGGCCGTGCTCGAGTTTGGCACGGCGATCCTGGCCGTCTCGGCGCTCAGTTTCCTGGGCTACGGCGCACCTCGGCCAGCACCCGAGTGGGGTGCCCTCGTCTCCGAGGGCCGCAACTTCCTGGCCACCGCCGGCTGGCTGACCATGCTGCCCGGCCTGACCATCGCCGCCACGGTGCTCGCGGTCAACCGCGTCTCCAAGGCACTCGACGGAGAGTGGAGGACCTTCCGATGAGCACAACGACGCGCCACGACGCGCTCGGTCGCCCCGAAACTGACCACACCACGCGCCCGGTCGGCCCGGAAGTCGCCACACCACGCGCTCGGTCGGAGGAAAACCCGGCCCCACCGCACGTCGGGTCGGAGGAGAACCCGGCCACACCGCACGTCGGGTCGGAGGTTGCGGCGGGCCTGCTCAGCGTCCGCGACCTGCACGTCAGCTATCAGACGAGCAAGGGCATCGTCCCGGCCCTGCGCGGTGTCGATCTGGACATCGCCCGCGGCGAGGTCGTCGCCCTGGTCGGTGAGTCCGGCTCGGGCAAGAGCACGCTCGGGCACGCGCTGATCGGGCTGCTGGCCGACAACGCGCAGATCGATCAGGGGTCCATCACCCTGTCGGGGCAGGACGTCTCCGGCTGGAGCGAGAACCGCTTCCGCAGCATCCGCGGGCGGGACGTCGGACTGATTCCCCAGGACCCGACGGTCTCACTCAACCCGGTGAAGCGGATCGGCGCCCAGGTCATCGGGGCCCTCACCGCACACCGTCGACTCCCCCGTGCCCAGGCCCGGACCGAGGCCGCGGCGCTGCTGGAGCGGGCTGGCCTGGACCAGCCGGAGCAGCGGATGCGTCAGTATCCGCACGAGCTCTCCGGTGGGATGCGGCAGCGGGTGCTGATCGCGATCTCCATCGCCTCGGATCCCGAGCTGCTCATCGCCGACGAGCCCACCAGTGCCCTGGACGTGACGGTGCAGCGCCGCATCCTGGACCACCTCGAGACGCTGACGCGGGAGTCCGGCACCTCGGTGCTCCTGGTCACCCACGACCTCGGTGTCGCCGCCGACCGCGCGGACCGGATCGTCGTGCTCAACCACGGCCTCGTGGTGGAGCACGGCCCGGTCGAGGAGGTCCTGAGCAACCCGCAGGACAGCTACACCCGGCGTCTGCTGGCCGCCGCGCCGGGACTGGGCGGACCCACGCTCACCCGAACCTCAGCCGCCCTCGCCTCCACCGCACCGACCCCAGCCACCCTCACCTCGGCCACACTCACCTCGGCCGCACTTACCTCTGCGGCCCGGCCCACGGCATACGGCATCGAACGGGACACCGCACCCCTGGTCGAGGTGCGCAACCTGGTCAAGGAGTTCCGCCTCCCCGGTGCGCGCCGCGGAGGGGACAGCGTGCTCCGGGCCGTCGATGACGTCAGCTTCACCCTCCACCGCGGGCGGACGCTTGCCCTCGTCGGCGAGTCCGGCTCCGGCAAGTCCACGACGGCACGGCTGGTGCTCCGGCTGGCCGACCCCACCGAGGGGACGATCGCCTTTGCCGGTGACGACATCACCCACGCCAGGGGCCGCGAGTGGCGTGAGCTGCGCCGTCGGGCTCAGCTGGTCTATCAGAACCCCTATGCCTCCCTCGACCCGCGCTTCAGTGTCAAGGAGGTCGTCACCGAGCCGTTGCGGGCCTTCGGCATCGGCGACCGGCGCAGCCAGCACGAGACGGCCGCCCGGCTGCTGGACCGGGTCGCGCTGCCGGAGAGCACACTGACGCGGCGACCGGCCGAGCTGTCCGGTGGTCAGCGCCAGCGGGTTGCGATCGCCCGGGCCCTCGCGCTCAACCCGGACCTGGTCGTCTGTGACGAGGCGGTCTCGGCCCTCGACGTGTCGGTCCAGGCCCAGGTGCTCGAGCTGCTCGCGGAGCTGCAGGAGCAGGAAGACCTGACCTATCTGTTCATCACCCACGACCTGGGCGTGGTGCGCCAGATCGCCCACGAGGTCGCGGTCATGCGCTCTGGCCAGTTGGTCGAGCTCGCCCCCACCCACCAGATCTTCGACCAGCCCGAACATCCCTACACCCGCGAGCTGCTCGGCGCGATCGCCGGCACCCGCCGCCCCACCCGACACGATGGAGACGCCTCATGAAGTTCCTTGTCCTGACCCTGATCACCCACGTGCCCGACCCCGTCACCGGAGAGCTCGTCTCCACCCACCAGCGACTGCGGAGCGTGGTGGACCAGGCGGTCCAGGCTGAGGAGCTCGGCTTCGACGGGTATGCCGTGGGCGAGCGTCACGAGCGCCCATTCATCTCTTCCTCCCCCACCGTGATCCTCAGTCACATCGCGGCCCGGACCAGCAGCATCCGGTTGTTCACCGGTGTGACCACGCTGAGCCTGCTCGACCCGGTCCGGGCGTTCGAGGACTACGCGACGCTGGACAACCTGGCCGACGGTCGCCTCGAGCTGATCATCGGCAAGGGCAACGGCGCCGCCCAGCGAGACCTGTTCCACGTCACCCCGGAGGACCAGTGGGCGCGCAACCGCGAGTCGTATGAGGTCTTCCGCCGCCTGTGGCGCAACAACAGGATCACCTGGTCGGGTCAGTTCCGTCCACCGCTGGAGGACGCCGAGGTCTGGCCGCAGCCGCTGCAGCGCCCGATCCGCGTCTGGCACGGCAGCGCCACCAGCCGCGAGTCCGTGGACGTGGCCGTCGAGTTCGGCGAGCCGCTGTTCTCGGCCAACGTGACCAACTCGGTCGAGCCGTATGCCGAACTGGTGCGCTACTACCGCGAGCAGTGGGCCGCCGCCGGACACGCCCCGGCTGACGCACTCGTGGGGGCGGGCACCGCCGGCTTCCTGGTCACCCCGACCAGCCAGGAGGCGCAGGACCTCTATCGCCCGGTCTATGAGGCACGCGCCCGCCAGTTCGCCGCCAACGGTGTCGAGCCAGCCTTCTCCTCCTTCGAGGACTTCTTGGAGCGCAGCTCGGCCCTGGTCGGCAGCCCGCAGCAGATCATCGACAAGGTGCACCGCTATCACGAGCAGCTCGGGCAGGAGGTCATGCACCTCCATGCAGACGGAGAGGGCATCACACCGGCCCAGAACCGGAATTCACTGGAGCTGTTCCAGTCCGCGGTGGCCCCGGTGCTGCGCCGCGAGCTGCCCTCGCGGCCCCTGGCTGCTCCGGTCAACCCGGCCTCCGCCGTCGCTGCGACCGGATCGGAGGTGGCGGCGTGAGCAGCTTCGCCAGTCCTGCCTATGCCAGTTCCACCTACGCCAGTCCCGCCGACACCAGCGTGCACGGCACCTATCGGGTGCCGCAGAAGCCGGACGATCCACGACCGCTGCTGCGCTTCGACGGTCGCCTCGGCAGCCCCGAGTTCCCCGCGATCCCTGGGCGCTACCACCTGTACTCCGGGTGGTTCTGCCCCTGGGCGCAGCGCTCCACCGCTGTGCTGGCGGTGGCCGGCGTGGACCCCTCGGTCGTCTCGGTGTCCTCTGTCCACGGCGACCGCGATGGCCGTGGCTGGGCGTTCCGTGAGCCCACCGGCGCCGACCCCGTGAACGACTTCACCCTGTTGCGCCAGGCGTATGAGGCGACCGAGGCGGGCTTCGACGGACACGTCTCGACGCCGACGCTGTGGGACCGGGAGGGCGGACGGGTCGTGTCCAACACGTATGCCCATCTCGACCGCGACCTGGCCAGCACCTTCGGGGCTGAGGCAGGCCGCGATCTCTATCCGGTGGCGCTGCGTCGTGCGATCGACGACGCCGAGGCGTGGCTGCACCCGGCCCTCAACCAGGGAGTCGGCGCGGCTCGTGCCGACGGTGCTGCAGGTGAGGTGGCCCGTGTCCGACTGATCGAGACCCTGGGTGTGCTTGACGAACGGCTCAGCCACTCGACCTATCTGGTCGGCGACGACCTCACCCTCGCTGATCTGCGGGTGATCGTGACCCTGCTGCGCCTCGACACCCAGGCCAACGCCGACGGCGCGCTCGGTCCGACACTCGAGGCTTACTCCCACCTGTGGGACTACGCCCGGGCGGTCTATCAGGAGCCGGGTGTCCGAGCGACGACGCGCTTCGAAGCCTTCGCCGTGCCGGAGGCCGACGTGGCGCAGTGGGACCGTCCCTCCGAGCGCATCGGAGGACGACTGACCAGAAGCCGCTGAGAGGGAGGCGGCCTGCTCCGCCCCGTACCGAGTCCACAATCCGCACCGCCACCGTTGCCGGGGTGGCCGAGCCCGGCTGGAGACCGCCGGACGTGCCTGTGGCCCCGCCGGTCTGGCGGGGTGTGGGGCGTGGGCGTCAGGTGTCGACCAGTGGCCCAGCGAGGGGTCCACTCTGGTTGTCGAGTCCGTTGTTGAGGTGCCAGATGACCTCGGTGTCGGTGACGGTCGCGGTGTAGCCATAGCGGTGCACCACCACGTGGTGTCGTCGACACAACGCGGCAGCGTTGTCCAGGTCCGTGGCGCCGCCGAAGACCCAGTGCACGATGTGATGAATCTCTGTCCATCCCGCGGGCATCGAACACCCGGGAAAGCTGCATCCGCGGTCTCGCAACAGCACTGCTGCGCGTTGGGACGGGGTGAACAACCGGTGCACCCGGCCCACGTCCAACGGCTCTGAGGGGCCACCGAGCATGATCGGGATGATCTGCGCGTCACACGCCAACCGCCGGATCGTCCCCGCCGACAAATGTTCACCCGTGGCGGTGTGGCCACCACCAGCCACCTTCCCCGCAAGAGCTTCCTTATCGATCGTGACGTGGATCTTCGCCTTCTCCGTCTGAGTCTGCCCTTCGGGGGCGGCGACGCCGCGGCCGATGATCTCCAACAACGCGTCCGCCCGGCGGGTGGATGCGGTGCGGTTGTCGAGCTGGTGGGCCCCGTGGTCATCGCCGCCTGGGCGCGGCGCGGACAGTGGGTCCAGGGCCGCGGTCAGGATCGCCTGCCCCTCCTCATCCAACAGCAACTGCCACTCCGCCAACCCGGCGACGGTCCCCACCCGGCGCAGCAACCGCCGCGCGGCTTTCGTGTTGTCCTCATCCTCGTCATCATCGGGCTCGACCAGGTGCTCACGCACTGCCGAAGCGACCTGCTTCATCCCGGCCAACGAGGTCGTCTCCACCTGGCCCGTCATCAGATCCGTCACGGCCTGCAACGACTCAGCCGTCGCGATCGAAGTCATCTCCCGGGTCAACCGGACGATCACCTCAGCCCGCGACACCCGCGCAGTGCCATCACCAACCTTCGCCGACAACGCCTCGAACCGGGCATCCCCGACAGCTGCGGCCATTCGTGCCGTCGCCAGCGCCTCGGGGCGGTCAATGCTCGGTGCCCAGGTGGTGATCCAGTCCGGCACCGAGTGCCCCGACTGGGCCGGCAGGCCCCGACTGATCGCCTCATGCGTGACAGTGACCAACAGCGACTGCGCGGCCTGCACCAACGCCTGCGCCGCGCCGACCGCTTCGCCCACCCCCTGCTCCGGCAACGACCCCAACGGGAACTCCGCCGCGAGCATCTGCACCATGTGCGCGCTGCCCGCCACAAACTCCGGCACCTCATGACCCGAGGCCGTCAACGGCACGCCACGATCAGCGGAGCTGCTCGTCGCCGCTGACCCATCAGCCGGCTGCTCGGCCTGGGACTCGATCTCCGGGACCGGCACCAAGGGGCCCGAGGCCGGCTTCTCCCGCAACGGCCCAGACCCAATCACCGGCGCATACCGCACCCGACCCCCACCCACCCGGACCGAGGTCGCGGACCTGCCCCTCGGCATACCCCCGTCTGTGAGCGCAGCCGACTCAGCAGCGGTGACACCGCTGTCCTCGAGTCCCGTCCTCTGCGCCATACAACAAACCTAGACGCCACCACTGACAGAGCCCTGACCTGCACAAACACGACCTGGGCCAGCGAGCGGTCGCGGCGGTCAACGTGCCGAGATGGCAGACTTGCGAAGCACGGTGAGCGCTCGGGCGGCGTGCTCACGCCAGCCGGTCTCCCCGCCCGAGTCGTGCCAGTTCCGCAGGGCAGCGATGAACGGCCAGATGATGCCACTGGCGATGATGCGGGACTCCGGGAAGCTCCAGCGTCCCGTGTCCGTCATCGCCCGAGCAAGATCATCGATGACATCGTCGATGACCAGGTAGGCCGCGGAGCGGATCGAGGGGACCTCGAACCACAGCCGGATCCGCGCACGCGTCGACTCCTCCTCGTCAACGAAGTGACCTTGCTCGATCACGCTGAAGGCCGCCTCTGCCGCCTCCCAGGGCGAAAGATCCTCCCCCAGGTAGTGCGCCAACGAGACGAGCAGCTGGTCGTCGTACTCGTCGTGCAGGATCACGCCCTCCTTGGTCCCGAAGTAGCGATAGACGGTGCTGGGTGAGACGTCTGCGGCATCCGCCACCTGCTCGATGGTCACCGCATCGAAACCATGCTCGGCAAACAGCGCGAGCGCGGTCTCCTGGATGTGGTGCATGGTGGCGGCCTTCTTGCGCTCCCGCAGGCCCTGCACCGGGGGGCTCTGCACCCCGGGCGGGGCCGACGCCGCACTCTGTCTCGACATGAACATCACTCCCAACTGGTAGTCACTGTCATCTTATCGTGTACAGTCACTGTCATGAGCAAGTCACTGTCAGATTCGGTACTGAGTGGTCGCGGTCTCGTGAAGACCTTCGGCGCGACGCGCGCCCTGGACGGCCTGAACCTCGAGGTCGCCTCGGGCGAGATCCATGGATTCCTCGGCCCGAACGGAGCGGGCAAGTCCACGACGATTCGGGCCCTGCTCGGTCAGCTCCGGTTGAACGACGGCCGTGCGGAGGTGTTCGGGATGGACCCCTGGCGCCACGGCGTTGCCACCCGGTCCCGCCTGGCCTACGTCCCGGGCGACACCTCACTGTGGCCGGGACTGTCCGGCGGCGAGTGCATCGACCTGCTCGGCGGCTTCCAGGGGACCATGGACCCACGTCGTCGCGATGACCTGGTCGAGCGGTTCGAGCTGGATCCGACGAAACGGGCCCGGACCTATTCCAAGGGCAACCGTCAGAAGGTCGCCCTGGTCGCGGCCCTGTCCTGCGACGCCGACCTGTTCATCCTGGATGAGCCGACCTCCGGACTCGACCCGCTGATGGAGTCCGTCTTTCAACAGGTCGTCGGCGACCTCAACGCAGAAGGTCGCACCGTCCTGCTGAGCAGCCACATCCTGGCCGAGGTCGAGGCCCTGTGCGACCGACTCACCATCATCCGCTCCGGGAGGACGGTATCCACGGGCACGCTCGAGGAGTTGCGACTCGGCACGCTGACCACGATCGACGCCATCACACCAGCTCCCCCGGCGCGCCTCGACACGATCGAGGGCGTCAGCAATCTCACGCAGGAGCAACGCCCGCACGACGTCAGGACCACGTTGACCGTCACCCACGCGGGACTCACCGCAGCCATCGCCGCCGTGAGCGCTGCGGGGCCGCGGGACCTGACGGTGCGCCCCCCGAGCCTGGAGCAGCTCTTCCTGGAGCACTACCAGGAGTCGGACGCGGACCACCAGGTGCCCAACGGAGGCCACCAGACACGCGACGGGCTGGTCGCCTGATGTCGCACCAGACCGAGGGCACCGCCAGGATCATCCGGCTCAGCCTGCGCACCGGTTGGCCCGGACTGCTCGCCGTGGCAGCCCTTGCGGCAGGACTGGTCACCACCGTGGCCGGGAGCATCGCCGCCCTCTATCCAGACCTGACAGACAGACAGCTGTATGCCGAGACTCTCGGAGTCTCGCCCGCCACCCAGGCGTTCAATGGGCTGGGGCACGGACTGCACACTCTCGGGGGCATCACGGCATACGAGATCGGGTTCATGGGCCAGCTCCTCTTCCCCCTGCTGGCCCTGCACGTGGCCGTGCGCCACACGCGGGGTGAGGAGGAGGCCGGGCGCACCGAGCTGCTGACGGCCACGCGCCTCGGACGCCTCGCACCACTGGCCGCTGGGGCAGTGCTGCTGCTGGGGACGTGCCTGCTGACCGGCGCCCTGATGCTGCCGGGCATGGTCGTGGCCGGGCTCGGGGCCGGGTCAATCTGGTATGTCGCCGGAGTCGTGCTGCTGATGCTGTTCTTCGGCGCGACAGGTCTGCTGCTCGGTCAGCTCGCCCAGTCCACCCGGACCGCCCACCTGATCGGCCTCGGCCTCACCACCGGCGCCTTCCTCACGCGGGCCGTGATCGACGGTCGCGGTTGGGACGCGGCCTGGGCCAGCCCACTGGGGTGGGCAGCAGCCATCGCGCCCTTCGCGCAGCCACGAGCCTGGCCCCTGGTTGCTTTCGCCCTCGGCTCGCTGCTCCTGCTCGCGGCCGCCACCTGGGTCGCCCTTCGGCGTGATCTCGGGGCGGGCGTCATCGCGCCGCACCCCGGCCCGGCGCGGGCGCGACCGGCACGTGTGCAGCCTGCCCTGGGGACGGTGCTCGGCGTCGCGTGGCGGCTCACCCGCCCCACCGCCCTCGCCTGGGGCGTCATCGCGGTGCTCTGGGCAGGGAGCTTCGGCCTGCTCACCGAGGAGATGGCCTCGCTCGTCGACGACAACCCGACCGTGCTGGCTGCCCTCGGGGTCGAGCGCGGAGCGGATGTGGTGACCGGCATGGCCGTGGTCGTCATCGTCCTGGCCGCAACCGCCGCCGCAGTCCAGGGATCCAGCCAGCTCGGCACCGAGGAGGGTGCGGGGCGACTCAGCGCGCTGCTGGCCACCAGGAGATCACGCACTGGGGTGTGGCTGGGCTGGTGGGCCGTGGTGGCCGCCTCCTCGCTGATCGTGCTGACCGTGGGCGTCCTGGCTCTCGGGCTGACGAGCTGGGCCACGACCGGTGATCGCGACACGCTCGGCACCGCCCTGGGCGTCGGTTGGGGATATGCCGTCCCTGTGCTCTTTGTTGCTGCGATCGCCTCCGCCCTGCGTGCCGCACTGCCCCCGCTTGCCGGGCTGGCGTGGCTGCTCGTCGGGTGGATCGTCCTGGTCGGGTTCCTGGCCGAAACCCTCCGGCTGCCCGCCTGGTCCCGCGACCTCTCCCCCGTGCACCTCGTCGGCACGCTCCCCCAGGACGACCTCTCCGGGGCCGCGACCCTCGCTCTCGGTGTCGCGGCCGCCACGATCTTTGCCGGATCCATCGTGGCCTTCCGCCGACGTGATCTGCGCACCACCTGACCGGTGGCGTCCCGGGCCCGACGTACGAAACCTTTACGAAAATGCGTATCAGCCGTACGAGACCTCTATCTTTTTGCGGGTGGACGGGGAATCTTCGTTTGGCGTGACTGTCGGGAGCCCCACCCTTGGTTTCCTTCGGCGCATGGGGTAAGTTCTCGAACGATATCCATCACGACCGGCAGAGGGACAGGCCCGATGAAGCCGGGGCAGCCTTCCGGGGAGCAATCCGCGGAAAAGGTGCCACATCCTGCGGTTCCTCTCGAGGACACCGGAAGATGGAGCTTCGCGGACGACGTCCCACGTCGCCCGGGAGTGCAGCCGTTTCTCGGTCAACCGCATGGTCTGACACCAGACATCTGGCGGCCTGACACCTGGGAAAGGCACCGTCATGACCGACATCTCCGCTCTGACCCGCGGCCTGCGCACCGGCATCGACACCGACCCGGCACAGGGTGCAATCGTCCCGCCGCTGTATCTCTCCTCAAACTTCAGCTTCGCCGAGTTCGGCGAGAAGCGGGACTACGACTACACCCGCAGCGGCAACCCGACCCGCGACCTGCTGGCCGAGGCGCTGACCACGCTGGAGGGCGGGCACGCCGGCACCATCACGGCAACCGGCATGGCAGCCATCACGCTGTGCGTGTCCACCCTGCTGCGCCCCGGCGACACGATCCTGATCCCGCACGACTGCTATGGCGGCACCTGGCGGCTGTTCGACTCCCTCGCCGGACGGGGGCAGTTCGACTACCAGTGCATCGACTATGCCGACGCCGAGGCACTCGAGGCAGCCCTGACCGGACCGCACCCGCCACGCGTGGTCTGGCTGGAGACGCCGTCCAACCCCCTGCTTCGGATCACCGACATCGCCGCCGTCACCGAGGCAGCCCACGCCGTCGGCGCCCTCGTCGTCGCCGACAACACCTTCCTCTCCCCCGTCCTGCAGCGCCCGTTCGAGTTCGGCGTGGACGCCGTGGTCCACTCGACGACCAAGTTCATCAACGGCCACAGCGACGTCGTCGGTGGCGCGGTGATCGCGGCGACCCCCGAGCTGCACGAGGAGTTCTCTTACTGGGCCAACGTGCTCGGGATCACCGGCAGCCCGTTCGACTCCTATCTCACGCTGCGCGGGCTGCGCACCCTGCACACCCGCCTGCGCGCCCACCAGGAGAACGCCGAGGTCCTGGTCGACCTCCTCGTGGACCACCCCGCAGTGGAGGCGGTCCACTATCCCGGCCTGCCCGACCACCCCGGCCACGAGATCGCAGCCCGCCAGCAGGACGGCTTCGGTGCGATGTTCTCCGTCGAGCTGCGCGGCGGCGAGGCAGCCGTGCGCGCGTTCCTGACCGGGCTGCGATGTTTCAGCCTCGCGGAGTCTCTCGGCGGGACCGAGAGCCTGATCGCCCACCCTGCCACCATGACCCACGCCTCGATGAGCGCCGACGCCCGCCGGACTGCCGGCATACGGGATGGTCTGTTGCGGGTCTCGGTGGGGATCGAGCACAGCGACGACCTGCGCGCCGACCTGGCGGCCGCCCTGGACCGGGCCGCCACAGCGACAGACAAGCCGACAGACAAGGCGACGGACACGGCCACCCGCCGCGTAGCCTGACAGCGAAGGAGGCACTCCCGTGGCACCACAGACCCCCGAGCCGGTCGGGTTCGGCACCCGCCTGGCCGACCGGTCAACACCGTTGCGACTCTTCAGCCTCACGCCACCGCGAGAGGCGACGGCGCCGGAGGACCTGAGCCGCATCGCCGACGTGACGATCGAGCGGCTGCAGCCCCTGGGCCTGGACGCGCTCGTGCTCTATGACATCGAGGACGAGTCGGACCGCAACCCGGACGTGCGGCCGTTCCCCTTCGTGCGCAGCCTCGACCCGGCGACTTTCCACGCCGACCACCTCGGCGGGTGGCAGCAGCCGGTCATCATCTATCGCTCGGTCGGCAAGTATGAACCAGCAGACCTGAAGAGTTGGCTCGCTGAGCAGGACCCCGGTCAGGTCGCCACCGTCCTGGTCGGCGCCTCCTCGCAGCACTCTGCTGTGCGCACCAAACTCGCTGAGGCACAGTCACTCTGGCAGGACACCGGGAGCCTGTTGCCGCTCGGCAGCGTCGCGATCCCCGAGCGGCACGCCCGCCGCACCGACGAGCACGACCGGATGCTGGGCAAGCAGGCGGTCGGCACGTCCTTCTTCGTCACCCAGGTGGTCTATGACCTGACGTGGGCCAAGGACCTGGTCTCCGACTATGCCTATGCCTGCCGCGAGCGCGGCGTCGAGCCGGCCCACCTGGTGTTCACGCTGTCGGTGTGCGGCTCGCTGAAGACCCTGGAGTTCCTGCAGTGGCTCGGGGTGCACGTGCCGCGGTGGCTGCAGAACCAGCTCGAGCACTCCGACGATCCGCTCACCGACTCCTATGACCAGTGCGCGACCGCGGCCGCCGAGCTGGCGACCTTCTGCCAGCGGCTGGGGGTCCCGTTCGGCTTCAACGTCGAGAGCGTGTCCAACCGCCGGGTCGAGATCGAGGCCTCAGTGCGCCTGGCCGGTGCCATCCGGGACCTGCTGGAGGACTGAGCAACCCACCCGCCGTATGCCGAGTGCTCACCCCGCGCGCCCCTCGCCCGACCTGCATGGTCGGCGGGCGTGCGGAGCAGGCTCACAGCGGCAGTCGGCTTAGCGGTCGTTCGGCTCGACGATCCGCGGCTCGGGACGACGCACGGCCATGACACCGATGCCCAGGTTGATGATCGCCAGCACCAGCAGCGCCCAGTCCAGGACTCCGCGGTCGTCGGACACCAGCCCGAGCACCGCGACGACGCCCAGCACGACGCCGATCACGATGTAGAGCCAGGCCTGCTTCTTGTTGCGCGCCGTGGCCTTCTCCCGGGCCGTCGGCTCCTGCGCGGGCACCCCAGCACTGTCCGGCCGCTCAGGGTTGTCGGGCCGCTCGGGGTTGTCCGGCACCTGTGGGCTGTCGGTCACGGCGTGCTCCTGTTGTCGGGGCTGAACGGGTCGATCTGCTTCTTGCGCGAGTTGATGACCTCACGCACGCCCATGATGCCGTTCGCGACACCGAGGATGATGAACAGCCAGTTCATGAACGCGCCACGGGTGTCGCCGACGAAGCCCAGCACGCCGAGCAGGATGAAGATCACGCCGAGGCCGACATAGAGCCAGCCGTTGAGCTTGTTGCGCGTCGGCTTCTTCTGCTGCGGGGGCGGCGGCACCTGGCCCGGCTGCCCCTGCGGGTTCTGCCCGTTCTGGAACGTCATGCCTGCATCGTTTCACGGCCCGGCGGGTGATCCCACTCACCGGGCGCGAGTCGGCCACCGGATGCGCTGTCGGTGTGAGCCATCGTGGTTGGCTGACCCCATGACCTGGCAGCGGACGCTCCGCCACTTCTTCGCCCTCCCCGCCGACGAGCTCTGGGAGGTCGTCGGCGACCCGACCCGGTGGCCGGCCTGGAGCGGCGCGATCCGCTCCTTCACCCTTGAAGCACCTCAACCGCACGAGTATGCCGAGGCGCCGGTCTCCCACACCGCCGCCGTGGCAGAGGCCCAGGTCGTGCAGGTGGCGGTCGGTCAGCGCGGCCACTATCTGCCCGCGCGCGGCTGGGCGGCGGCGCTGCACGGCCGCACGGCCGGTCCACTGCGCATCACGGAGGTGGAGCCTGGGCGCTCCCTCGGCTTCGAGCAGCCGGCACCGATCGGCGGGACCCGCGTGCGGTGGTCCCTGCTGGAGCACCCCGGGGGCGGCACCACCCTGGAGCAGCAGGTCACTGTCAATGGCCCGATGGCCTCGGCGATCGTCGCCAGCATCGGCAACGACCTGATCACCGACTGGCCGCTCGCCGTGGTGCGCCTGCACCGGGTGCTGCGGCCTCAGCCGGACGCCAACCTGCTCAAGGTCGTCATCGCGGGAGGCTCCGGCACGCTCGGCCGCTCCATCGCGGCGGACCTGACCACCCGCGGGCACGAGGTCGTGCTGCTCACCCGCCAGGTCAATCTGGCCCTGCCGCACCGACAGGTGCTCTGGGACGGCGCGAGCACCGGCCCGTGGGTCGAGGAGCTCGCCCAGGACCCGGCCAACACCGCCCTCATCAACCTCGCCGGGCGCCTGGTCGACGCACGCCCGACGCGGGCCAACGTCAGCGACCTGCGCGACTCACGGGTCCGCCCGACCCAGGCTCTCGTGGCGGCGAGCCAGCAGTTGGACGCGCCCCTGGCTCGCTGGATCCAGGGCTCCACGACGGCCATCTGGTCCGACGCCGGCGACCTGCACCTCACCGAGTCGAGCCCCCTGCCCGCTGGGCCCAACGCGCTCCCCCAGATGACCGGGGTCGCCGCGCCGTGGGAGGACGCGGTCGAGGGCGCGAACGCCGAGCACGTGACCATCCTGCGGACGTCCATCGTGTTGCAGAACGGGTCGCCAGCCCTGGACCGGCTGACTCAGTTGACCCGCGCGGGCCTCGGCGGACGCGTCGGGTCGGGCCGGCAGTGGTTCAGCTGGATCCACGTCGAGGACTGGCTCTCGCTCGTCCGGGCCACCCTCGGACTGGAGGAGGAGGTGGACCTGCCTGACGGCATACTCGTGGCGGCTGCACCCAACCCCGTGCGCAACCACGAGCTGATGGCCACGCTGCGCGAGCGGTTCCGGCGCCCCGCCGCTCCCCCGACCCCGTCGCCGCTGGTGCGGGTGGGCAGCATCGCGCTGCGCACCGACCCCGCCCTCGGTCTGACCGGGCGGCACGCGACCTCGGAGGTGACGACGGAGGCCGGGTTCGAGTTCGTCTATCCGACCCTGGACGGTGCGCTGCGCGACCTGACCAGCTGACTCAGTGCTGGTAGGTGCCGGTGAGGATCGCGCGGCCGAGCGTCTTGAACGCCAGGTTGAAGGAGACGACCGCGGGGCTCACGTCGTCGGTCACGCCGAGGGACTCCTCGCCGACGGCGTGCACCACGAAGAAATAACGGTGCACCTGGTCGCCCTCGGGCGGCGCGGCACCTTGGAAGCCAGGCTCACCACCATCGTTGCGGACGTGGAACGCCTTGCCCGGCAGCGCGTTCGCAGCCGCGTCGGTGTCCAGCGAGGTGACGTCTGCGGGCAGGTCCACCAGCACCCAGTGCCAATAGCCGGACGGTGTCGGCGCGTCCGGGTCGAAGCAGGTCACGACGAAGGACTTGGTGCCCTCCGGGGCGTCGGACCAGCTCAGCTGCGGCGAGACGTTGTTGCCGAGGGCGCCCACCTGGGCCTCGCCCAGCGGCTGGCCGTCGGGGACGTCGGTGCTGGTGACCGTGAACGACGGCACGGCCGGCAGCAGGTCGTAGGGATTGGGAGTGACAGGTCGATCAAGGGTCATGTGTCGAGGCTATCGACCGGCTCGATAGGCTGCTCGTCGTGGGGCCAGACACCGAGCAAGCCATCCGCCAAGCGTGGGCTGAACTGCTCGACGTCGAGGCGCTGGACGGCGGGGACCGCATCCTGCGGCTCACCCCCGACGCCGAGACGGTCTCGTTTGTGCGGGTCCTCGGGCAGGGTGTCTTCAGCGGCCCGGCGTGGGCCCTGCAACGTGCGACCAACCTGAGCGATGACGAGTTGAGCCTGTTGCCGGTGCTCATGCGGCTCGCCTCCGACCACGGCGCCCGCCCGCTCGGCGCCGCTGAGTTGTCCTACACCGAAGCCCGCGTCGAGCACGCCGACCTGCCCGCTACACAGGACGAGGCCGCGGTCGTGGCCCTCGAGGACGCCTGCTCCCCCGCCGACGTCGATGAGGTCGGTCTCGGCAGTATGCCGCACCGCTGGGTCCTCCTGGATCATCCTGACAGTGCTGTGGCCGAAGTAGGCGACGATCAGGGGCCTGAGGCCGAGGCGGCGGCGCCCTTGGCCGGCTCGGGCTATGTGGTCTGGGCCGACCGGCTGGCCCACATGGGCGTGCTGACCAGCCCGGCCGCCCGCGGCCGTGGCTACGGCGTCCTCGCCGCAGCCGTCGGCACCAACGCCGCCCTCGACGCCGGGCTGATCCCTCAGTGGCGTGCCCGGTGGGACAACGAGGCGTCCAAGCGCATGGCGCAGGTGTTGGGCTATGAGCTCGTCGGCAGCCAGACGACGGTATTCATCAACCCTGAGGTCTGAGCCTCCACTGGGCGTGCAGGCACAAGAGGGCCCGCGAGTCATTCCGCCCAGAACGGGCCGCCCCGCGACCAGGCGATCCGTGATGACCTGCTCGGTGCCGCGGCCGAGCACGCTACGGTCGCTGAATGAGCGACGAACCCCCCAGTGCGCGTGGCACTACGGGTCGACGACGTTGCCGCCGCCGCGGCGTTGTACGGGCAACTCGGCTTCGTGCAGATTGGGATGGTCCCGGATCCGAACGGACTCGTGCTGATGGCGACCCTGAGAAGAGGACTCTTGCAGTTGCTCGTTGACGCGTTGGAGGGGATGCCGTTCCCCGACAGTGCGCGCGAGCAGCTGACCAGGTCCGGCCCACGTGGACTCGGCGTGAACATCGGCATCGAACTGGCGGATGTAGACGAGGCCACCCGACTCGCCGTGGCCGCAGGATTCATCATTGCTGAAGGCCCGGAGTCTGCCCCGTGGGGCGAGCGTTTACGTGGAGGTCGAGGATCCGTACGGATACGCGTGGAAGTTCTACGGTGTGGAGCCGGAACCGCCGGACGATGGTCTTCAAGCCGCAGCCGACGCGTGGTTCGGCGTCGACTGACTCAACTGGGCTGGAGGCGCGTGGAAGGGCGTCACACCACCGCGATCCGACGTAGTGCAGGGCAGTCGGATCCATCTTGCTTCACTCCCGATTGGTTCGAGTCCCTAGTAGATCCCGGACTTGCAGCACCTCTGAAGGTGGAATCAACTTCAACGACAGCAGGTGATGGAGCAACTGCCCCTGAGTGGTCAGGCGAAGTTCAGTCAGCTGTTGACCTGGAAAGGGGAGGCCAAACCGGTCTGTCCGCTCCTGACCAGCATGGATATAACGCGCATTAAAGAGATCGCGCAACTCGCTTAGCGCTCCCCAGGCGGACCACGCACCCGGGTCGTCAGAGAGCTCACCTTGAGGTAAATCAATTTCGTTCCGGGATCCAACCATTGCGAGAAGAACGTACTGACGCCAGGTCATCTCTCCGGCCCTCTTAAGCGCCATCCCCGCCAGGTAGCGGTCGATCCCGTCATCGACTGCCGTGTTCGCGTACAGGTAGCCGATATGTCGAATCTTGTGCTCCTCGAAGCTGCCTTGGGCCGCGAGTAGAACGCCCTCGGCCATCTCCTCCGAAGAACTTAGGCCCTCGTCCTGTCTCTCGAAGAAGCCGTCGCTCCGGAGCTCGGCGCCCTGGCTCCGCAGTTCCTCTAAGTGCTGACCAGCATAGATCGCTGCACTCATTGCCCGTTGCCGACCTCTGCGGCCCAGAACGCGATCACCCACTTCTGCGATGGCCCATCGAAGCCCTTCAGCCGCAGCGGGGCCAATGGCCGCGCCTGCCAAGGCGCCAGCGGGACCACCGATGAAGAGGCCCGCTGCGGTACCCGCGGTAGCGCCCGAGATCTCAGCGCCCAGAGCAAGAAGGTCTTCACGATCGTTGTTGATGTCGTCGGTCACGGATCCATAATGGCGGCTCATTCGCCCTGGCGTTCGACGCGTAGGTCCCAATCGACACCGCGTCGCATCGCCGCGCAACGGCTCGGCTGTGCCGCCCCACGCCACACTGAGCCATGCTGGTCGCGTCGCAATACAAGGGAGGCCGGTCATGAGAGGGGACGAGGCCCGGGTGGTGGGGCCTTCTGCACATTCCTCGAGCGCGACGGTTGGGTTGTCTAGCGGTAGGTCGACTTCGCCGACGTCAAGGCGACGAAGGGCTCGGGAACGCTCTACGCAGAGGCAAAGGGCAGAACCGAAACGATGGTCAGCGACGTCGACACCCTTTACGGTCAGGTCCTGCGACGCGTTCCTGAGGAAGGGGCGGACGCAGTCCTTGATGTCGTGATTCCTGAACAGGCAGTCGCCGTGGCGCTCCGTGTCCCAGAGTGGATGAGGAACCGTCTCAGGGTCTACGTGTGGGCGGTCTCCGATGACGATCAAGTTCGACTTTGTGGCAGCCCCCTGACCCCTCGCAATGGGGCGTCAGCAACTAGGTGCCCATTCCACCGCGAGGGGACGCGTGTCCGTTCGGCGTAGTCTCAAAGGGTTCAGCGCCTCGTCGCGCCAGCGGCGGGTATCGGCCGAGGCCTCGAGCCAGGTCGCCGCAGAAGGCGACCATGACCACCACAACGAGTTCGAAGACGGTGCTGCCGTTCCAGCCGTCCACGATGAGCACCGCGCAACTTGCGGCAGTGTCGTTCCTGGCTCGTTACTCCGGAGCTACCCACGGCCTGTATACGACGCAACTGGCTCGCTGGTTCGCCTGGTGCGAGACCAACGGAGTGGACCCGCTCGTCGGGATACAACGAGCGCACGTTGAGCTCTATATCCGCCAGCTCGGAGAAGCAGGCCTGATGGACTCCGCGGTGAACACGATGATGCACGCTGTTCGGGGATACTTCCGGTTCGCGCACATCGATGGCACCATCCCGGCCGACCCTGCCGTGTACGCCCAGCTCCCGAAGGTCCACCGAGATGAGTCGCGCACCCAGGGCTTGGACCGGCTGGAGCTGATCCGCTTCCTCCAAGTAGCCCAGATGATCACCGTCCATCACGTCGCGCTGGCCTACCTACTGGGGATCAACGCCCTGCGCGCGTCCGAGGCCGCAGCAGGGCAGATCGAGGACTACGCCGACACCCTGCGCGGACACCGCGTCCTGCGCCTCATCGGCAAGGGCAACAAGCCAGCGACCATGCCTCTCACCGTCCCAGTGCTTCGCGTCCTCGAAGCCTGGCGAGTCGAGCGCACCGCCGGCCCACTGGTGCTGCGCCCGATCTCTGGCCACCCCCTCGACCGGCGCGATGTCTACCGGATGGTCGCACGGATCGCAAAGACGGCGCAGATCCCGCGCCACATCAGTCCTCACTCGCTACGGCACGCTGCCATCACCAACGCCCTGGACCCCGGAGTGCCCCTGCGCGACGCCCAGATCCTCGCCAGACATGCCGACCCCAGAACCACCGAGCACTACGACCGAGCCCGCGGCAACCTCGACCGCCACGGAGTCCACTTCCTCACCGCATATGTCGCCGGCGTCTAGCTCGGCACCCCGGCCCACGGGCATTCCGCCCAGTTTGAGGCACAATGCCTAGACCCAACGACACGCTTGCATCGTTGGATGCCCGTCTTGTTGATTTTTGTGCCCACCGGTCTGTGCGACGCCGGGGTGGCGAGGGAGGCTTTGAACGCAGATGCCTGACCCGCAGACAGTACAGCCCCGGATCGGGTTTCTGGTCGACGGTGACCCCGACACCGAACTCATGACCGCGCTCTACGAGCATGACAGCCTCGGTGTCCGCGTCAGGGTTCCTTATCACGTGTGGAGCGCTGATCTGAGAGGCCGCTGGTGGAGTCAGGGCACGATGTTCGCAGACGACCCCGACCGCACCAAGCACAGTTACAGCCCGCCGAGCGAACTCGACTACTACGACAATAAGGGGACGGTCGGACTCATCGGTTGCCGAAGCGGGCCATCAACGCAGAGGTTCGGCGGCCAATGTCCCGACGCAGGAGTCGGAATGATCCGAGCGTCCTTTGCCATTGAGGGCGCCGGCTTGGCGAAGCACTATGTCAAGCCTAACGGCCTCCGCTCGGAGATCGACGGTCTGGCCTACTGGCTGGGGTACTCAGCTCTCAGGTCCACCGTCAGTTTCAAGAAGGACGGCTCGGGCCGTGCGATGACTACCAGCGCCACTCCTGTCGACGACATGGAGCTAGGTCGCGCGCTGAACCTACGCGCCATGGCCCGGGCTACCAGCTCCGGACAGCAGACCCCGGAGGTGACCTATCGAAGTCAGGTGTTTCTCCAGACCTTCGCAAAGGCCCCACGCGAATGGAGCGATCACCTCACTCTGCATTTTGGAGTACGGGACCTCTTGCGGATCGCCGCCTGGAAGCCCCTGGACTTCCAGTCCCACGAGGCCGCGAGCACGAAGGAGACCTTCACTCTGAGTGGGGTGGAGCGGCAACCTTGGTACGCGGTTCGGACGGCCGTCACCTCTATGTCCGAGGCGACATGGACGGTCAGCGACCGGTTCCTATTCAACTACGCTGACATCGGCCGAGCGGGGGTTGGGCGTTGGCTCAAGCTCACAAATCAGTATGCGCGTGGCCTCGACCCCTTGGTCCGCCTACTCGACCTTGCGGGAGCGACTGTCGATGCCCACATGATGCAATTGGGCATCGCAATGGAGGCGGTCGGCTACCAAGCACTGATCGATTCTGGGCGTCCACCTGCCTCAGCGAACTCAACAAGCGTCAAGAGTCGAGTCGAGTTCCTCTTGGTGGAGACCGGCAATGCCGTCACGTTCGGAACGACCAACTTCGCTCAGGACTTCGCGGACTCGTACAACTCGGTGAAGCATGCGAACCGCGCACCCGTCGCTCCCGCGACGAAGGCTGAGCACTACCAACAGGGGGTGCAGTTGCTCCGCGCCTGGATCGCTTTGCGACTCGGACTCAAGAAGGCGGTCCTCAGAGATCGCTGGTGAACGTGCTCATAGTCTCAGAGACTAACCTCGGCGCCACTCAGACCTGCCGTGACCTCACCAACTCGACGGTGGTTGGTCGCAGCCGAATGAACTTGACCCACAACGCCGCGTTTCGCCCAGAATAGACTACAGGCGAGTCGGGTAGTTTTGCGCGCCGGCGCGAGGCCGCCCAGGAGGATAGTGACAACACTACTCTGCCGAGAAGGTCGTGCTGAGGCGCGCACTCCCCTACCCATTCGCCATCGCTCGACGGTGGGCAACAAACTCGGACCGAAGAGCGTTGTAGCGCTCATCTGAGAGCGACGCCAAGTACGAGAGCGCGTCGCCAGACCAGACGTGCGATGCGCCGTTGCTGTGCTTCCAGGCGTACTTGGTGTTGTCTCGCAGCGACTCCTTCCAGCAGATTACCTGGACGTCGTAGCTGGTCAGCTTTCGGCCCTTCCGCCTCGTGTTGACCTTCTTGAGCAGCTCCGTGGCGCTGTACGGGTGGGTCTGGTTCGGATCGGTCTTGCGGACGGCGATCTGCCCATCGGCCGTCGGGGAGACCGCCACCACCAGGTCCGCGCTCGACATCTTCTTCACCGACTGCATGTTGATGTCGTACATCGTGGCGACTCGCGCCATATCGCCACCGGAATCCTGCGCCTCGTCCATAAGGTGGCGCAGTTCCTTAATGAACTCCTCAACCTCAACGACCATCGTCGAGTTGCGGTCGACCTTCATGAACTGCACCGCGTCGGCCGGTGCCGCCGCTCCAAGTGGGAGCAACTGCCATGTCATGGAGTCCGCCAGGTCCTTCTTGAACTTGGCCAACATGAAGTCGCGGTAATTCAAGACGTTCTGCTGCAAGTACGGATAGAGGACTGCCCCAAGCCCTTGGGCGTTGTAAAGGTGGATCGCACGGTCGCGGTACTCGGTGAGCGCCTTGATGTTCGCGGTGGCTGCCGGACCGTCGATGTCAGCCGGCCAGAGATTTCTGGCGCTGACCCTTCCGAGCGCGTCGTCGATGCCTATTGACCTGTAACGCTCACCTCGCTGTTTCGGATAGAAAATCGAACGGTTCTTCTGGCGCAGCGTCGCCTTAAGCGCCAACTCCCACGCGTTAACGACTAGCATGACGGCGACTTCGTCGCGGTAGGTCATCTGCGGCTTGTTGTAGACCTCCACAGCCGACAGCATCGCTGAGAGCGAGTTGTCGGCCAGACGCTTGATCGAGACGTACGGTGCGCCCACGGTGTGGCCTCCCTATTGATAGGTCCTCGCAGTATGCACATCCCTCTCAGTAGCACAACGCCACCGACAGGTGGAGGGTCGACGCAAGCGTTACCCGTAGTGGAAGCTACAGCCTCGCCCCTCAGTACACTCCGCGACGACGTAAGAGGTCAGCCATGGGTCCAAAGTGGCTCTTCGTCTTTGAGGGTGGGGTGATAGGTTTAGCCCTCCGCCGATGAGGAGCCCCTAATATGCCGACTGCGAGGATATATGCATGAGTGAGGCTGAGGAAATGTGTGTCACATTCGTTCGCGCGTGGGCGGAATCAACGATTAGGCAAGTACAGCGTGTACGCGAGATTAAACAACAAGCCGCCAGGTTAAACCGTCAGCTCGACCGAGAGTGGGATCGAGACCTGGCGACAGAGCTTGAACCGCTCTGGCGCCAGAACTGGACGGAGGAGCACAGCCTGATCTGGGCACTCCATCAGTTGGAGCGTTGGACAAGCCGGCTGGCGCGCGAGCGTGGGATAGAGCTACCGGAGGCTAATGCTAAACTTCGCGACCTCAGAAACGCGCTAGAGCACCTCGATGAGGCGGTGCTCGAGAATGGCCACCTCGCAGAAGCCGGTGAAGACCCCCAGAAGAATCGCTCATTGCGCCGGCTGCCCGGAGCGAGTATCACCATTGCGACCAGCGGGAGGGTTTTCGGCACGTTCGACCTTCAAGAGCTCGAGGTGCTCGCTCGCGAACAGTTCGAGCGCATGGAGGATGAAGCATTCGAGCGTGAGGAGGCCGAGATCGAGGCCGCCATTGACTCCTATGTCGACGACATCATCGCGGCACGCCGCGAGTTGCGCTGAGCCACCCCGAGGAACCCGACCACATGGGTCAAACGTGCTCGGCGTGACTCGCCTGCGTCATATCGCCGCCTACGGTGCAAGGGCACGTTTGACCAACCGAGTGGCCCTCAGGCGGCGCGTGCGCGGCTATCCGCGCAGGCCCGGAAACCTCGGCGCCCACGTCAGCAGGAGTCCAAGCGAATCTGCCAGGTTAAGCCAACGTCTGTCTTCTGGTTCTCGCTCCAACACCAGAACGGGGCTGATCACGGATACATGTGCAGGTGGACGCTCGCGAAGCGCATGAACGTAGTCCAGGACCTGACCGATGCCGAGACGGACCTGCTGGTCTTGGCGGGCACCCGTCAGGCTCTTCACCTCGGCGACGAACAGAACTGTCGGTTCGTCGGGGGATCGCCACGCAGCGTCGACCCGAGGCGAGGTGAGCCCCATCGCGGGGACTGGAGCCAAGTGTGCGACGAGGAGCGCGAGAGTCGCCTGGTGGGCCGACGTACCTCGGTCGAGCCCGGAGAGATCGAGGTCCAGCCCAGTCGGTTTATGCTCCGGTGTCGCGCCGACGGTCAGGGGGGTAAGGCGAGGACTGGTCGGACGCATGGGGGTCGGAAGACTCAGTTCGACGGTATCCGCGTGAATCATCCGCGAGCGCAAGCACGGTGCACTCTCGCCGCTCAGCAGGGCGGCGATCCCACGGTCGTTGACGATGCAGATGTGGTTGCCTCGTCGCCGCTCCGCGTCGACGAACACGACGTTCTGGCTCCGCAGGTTTACTGGGTCGGTGACGACGTCCTCGGAGAGCTCGCCCAGGACGAGGAGGGTGACGTTTCGGTTCCGCGTACCGGCCAAGGGCAGACCGCCCCGCTTCCGCACTGTCTGGAACAGCTCGTCGCGCTTCACGTGCTTACCCTCAATGCGAGTCTTGCCTGTGAATAGCACGAGCCGACCCTGGAGGTCCTCGACGTAGCCATCGCACTCGGATCGCCCGGCCATCGCGCTCATGTGGTCAGGGTGGCAGACGATCGCACTTTCGTGGAGTGCTACGTGAGGGTCTCCGTGGAAACCGCCGCCCGCAGTTACACCAGCACGCCTAACAGGCTGCGCGCCCTCGCCGAGAGATACGGCTTAGAATCCGGGGCAACTTACCCGTGCCGGGCCACGCGTAGGACGTCCTGACGGGCCGCGACGCCTGCGTCCTTCTGCCGCGTTAGGTGCCTTGACGCTGGAAACGTCCGACCTGACGTTCCCGGAGCGGCGCAGCGTCGCGGGCGCTGACCGCCACGTCCGCCTGTTGACTTGGTGAAGGCAGGGTCGGTGCGGACTGGGTGCCGCGCCAGATCCCGAACACTGCGGACCGACGTCGGCCGGCTGTCAGCCCCGTCTGCCAGGATCTCAGTGCCCGCCTACACTTCGAACCGGAGTTCAACTTTGTTTGCAAAGCCGAGCGATTATCCCTGTGCCATCTCCGATCAATCCGACGATGGGCATGAGGCCGCGCTCCGATGGGTTGGCTCGCATCTTCAGGACGGCCAGCACCTGACGGTCTGGGTGTCCCAGAAGAGCGTCCTAGGCGCCAACGACTTTGTGCGCGGTCTCACTTCATCGCGACGGGTGGAGGTCGCAGTCGGACGAGGGGGTGGGTTCTACAGAGCAAACGGCCCGGTGCTGGCCCTTTACGCTGACGCAGACGACTTGGGCAAAATCATCCGTGCCACTGGGATCACCGCACTTTGTGTCGTTCAATGGGCCGATCATCTGAGCACTTGGGCCAAGGAGGTCGGCGCGACAGTGCTGCATGAAATCGAGTTGGACGAGGAGGATCGGGTGCTCTGGGGGATCGTGGAGGTGGAGGAACTACAGCCTGAAGTGATTTCGGCCCTTGAGTCTATGACTCGGTTGATCAACCACAGTAACACCATCAGCGCGGGTTATGAGAAGCGTGTCGTCGTCCGTGAACTGCTGAAGCTCCACGACGCGGGATTGCGCCTACCGGCACAGGAAATGAAGGAGTGGGCTGCCGCTCACGGTTGGACGAGCGAGAGCCCTAAGCGCCTCGCGAACTTCGCGACCCGGATTAACGAAGGCGCCCGCCCCCGAGCTCGTTAGCGTTCGCGGCTTCCCTGTTCCCACTGCACACAGAGCTCAAAGGCGCGTCTTAGCACCGCAAGGAGTGCGGATGGACACACGAGTCCGTCTTAAGGTCCTGGCGTGCTGGCTTTGGCTGGGCGGATGTGCGGATCAGTTGTCTACTGACCCCTGCTGATTCGCAAAGACTTGATGAAGGTGAGAAAGGTCGCTTGGCTGAAGGATGATGAGGTTGATGCCGGCGGTGTCAGCAAGGAGACGCTTGCGGTCAAGTTTGTGCAAGTATTCGTTTGAGGAGAGTCCGGCAGCTTCCACGAATGTGCCGTCGGCGAGTTTCCAGTCCGCTCGTAGCCCATTCGGGTTGAGCTCCGCGTCGTGGGGGTACGAGGGTTCGACGGAGTGCGCGATCCCCTGCCGCGTCAGGAAGTCGTCGACATACCTCTCGAAGAGAGACCTGCAAGGGTGCCCGTCAGTGGCAGTGCTGTAGATGCCGCGTGAAGGGCGCCAGCCGTCAAGCATGCCAGTTGCGGCGAGCACCGCCGACCATGAACCGACAGCGGGGACCACCATCCGTAGACATAGTTGCCTCACGCGTTCTCTCGTGTCTAGGGTCCGCATGGCGGTGAGCGGCACACGAAGAATCTCTCGGGATGGGAGACCGCCCGTCGCGCGCGATAGTTCGACCAGTGCGTCCCGACATGCTTTCGCCGGGTATATGGTCGCCGTGGTCCCTGGGCGCGTTCCTGGTTCCACCCACCCGTGGTAGGCGTCACCTGCACAGCGAGGGCACACTTGATTCGATCCGGTGAATGTCACCGCTCCGACCGGGAGTATCGCAACTGGGAACTTCAGGCGGCACAACAGGCATCTGGTGAGCAGGCCGAGATCGACCGGCGCGTCGAGGAGTCCGTTCTGTCTGAGCGCTGCGATAGCGAGCAAAATCTGCGCTTGCCCGTTGACGCCCAACTCGAGTACCGGGTCGTGGAAGAACTTATATTGCCACTCGCGGCGGCGGCTCTCTTCTCCGTCCTGAAAGAGGGCGACGAGACCGGGTTGAGTCGCGGACCTTCTGCTGCGTGCCGACAATCCTCCCAGGCTTAGATGGCCACGAAGCGGTTCGCCCTTGTGATTTACCGGGGTTGTGGTGATCTCGCGCCATGGGAGAGAGTCCCACCAGTCCGGCTCGGTATCGCGGAGGTTAAGCGCTGCGAGAGCAGGGGTATGGATAGCGGATAGTTCTCGCGCTTGCCTAACTGCGGCGGGTGCCGTGGGCGGGACGGGGATATAATCCACGGCGGCGGCCAACTGATCCAACTGCTCACTACTCAAGGCCCAGTCGCGACGCTCAGGCTGACCTGCGTGCGGCATGAGCCAGTACCTATGCCATGGCTCTTCCCTGGCAAAGAGGCCCTCTAGCGCCTCAGCCACACTGGGCGGAATGGCTACCCGAGTACTCACCAAGAGTCGTCGCCGTGCTCCGGAACCATTTCGCGGCGCTGGGTTCGCCTTCCGCCGGCGCGAAGGCTCGGCTGTAGATGAAGGCTTGGCTGTGGGTACATTATCGCCGGCCGCAAGGAGGGCTGTTGCACGTTCGAGGGCTTGGATCGTTCCATCTACTCGCGCACGCCAGGACAAGCGGTCGACGGATCGCTGGGAGTATCCCTTGGAGGGAATGCAGTCCAGAAAGCCAGACACGGTCAAGCCGTGAGTAGCGAGGAGTTCTCTGACCGGCGACTCCCACGCGGGCGACAGGCAAGTCACCTCTTGGGTGTCTGGGTAGTAGACGGCAACCTTTTGCGGCAGGCCACGCTTCCCGCTGTCCCAGAGCCCTTGCTGCCAGTCAAGGTTTGTCCGGAATCTGGCCAGGGAAGCACCGACACAGACCACCACGGACACACGGTCTTGAGTCACCTGCGTCAGTGCGCCGATCATTCGGGGAGAGGCCCACCCGTTGAGCGGACGACGTGGGGCGTAGCCGTTCGTCTCAAGGTACTCGGTCACACTACGTCGGTCGGTCCCATGCGTAACCATCAGGACCCCGGAATCTATATCGAGACAGGCGACCCGATCCTCTCTCCGACTCACTAGCGCCCATCGGTCACCTGTAGTGTGCGACCTGCTGATGCGGTGAGTGAATGCATTTTCGCCCGCACCTTCTGGCGGCGGTGCCACCTTCATGTAAGCATGCATAGCTTCAAATAGTGGTGCAGCCCGGTCCTTCAACTCTTCCTGGGCCCGTCTGCGGGCAGCAACGAATCGCGCTTGCACCTCGGCATCCGCCTCCAGGAGCTGCCTGCGCACTCCGCGCCACACCTCTTCGGCTATCTCCGCGGGGCGGTCATCAACAGGTTCGCCAACTCTGGCCTCACCCACTCTCGGGAAGCTCACCCAGACGCAGCTGACGTCGGCGGTGCCCTGGCTGGCAACACGCCGCGCATAGGCAACAAGAGCCAGATCATGCTTGTCCAACTCCTCAGCCAAGCCACGACACATGAACGCATATGCAGCTGCCCTGCTCGCGGCCACAAGCACCACGCGATCTGGGACCCAGGCCGCTGCTACAACCTGAGCGTGCCGCACTCCAGGTTCAGAAGGCCACGCTTGACACGTTAGACCGCTCGCTGCACCAACAAACTCATGTTCCTCGACAGTCCGCGGCGGGTTGTGCCCATGACGCTCTTCGCCCCTCATACCGCGACGCTACCCGGAATCGATCCTGGCCCGTATCGTCCAGGCCCAGACGCTTCGCTGTGAACCTGTAATTCCGACTGGGAGAGGCACGCCGAGTAAGTGAGGTTTGGGATCTGGACAACCGCATCAAACCCACTCTCGATGCCATGGAGGGCATTTCCGGCCTGCGCCCGTGGCAGGGCACGCGGCGACCGGCCGACGACCAGGTCGATGACAGACGGGCCATGAAACGGCAGCCGAAGCCCCGTGAGGAACCTGGAGCACGCATCGACGTCTGGCTGATCGACGCGGATCCGCAGTCATAGGCTGAGTGTTCGCTTGGTTCGCCAGGTCAGTCATCCCGGACGAACCTGACGGTCTGTGCGTCCAAGTCTACCTTGTCGGCCTTCCATCCCGCGTCGAGGATGGCTCGAGTGACGGCGCTACCTTCGTAACTGTGCCAATGCGCCACGTGGTTGCGGCAAGAGCTTGGAAGAGGGAAGCCCAGGACTTCCTCCACTTCAGCAAACGTCACTGAGACAGAAGGGGAGGTTCGCGTGCGTAGCCACCGGTGGAGAGCGGCGTACTTGCCGGCGTATGAGGCCTTTGCGAGAGCAGAACCAGTCGACGAGGTGCCAACGAGAGGCGATGTCGTCCTCCCATCCTTCGCCGCTAGTACAACCCGGAGTGCGGCAGGACGCGAGCCGAGGATCCCTTCTACGCCTGCAGCGCCCTGGGCAAGGACTCGCACGTCTTCCGCTGTCCAAACGAGCACGTTTGTACCTGGCCGGTCCACGAGTTGGACAGCGAACCTTCGCAGGGATTCGTCCTTGTCGCTGTCTCCCGCCAAGACGATGACACCCAGTCCGACTCCGGCGTCCTGCAGATTGAGCAGGTCACCCTTCACATGCTTGCGCGTTCGCCAGCTTGACTCGATTTCGAAGCCCACCACGGGAATCGCAGTATCGAGGCCCGGCACCTCGCTGGGTGGGGCCCAGGTCCACACGACGTCCAGCCTGCCGCCCCTGACTGGATACTCCGGCACTACGGCAAACCCGAAGCTCTCACCGACAGACGAGAGGAGTCGGGTGAGTTCACGGTTCAAGTCACTTGCACCCTGCTGCTCAGTCACCATCTCGTGAGTATGGCCCTCACCGCCCACACATAGCGCCTCCGCCTCCTGCCCTATGTTGGCCCAGCAGGTGATCTGGCGGCGGCGGACGGGCAGCGCCTTTCCACCGTGATGGGGCGGGCAACTGGTCGGCGCAGCGTCGTAGGGTTCAGCGCCACTTCGTGCTTTTGGCGGTGCCCGGTGTTCACCAGACCGCCCTCGTCAAGTTCCGAGCAGTCTGGCGATGCCTTCCTCGTCGGTGAGCACCACGCAGGGGACGCCCTCGCCTTCTTTGCCTGGTGGATCGCCGCGCATGAACCAGGCAGAAATCGTTTCGCCCGAGTCCAGGCGTTTTGCCAGCCGGCGGGCCAGGCCCTTATTCACGTGCCCCACCTGCAACCTCTCGCCCGGTCGGCCCTCCGCGTAGACGGCAACGGCGTGGGGGTCGTGCTTGTTGTCAGGATCACGCACGAGGAATGCAGGTTTGCCCGGGCGAGTGTCCGCTGCCTTGCTCTCGTAGTACGCGTTACCGCGCACCTTGAAACTGAGCAGCCCGTGAGCGTTCAATGTCCGGTTGGCCGCTGTGACCCGCCTACCGGTTGGGGCGTGCTCAAAGAATCCGTCACGAATTCGCACCGGCAAATGCCCGTCACCGCCCGGTACCAGCAACTCGACAGCCTCTTCCGCGCTGAGATAGTGCCTCTCCTCAGGCGGGGTCGGGCGGCGATTCGGCCCAGCCGAACGCTCCACCGTGATCACGACTTTGGGTGTTGGCCGCTCGGCAGGTGATGGGTCGGCTAGCCCGACCAGTCGGCGCAACCCGTCAAGTAGTCCCATGCTCACCAAGGATGCCTGTGAACAGGCGGACGGACAAGGGCGAGTCCACGAAGAGCGCACCGATCCAGTCCCGCCCCAGACGTGAGCTGGCTGGTCGGCGTTCAACCGCAGAACAACGAGTGCGCGTCATTCCGCCGTCTATCGGACACACTGGCTAGTTGCCTCCTGCCGCAGGGCTGCGTCTTGCGCGAGCATCGGCACCTGTGGCGTCACAGCGGTCTGTCCCATACGGCAAGATGGCGGACATGAACGCGATCATCGCCGTCAACGTTCAAGTGCCGGCGTCCGCAGCTGCAGCGATCATTGCCGATTTCGCCGAACACGCCATCCGAGTTGCCTACATCGCTCGGCGGGACGTAGGTCGGCTGCCCGAGGCAGAGTGGCGCGTTCCAGGAATCTACGTTTTGATCGCGGACGACGGTTCCCGCAGCGTCTACGTCGGCAAATCGACTGACCTCCGCTCTCGTGTCATGCAGCACAAGCAAGCCAATTCACACGTGCCGGGATGGTCGCGCGCGGTGCTCGTTAAACGCGACACCAGCAATGGATTCACCTCTGCGGACGTGGGCTACCTTGAGGGGAGACTCTCCGCCGAACTCGACGCGATCTCAGGAATCGCTGTAGTCAAAGGAAAGACCGACGGCGATGCGACCCTGCCTCCTCACATGCAGATGTCGCTGGACTCCTTGCTTTCCTCGATTCTGGCAGCCGTTCGACTCGCGGGAGTCGACACGCACAGGCAGGACGTAGATGAGCAGCACCCCTCTCCGGTCACCCGAACACAGATTCCTGGAACAGTTGCGGACCTCCTCGCCTACGGGCTGCTACATGCAGGCGCACAACTGCACTGCACTCGTGCGGGCAAGCACGGCGTTGGCACTGTCGCCCCGGATGGACAAATCCTCGTGAATGACGTCGGATATACCGCTCCGTCGCTGGCTGCCGGAATCTCGCTTGGTGCTACAAGTTCGGCAGGGTACGGAGGGTGGGAGATCTGGCGTGTTGGCTCTCCCACCGGCCCAAAGTTGGCCGACCTGCGCGCTCAACTTCCCAAGAGCTAGAACGACTCATCTTGGTGCGTCCTAGCGCCGCGAATGCAGTGGCCGAATTGGCTCATGAGCGCCCGACGTGAACGAGCCTGGCAACCCCATTCAGCGTATGCCAGGAACCCGGCTCGATCGTCGGATGCGCCGCCTGGCGAGCCCACAGTAGAGCGTTCAAAGGTAGCCTCGGCGCATGCTCGAAGATGTATCTGCGCTCAACCAGATGGTCACCGCGCTGGTGCCCTCCTTGTCCAGGAGCCTGGCCGAGCAGTTCAACGTCTTCCATGTGATGCACCACGGCACGCACGAGAAGCAATTGTCAAATGTGTTCGCGTGGTTGCTAGACGCCGACGGGACACACGAACTCGGCGATGCGTTCCAACGGCTCTTCGTTGAACGCGTGAATCGTCACCTCGCCGACGCGAACCAGCTCCCAGTCGGCGGATATCGCATCACCCAGGAAGTCGACACCTCCAGCCACGAGGACGTCAGCGGCGACATTGCCGACATCGTGCTCACGAACGAACGCGCGAGCGTTGTGGTGGAGAACTACGAGTGGTCCGACGGTCATGGCCACGGATATGACCGCTATCTCGCCCACGGTGCTGCCGGTGGTCGGCAGAGTGTTGTGGTGTTGCTCTGCGTTCGGCACGTCAGCCATCTCCTGACAGACGGTTGGGAGAAGTCCGTAGTCGTGACGTATGCCGAGTTGCTTGAGAGCCTGCAGACGCACATTGCTCACGACAGGGCGTGGCAGCGTGCACACACACGTCAGGGCTTCTTCATCAGCGAACTTGTCCAGCACTATACGGAGGGACCAGGGGTTGTGAGCGGCGAGGATCAGATCCAGTTCATCAAGGCCATGTGTGACACCGGTGAGAGCGCGCGGTACGGCCACCGGCCACTCGAAGCAGCGGCGCAGGGGTTCGCCGACCTGGTGGCGCTCCACGCCAAGCAGCAGTTCGACGAAGGACACAAAACACTGGGCGAGGTGAAACGGGCGCTGAGGCACTATGCCGAGCACACGCTCACTTCTCAGCTCGACATCTCTCGGCCGACTGGGCAAGAGACGGTGGTCAAGACACCGTTCTCTGGCCAGTGGCAGTGGTGCGTGGCGCTCATATGTCCTGACCCTCACCGAAATCTGCACTTGGAATTCGGTCCGACAGCCGTCGTGGAGAATGGACTCGTGGCTGAACCGGTAGTTGATCCCGACTACACGAAAATTTTCGTGACACGTAAAGCAGCCAGCGGCGACGGCATCGACCGCATCCTGCAGTCGGATATCGGTCTCGATGAAGTCCTGAACGGCCTGAGCGATGGTGACGTCCGTCTGCACGATGCCCTGCTCGCGATCAGCAAACCGGACTTCAGCCAGACGCCGCGAGTTCGGAGATCTTGACACCTGACCGCGGAAGCGCGATCCACCCCTCCGTTGCGGCGGCCACCTGGCTCCCGGCCGGGACAGGTTCCACGAGCCCAAGTGCCGCCGCCCGTGCAGTCATGGAGGCAAGGACTGCATCCAGGGCATCGTCCGATGCACGGCAGTCCTCCTCGTATTCACCGAGTTCGAGCCATGAAGCCGCAGACTGCAATTCATCCACGAGCTGGTTGCGACGAGGCTGGGCCTTCGTGCCCTTGTAGCGCTTGTGGTCAAACCCCCACCGGACCAGCGACGCCGCTGGGTACACCTCCGTGATGGGTCCACTACCTGTTCGTTCCACGGCGAGGCCCCTCGCCGCCAATTGCGAGAGCAGGGCTGCACAGCGCATGGTGGTCACGCCTATGCGGTCTGCAGAGACACTGAGCCCCTGAATACCTGGCACCGCTCTCTTCACATACAGGTCAGTCGTGCGGTAAGACAGCCTCCTCCGCCAGTCGGCGGCAAGCCCCGGGTCGACATCCACGTGGTCGTCCTGGTGCTCCACGATGAAATCAACAAACTCGCGGGGCCAACCAAGCGGGCAGTCGATTCCCGTCTTGTGAGCGGTAGCCATTGCTTCGACCAACTCGTCATCGGCGGCTCCGACTACGAGCTTTGAAACGCGCGCCTTCCCTCCAGACCACTCCAACCACGCCACGCCAGTCTTCTTCGGGCTAGCAGCAAGGTCGATTCCGAGCGTCTGCATCCAGCCAGGCTAGTGCGCGGACGTCGTAGGCCCGAGATCATCGAGGAATTCTGGCGCCTAGACCGACAGCGTCTTGACGGTCTTGGACACCTTGCCGTCCTCGTTGGTGAGGAAGACGATCTCGCCGAACTCGATCTGCGACCAGCCGTCGGTGTCGTCGGTCAGGGCCTCCGAGGCGAAGATCGCGCCCGTTGCTTCACTCTCATCGCACGACTCGAAGGCGTAGGTCGTCTCGTCCTTGTCGAAGTTGCGCCCCATCAGCAGGTGCATCGGCTCCAGGAGCATCGAGAGTGAGAAGTCGTCTGTGCCCGGGCCGGACTCGCGCAGCTCCTTCCAGTCACCGCTCGGATTCGTCTCGCCGTGGTGGCCAAGACCGGTGTTGACCCCGATGATGCGGTTCCTGGACACCAGAGCCATCTTCATCTTGGACAGCCCTGGGAGGTCGAGTTTGTCCATGGCTCCGGCGACCAGCCCGACCATCTTCTCGACCGCGCGCTGCACGTCCTCGTCGCTGTCGCCCTCGAGCAGCGAGAGCAGCAGCACGTAGAGGAACTCCGTGTCCGTCGAGCCCTTCATCTGCTTCAGGTAGACGTCCTTGCAGTGCTGCAGGAGTTCCCGCTGCAGCAGCTGCCAGTTCGGGAGGTAGCCGTTCTGGGCGACGATCCACGGGGTCTCGGTGAACGAGAAGGGGTGGCAGTTCTCATCGGTCATCACGACCTTCGAGTCATAGGCAGCGGCCCGCACGTGGGCGAGCATCGTGCTGGCACGCAGGCTCGGGACGGTGCGTGTGAGGTTGTCGTCATAGAAGGCAGCGGTGGGCCGGCGGTAGATGAAGGGGCCCTCCGGGTGCAGGAGGTGCTCGCTCCAGGCGCCGAACCCCCACCCGGCCAGCTGGAGCTCGGGGTGAAGTTCCGGGTCGAGGGCTTGGTTGACCAGGCTGTTCGTGGGCTTGAGGAGCAGGTTCTCCAGCGGGGTCTCTGGCCCGATAAAGGCGAGGACTCGGCACATAGGGTTGTTCCTCCACTGTCGGTCGCTTGTTGATGACTGCCGACACACTACGGGCCGGGCATCGTTCTGGGCCCGGGCGCCCCTGGCAAATCACCGCGCACCTGCGTCATTCCACCGCGAGTCGGCACTGCAGAGGTCGGCTCGCGCCTTGCCGCCAGTCCTGGCCATACACCTCAGCCGCTCGAAGGGTCCGGACGTTGTTGTCCTGCAGCCCGGACTTGAACCGAGTCAGTCGGGACCTCTTGCGAAGTATCCGCAGGTGAGGGAGTGCTCGTGTCCACCACAGCGATGCCGTCGGTGCGCCAAGCCTCAAGGAGGCGTTGATCGCCGGCTGCTGCGACCAGGGACTCGTCATCGACGGCGCCCGCGGCCGCGAAGTGAACCGAGTCGTAGCCCCGCAAACCGTGGGTCCTCGCAGCCCGGGCGGCATCGGCCATGAGCTGCTCGTCGAGTTCCATGATGTCAAGCTCTGACCATAGCGAGGCCATCTGCTTCCGTGCAGCGTCGTGCTCCTCGCTACTGATCCGGCCAAGACGCTCAGCCATGGCCAGTGCAGCTGCTGCCTCGACATTTGTGAGCCGTGTGGTGACCAGCCGGTCCGCGGCATCCCACAGGGCACCGCACGTCTGGGACGTCTGCTCGTCAATGAGCAACGGCACGAAGGCTGAGGTGTCGAGATAGAGGATCATCGCCGCTGCTCTCTCACCAGATCGCTCACCGCCCCAGACGTCTTGACTGGTTTCGGCCTCGACTTGCGGCGTTGACCAGGCGTGATGCGACCTTCGGCGATGAGACGCTCCAGTGACGTTAGCTCCCCAATCGGCACGATCCGGGCCACGGGCTTGCCATGGTCAGTGACCGTGATGGTGTGGCCCTCGCCAACCCTGGCCAGATGCCTGCTCAGCCCATCGCGCAACTCACGAACCCCAATGTCCATCTCGACTCCTATTTGTGGCGCTTTTGCTCGCTTTGAATATCGCCATTCTGCCAGATTCATCTCCTGGCGCCAACCCGGAGCCGGTCTTGCCGGCGGCAAAGTGAGTGCCCACATCACGGCCGTTAAGGTTCCTCTCGGCCTTGCCGACGTCGAGAGGTTGATCAACGCGGTGGACGCTTGCGTCTGTCGAGACCGCTCCTGTGGCTGTGGCCATGCAGCGGCCCAAGACTGGCTATGGACTCTGTCAAACTCCTATCCCGCCCCCACCGCTGAGCAGTAGGTTCACGGCATACGGGGCCGGTGCCTCCGGCTTCTCTCAGTCTGGCCGGCACGCGGCTCCCCCGATCCGCGGCGGCCCTATGGATCGGAGAATGACCATGAAACCCATTCTGCCTGCGCTGCTGACCGCAGCGCTCGCCTCGTCCCTGTGCGTTGTGGCGCTGGCTCCCGCCGCCTCTGCCGAGGAGGGCGTCGGCCAGCCCGGTGAGCACAACGCGATCACCGACGTGCCGGGCATCCAGGTCGGTCAGGTCCAGTCGGACACGGCCCCCTTCCTGACCGGCACCTCCGTGATCTACACACCGGAGATGTCCGTCGCCAGCGTCGACCAGCGCGGCGGCGCCCCGGCCACCAAGGAGACGGACCTGCTGAGCCCGCTCAACTCCAACCCCGGGGTGAACGCGATCCAACTGGGCGGCTCAAGCATGTATGGGCTGTCTGCGACCAACGGCATCATCCGCTGGCTCGAGGACAGGGGCGAGGGCGTGCCGCTGGGCCCGGCCGGCGTCGCACCGATCGTCCCTGCGGCCGACATCTATGACCTCAACCGTGGTGGCGACCCGAAGGCGCGGACTTCCGCGGAATGGGGCTATCTGGCCGCCGAGGCCACAGCAGACGGGCCGGTGCGGCAGGGCAGCGTCGGTGGCGGCACCGGTGCCCGTGGCGGTGGCCTGCGCAGCGGCGTCGGCACTGCGAGCACCTATCTGGGAGACGGGATCTGGGTGGGAGCCATGGTCATCGTCAACCCAGCGGGCTCGCCCGTGGACCCGCTTGACTGCTCGCTTTACGGTGTGCACTTCGGCATCGGCGGCGAGTTCGATGGCTATCAGGTGCCTTCGGCGCAGGAGTGCGCCAGCGAGGAATCCGACGCCGCGCAGAGCACGACCGAGGAATCGCTCAACACCACGATCGCTGTTGTCGCGACCAACGCCCCGTTGGAGAAGGCGGCTGCTCAACGGATGTCCGGCAACGCCCACGACGGCATGGCTCGGGCCATCTCCCCGATCCACACCCTGTCTGACGGCGACACCGTGTTCGCTGTGTCCACCGGCGACGGTGAGGCCCTGCAGATCAACGACCCGGCCGACTCCGGCCAGTTGAACGGCATCTTCAACGCCGGCTCGACCACCCTGTCCCGGGCCATCGCCAAGGCAACCCTCTCTGCGGAGAGCCACGACGGCCGCCTCAGCTATTGCGACATCTATCCGTCGGCATGTGCGGACATGCCCCAACTGGAGGAATGGCGCACCGCCGGTGAAGCACCCGATGTGACCCGCCCGGAGTTCCAACGAGCCAACCGCGCGCTCAAGCAGACGCCGGTGCCAGGCCCCGGCTCCAAGCCACATGCTGCAGACAGTGCTGTTGAGGACCAGGTCGACGGTGCTGCTGCAGCGCCGTTCACCGGTGGTGATGGTGGCAACTCTGCTGGCTCCCCGACACCGACGACGCTGGCGATCGGCTCTGCCACCGCGGCCGGCGCCTTCCTGGTGCTGGCTGGCTTCGTCGCCCTCCGGCGGCGGCGCCCCGAGGCGTTGGCGGTGTCCTAACGCTCAGTGGCCTGCGGCTCTGCAAGGTGGTCGGCGACGGTGGCCTTGGCCTCGTCCAGGACCGCAGACTCCCAGTCTGCCTCGACGAGGCCGAACCGCTCGTCATAGGCGGCGGTCAGTGCCGCTTCCAGTAGGTCGATCGAGACGCTCGGCGCCTCGCTGGCCACCGAGCCGACCGATGCTGGGTCGAACCTGATGCCGAGCGCGTCATAGACGGTGGTCAGCAGCGGTGCGAGCAGGAGTGCGTCGTCAAAGATCACCACCGAGCTGAACAGCCACGCATCGCGCACGATGCGCTGGGCGGTGCCGACCAGTTTCACCTCGCCACGGGCGCTGACCGAGTGTGCACCGGGACAGAACTCCCCCGGCACCTCGCCCACCTGGGACTCGATGCCGAGGTCGCGCAGCACGCCCGCGAGCAGGGCGCCGAAGTCCTCGAAGCGCGCTGTCATGCCGGCCTGGGCTCCGGGGTCGTGCTGCACGTGGTCCAGGATGAGCGTGGCCGAACTGCACGCCACGGCACGACCGCCCGCTGAGCGGATCACGGGGGTGAATCCCGCGTCATGGCAGGCAGCGGCCGCCGAGGGAAACCCTGGGCGGTTGGCATCGCTGCGCCCGAAGGCGACCATCGGTGTGGGGCGGAAGATCCGCAGCGCGTCGTGTTGAGGACCGCCACGGCTGGTGCGTCGGAGCAGCGCATGCGAGGTCGACATCTCCAGGGCCGGATCGGCCTCGGCCACTCGTCCCCGGATCAGCTCCACCCGAGCAAGATACCCGCCCTCCGTCTGCACCCTGCCTCGGCCGCAGCGAGCGCGCCAGGCCTGACCCGGTCAGCGTGTCCGCGGCGACGTCGACCTGGGGGACTGCTGCTAGCCGACCAGTCGTCGCAGGGCGTCGGTGAGTTCATCGACCCCCGGGGCCTGGCCGCCGCGCACCGTGACGGCATGCAGCATGACGCCGTCAAGGTGGTCGACGACCCGCTCCGCCGCCCGCTCGCTGTCGACCACTCCGGCTGCCGCGAGGCCCTGCTGGGCAGCAGCTCGGAACCGGCGGTGCCCGGGGACGAAGCGCTCCGGCCAGGCGACGAACAGGGTGAACCGCACCCGGACCAGATCCTCGTGGTGGACGACGAGGTCGACCGCGAAACGAGCCACCCTCGCCAACAGCTCCCCCAGGTCCTCGGTCGGAGTGAGGGCACTCGCGGCCACGGTCAGCTCGCGTGCCTCGATCCGCTCGGCGAGCGCCTCGATGAGGGCGGCTCGGGACCTGAAGAGGTTCGAGGCCGAGCCCACCGGCACTCCGGCGGCGCCGTCCACGGCTCGGTGCGTGAGCCCGCGCAGCCCGTGCTCGGCGACGATGTCGATGCTGGCGTCGGCCAGCACAGTCCGACGGTCTGGTGCGGGAGCCTCGTTGGTCATGTCACCAGGATAGCTGGATCACTACACCTGTTGTTGTGAAGACTACATCCGTAGTATCGTGGTGTCATGCATCGCGTCACCATCGTCGGGGGCGGCATCGCCGGTCTCGCTCTCGCCGCCACACTCGACCCGCAGCGCTGCGAGGTGACCGTCGTCGAGGCCCGGCCGGACCGTCCGCCCGCGGGCACCACGCTGGGCATGTGGCCAGCGGCGATGGGCGCGCTGGAGACCGCCGGAGCGGCGGACGCCGTTCGGCACCACGGCCTGCCGGTGGACAACCTGACGGTCCAGGACGTGGACCGCCGCCTCATCGCGCGGACCCCTGCCCCTGAGGGCGTGCTGGTCAGCCGCCCCGACCTGCTGGCAGCACTCCGGTCCGCTGTCCCGGGCTCGGTCACTCAGCTGACGCGCACGGTCACTGACCCGGCGACGCTCGCACACGAGACCCGGGCAGACCTGCTGGTCGGCGCAGATGGTGTGCACAGCGTTGTCCGGCGTGCCGTCTGGCCAGAGACCGGGGCGCGCAGGGTCGGCTATCTCGCCCTGCGCGGGATCTCGCCGGAGCCGGTCGCAGGCATGACCGAGCTGTGGCACGAGTCGCGGATCTGCGGGCTGTCCGCCACCGCCGACGGCCAGACAAATTGGTATGTCTGTGGCCGGCTCTCCGAGCCGTGGCCCACCCACGAGGGTCTTGGCAGGTCGGCAGAGACCTTCGCCACCTGGGACGACGCGCAGGCGCATGCGGTGGCGGTGGCCGCCGCGAGACGTTTCGGCCCGGAAGCCGGGGCGGTGATCAGCGCAACTAACCCGGCAGGAGTGCTGCGGCAGGAGATCTGGGTGGTCCCACGACTGCGCTCCTGGCGCGGTGACCTGAGCCTGCGTGGGCTGGAGGTCCCCTCGGTCCTGGTCGGGGACGCCGCTCACGCGATGTGCCCCAATCTCGGGCGGGGCGCGTGCGAGTCGTTGGTGGACGCGGCCGCCCTGGGGCGAGAGCTCAACGCCGTGCCGGTGGGAGGGAGCCTGGACGAGGCGCTGGACTCCTATCAGCGACGTCGGCGGTCTGCCGCCCGCCGGGTCCAGGTCGCCTCCCGTGTCGTGCTGAGCCTGTCCACCTTGAGGCGCGGCCAGGGGCTGCGCAACGCAGCGCTCCGCGCGGTCAGTCGACCCAGCCCCACCGACGACACCAGTCAGCCGGCGACCCCAGTCAGCCCGTGACGTCGAACTCCAGCCACAGCGGATAGTGATCGCTGATCCGCCAGGACATCTGCGAGCGCGTCAGGTCTGAGCCGGTGAGCACGTGCGGGACGAAGTCGACGTTGCCGCCGGTCTGGGTGAACTCCAGACCCTCGAGCCGGGAGACGGTCCGGCCGTCGGCCAGCGTCGGTGAGAACCAGCTGATCTGGTCATAGAAGTGGTGCTCGTGGTCGTCGTCGAAGATCGTGCGCGGCACGTCGTGCAGGACGGCGGGCGGATAGAGCCCGGTGGCGAAGAACGCCTGCCACAGCGGGTCCTCGTGCCGGTCGATGTTGAAGTCGCCGAGCACCATCAGGTTGCGGTTCCAGTCCTTGGGTCGGTCGGCCCAGCTGCGCATCCACTCGGCAAACGCGGTCAGCTCGGGCAGCCGGTCCTCGGGGCGTTTGCCCCACAGCACGTGCACGGTCGTCAGGATGAACTCGACGCCGCCGCGCACGAAGCCAGCCGCATAGGGCGTGCGCGCGAACTGCTTGACCTCACCATCGGCCTGCGGCGGGAGCACGATCTCCCCCACCAGGCCGGAGGGCTGCACGCGGGTGCTGTCATAGACATAGGCCAACCGCTCGTCGTTGCCCTGATCGCCCTCGGTCACGTCCGAGGCGATGACGCGATAGTCCTCCCCCAGCAGTGCCAGCACGGCAAACAGCGCCGAGGTGTCGCGCCGCACCTCCTGGATCGCCGTGACATCAAACCGCCTGATCACCTCGGCGAGCGCGGCCAGGGCGTGCCAGTCGCGCTTCGGGCTGTCGCCGGCCTCAGAGGTCCACTTGTCGGTATAGCTGCTGAGCACCCGAATGTTCCACGTCCCGATCAGCAGGTTGCCCTCGGACTTGGCGACCACCTGCTCATCGAGTGCGGCCTGCAGCCCGGCCAGGTCGTCGGCGACGTGGCCCGGCATCGGCGATGGCGGCCGCACGTCGCTCACCGCGCACCCCCGCCGCCGGTGACGTCGAGGGCCGACCGCAACCGGTCGGCATACGAGGTCATCTCGCCGTCGGCGTAGGTCGTGCGCGGCCAGAAGAAGCCCCGCAGCCCGTCGCCCTTGGTGCGCGGCACGACGTGCACGTGCAGGTGCGGCACCGACTGGCTGACCGTGTTGTTCAGGGCCACGAACGACCCCGTGCTGCCCAGGCCGGCCTTGACCGCGGCGGCCATCAGCCGGGCGCCGGCAAACACCGGCTCGAGCAGCTCATCGGGCAGGTCGGTCAGCGTGACGACGTGCTCGCGCGGGCAGACCAGGACGTGCCCCTTGAACACCGGGCGCCGGTCCAGGAACGCGATCACCTCAGGGGTCTCCAGCACGATCTCCGCGGGCTGCTCACCGCGGATGATTGCGCAGAACTGGCAGGGGCGCTCCGGCACGCCCCTCAGCATGGCAGAAGACGCCCGCCGCCGGTTCCTCAGCGTGTCGCTAACTGAACATGGCGCCGAACACGAAGACGGAGATGAGGAGCGCCCACCCTCCGGTCAGGCGACGCCCTGTCGGCCGCACCGGCTGACCGTCTCGCGGCAGACCCAGGAGGGGATAGAGCAGGAGCGCCACCCCGCCACTGCCCCACGCCAGCCAGAACCAGGCCCACCGGGTCGCGCGCCGTGGTGTCGGACCGGTGAACAGGATGACGAGCCCGACCAGCATCAGCAGCATCATCGTGAAGGAGACCCAGGTGGCCACCCACCAGTCGCCCCAGTAGCCGTGGGAGCCAGCGTTGTAGCCCTGAGTGGTGATGCTCAGGTCGCCACGCGCAGCCGCGTTCAGGTCAGCTCGCAACTCTGCGGCATCGCCCGGCGTGGGGCCCCACCGCGACTGCTGCGGGACGTGGGTGTGGCGGTCCAGGAGACCGTCGTGCCACAGGATGTGGGCGTAGGCGACGTCGATGTCCTCGGTGACGACCGCGGGCGGCGGCAGGTCTCCCACCAGGTGGACCTGAGTGACCTCCCCCGAGCGCAGCGCGTCGTGCAGGTCCTCCGTGCTGGCTGGTCGGACCGCGGTCAGCGCCGCGCCGATCACAGCAACGCCCAGGACAACGAGCAGGACGAGGCGGAGAACGCCCCACTGACGGGGCACGGCCCCTGCCGGTGCCTCGTGCCGCTGCGGCGTTGCAGTCCCCACCATGGCCGAACCCTACTGCTTCAGCGCACCACGCGCAGGGGAACCGACCATCGGTGCGGGGCCTAGTCCTGCTCGAGGTTGCTGGCGACGTCCCGCAGGATCGCCACGGGCCTGTCGATGGAGTCCAGGTTGCCGCCCTGCAGGATCAGCGTGACGCCGTCGGTGACGAGCTGGCACTCCTGGACGTGAGCCTCCGTCTCCTGGTCACTGTCCTGCATGGCTGGGTTGGTGGCCCGCAGGAGGCACTCGACCGTGCTGCCGTCCTCGGCGGTGTCGCCGCGCTCGACCCACTCGAAGGGCGTCTTGGTCCTCATGGACTCCGCGAGCGCGTCGCTCTCCACAGCGCTCCACAGCGACGGGGACTCATCGGCGACCGCCCAGACCGTCACCCGGGTCTCGAGCTCGTCGTCGGCGTAGGTCTGCGCTGCCGCCGGGGCACCTCCGCGGCTCGCGCTGAGCAACTCGGCGGCCTCGGCGCGCCCTTGTGCCAACAACTCGTCAGCCGGTCGGTCCGACACCTCCTCCATGACCACGTCCTGCAGGCGCAGTCCGTCCGCCGTGTCCGGGAGGGCGAGCTCACCGGAGGTGGAGGCCGCCGATCCGTCAGCGCTCCACCCCAGCCCCACGAGCAGGCCGACGGCCAGCACGGCCCCGAGGACCGTCCCTCCGCCCGCAGCTAGCCAGGTCCTCCCGCGTGAAGGTGGTGTGTTCATGGTCCTGCTCCCTGAGGTCGGTGATCGTTCTGTCCATGCGACGGGCGATCAGGCCATCAGGTTCCCAGACTCTGTTCAGTTGGCGCCCAACTGATCCAGCAGGAAGGCGACCTCGAAGGCCGTCTCCCGCCACGCGTCATACCGCCCCGTCTTTCCGCCGTGCCCGGCCACCATCTCGGTCTTGAGCAGCACTGGCCGGGTCTGCGGGTCGCTGGTGACGGTCTCGCGCAGACGCGCGACCCACTTGGCCGGCTCGACGAAGAAGACCCGGGTGTCGTTGAGGCCGGTGGTCGCCAGGATCGCCGGATAGTCGACGGCGCGGATGTTTTCATACGGCGTGTAGGTCCGCATGTATTCGTAGACGTCGCCGGACTCCAGCGGGTTGCCCCACTCCTCCCACTCCCCCACGGTCAGCGGCAGCGAGGGGTCCAGGATCGTGGTGAGGGCATCGACGAAGGGCACCGCGGCATGCACCGCGCGGAACTTCTCCGGCGCCAGGTTGAGCACCGCGCCCATCAGCAGCCCGCCAGCCGAGCCGCCCTCTGCCGCAAGACGATCGGGAGCCACCCAGCCTGAGGAGACCAGCTCGTCGGCACAGGTCACAAAGTCGGTGAAGGTGTTCTTCTTGTGCTCCATCCGGCCGTTCTCATACCAGCCGCGCCCCATCTCGCCGCCGCCGCGGATGTGCGCGATCGCATAGACGACGCCGCGGTCGAGGTAGGACAGCCGGGCCACCGAGAAGTAGGGGTCGACCGAGATCTCGTAGGAGCCGTAGCCATAGAGCAGCCCGGGCGCGGTGCCGTCCGGGCTCACGTCCTTGCGCGCGACCAGCGAGATCGGCACCTGGGTGCCGTCCGCCGCGGTCGCCCAGAGACGGTGCTGCACATAGTCATTCGGGTCATAGCCGCCCAGGACCGGCTGGCGCTTGAGCAGGGTCAGCTCACCGGTGGCCAGGTCGACGTCATAGACCGAGCGCGGGGTGACCAGCGACTCGATGACCACCTGCAGACTCGCGGTGTCATGGGCCGGGTTGTTGCCGGTGTCGATGCTGTAGACGACCTCGTCGACCGGCACCTGATAACCCTCGCCCACGCCGGTCTCGCTGGCGGCGTCGAGCGGCAGGATGCGCACCTGACTCAGGGCGTCGCGGCGCAGCGAGACGGCCAGGTGGGTGGCGAAGGCGTCGACCCCGACGATCCGCTGACCGTCCTGCCCCGGTATGACGCTCGTCCAGTCCGCGGACGAGGTCGAGTTGAGCGGGGCGCGGGCGAGCTCGGAGTCCTTGTGAGACTTGTTGTGCACGATCCACAGGTCGTCACCGGCGACCTCCACGGCATACTCCACGCCCTCCTCACGCGGGGAGACCACGCGGAACTCACCCAGGGGGTCGGTGGCCGGCAGGATCCGGTATTCGGAGGTGTTCTTGGTGCCCAGGCCGATCATGATGTGCGTCTCGTCGCGGGAGGTGTCCAGGCCCATCCAATAGCGCTCGTCGTCCTCCTGGAAGATCAGCGTGTCCTCACCGCTCCCGCCGATCTCGTGGCGCCAGACCTGGTGCGGTCGCCAGGCGTCATCGACCCGGGTGTAGAACAGGTGGCTGCCGTCGGCGGACCAAGCCAGGCCGTAGCCGACGCCCTCGATCCCCGGCTCGGTGACAGTGCCGGTCGCCAGGTCCTTGATCCGGACCGTGAACCGCTCGTCACCGCTGGTGTCGATCGAATAGGCCACCTGCATCCCGTCGTGGCTGACCTCGAAGGCCCCGAAGGCCAGGAAGGACTCGCCCGCTGCCTCGGCGTTGCCGTCCAGCAGGATCTGCTCGTGGGCCGGCGCTCCGCCCGGCTCGAGTTGGGGGCGCTCCGGGCTGTCGGTGAGCGCGATCCGCGAGTGGATCGCATACTGCTGGCCCTCGACCGTGCGGGAGTAGTACCACCAGTCACCGTGCCGCACCGGCACCGACAGGTCGGTCTGCTGGGTGCGGGACTTGATCTCGGTGAAGACCGCGTCGGTCAGGCCGTCCAGGTGGCTGGTCCGCGCCTGCGTGTAGGCGTTCTCCGCCTCCAGGTGCGCGATGACCTTGGGGTCGTTCTTGTCGCGCAGCCACTCGTAGGGGTCGTTGACGCTCTCGCCGTGGTGCTCCCGCAGGTGCTCGATCTTGGTCGCTGCCGGAGGGGTGGGAAGTTGACTCACCCGCCCGAGGCTATCTGGCCACCGGGCAAGGATCCCAACGAGATCCGTCGCCCCCCTCCTCTCCAACGACCGAGCGCGCCGTGTGGCGAGAAAACTTACGACCGAGCGCATGGGGCGGCGAGAAAACTCACGACCGAGCGCATGGGGCGGCGAGATTTGGCGCCACCGAGCGCACGGTGTGGCGATCAGTGGACGGGGTCCTTGCGGCCGATCGGCAGGAAGTGGATCACGGTGACGATGATGGCGCCCCAGATCAGGCCGAGGATCGCGGAGAAGAAGGTGTTGGTCAGCCAGGCGAGGGCTCCCTCGATGGCCGGGATCCAGCCGCCGACGATCCCCTCGAGGTGGTGCACCCAGTCATAGATCGGGGAGAAGCCGAGGTCGTTCATGCCGACCAGGATGATGTGACCACCGACCCAGAGCATGGCGACGATGCCGACGGTCGAGAGCACGCTGAGCACGATCGGCATCGCCTTGACCAGGCCCATCCCGATCTTGGTAGAGAACTCGCTCTCGTTCTCCGCCAGCTTCAGGCCGATGTCGTCCATCTTGATGATGAGGGCGACCGCGCCATAGACCAGCGCCGTGATGGCGAGCGCCACGACGATCAGGATGATGAGCCGGCTGACGAACGGCTCCTCGGTCACCTCGTTGAGGGCGATGACCATGATCTCTGCAGACAGGATGAAGTCGGTCGTGATGGCGCCGCGCACCATCTTGTTCTCCTGCTCCGGCCCTTGCTCAGCGGCAGGCGTGTCCTTCTTCTTCTTGTTGTGCCCAGCGATGATCTCGTAGACCTTCTCTGCGCCCTCAAAACAGAGATACGTGCCGCCGAGCATGAGGATCGGCGTGAGGGTCCACGGCACAAACTGGCTGAGCAGCATGATCGCCGGGAGGATGAAGAGCAGCTTGTTGCGGATCGAGCCGATCGCGATCTTCTTGATGATCGGCAGTTCACGATTGGGCTCGGCGCCGGTGACATAGCGCGGGGTGACCGCCGCATCGTCGATCACCACGCCCAGGGATTTGGAGCCAGCCCGTGCAGCGGCCGCGGCCACGTCGTCGACGGAGGCTGCCGCGATGCGCGCGATCGCTGCGATGTCGTCCAGCAGCGCGACCAGGCCGCCGGCCATCAGCGCACCCCCGCCCGGGTCGGGGCGGTCAGGGCAGCGGCACGGCAGGTTGTCGTCGACACAAGACCCAAGGTTAATGGCAAATCCGGCGCCGGATTGCGTTCCCAGTTGGTGAGCACACAACACCCCTAGGCTGGACGAGTGAGTGAGCCTCCGATCGCGCCCCGCCTCGTGCTGGTCCACGGCACCCGCATGGACGCCTCCGAGTGGCAGGCCTATCCCCCGCTGCTGCCGGAGACCGAGGTGGTCGCGGTCGACCTGCCGGGACACGGCTCGCGGGTCTCGGAGGAGTTCACCGGCGACGCGGCGGTGGCGACGATCAGGGCCGCCGTGGACGGCGCCTCCCCCGGTCAGCGCGTCGTCCTGGCCGGCCACAGCCTGGGTGGTTACCTCGCCATGCTGTATGCCGACAGGCACCCGGGCACGCTCGACGCCCTGGTCCTCATCGGGTCCAGTGCGGAGCCGGTGGGTCCCCTGGCCGGGCTCTATCGCCGCTTCGCCGACCTGCTCCCGCTCGTGGGGGCCGAGCGGATGGCGCGCGCCTCCAATGCGGTGATGCGGCGCTTGGGCGCCGGTGAGCACCCCCTGCCCGGAGCTGAGAGCTATGCGGCCCTGCCCGCGGCGTGGCAGGTGGTCTTTGACGAGTGCCGGGCCAGCCTGTTGGAGCATGTGAAGTGTCCGGTCTTCCTGGTCAACGGTCAGTTCGACCAGATGCGGGTGCATGCGCGGCGTTATGCCGAGGCCGGGGCCGACACGCAGGTCGTCACCGTGCCGCGGGCCACCCACCTGCTGCCGATCACCCATGCTGACCAGGTTGCCGAGGTGCTGCGCGAGGCGCTGGCCGCGGGGGACGCGTCGGCTGAGGCTTGGGGCGTGGACTTCTGGCTCGACCCGACCTGTCCACTCACGCGACACACGGCGCGGTGGCTCAAGCAGGTCGCCGAGCAGGTGCCCCTCGAGGTCACCTGGAGGGTGATGAGCCTGTCCGTGCTCAACGAGCACCGCGAGGACGATCCGGAGGGAGACCCCGACGGTTATCTCTGGATCCCGGCCCGCATCGCCACCGCTGTCCAGACCGGGCACGGGAGCGAGGCACTCGGCGCGTTCTACGAGGCGTTGTGGACCACGCCCGACGGTGCCGAGCGCTCTGGGGAGGACCCCACAGGGGACGGGGAGCAGTCACCCGACCAGTCCGCATACGGCACTGAGCACGACTGGTTGGCGGACTTCCGCGCCGCACTGGCGCGGTGCGGGCTGCCAAGTAGCCTGGCCGACGCCGGCACGTCCACCGAGCACGACGAGGCACTGCGGGCCTCGCACGGAGAGGGTGTCAACCTCATCGACACCGAGCTCGGGACACCGATCCTGCGCCTGACCGCACCCGATGGCACACGACGGGCCTTCTTCGGGCCAGTGCTGGATCCCGTCCCCGACGAGGCAGAGTCACTCACCGTGTGGGAAGCCCTGACCGCCCTGGTCGGCGCGCCGTCCTTGCGCGAGCTGAAAGGCTGAGGAGATGGCACCGGTGACAGACCCGCAGCAGGCAGAGGTGATCGTGGTCGGCAGCGGGTTCGGCGGTGCCGTGGCCGCCGCCCGGTTCGCGCAGGCCGGCGGCTGGGGCGGCGGGTCGCTGGCCTATGCCAATGTCTTTGCTCGACCGTTTGACCAGATGCTCGAAGACCGCTGGCCCCTGCACATGAGGCGGGGAGCTCTCGACCCCTACTACGACCTCGCCGCGCACATGCTGGAGGTCACGCCCACCACGGATGATCCCCGGACGGGAGGTCCTGCGCCGCGCACCGCCCTGATTGAGGACTTCATGGCGCGCAGCAACATCCCCGAGGCCACCGCCCGCCCCAACCTTGCCGTGACCTTCGGTGACCCCGACCAGTGGCGGCCCAACATCCACGGGGTCCCGCGACGCGGCTGCGCGTTTGTCGGCGAGTGCGTGCTCGGCTGCAACCATGGCGCCAAGAACACGCTTGACACCAAACTATCTGGCGGTGGCCGAGTCGGCCGGCGCGCAGGCCGTCACCGACGCGCAGGTCGACCGGATCGAGCAGCGGGGAGGTGGCTATGCCGTGATCGCCTCGACACCCACGGATCCGCAGGCCGGGACCCGCGAGTGGGTCGCGCCCAGGGTCGTGCTGGCTGCCGGCACGGTCGCCACGACCGAGATGCTGCTGCGGGCTCGTGACGTCCACCGCACCCTGCCGGGCCTCTCCCGCCGTCTCGGTGAGGGGTTCTCCGGCAACGGCGACTTCCTGACGATGGCCGAGCTGCGCACTGGGCGCAGGACCGCGGCGCCACCGGCGGACCTGCGCACCGGCCCGACCATCACCACCACGTCGGTCATGGACTTCCCCGAGGGCAGAGGGTCCGTCTGGTTCCAGGTCCAGGATGGCGCCATCCCGCCGGCGCTGCGTGACCTGCTGGACACTCTCATCCCCGGGCAGCGCGTGCACAGCTGGTGGAACGGCGTCCGCGGCCGGGACCCGCGCAACACGTTTGCTGTGCTCGCCATGGGGCGTGACTCGGCCAACGGCATCCTCGGGCTGGACGAGGACGGCGACGCGCTGCTCACCTGGCGGACCCGCTGGCAGGCTCGCCTGCACCGCTCACAGCTGAGGGTCAGCACGGTGCTGTGCAGGCAGCTCGGCACCCGGGTGCGCAATCCGCCCAACTGGTCGCTGCTGCGCCGCACGATCACCGTGCACGCGCTCGACGGCGTGCCGGAGGGGCCTGACCACGAGACCGGGGTCGTCGATGCAGCCGGAGAGGTCCACGGCTATCCGGGGCTGCTGGTGATGGATGGCTCACGCCTGCCGGCCGCGGCCGGGGTCAATCCCTCGGCCACCATCCTGGCTGTCGCGGAGCAGTCCGTGGAGGCGGTGATCCGGCGCTCCGGTCAGCCGGACTGGCGGGCTCCGGAGTGGGAGGCAGTGGTGGCGGCAGCTGTGCCGGAGGACGCACCGTTCGCCGCGATGGCTGCGCGCCGGGCCGCGACCGCCGGGGACGGTGTGCTGTTCCGCGAGCGCATGCGCACCCCGGACGACTCGGTGGTGCTGACGCTCGGCGCGCAGGTGCGGAGCATCGATCTCTTCCTGGCCGACCCGGCACACCCCATCACGATCGTCGGTGAGATCGACGTGCGAGGTGTGGTCAGCAACGCCCCGACGGAGGGGACCCTGTCCCTGTTCCCCGACGGTCGTGCTGTCGCGATGGCCTATGCCCTGCGCTTCCGCGATGACGCAGACCAGCCGTGGGAGTTGTCGGGGACCAAGACCATCCGCTCCCGCGTCCCCACGGTGTTGCTGCACGACCTCACCACGCTCGACACACAGATCCACCCGGTCGATGGTGGACATCCCGAGAGCCGCCACGTGCTCTCAATTGAGCTGCCGGACCTGGCCCGGTTGGGGGCGTCACTGCGTGGGCAGGGTTTCACGCGTGCGCGCCGGGTGCATGCGCTGGCCCGCTTCGCCGGGTTCTTCGCACGCTCCGCCATGAGCACACCCGCAACTCCCCCACCCACGAAGCGCCGTCAGAGGGTCGACGCGACAAGGGGCTGACGGCTGCCAGAGCACCCCGCATCGTCCACCGCCTCGAACGCGCCCCTTGACGCCCACGTCTGAGCTGCCCCTTGGCAGGGCGCTGCCTCGAGACGGGTGGGTGAGTCGTCAGGTGACTCACCCACCCGTCCCCGCCTCCCTCTGTCCTCCGCCGCTTCGCCCGTGCCTTCAAACGATTGCCGTCAGAGCTTGACGCCGACTGCGGTCAGCAGCTCGCGCATGGCCTCGCCGAAGTCGCGTTGCTGGCCGATCTCCCGACCGGCCAGGGACTGGATGCCACCGTGATAGGTGCCATCGACCTTGCCCGGGGTGCCGACGAACAGTGCGCGACCGGCCATCAGGGACTGCGTCGTCGGGTCCGCGGCGACGCCCTGCTGCGAGTCCTGCAGTTCCTGGAGCTGCTCGGGGCTGAACGGACCCCCCTTGGCGCTGCCGACGCCGGCGATGATGTGCTTGGTGCCGTCGACCTCAAGGGTCACGTGGCCGACCGTCGAGTTGGCTTTCGCCGTGATCTGGTCGACCGGGGCGTCGAAGAAGACTCCGCCCTGACCGGTGAGCCACACCCGCCCGGGCAGGACGCCGAGGATGACCGGCTCCGACTTCGAGGTCAACAGTTTCGGGAAGCGATAGGCGCCCATCAGGATGGGCGCGTTCTGTCCAGCAGTCATGACTTCACGCTAACAAGCCTCGACGCGCAACCCCACTCGTCACCGAGCAGTCCCCCTACCCCCGCACGAGGCAAGACGCACCGTCTCCCGTCGTGCTGACCCGGGCACCGGTGACCGGTTCTACACGACGGGAGCCACGGCATACGGCTCAGCTGCCGACGGCAGCCGGTCCCAGCAGGGCCTTGATGTCGCCGAAAAACTCTGGTGACGCCGTGACGCGCAGCGTCGGGTCCAGGCGCAACAGCACCTGACGACCCGGCTGGGTGAGCTTGACGTGCACCTCCGTGGAGCCGGGGTGCTGGGAGAGCACGTTGCGCAGCTTGTTGGCCAGCCCGTCCGTCGCCCGGGTCAGCGGCATGGTGAGCAGCACCGGGCCGCGCGGCCCCTCCTTGATCTCCGGGATGGTCAGGTCCTGGGCGAGGATCTCGGTGGTGTCCTCGCTGCGCTTGAACCGGCCGCGGATCACCGCGACCGTGTCGGGCGCGAGCATCGTCGAGACCGTCATATACGACTTGGGGAAGAAGACGCACTCGATCGAGCCGACCAGGTCCTCCAACTGGACCCGCGCATACGGATCGCCGTTCTTGGTGCGCTTGAGTTGCACCGAGGTCATCAGCCCGGCCACCGTGACGAACTCGCCGTCCTGCGGGCCGTCCTCGCTGACGACCTGACCGATCGTGGCGGTCGCGTTGGCCGTCAAGATGTGCTCGATGCCGTTGAGCGGGTGGTCGGAGACGTAGAGACCGAGATATTCGCGCTCGAAGGCGAGCTTGATCTGCTTCTCCCACTCGATGTCCGGCACCGGGGGCAGCGTGACGATCTGCACGTCGGGCTCCTCGCCACCAAACCCGCCGAAGAGGCTGTCCTGGCCGATGGCCTCCTGCTTCTTCTCCTCGGCGAGAGCGTCGACATAACGCTCGTGCACGGTGACCAAGCCCTGCCGCGGGTGCTTGAGCTCGTCGAAGGCCCCGCCCTTGATCAGCGACTCGATGGTGCGCTTCTGGCAGACCACGGCCGGGCACTTGCGCAGGAAGTCCTCAAAGGAGCTGAACTTGCCCTTCTGATCGCGGGTGACCACGACGGCGTCGACGACGTTGGTGCCGACATTGCGGATCGCGGCCAGCCCGAAGCGGATGTCCTTGCCGACGGCGGCGAAGTTGGCGATCGACTCGTTGACGTCGGGCGGCAGCACCGCGATGCCCATGCGCCGGCACTCGTTGAGATAGAGCGCCGTCTTGTCCTTGTCGTCCCGGACACTGGTCAGCAGCGCCGCCATGTATTCGGCCGGGTAGTTGGCCTTGAGGTAAGCCGTCCAGTAGGAAATGACGCCGTAGGCCGCGGTGTGCGCCTTGTTGAACGCATAGTCGGAGAACGGCACCAGCACGCCCCACAGCGCTGCAACGGAGGCCTCGTTATAACCATTGGCCTTCATGCCGTCAGAGAAAGGAATGTATTCGGCGTCGAGCACCTCCTTCTTCTTCTTGCCCATCGCGCGTCGGAGCAGATCTGCATTGCCCAGCGTGTAGCCCGCGAGTTTCTGGGCAATCTCCATGACCTGCTCTTGATAAATACACAAACCGTATGTATTCCCAAGAATGGGTTCGAGCGCCTCGACCATCTCTGGCTGCAGCTTGCCCTTCAGCTGCGGGTCGAGCGGGACAACTTCCTGCTTGTCGTTCTTGCGCAGGGCGAAGTTGGTGTGCGCGTTCACGCCCATGGGGCCGGGGCGATAGAGCGCGAGGGCCGCGGAGATGTCCTCGAAGTTGTCGGGCTGCATGAGACGCAGCAGTTGGCGCATGCCGGAGCCGTCCAGCTGGAACACGCCAAGAGTGTCACCGCGGCCCAGCAGCTCGTAGGCCTTGGTGTCGGTCATGTCCTTGGACAGGACGTCCAGGTCGATGTCCTCGCCGCGGTTGAGCTTGATGTTGGCGATCGCATCGTCCAGCACCGTCAGGTTGCGCAGGCCCAGGAAGTCCATCTTGACCAGCCCGAGGCGCTCACACGTCGGATAGTCGAACTGGGTGATGACCTGGCCGTCCTGCTCGCGGCGCATGATCGGGATGACGTCGATCAGCGGCTCGCTGGACATGATGACGCCGGCCGCGTGCACGCCCCACTGCCGCTTCAACCCCTCCAGGCCCGTCGCGGTCTCGAAGACCTGCGCGGCCTCCTGGTCGGTCTGCAGCAGCTCGCGGAACTCGCCAGCCTCGCCATAGCGCGGGTGCTCCGTGTCGAAGATCCCGGACAGCGGGATGTCCTTGCCCATCACGGCCGGAGGCATCGCCTTGGTGAGCTTCTCCCCCATCGCAAACGGGAAGCCCATCACCCGGGCGGCGTCCTTGAGTGCCGCCTTGGCCTTCAGCGTGCCGTAGGTCGCGATCATGGCGACCCGCTCGTCGCCATACTTCTCGGTGACGTAGTGGATCACCTCGGAGCGGCGCCGGTCATCGAAGTCGACGTCAAAGTCGGGCATCGACATGCGCTCGGGGTTGAGGAACCGCTCGAAGATCAGCCCGTGCGGGATCGGGTCCAGGTCGGTGATGCCCATCGCGTAGGCACACATCGAGCCGGCACCGGAGCCACGGCCCGGTCCGACCCGGATCTTCTGGCTCTTGGCCCAATTGATGAAGTCGGCGACGACCAGGAAGTAGCCCGGGTAGCCCTTGCCGAGGATGACGCCCGTCTCATACTCCGCCTGCTTGCGGGCATAGTCCGGGATGCCCTCCGGGAAGCGCTTGTGCAGCCCGGTCTCGACCTCCTTGACGAACCAGGACGTCTCGTCCTCCCCCTCCGGCACCGGGAAGCGCGGCATGAAGCGCCCCTCGCCCTCGGTGAAGGAGACCTCACAGCGCTCAGCGATCAGCAGGGTGTTGTCGCACGCCTCAGGCAGCTCGCGCCAGACGTCACGCATCTCCTCGGCGGTCTTGAGGTAATAGCCGTCGCCGCCGAACTGAAAACGGTTGGGGTCCTGCAACGTCGCCGCGGTCTGGATGCACAGCAGCGCGCTGTGCGCCTTGGCATCCTCCTTGTGCGTGTAGTGCAGGTCGTTGGTGGCCACGATCGGCAGGCCCACGTCCTTGGCCAGCCTCAGCAGGTCCTGCCGGGTGCGCCGCTCGATGTCGAGCCCGTGGTCCATCAGCTCCAGGAAGTAGTTCTCCTTGCCGAAGATGTCCTGCATGTCCGCGGCATACTGGCGCGCCTCATCGTATTGCCCGAACCGCAGCCGGGTCTGGATCTCACCGGACGGGCAGCCGGTCGTGGCGATGATCCCCTGCCCATAGGTCTCCAGCAGCTCCCGGTCCATGCGCGGCTTGAAGTAGTAGCCCTCGAGAGACGCCAGCGAGGCCATGCGGAAGAGGTTGTGCAGCCCGTTGTTGTTGCGGGCCCACATCGTCATGTGGGTGTAGGCACCCGAGCCGGACACGTCGTCACGGCCACCATCGCCGTACTTGACCCTCGAGCGGTCCGTGCGGTGCGTCCCCGGCGTGACGTAGGCCTCCAGGCCGATGATCGGCTTGACCCCCGCCTTCTGCCCCGCGCTCCAGAACTCGTGGGCGCCAAAGATGTAGCCGTGGTCGGTCGTGGCGATGGCGGGCATCTCCAGCTCTGCGGCCCGGTCGAACATGTCGGTGATTCGGGCAGCACCGTCGAGCATCGAGTACTCGGTGTGGTTGTGCAGGTGGACAAAGTTGCCGGCGGAGCTGGGTGCAGTGGACATCGAGTTGATTCTAGGTCGCCGCGGGGACAGTCCGAACTCGGCTCACCGGTGCGCGACGGCGCCCGTCGATGACCTGCGAGAACGCCTGTCACACCCGTCCCATCAGGCACACGCACCACACAACGACGGCGTATGCCGAGGCGCCAGGACTCCCTGTCCGGCACCTCCCCGTGGGGCAGCGGGGCCTGCGCGGACTGGGTCCGGACATGCCAGTAGCCCCGCCCTGACCGAGGTCAGAACGGGGCTACTAGGAATGTTTGTCCGGCGGTGTCCTACTCTCCCACACCGTCACCAGTGCAGTACCATCGGCGCTGAGAGGCTTAGCTTCCGGGTTCGGTATGTGTCCGGGCGTTTCCCTCTCGCTATGGCCGCCGTAACTCTATGGAAATATAAACCAACCGTGTTGCGGGTTACACGCACCGGGGCTTTAGGTCGGTGCGTGTGGGTTGTGGTTCGTATCTCGGGAACCACACAGTGGACGCGTAGCATCTTTGTTGTTTAAGTTATCGGCTTATTAGTACCGGTCAGCTCCACACATTGCTGTGTTTCCACATCCGGCCTATCAACCCAGTAGTCTAGCTGGGAGCCTCTCACGACTAAGTCGCGTGGAAACCTCATCTTGGAGTGTGCTTCCCGCTTAGATGCTTTCAGCGGTTATCACGTCCGAACGTAGCTAATCAGCGGTGCCCTTGGCAGGACAACTGACACACCAGTGGTTCGTCCATCCCGGTCCTCTCGTACTAGGGACAGCTCTCCTCAAGTTTCCTACGCGCGCAGCGGATAGGGACCGAACTGTCTCACGACGTTCTAAACCCAGCTCGCGTACCGCTTTAATGGGCGAACAGCCCAACCCTTGGGACCGACTCCAGCCCCAGGATGCGACGAGCCGACATCGAGGTGCCAAACCATGCCGTCGATATGAGCTCTTGGGCAGGATCAGCCTGTTATCCCCGGGGTACCTTTTATCCGTTGAGCGACGGCGCTTCCACAAGCCACCGTCGGGTCACTAGTCCCGACTTTCGTCTCTGCTCGACATGTCTGTCTCACAGTCAAGCTCCCTTGTGCACTTACACTCGAAACCTGATTGCCAACCAGGCTGAGGGAACCTTTGGGCGCCTCCGTTACTCTTTAGGAGGCAACCGCCCCAGTTAAACTACCCACCAGGCAATGTCCCTGATCCGGATCACGGACCGAGGTTAGATATCCAGAACGACCAGAGTGGTATTTCAACGTTGACTCCACGAACACTGGCGTGCCCGCTTCATAGTCTCCCACCTATCCTACACAAGCCGTACCGAACACCAATACCAAGCTATAGTAAAGGTCCCGGGGTCTTTCCGTCCTGCTGCGCGTAACGAGCATCTTTACTCGTAATGCAATTTCGCCGAGTTCGTGGTTGAGACAGTGGAAAAGTCGTTACGCCATTCGTGCAGGTCGGAACTTACCCGACAAGGAATTTCGCTACCTTAGGATGGTTATAGTTACCACCGCCGTTTACTGGGGCTTAAGTTCAGAGCTTCACCTTACGGTTGACCCGTCCCCTTAACCTTCCAGCACCGGGCAGGCGTCAGTCCGTATACATCGTCTTGCGACTTCGCACGGACCTGTGTTTTTAGTAAACAGTCGCTTTTCCCTGGTCTCTGCGGCCGTCCCAGCTTCCCACCGCGAGGGTGTTCACTGGTCGGGCCCCCCTTCTCCCGAAGTTACGGGGGCATTTTGCCGAATTCCTTAACCACGATTCACTCGATCGCCTTAGTATTCTCTACCTAACCACCTGAGTCGGTTTGGGGTACGGGCGGCTCGAACCTCGCTAGGAACTTTTCTAGGCAGCATAGGATCACCCTCTTCCCGCATACGCGGTCACTATCAAGCCTGGGGCATACAGGGTGCGGACTTACCTACACCCAGCCTTACACTCTTAGACGTGGACAACCATCGCCACGCGGAGGCTACCTTCCTGCGTCCTTCCATCGCTTACCTACTACAATCTCGGGTCACGCGTTCCACACACCCACACCGCGTCCTCGAAAGGACTTGGTGCGTTTGGCGTGCTTCAGGCGCTTAGCATCAACTGATTCGGTATTGGGCGGTCCTTCGCCGGTTCCGGAATATTAACCGGATGTCCATCGACTACGCCTGTCGGCCTCGCCTTAGGTCCCGACTTACCCAGGGCAGATTAGCTTGACCCTGGAACCCTTGGTTATTCGGCGGAGGAGTTTCTCACTCCTCTTTCGCTACTCATGCCTGCATTCTCACTCGTGTGGCATCCACGACTGGATCACTCCGCCGCTTCACTCGCCACACGACGCTCCCCTACCCATCAACACGCCTGGACACCACCCACAAGTGGATGATGCCGAGCAAAATGTTAATGCCACAGCTTCGGTGGTGTGCTTGAGCCCCGCTACATTGTCGGCGCGGAATCACTTGACCAGTGAGCTATTACGCACTCTTTAAAGGGTGGCTGCTTCTAAGCCAACCTCCTGGTTGTCACAGCAACTCCACATCCTTTCCCACTTAGCACACGCTTAGGGACCTTAGCTGGTGATCTGGGCTGTTTCCCTCTCGACTACGAAGCTTATCCCCCGCAGTCTCACTGCCACGCTCTCACTTACCGGCATTCGGAGTTTGGCTGACGTCAGTAACCTGGTGAGGCCCATCTGCCATCCAGTAGCTCTACCTCCGGTAAGAAACACGTGACGCTGCACCTAAATGCATTTCGGGGAGAACCAGCTATCACGGAGTTTGATTGGCCTTTCACCCCTACCCACAGCTCATCCCCTCAGTTTTCAACCTAAGTGGGTTCGGTCCTCCACGCCGTCTTACCGGCGCTTCAACCTGGCCATGGGTAGATCACTCCGCTTCGGGTCTAGACCCAGCGACTATGGGCGCCCTATTCGGACTCGCTTTCGCTACGGCTTCCCCACACGGGTTAACCTCGCCACTGAGCACTAACTCGCAGGCTCATTCTTCAAAAGGCACGCCGTCACCCCACAAAGAGGGCTCCGACGGATTGTATGCACACGGTTTCAGGATCTATTTCACTCCCCTCCCGGGGTACTTTTCACCTTTCCCTCACGGTACTTGTCCGCTATCGGTCACCAGGGAATATTTAGGCTTAGCAGGTGGTCCTGCCAGATTCGTACGGGATTTCTCGGGCCCCGTACTACTTGGGAACACCAACACTAGAGTTCCTGTTGTTTCGGCTACGGGGGTCTCACCCTCTATGCCAGGCCCTTCCAAGCCTTCCGCCTACAACAAAAATTTCTTACTCCAGCCCAGCCCGGTAGAACTGAGAATTGGGTCCCACGACCCCGAACGTGCAACGACTACCGTCTATCACACACGCCCGGTTTAGCCTGATCCGCTTTCGCTCGCCACTACTCACGGAATCACATGTTGTTTTCTCTTCCTGTGGGTACTGAGATGTTTCACTTCCCCACGTTCCCTCTACCCACCCTATATATTCAGGTGAGAGTAACTAGCGATGAAGCTAGCTGGGTTTCCCCATTCGGAAATCCTCGGATCAATGTCTGGTTATCGACTCCCCGAGGCTTATCGCAGATTCCTACGTCCTTCTTCGGTTCCTGGTGCCAAGGCATCCACCGTGTGCACTTAAAAACTTAAAGCCACAAAGATGCTCGCGTCCACTGTGTAGTTCTCAACATACGAACGGCCACCCCAGCTCAGCTCCCACCAACCACACACAAACAGTGTGGCGGTATGGGAACCACCAAGGCCCCGCACTCCCAAGAGTCACCAGAACCCAACCACCCACATCCACCAGCAGTTCCCTGCCGGCACCAACGGACGGTTGGGGCCCGATCCCTCAGGACCCAACAACGTGTCACACCCACCCGTGAACAACCCCAACCACATCGTTCCACACCCCAAAGGGTCGTACTAAACACAGCCAGGAACCCACGAACAGGCTCATAATCGATGTTCCACCCAGAGCTCGGCTCCCACGAAACACTCGTCCGTGCAAAAACCAAACCCACCCACCACCAACACGTGGTGGTGCGTGTGTTGCTCCTTAGAAAGGAGGTGATCCAGCCGCACCTTCCGGTACGGCTACCTTGTTACGACTTAGTCCCAATCACCAGTCCCACCTTCGACGGCTCCCTCCCACAAGGGGTTGGGCCACCGGCTTCGGGTGTTACCGACTTTCGTGACTTGACGGGCGGTGTGTACAAGGCCCGGGAACGTATTCACCGCAGCGTTGCTGATCTGCGATTACTAGCGACTCCGACTTCATGGGGTCGAGTTGCAGACCCCAATCCGAACTGAGACCAGTTTTTTGGGATTCGCTCCACCTTACGGTATCGCAGCCCTTTGTACTGGCCATTGTAGCATGCGTGAAGCCCAAGACGTAAGGGGCATGATGATTTGACGTCATCCCCACCTTCCTCCGAGTTGACCCCGGCAGTCTCCTATGAGTCCCCACCATAACGTGCTGGCAACATAGAACGAGGGTTGCGCTCGTTGCGGGACTTAACCCAACATCTCACGACACGAGCTGACGACAACCATGCACCACCTGTATACCGACCTTGCGGGGCACTCATCTCTGAATGTTTCCGGTATATGTCAAGCCTTGGTAAGGTTCTTCGCGTTGCATCGAATTAATCCGCATGCTCCGCCGCTTGTGCGGGCCCCCGTCAATTCCTTTGAGTTTTAGCCTTGCGGCCGTACTCCCCAGGCGGGGCGCTTAATGCGTTAGCTGCGGCGCGGAACTCGTGGAATGAGCCCCACACCTAGCGCCCAACGTTTACGGCATGGACTACCAGGGTATCTAATCCTGTTCGCTACCCATGCTTTCGCTTCTCAGCGTCAGTTATGGCCCAGAGACCTGCCTTCGCCATCGGTGTTCCTCCTGATATCTGCGCATTCCACCGCTACACCAGGAATTCCAGTCTCCCCTACCATACTCTAGCCTGCCCGTACCCACTGCAGACCCGGAGTTAAGCCCCGGGCTTTCACAGCAGACGCGACAAACCGCCTACAAGCTCTTTACGCCCAATAATTCCGGACAACGCTCGCACCCTACGTATTACCGCGGCTGCTGGCACGTAGTTAGCCGGTGCTTCTTCTGTAGGTACCGTCACAAAAGCTTCGTCCCTACTGAAAGAGGTTTACAACCCGAAGGCCGTCATCCCTCACGCGGCGTCGCTGCATCAGGCTTTCGCCCATTGTGCAATATTCCCCACTGCTGCCTCCCGTAGGAGTCTGGGCCGTGTCTCAGTCCCAGTGTGGCCGGTCGCCCTCTCAGGCCGGCTACCCGTCGTCGCCTTGGTAGGCCATTACCCCACCAACAAGCTGATAGGCCGCGAGTCCATCCCCCACCGAAAAACTTTCCACCACCATCCCATGCGGGAAGTGATCATATCCAGTATTAGCACCGGTTTCCCGGAGTTATCCTGAAGTGAGGGGCAGGTTACTCACGTGTTACTCACCCGTTCGCCACTAATCCACCCAGCAAGCTGGGCTTCATCGTTCGACTTGCATGTGTTAAGCACGCCGCCAGCGTTCGTCCTGAGCCAGGATCAAACTCTCCGTTAAAATCAAACACCCAACCAACACCACCACAAAGGCAGTACCAGCCGAGCAAACTTTGACCCACAAAGGGCACAATCACTAGCAGACAGAAACGAGTCAACTGACTCAATCCATCAATCTAATTCAAAGAAATCCTTGCCACCACGACACACCACACACCCACAAAAGATGCATGACACGCCCTGGGACAGGGTTAAAATTGGCATCGATTACTGACACGCTGTTGAGTTCTCAAAGATCGGACACACACCACCCACCACACAAACCATTTCGATCTGCAAGGCGTTTGGGGCAACCTGTTCAGTCTAACTTGTCGGTGTTGCTTGTCCAAATCGGCTTTCTCTCCGTGGAGAGCGCCCTGGCCAGGTTCTTCGACAAGGTCGTCCGTGCGGCATGGCCGCAGCGGCGAGACGTAACAATAGCACCGGTTCTGCGGCAGAACCAACTCTGGTCCAACAGCAGGTGACCAGACGGCCTCGATCGGGCTATCTGTGCAGGTCAGCGGCCCGGACGCGCCACCAGGTGGTGCTGGTGTGCCTGGTGAGTTGCAGCCGTTCGTGAGGTCACACCCAGCTTGCCGAAGATGTTGCTGAGGTGCCGAGCCACCGTGCGTTCACTCAGGACGAGCTCAGTGGCTATCGCGCGATTGCTCGCGCCCCCGGCCACCAGAGTCAGCACCTCGACCTCGCGCGGGGTCAGGCCGCCGCTCCCCCGGGTGCCGGCCGGCGACGAGACGTCCGCCGGCAGCACGGCACCGAGCGCCTCGCACCTGGCGGTGGCTTCCTGTCGCTCATGCTGTCCGGACTGCACGTCGCCGACAGCTGTCAGTGCGTCGGCCAGCACCAGGCGAGCGCGAGCCACCTCAAAGGGGGCGTCGGTGTCGGACCACAGGTGCATCGCCTTGCGGGCATAGGGCACCGCACCCGCCGCGTCTCCGCGCGCCAACTCGACCTGGGCATGGACTCGCGCAGCGGTGGCCGCGATCGGCGCACAGTCCGTCACCTCCGCAAGGAGGTCCAACTCCTGAGCCAGCCCCTCGGCATACGTCGTGTCGTCCACCGCCAGGAGCACATCGATGGCCGCTGGGAGGACCCGGCCCCGCTGGGCCGGGATGACGAGCTCCTCGAGCAGGCGCCGCACCGCGACTGCTGCGTCGTCGGCCCTGCCCTCCGCCAACCACAGCAGGGCCAGGCCCGGGTGCGGATCACACCCGTGGGTCAACGCACCCTGATAGGCGGCCTTCGCCTCCTCAAGCCGGCCACGCAGGCGGAGCAGGTCACCGCGCTCCCGCTCGGCGACCCCGGCGGAGCCGTGCTGGCCCAGGGACAGATAGCGCTCACTGGCGGCCGTTAGCGCGGCGAGCCCCGCGTCCCACTCGCCCCGCAGGATCAGGGTCTGGCCGTGATGCAGGGCAGCGGCGCCGGTGAAGACCGCCAGGCCCGGCTGATCGGCGCACCAGGTGCTCAGGCCGTCGGACCACTGGCAGAGACGATCCACGGCGCCGACCTCCTGACACCCCTCGATCGCGGTGCACAGGACGACACCGGCCACCAGCGGGCTCACCTCGGCGGCCCACACCCCGGACAGCGCCTCATCCAACTGGGCCAGACCGCGGGCCACGTCACCGCCATAGATGTTGAGCCGGCCCTGGCTCAGGACTCCCATCGCAATGAGGTCCGGCTGCTGCTGGCGGTGGCCGATCTCGGCAATCTCGTCCGCCAGGGGTCCCATCTGATCGAAGCGTCCCGCCCCGAGCGCACGACGCAGCTCAAGCATCGCGAGGAAGCCGCGCCCCACGACCGCTGCGTCGCTCGGGCTCTCAATCAGGGCGAGTTGACGCTCGGCACGCCCCAGCCAGCCCTGGAACATCGAGGACTGCCCGCGCAGGTCGAAGATCGTGGCCAGCAGGAAGGCCGAGTGAAGCGCCGCCTCGACCGCGCCGTGCTCGATCTGACGGTGATGGGCCGACTGCAGGGCACGCACGGCCTGATCCGGGTGACCGCTGAGGAACTCGGTGATGCCCCAGGTGATCTGGTCCTCGGTGCTGAGGTCCGCAGTGCTCGGGCCATCCGGGGCGAGCTCGCGCCAGCCGCTCAGCGCCTGACCCCAGTCGTGGCGGTCGGCGTCGCGGCGTGCCCTCTCGAGCCGGTCAGGGTCCATGCTCGGTCCTCCACCTGCAGGCTACTCCGGTCAGGCGCATCCCACGAGGGCCCGGCTTGTCGTAGCGAGCGTGCGAGACCTCTATCAAAATGCGGGTAGGGCGTGCGAGACCTTTATCTTTTTGCGGGGGTGCGCGCCTATCTTCTTGCGGGGGTGCGCGCCAGGATGCGGCTGGTCAGATACGCCGCGTCGCGGCCCACGCCGTGCAGCAGCATCGAGGCAAACGCAAACTGATAGGCCAGCCCGCAGAAGAAGACACCGTCGACGTCCTGGGCGACGCCGCGGGACTCCCGCGGCCAGCCGGACTCGTCCAGCACCGGCAGGTCCAGCCAGGAGTAGTCCTGTCGGAAGCCGGTCGCCCAGATCACGTTGGCCACCTCGAGCACCGTGCCGTCGTCCAGCTGCGGCTGACCGCCCACGGTGCCCACCACGCGGGCGGGCGTGCGCGAGACACCGGCCTCCAGCAGGTGCGAGCGCTTGACCCGCAGCATCTGGCCGCCGTGCGCGAGCACCTCGCGGCGCTGGCGCCGGCCCATCGGCGTGCGCCGGGTGAGCACGTGCCGCTGGGCCTGCACGAGGACGGTCATCACCGCCTTGAAGGCGGGGCTGTCCCAGGAGACCGGGACCTGGCCGGTGTCGCGACCGACCAGCGTGGTCTCGCGCGTCGGCGCCAGCTCGAGGGCGATGTCGCACCCGGAGTGCGCGGCGCCCACGACCAGCACGGGGCCCTCGCGCAGCTGCCCCGGCCGCCGATAGGCACTGGAGTGCAGCTGCAGGATCGCCGGGTCCAGCTCGCTCGCACAGGACGGCACTGAGGGCGTGCGCCCGAACGTGCCGGTGGCGATGACCGCGTTCTGGCTGCGCACGACACCGGTGGAGGTCTCGGCGCGGAAGCCGGAGCCGTCGCGACCGAGGTGACCCACGCGGGTCCCGAGCCGGACGGGGAGAGCCAGCTGCTCGGCATACGTCTCGAGATAGTCGCCCACCTCGTCCTTGCCGGCGAACGCCCAGGGGTCGCCCGGGAAAGCCAGCCCCGGCAGCCCGTTCACGCCGTTGGGCGTGAACAGGGTGAGCGAGTCGTATTGGTGGCGCCAGTTGTCGCCGATGCGCCCGGCGCCGTCGACGACGAGGCAGTCGCGGCCCGCCTGCGTGAGCAGGTGCGCGGTGGCCAGACCGGCCTGCCCGGCGCCGATGATCAGGGTGTCGGTGACGCGATCCGCGCCCGAGTCTGTGGTGGTGTCGGTGAGTGGGGTGTCGGTGGTGGACATGAGGCCCTCCGGTGAGATGGGTCGGCGTGGCGCAGATAGAGCGCGAGCATCACCGCGGTCGTGACCGCATAGAAGCTGTGCAGCACCCAGATCGGGCCGGCCGGCAGGGAGAAGACATACAGGGAGTGCACGGCGTTGCCGCCGTTGGCCAGGACGAGGTTGCCCAGGCTGTAGGACTCCAGATCGCGCGTCACCACGGCCTTGACGACCATCGGCAGCGCAGCGCTGACGAAGAAGACGGTCGATACGAGGCCGGCGAGGAGTGCGAGTCCGGACATGCCACCGACGTTAGGTTTCCCAGGCGCTGCGTCGCGTCGGTCAAACTGCCCATCTGTATGCCGAGGGCATGGTCATTTCTGCCCAGTCACCCCCGGCGGGGGTCAGCTCAGGGAGCCGTGGTGGGCGGTGCTGGCACGGTGCTGGTGGCCGGCGGGTTGCTGGTCTGGCGAGCGGTGTCCGTCGGACTGGACGTCGCCGGACCGGTGGGCGCCGGGGCCGTGATGGTCGGCTCCATCGTGGTCGTGGCAGCGTCATCACCGCCACCCTGGCTGCGCCCAAAGGCCAGCGTCGTGCCGTCCTCAGCGGTGAGCGTCAGGGTGTCCCCCTCGACGCCCACGGCCAGGGTTCCGGCATTGAGCAGACCGACGACCACGCCCTCCAGGTCTCCGACCTGACCCTCGCAGGCCCGCATCGTGAGCGCGATCGGGCTGAGGGTGACCTCGTCACCGCTGATCTCATAGTCGCCGCCACCGGTGTTGCAGCCGGTGTCGACGTTGAGCCTGCCGTCCTCGAACGTCAGTGAGGGAGGCGGCGCGCCGGTGCTGGTCGCCTGACCAGCGTCCTGCAGGAAGTCCGTGCGCAGCTCCCACGTGCCCGTCAGGTCGGCGCCTGCTGGTGTCTCGGTCGTCGGCTCCACGTCACCGGTGGTCGGCTCGACGTCGCTGGTCGGCGTCGACGGCGGGGACCACGAGCCGGGGCTGTCCTCCATGGAGCAGGCGCCCAGACTCAGGGCCAGCGCCAGCCCCAGGAGCGGGAGGCCCGACCGGAGCCGGGCGTGGATGGGGCGGTCGGCTGCTGTGGCATTCACAACAGTCAAGACTGCCGTCAGCCGGCGATCCTGTCGAGCGCAACGGTCAGATCTTCGGGATACGTGCTGTCGAAGGACACATAGTCACCGCTGCCCGGGTGCTCAAAGCCGAGCTTGACAGCGTGCAGCCACTGACGCTTCAGCCCGAGCTCTGCCGCGAGCCGCGGGTCAGCGCCATAGGTCAGGTCACCACAGCACGGGTGGCGCAGGGCGGAGAAGTGCACGCGGATCTGGTGGGTGCGCCCGGTCTCCAGGTGCACCTGCAGCAGGCTCGCGCGCCGGTGCGCCTCGAGCAACTCATAGTGGGTGATCGAGGGGCGCCCCTCGCTGCGCACGGCAAAGCGATAGTCGTGCCCCGGGTGCCGGCCGATCGGGGCATCGATCGTGCCCTCGTGCGGATCGGGCAGCCCCTGGACCAGCGTGTGATAGGTCTTGTCGACCACCCGGTCGCGGAAGGCCTGCTTGAGCACGGTGTAAGCCCGCTCGGACTTGGCCACGACCATCAGGCCGCTGGTGCCGACGTCCAGTCGCTGCACGATGCCCTGCCGCTCGGGGGCGCCGGAGGTGGAGATCCGATAGCCGGCTGCGGCCAGTCCCCCGACGACGGTCGGCCCGGTCCAGCCCACGCTCGGGTGCGCCGCGACATAGGCCGGCTTGTCCACCACCACGATCTCGGTGTCGTCGTGCACGATGCGCATGCCCTCGACCGGCTCGGCCCGCACCGCGAGCTCCTCGGGCTCGCGCACCGGGGGCAGCACCACCTCGACCCAGTCCCCGCTCTGCAGACGGTCAGACTTGCCGACGGTGCGACCGCCGATGCTGATGTGCCCCTCCGCCGCCAGGTCCGCCGCGCGGCTGCGAGACAGCCCGAGCAAGCGGGACAGGCCAGCATCAACGCGCTCACCGTCCAGGCCGTCGGGCACGTTGACGGTGCGGCTCTCGCTCACAGCGCCCCGCCCTCGTCTGCGTGCCGGCCGCGCTTCTTCTTCGGCTTCTTCGGCTTCTGTTCCTCGTCGGCGGCCAGCGTGCCGTCGGGGTTGATGCCGCGCAGTGCCAGGATGCCGATCAGCACGGCCGCGAAGGTGATGCCCATGTCCGCGACGTTGAAGATCGGGAAGTTCGGCAGCATCAGGAAGTCGACGACGTGGCCCTTGCCAAAGCCCGGCTCGCGGATGAGCCGGTCGGTCAGGTTGCCCAGCGCCCCACCGAGCAGCAGACCCAGGCCGATCGCCCAGGGCAGCGAGCCCAGGCGGCGGGCGTTCCAGACGATGACGATGCACACGGTGACCGCCAGGATCGTGAGCAGGCCCGTGGAGCCGGTGCCCATTGAGAACGCGGCGCCGGGGTTGTAGGTCAGGTGGAACTGCAGCAGCTCACCGATGAACGGGCGCGTGGAGCCGTCGGACAGCACATCCTCGGCGATGTTCTTGGCGATCTGGTCGCTGACGACCCAGACGGCCGCGATGGCCAGGACCATCCAAAAGAGGGATCGTCGGTGTGGCCGTGGCGGGGAGTCCGTGGCGTTGTCCCCGGCCTCGGGGGTCAGCGCCGCTCCTGCTTCTGCTTGCATGTCAGACACAGGGTCGCACGCGGGAACGCCTGGAGCCGCATCTTGCCGATCGGGTTGCCGCACGACTCGCAGGCGCCGTAGCTGCCTTCCTCAATGCGCTCCAGGGCGTGCACGATCTGCTCGAGCAACTCCTTGGCGTTGTTGGCCAGGGACAGCTCGTGCTCGCGCTCCCAGGTGGCGGCGCCGGCGTCGGCCTGGTCGTCGCCCGAGCCCTCGCCGCTGTCGCGCATCAGCTCCGCCAGATCGGCCTCGGCCTCATCGACCTCGCCCTGCAGGCGCTCGCGGTCCGCCTCCAGCTCACCGCGGACCTCGGCGAGCTCCGCGGCGGTCCAGGCGTCCTCCCCCGCAAGAACCGGCAGGTCAAGCGTCTTGGAGCCGGCAGTTTTCTTGGGCGCGGCCTTCTTGACCGCGGCCTTCGCGGGAGTCGTCCCTCGTGCTGTCGTCTTCGCGGCAGCGCCAGTCTTGCCAGCCATGCGACCCCTTGCTCCACAACATCCCGAACCGACCCAGATTTGGATCGGGTCCGCGAAGGATAGGTGCTCGAAGGGGTGAATGACAACCCTGTAAATGAACAGTCATCGACCACGAGCCAGATCGCGGGTGAAGCAGCAATCCCCGCGCCGGCCGGTGGGCCGATCGCGGGGATCGCGACTCACTGCAGGCGCGTGTGACTCACTGCAGGCGGTCGTCGACGCCGTCGCCGTCCTTGTCCAGGAAGCCCATCTGCTCGGAGAGGTAACCGCGCAACGTCTTGCGGTAGTCGCCCTCGAAGGTGCGCAACTCCTCGATCTTGGTGTTGAGCCCGGACTTCTTGGTCTCCAGGTCGGTGAGGATGTTGGAGCGGGTGTTCTCCGCCTCGCCCACCATCTGGTTGCGCTTGCTCGTGCCATCGCTGACCAACCGGTCGTGCTCCTCCTGACCGGTGGTGACCAGCTCGTCGTGGCGGGCCTGGCCCGTGTTGACCAGCTTGTCGTGCTCTTCCTGGCCCGTGGCGATCAGCTCGTCGTGCTTCTCCTGGCCCTCGCGGACCAGGGTGTCGGCCTTCTCGTCGGCCTCGCCGACCACCTTGTCGCGGTAGTCGTTGGCCTCGGTGACCAGACGCTCCTTGGTCTCCTCACCCTCTGCCACGTGCTGGTCGTGCAGGCGCTGGGCGAGCTCGATGATCTTGGTGGAGTCCTCTGCGCGGCCCCCACCTGCCGCCACGGCGGTCGCCCCACCAGCGGCAGCGACGGCACCGACAGCGGCGGCGTCACCAGCAGAGGGTCCATCAGACTCCGCGCCAGCATCTGCACCGGCCGTGTCGACAGCGTCAGCAGCGTCGGCGTCGGCAACAACGGGCGCAGCCGCAGCAGCCTCCTCGGCCTCGGCGATCTGGGCCCGCAGCTCGTCCAGACGGGCCTGCGCCTCCTGCGCCTCGCCGCGGGTGGACTCAACCTGCTGCTGCAGCCCCTTGAGCTCATCGGACAGGCTGCTCTCGAGCTCCTCGTCGGCCTGGGTTGCCTTCTCCTGGGCTGCAGCGATGCGACGCTCCGCCTCGGCCTCGGCCTCCTCGACCTCCACGGTGCGGGTGTCCAGCTGGGCGGAGAGTCCCTCGAGCTCGGCCACGAGCTCTTCGCGCTCCTTGCGCACCTGGGCGAGCTGCTCCTCATCAGGGGTGCCACCGCTCAGGGCGACGGGCGCGCCGTCTGGCCCCTCGGCATACCCACCCGATCGGCAGTCCTCCAGCTGGGCGGCGACCTCGTCATGCTCGGCGATCAGTCGGCGGAGCTCGACGACCACCTCGTCCAGGAAGTCGTCAACCTGGGTCTCGTCGTAGCCCCGACGCAGATGGGTTGCGCTGAAGCTCTTCTTGATGACGTCCTCGGGGGACAACGCCATGGGTTCACCTCGCTTTGGGAGATCCGCGCAGGCGATCGCGCGGCACGGCACGCGAGACCCGCTTGGCACTGGCTCAACTGCTTTGAACAGGCCTCACCATAGCCCAACGGGGCCACCGGCCCCACCGCGCTCGCGGGCCTCGGGGAGACCTCAGAACCGCAGGGTCGTCACCAGACCCCGGCCGATGCTCACGGCCAGGATCAGGACCAGGAAGGCGAGGTCGAGGGCGACGCCGCCCAGGCGCAGGGGTGGGATGAACTTGCGCAGGAACCGGATCGGCGGGTCGGTGAGGCTGTAGACGACCTCGGCGATGACCAGCAGCACGCCGGAGGGGCGCCACTCACGGGAGAAGACCTGCACCCAGTCCAGGATCAACCGCACGATCAGCACCAGGAAATAGGCCGACAGCAACCAGTAGAGAATTGTGCCGATCATCGAGTGCCAGTCCTGTTCATCACGGGGTCCATGCTACGTGCAGCCGGTCATGGGAACGGCGTCGCCGACCGTGTGGGTCGACGACGCCGGATTCCGTATGACGTGTGGCTCAGCTCTGGTTGAACAGGGCCTGCTTGGGGGCGTCGGCCTCGGGGCCGTCGACCTCGACATGCTGGGGGGACAGCAGGAAGACCTTGCTGGTGACCCGCTCGATGGAGCCGTGCAGGCCAAAGGCCAGGCCGGCGGCGAAGTCGACCAAGCGCTTGGCGTCGGCGTCGTCCATGTCGGAGAGGTTCATGATGACGGGCACGCCACCACGGAAGGCCTCTCCGATGTTCTTGGCCTCGTTGTAGGTGCGCGGGTGGATCGTGGTGATGCGGTTCATCGGCTCAACCTCCGCCTCGCGGACGACCCGGGCCACGGGCGTGCGCTGCTGCTCCTGATTGTGTCGCGTGGGCAGTTGAGTCACCTCGGCCCCGCGGGGGCGCTCGGGCTCAGCCGCCGCCGGACGAGTCTCCCGCTCCGGCGCGCGCTCGGGCTCGTCGTAGTCGTAATCGTCGTAGCGCTCATCGGTCTCGGCGAGGCCGAGATACTCCATGGTCTTGCGCAGCGCCCCAGCCATGTGTGCGAGCTCCTTGGTGCGTCCGTCTGTGGTCGTTCTCGAAACTACCGGTGGTCGGGCCGGGAACCGAGGATTGCGGTGCCGACACGCAGGTGTGTCGCGCCAGCGGCCACCGCGAGCTCTAGATCCCCACTCATCCCGGCAGACAGGATCGTGGCGTCCGGGTGGGCTGCTTGGACCTCCTGGGCGAGGTCCGCCAGCCGCGCGAAGGCGGCCGCTGTGCCGGCCTCGTCGAGTCCCAGCGGCGCGACCGCCATCAGCCCCTTCAGGCGCAGGTGCTCGGCAGCGGCGACGGCATCAGCGAGCGCTGGCAGATCAGCCGGGAGTGTGCCGCCACGCCCGGCCGCCTCCCCCTCACCGAGGTCGACCTGCACCACCACATTTTTGGCCCCAACATTTTTGATAGAGGTTTCGTACGCCTCACCCGCATTTTCGTAAAGGTTTCGTACGCCCCCTGCACCCCCTTGCTCGGCCAGGGAGGCGACGGCGCGATCCAATGCACCGACCAACTTGCGCCGGTCCACGGACTGGATGCAATCGGCATACGAGACAACGCTCTTGGCCTTGTTGGTCTGCAGCTGGCCGACGAAGTGCACCGTGAGCGCCGCCCGCACCTCCGGGTCGAGCTCGGCGATCTTCGTGCCGGCCTCCTGGTCGCGGTTCTCGCCGATGTCGGTGACGCCCAGGTCGACCAGGTGGCCGATGTCGCTGGCCGGATGGAACTTGGTGATCACGATCAGCGTGACCTCCTCCGCCGAGCGCCCTGCCGCTGCGCAGGCCTGATCGATCCGTTCCCGCACGGCCGTCAGGTTGGCGGCGATCTCCTCACGTCTGGTCACGCCGCCGAGGCTACCTGGGTCTAACAACGCCGATCCTCTGTGCTGCCGTCATGAGTCGGGCCTGTTGCCTGATCGCCCCCGACAAGGCATCTTGTCTATGTGCGAATCGGTGCGCCAGCGCATTCAAACGACGACATCGAGAGGGCAGCTCGTCGATTCGACCAGTTGGCCGCCGAGTTGGATCCAGCGACCGCGGTCGTCGAGCAGACCGACGACCTGCGGCAGATCGCGGGTGCAGCCGATGCACTCCGCGACGACGAGGCCAGGTTGCGGGAGACCGTTGAAGTCGCTCGGGCCCATGGTCGGTCATGGAACCAGATCGCTGTCGCCCTGGGCGTGTCCCGCCAAGCGGCCCGGCAGCGGTTCGCAAACGAGACGCATGCCTGAGCGGAGCCGGCTTCGCGCCGTTCACCCCGGGAAGAGTTCCTGGGGTGAACGGCGGTTGCCGGGGCGATCCCAGCCGGCGCTGAGGTCGGTGCTCAGTCGCCCTCAGTCATTGACAGCCAGGAACCATCCTCACCGATCACGATCCGCCACCCGGTGTAGGCACCGTTGTCCTGCATCGTGTCGATCTCCTCCTGGCTGTAGAGGCCCAATTCGACCAATTCGTCGAGCCGATCGAGCGGCAGGCCCGGCCACACGGCCACCGTCTGCCCGTCGTCGCCGTTCTCGAGCGCGGGCTGATACTCCGCGAACATCCGGGCCATGACGTTCGCACGCTCGCGGCCCTGCTCGCCGGCGAAAGCATCGGCCGGCGTCAGGGCGCCGAACGACAACATGGTCGAGTCCCGCTCCGCCCAAGCGGCCAAGCCATCGACATTGCAGGATGCGGCCAGGTCGAACAGGTCCAGTGACGTCAGGTCCACTCCCCCCGGCGCATCCCCGGTCCCCGCCGGCGGCACCCGCGACCAGGGCTCGTCGCAGGGGTGCGTGGTCGGCACCCCGATCGGGTCGCCGGAGAAGCTCGCGTCAACGATCGCCTGGTACTCACGGAGTTCGACCAACGCCGGGTCCACCGTGAGGACCAACTCGCCCTCGACGGTGTCGTTCACGTAGGTAACCAGCACGACCTCGCCGTCCGCGCTCGAGCCGGAGCGCACCCAGTCGCCATCAATCGGCACTTGATCCAGCACCGTCTCGGCGTCCGGCGCAGCCTGGATCCCCGCCCAACCACCGACCCAGGACTCGACACCCAGATCGGCATACTGCTCAACGGTCAGACGTGCCGGTGCATCACCCGACTCACCGTGAAGGACCGCATCGTCGGCCCCTGCCAGGGCCGCCGCATGATCGACAGTGACTGACACCCCGAAGGGCCCCTCGGCCAAGACCCAGGCGATGTCCGTGCCCTCCTCGACACCCTCACTGACCCGCACGTCATCCAGGAGCAGGGACAGATTCGTCCAGGTCACCGAGGCCTCAACCGCTCCGTCGGTGCCCATGCGCTCCAGGAGTGCGTCATCGCCAGCCATACCCGCCGCGAGATACACCCGCACGTAGTCCTCGACATTCGTCGGGAGTGGGTCGTTCGGTCCGGGCAGTTCGATGTCCGCGACCTCACCCTCGGTCGTCGCGTCCTCGGTAGTGGCTTCCTCCGTGACCTGCTCAGTGGTCGCCTCCTCGGCGTCCTCGGCCGTCTGCTCGTCCGTGGCCTCCTCGGTCGCCAGGGTCTGCTCGGCCGGGGGCAGCGGCTCGACCGTCGCGTCCTCGCCCAGCAGATTGCCTCCGCCGAGGGTGAAGGCACCCACGGCCGCGGCAGCCACGGCCACCACACCCAGCCCCTGCGCCGTCTGCCGGCGACGCCGCACCTTGCGTCCTTGCGCCCAGGTGCCGGTGAAGTCACGCTCCGGCCCGTCAGAGGCCTCGTTCAGGGCCCGCCTCAGCTCGTCCCTACCCATCACAAACCTCCTTCCGCCATGCCGGAGTCCACGAACTCGGGCATCAACCGCCTCAAATGCGCCAGGGCCTTGCTGGCCTGGCTCTTGACCGTCCCTGCAGTCGTGCCGAGAATCTCGGCGATCTGCGCCTCGGACTGGTCCTCGAAATAGCGCAGCACGATGACCGCGCGCTGCCGGGGTGGCAACTGCGCCAACGCATCTCGCACCGGCGCCCCTGACACCCAGGCGTCTGCCACCGAGCCCACCGGGGAGTCCATCAGATCCCGCTCCCCCGGCCGTGCGGCATACGGCGTCTCTCTGCCCCACTTGCGCCACCGCGACACCGAGTCGCGATAAAGGATGCGCCGCACATAGGCATCGGGCGACCCGTCACGCACCTGCTCCCACCGGCTCGCCAGCTTGACGAACGCGTCCTGCAGGAGGTCCTCCGCCGCATGCTGGTCACCGCAATAGAGGCGCGCGGCCCGCAGCAGCGGCCCCTGCCGCGCCCGCACAAACTGGACGAACTCATCGTCCTCAGTCGGCTGATTCATGGGTCTCCAACGCGATCCGTATGCCGTGAGGTTGCCTCTGTCGGAAAACTGCCGGTCAGCCTGCCACGGCTGAGCGTCGTGGCCCGGCAGGCGGGCACGTTGCGTCGCGCGCTCCTTCGCAGCGTGGCACCATCGTGGAATGCCTGAGTGCGGTACAGAAGACGTGGACCTGGCCTATCTGGAGGCCTATCGCCAGATCCCGATGGACACCCCGGATGAGTGGGGCGATCTGGTGGCCTTCCTCAACGCAGCCGCTCGGGCCTGAGGATCGGAGGTGATCGGCATGGAACAGACCCGTTGCGAGGCACTAGAGAGCGATGCGGACTCGATCGTCGACCTGTTGGGCACAGACGAGGGCGCCGAGATCGAGTTCGAGCCACAGCGACTCCGGCTGATCCTCCGCATTCCTGAGTTGTGAGGCGGCGGTCGAGCTGCTGAGTTCCCCTACCGTGTTTGTGCTGGGGAGATCGTTCGACGCCGTGAAGTGCCCTCAGCGTCCTGCTTGTCCAGACCATGCAGCACCTCGCGCTCGGCGACGTCTAGGCGCTCCAGGAGTTGCGTTTTGGCCGCTTCGGAGTCTCCGTCGAGCATGAGCTCGACATACTCGCGGTGCAGGCGGAGCAACTCGGCATTGTCACTGGGCTGATCGCTCTCCACCAGGGACAGCGTGAGGTTTAGTTTGGCCATCAACTGGTTGTGCAGCGTGCGGAGATAGCGCGAGCGGGTCAGCGCCACGGTCTCTGCGTGGCAGCGCGTGTCAGCCTGGACTAGCGCATACAGGTCGTTGTGCGCGACGGCAGCCTCCATCTCCCGGATCGTGTCCTGGAGCCGAGCCCGCTCCTCCGCGCTCGCGTGCTGCGCCGCGTCGACACCAGCTGATTCCAGAACGCGACGCGCAGCGTAGATCTCGGTGACCTCCGCGGCGGTGAGAGTGGTCACCTCCAGGATGCGCGTGCTCGGATGCCGGGTGAGCAGCCCTTCGCGGACCAGGATCGTGAGGACCTCGCGCATCGTGGGCCGTGAGACGCCGATCTCGCGTGCCATCGCTTCCTCGGTCACAGGATCGCCGGGCCGCAATCCTCCGTCCAGGATCCTGCCCCGCAGGATCGACAGGCCCTGGTCCGCCACTGTCTCCCTGCGCACCTTCGCCACGGTCGCCCTCTCGTGTCCGCGGACCGCTGCTCGGCCCGTCACTGCACCGCCAACTTATCCCGCCACGTCACTGCTCACCGGGCTTACGCGGCGTGCGTGGCGCAGCGATCTGATGTCCGTCCGTGAAGCGGCTCGGTCGGAAGTCGGCCAAGAGTGGCTCATCCTCACCGAAGAGCTCGTTGGTGACTGCCGTTCCCAGGAAGGGGGCGAGCGTGACCCCACTGTGGGTCGCCACGGCATACAGCCAGGGAGCCTCCGGCAACCGGCCAGCGACGGTGAACCCGTCTGCAGGCATGACCCGTTGGCCAACGACCACCTCAGCGATCGCGGCAGCGTCGGTGTTGCGGACCACGGCCCGCAGGCGCTCCAGGTAGTCCCGCGCCAACGCGGAGTCGGGGGCGGGAACCGCACTGGGGTCTGCCGTGGCATCGAGGTCGAGCGCTTGGAGGAGCAACCGGCCACCGCCATCCGGGCGCACGTTGAGCCAGGGCGTGGTGAGCACACGGCTGAGACGAACCGGCAACGGGATCGTCCGCAGGAGGTGGCCGACTGTGACATCGCCGGGTTCGGTGAAGCTGGCCATCGGCAGGGTCGCACCGGCCAACTCGACCAGCTCAGACGTCCGACGGCCAACGGCCGAGACCACCGCGTCGGCACGCAGCACGCTCCCGTCGTCCAGAGTGGCGATGGCACCGGCCCCGGTTGCGTCAAGGGCAGTCACGCGAGTGTTCTCACGCAGGGAGACGCCAGCCGCGCGCCCCTCGGCCAGCATCCGCGCCAGATAGAGCAGCGGGAAGCAGTAGGCCTCCTGCGGGAAGTGGGCGATGGTGTCCACCCGTTCCGGCACGATCACGTCGGGCAGGAGTTCTCGTGCCCGGTCGGCGCTGATCTCCTCGACGGCATAGCCCCGGGCTGTGAGCCGCTCCATCCGTCCACGCAGGTGTCGCACGTGCGCCTCGTCGACCGCGATCTCGACGTGTCCGCCCGGCCGCAGCCACTCCTCGTTGGACGCGAGCTCGCGGTGAGCGGTGAGGCCAGCGAGGTTCAGGTCGTAGTAACTCTCCGGCTCCTTGCCGTTGGCGTTGATCCAGGCGAACGAAGTCGACGATGTGCCAGTGCCTGGGATGCCCTGGTCGATCAGCGTGACGGCGGCACCCCGCTGGGCGAGCCTGGTCGCGATGGAGGTCCCCACCACGCCTGCACCGAGGACGACGATCTGCATACATGCTCCTGTTGTGTCGAAACTTATGTCGAGACGTGTGTCGAGACTGTGGTGGGTCACAGGACCTTGCTGATGAAGTCCTGCGTGCGCTTGTGCTGTGGGTTGACGAGCACCTCACCGGGAGGTCCTGCCTCCACGACCACCCCGTTGTCCATGAAGACGACCGAGTCGGCGACTTCCTTGGCGAAGCCCATCTCGTGCGTGACCACGATCATGGTCATGCCGGAGCGGGCAAGATCCTTCATCACGTCGAGCACCTCCCCGACCAGCTCAGGGTCCAGCGCGGAGGTCGGCTCGTCGAAAAGCATGAGCTTGGGCTCCATGCACAGGGCACGTGCGATGGCGACACGCTGCTGCTGGCCACCGGAGAGCGCACCGGGATAGGCGCCGCTCTTGTCGGACATGCCCACTCGCTCCAGGAGAGACAGGGCCCGCTCACGCACGACGCTCTTGGGCTCGCGACGCACACCAATCGGTGCCGCCATGATGTTCTGCAGGGCAGTCATATGCGGGAAGAGATTGAACCGTTGGAAAACCATGCCGATCTCGGCGCGCATGCCAGCGACCTCAGACTCCCGCAGTTCGTGCAGACGCCCCTCGTGCTCGCGATATCCCACCAGTTGTCCGTCGACCGTGAGCCGCCCCGCGCTGATCGTCTCGAGGTGGTTGATCAACCGGATGAAGGTGGTCTTGCCTGACCCCGAGGGGCCGAGCAAAGTCATCACCTCGCCACGGTGCACCTGCAAGTTGATTCCCCTGAGGACTTCGAGCTGGCCGAACGACTTGCGGACGTTCTCTGCCAGGACCATGGGCACGTCGTTGTCAGTCGTCATCGTCCCTCCCCCTCTGTGCTGACCTTGACTCCGCGTCTGCGTTGGAGCTCAGCGAGACGGCTCAGGACCCCGGGACCAGCCAGGCGCTCGCTGCGGCTGTAGTGCCGCTCGATGTAGTACTGGCCGACCGTCAACACGGAGGTGACGATGATGTACCAGATAGAGGCAGTGATCAGCAGCGGGATGGTCTCGAAGTTGTCGGAATAGATGAGCTGTGCGGCATAGAGCAACTCCGGAAACGCCAGGACGCTGACCAGCGAGGTCGTCTTGAGCATCGAGATCGTGTTGTTGCCCGTTGGCGGGATGATCACCCGCATCGCCTGGGGCAGGACAATCTGCCGCAGGATCCGGCCACGCTTCATGCCCAGTGCCTGTGCTGCCTCCGTCTGCCCCTTGTCCACTGACAGGATGCCGGCGCGGACAATCTCAGCCATGTAGGCGCCCTCGTTCAGTCCGAGCCCGAGGATGGCGGCCATCACGGGGGTGATGAGGACGTTGGTGTCGAACGCGACAAAACTCGGGCCGAACGGAACGCCGAGCGAGATGATCGGGTAGAGCGCCGAGATGTAGCCCCAGAAGAGGAGCTGCACAAAGATCGGCGTGCCACGAAAGAACCAGATGTAGAGCCAACTCAGGCCGGAGACGGCAGGGTTGCTCGACAGCCGCATCACCGCTAGCCCGACTCCCAGGATGATACCCAGGGTCATCGCGATGGCCGTCAGCTGCAAGGTCTTGAGCAGGCCGTCCAGGATCCGCGCTGAAGTGAAGTAGTCACCGACCACGTCCCATCCGAAGTTGGGGTTGGTGACGATGGTGTTGACGAACATTGCGGCCAGGACCGCGATGACGATGTAGGACAGCCACCTGATCGGGTGGCGCAGTTTGACGACAGGCTGGGCGTGAGCCCCCGAGGCCGGAATCACCGCCTGCTCGCTGTCGGCCGTGGCCGGCCTCACTCGATGGCCCCGTTGATCTCCGACTCCTCAACGGCGATGTCGGTGAGGTTCCACTTCTCCAGGATCTCGGCGTAGGTGCCGTCCTCGATCAGGAGATTGATGGCGCCGTTAACCGGCTCGACGAGCTCACTGCCTTTGGGGAAGGCGACACCGCCCGGGTTGGGGTTGCGCACCAGCGGTCCCACGGTCTCGAACTCGTCAGGGCTCTTCTGCTCCGCGTCCAGCAGCGGCGGAGCGTCCAGCATGACGCCGTCGATCCGGCCGCTCTTGAGGGCGAGCTGCGCCTGAGGGCCGTTCTGATAGGCCTGCGAGGTGGGCGGCTCCAGGCCTGCCTCCTCACACTTCGGCGTCTGTGCGGGCAGGAAGGTGTTCTGCTGCAGCGAGCCACGGATCACTCCGATCGACACACCGCAGGCCTGGTCGGCGACGATCCCCTCTGGGTTGCCCTTCTTCACCAGGACCAACGTGCCGTTCCAGTAGTAGGTCGCGAAGTCGACAGTCTTCTCGCGCTCCTTCGTGTCGCCGATGGAGGACATCGCCATATCGACCTTGCCCGCCTCAAGTGCGGGGATGATGCCATCAAAGGAACTCTCGACGTATTCAATGTCGACCCCCAGGATGTCGCCGACGGCGTGGGCGATGTCGGGGTCGAGGCCGACGATCGTCTTGCCGTCATCGTCGACAGTCTCGAACGGCGGATAGTTCGGGTCGGTGGCGATCCTGATCACGCCAGCTTCCTGGATCTCGGCCGGCAGGGCAGCGGCGAGTTCCTCGTTCACTTCCTGCTGTGGGGCTGCCGACTCAGCGGCGACGTCATCGTCTTCCTGACTGGGCGAGGACGACAGCCCACACGACGCGAGCGTGACGGTCGCGAGCACTGCAAGAGCGGAAACGGATATCGATCGACGTGCAGGGTGCATGTTGGCTCCTAGTGTCATGCTGTCTGACAGTTAGTCAGCCTGTCTACTCATCACCACCACGTCAATGCGGAATTGGTCATTTCTTCGTCAACATCTCCCCTCCCCGTGCCTCACGCAGTGGCACAGGCTGTGCGTAGGATTCGGATCACATGACCCAGGAGACCGTGACCGAGACTGCTCGGCTGACCGAGGTGATGCGCGCTTGGTGCGCCGCGCACCCATACTCGACCCTGGACATTTTCCTGGGCGCCTCGGCTGAGCACGGCGACCGGCTCTCCCCACGTCCCGGGGTGTGCTTCACCCTGAACACTGCATTCGCGAGCCACCTGAACGAGGTGGGCGTCCCGTCCTCCGTCCATCTCGCGGGGGTGCAGGACCATGACAGCCCCGACGCGGCCGACGTCGGGAGCCACCTGACGGTCGTTGCACAACTGGACGGGCAGCCGCACCTGACCGATGTCGGGCTGGGGTGTGGGCCGCTGACACCGATCCCGCTGCGGCCGGGCACTCACAGCTTCAACGGTTTCGACTTCCCGCTGACCACCCACGCACGTGACGGGCAGCGGTGGTGGCGCCTCGGCATACCTCCGGCACTGAGTCGTGCCTTCCGGGCGATGGAGTTTTGCGAGGTGCCCGACGACCCGCGAGCCGGTGCACGCGCTGGGCACTTCCTGTCCCCCGCGACCAGCCCGCTGCGCGACGTGTTGCTGATCCAGGGCTGGGTCGGCGAGCGGCTCGTCACGGCCCACGGCCCCACGGTTACGGTGCGCTCGAGCGAGGGTGTCTTGGCCCGGACCACCTTCGAGGACCAGAGCGCCTGGCAGTCAGCAGTCCACGGCTGGTTCCCTGACACCTTCGGCGAGGCAGAGCTGAGCGCGGCGTGGGCACGACTGCAGGGGTTGCGCGCATGACGGGCAACGAACCGGCCCTGCGCACGGAGCCGCGCCAGCAGCGAGCGCGAGCCACCGTGGGCAAGCTCAAATCCGCTGCGCTGGAGCTGATCCGGGAGGCGGGGGTTGCGAAGTTCACGACCAATCACGTCGCCGACCGGGCCGGCGTGAACATCTCGACGCTGTATCGCTACTTCCCCGACAAGTCCCACCTGCTGCACGCCCTGATGCAGGACTTCGAGACCCACCGGGTGACCTTCTTCATCGGTCATCTGCCGACGTTGGAGCGACGAGAGTCCTGGCCAACGTGGGTCGCCGAGGTCGTGGAGGGCCTGGCGCAGATCCGGCGTCAGGAGGTCGGCGGTGTCGCGATCCGACGCGTGATCTCCGCCTTCCCCGAGCTGCACGCCCTCGACCAGCAGTCCAGCCTCCGCACGGCCACCGAGTTGGCTGGCGCCCTGCGGACCGTCGCGCCAGAGCTGGACGAGCAGATGGCCGGCGTCATGGCGAGCGTGGTCATCGCCAACCTGACGCACCTGCTCGACATGGCCTTTGAGGATGACGACCGCGGCGACCCGCTGATCCTGGCGGAGACGGTCAGGGTGTTGTCGGGCTACACACCCTGACCGCCGCACGCTCCCAACGGACCGGTGGCCTCACCGGACGGGGTGGTCCTCCACCGGCGGCGCCGGGCTGTCCGTCTCCCCGAACTGCCGGTCGTAATAGTCACCCAACAGCGAGCGCAGCACGTCGGTGCGGGGCATCCGGCGCGGCGAGCGGAAATAGAGCACGACGCCCAGGGCGATCCACCCGATGAAGATCAGGTATTCGAACGGCCAGCGCAGCGACATCGGACTGGCCGGGATGAGCGCCGCGAAGACGATGACGACCGACGCGATCCCACCCACGGCTGGCAGCAGCGTGGTCCAGGAGCGGCTCGGCTGTGGACCGAGCCCGCCCTGGCTGCGCAACCGGTAGTAGGCCCAGACCGTCACGGCCCACACGATCGCGATGAAGACGCCGATCGTGTTGAGGAACCACACCAGCGCGCCGGGGCCGAGCAGGCCGAGCACCAGGCCGATGCCGGTGGTGAAGAGCAGTGCGTTGCGCGGGGTGCCGGTCTTGGCGTCCAGCTTGTGCAGCATCGGTGGCAACAACTCGATGCGGGCGAGGGCAAACATGAGCCGCGAGGACGCGGAGAACACGGCGATGAACGTGGTGACGATGCCGAGGGCACCGATCAGGAAGGCTGCGGTGGACAGCAGCGGCATGCCCGCCACGTCGAAGGCCTCGATCGTGCCGTTGGTCATCCCGGCGATCTCCTCCCACGGCAGCAGCCACGCGGTCGCGAGCAACACGATGGTGTAGAAGGCGCCAGCGAGCACGACCGACAGCACAACAATCTGCCCGATGCGCTTGGCACTGGCGCGGGCCTCCTCGGCCAGGATCGCCACGACCCCGAAGCCGGTGAGGAAGGAGAAGGCCGGCAGCACGAAACTGAGGGTGCTGACCACGGGCGAGGTCTCCGAGGCACTGTCGAACATCGGCCAGAAGTTGTCGAAGCTGCCCCGGGCGAAGCCCGCCACGACGACAGCGGCGGCGAAGATCACCATGATCGAGAAGAGCACCAGCTGTGCCCGCGAGCTGAACTCGGCACCGAACCAGTTCATCGCCAGCACGATCAGGGTGAGGGCGAAGCCGATGGCGATGATCGGCAGGAAGATCGTCTCTCCGCCAACGGAATACAACGCCACGGAGTTGAGCTCAGGCCAGACCGTGCTCAGCAACCGTCCGGTGGCGGTGACATAGAAGGCGACCATGCTGGCGTAGGCGCCGATCAACAGCCAACCCACGATGAAGCCGAGGAAGCTATTTCCCGCCACCACGGCATACACAATCTCTCCCCCGGCCCGGGGCATCCGGTTGGCCAGGGCGCTGTAGGCCAGCGCCACGCACGCCGCCAGGGCGGTGGCGATGATGAAGCCGAGGATCGTGCCGCCGGCGCCGAAGTCGGCGAAGAACTCACTGCCGAGATAGAGCCAGCTGGAGCCGATGACTCCGGCCGCGCCGATGGCGATCAGGGCCGGGACGCTGATGGTCTTGCGAAGCTCGCTCATGGTCGGGTTCCTGCATCTGTCAGGCCGTCAGCAGCGGCGGCACGGAGGGCGAACTTGTCGACCTTGCCCACGGGGAGCAGTGGCAACTGGTCGAGGAAGACGAAGGTCTTGGGGATCTTGAAGTTGGCCAGCTGGTCGCGACACCACAACCGCAGCGTCTCGGCGTCGAGCTGCGAGCCGGGCCGAGGCTGCACGAAGGCCACACCGACCTCGTGGAAGTCCGGGTCGGGACGGGGCACCACGGCACACATCTGCGTGTCCGGGTGGGCCTCGATGACGGCCTCGATCTCGCGGGGATAGATGTTGTAGCCGCCGGACTTGAACATCTCCTTGGTCCGCCCGACGAGGACCAGGTTGCCGTCCTCGCGCAGGTGCCCGACGTCGCCGGTGCGCAGCCAGCCGTCCGCCGTGAAGGCCTCCGCGGTCGCATCGGGAAGGTTGAGATAGCCGGCCAGCACCGTGTCGTGGCGCACGCAGATCTCGCCGGTGCCGGTGGTCGTCCACTGCCCGTCCTCGCCGAGGATGCGCACGTTCATGCCCGGGTCGGGGGCACCCACGGTGTGCAGCAACGCCTCGTCGGAGGCGCCCGGGGTCGAATAGGTCACCGAGGAGGTGGCCTCGGTCAGGCCATAGGTCGACACCAGCCGCACGCCTGCCTCGCGATAGATCCGCAGCGACTCGGCCGGCAGCGGCGAGCCGCCCCAGGCGACCACCTGCAGGGAGCTGAGGTCCGTCCGCGCGAAGTCCGGGTGGCTGCCGAGGCGCTGCAGCTGGGTGGGGATCTGGAACAGCGTGGTGATGCGGTGCGCGGCGATGTCGGCCAGCAGCTCGTCGGCGTCGAAGCCCTCGCGCAGCAGCAGGGTCGCCCCGGCCACGAGAGGGACGCTGACCAGGTCGCCGACGCTGGCGATGTGGTTGACCGGCAGGTTGCAGATCATCACCGGGTCCTCGACGGCCCAGGCTGCGGCCTCCACGTGGGCCAGGCGCACCAGGCCGGAGTGCCGCAGCAGCGCTCCCTTGGGCGTGCCGGTGCTGCCGGAGGTGTAGACGATCAGGGCGGGGTCTGCTGGGTCAACCACGGAGCGGTATGCCGCCAGGTCGGCGGCGTCGGTCTGCTCACCAGCGGCGTTGAACGCCTCGAGGTCCTTGCGGTGGTGCAGCGGGATGAGGGGCTGGGGTCCGACGTCGGCCAGCGCCTCCACCAGGGCGGTCGCGTCGTCGCCGCCGATGGTGCTGAATACGAGCCTGGGGGCGGCGTCCTGGAGCACGAACGTCAGCTCGCGGGAGCTGTAACGGGGGTTGAGTCCCTGCCAGACGGCGCCGATGCTGGCGGTGGCCAGGAACGAGATGACGAAGGTCGGGCCGGGGGTGGCCATGAGCGCCACCCGGTCGCCTCGCTCGACACCCGCGGCGAGCAAGGCGGCGGCGTGCCGATCCACCTCGTCGGCCAGCTCCCGATAGGTCAGGGTCCAGTCGTGCGAGATCAGGGCCACTCGATCCGGGGCAGACTCGGCGTGCCGGGGCACGGCGTCGCTGATCCGCTGCCCGAAGGCGTCCGCGGTGTCCAGGCTGCTCACTCCTCGCCCTGGCCGTCGACGATCATGTAGAGCCAGCGCGCGACCATCGCGGTCTCGCCCGTGCTCTGCATCTCCAGCTCGCAGTCGAGGGTCACCAGCAACCGCGTGGGGCTCTTGCGGACGACGTCGACCACGGTGCGCTTGAGCCGCACGCCGTCGCCCACGAAGACCGGCTTGGTGAAGCGGACCCGGTCCAGGCCGTAGTTGAAGGCATAGCCACCAGGGGTCCGGAAGAGCTGGGAGCTGAAGTCGAAGTAAACGAGCAGGCTGAGCATCAGGAAGCCATCGACCAGCGTCGGGCCCATCGCGTGGTTGCGGCTCGGGGTCAGGTCAACGCGGTCCGGCTCCAGATAGCTGGCGCGACCGAAGTCCTTGAGGTGGGACTCGTCAATCTGCAGCCACGCCGACGTCTCGGACTGCCCGGTCAGCCCCTGGATGTCGTCGAGGGTCTGTTCTGTGCTCATGGAATCCTCCATACTCAAGTAGTTACTTGACTCTGGAGTCTGACCCCCGCCAGCCCCGCTGTCAAGGCCGACTCACCCACGCAACCTCACCTGACGGCATCAGTGCTAGTTTGGATCAGCCTTCGCGGACGTTATGCCACCAGCCCGTCAGACAGCGAAACGGTCCCCGTTCCCGCAGAAAGTGAGCCCCCGTGCGACCCGTCACGATCGGCCCCGAGCAGCAGCGAGCCCTCGAGGGGCTGGCCCAGTTCCCCCTCCTCGACGCCATCCACGGGCGCCGGTCCCGACGCTTCCCGATGGGCGGCCACGTCCCCGCCGGACCGCTGGCCTACAAGAGCCAGCACGAGCCGGTGCCGCTGAGCGAGCTGGAGCGCGCCATCGTGCTGGCCACGACCACGGGCGTGACCGGGTGGCACCACGGCATCACCCACCACCCGGGTTATGCACCGGCACTGCCGAACTACAGCGGCGGGGCCGGCGGACGGACCTTCCCCTCCGCGGCCGGCTTCGAGATCGTGGAGTTCTTCTTCACCGACGAGTCCGGCACCTATTTCCTGCCGACCCGCGACGCCCACCCGGAGGTGGACTTCGTCGAGGGCGAGGGTTTCACCGAGCAGCGCCTCAACGCGGTGCTCAACCGGGCGACCAAGCTCTCCGACGAGCGCATCTGGATCCCGCGCGAGGAGCCCTACCTCGAGGGACACAACACCTGGATCGCCAACCACCCCGGCTCGCTGCTGGTGATCCCGGTGGCCGACATCGCCCAGCACATGCTGGCCAACCTGGCCTTCTTCATCCAGAACGGCTATGGCATCTATGACGATGTCAACGGCCGCGAGATCCCCGGCCAGGACAAGTTCACCGACCTGCTGCGCCACCCCGACCCGTTCCCGCTGTCCTTCGTGGAGCAATACTCCATCACCGAGGCCAGCGCCGAGCTGATGACCTCGACCTACAACGGGCACCTGGTGCTCGGTGGCATGGGCCTGGGCGGCTGGTCCTTCGACGGCATCGATCGGCTCACCATGCTCGGCGCCTCCGGCGAGCCCGAGGTGCCGGGGCTGGGCTTCCGTTATGACGAGGACGAGCGCTGGCCGTTCGCCAACGCGACCGGGCGCGAGGGAGTCTTCGAGTCCTACTGCCGGCCGCACTTCGCCACCATGGGCGATGCGGTCGAGGCCTTCACTGAGCGCAAGTTCGGACCGGGCGGCCCGTTCCACCCGGACACTCCCGGCCCCTGGGCGGACAGTGCTGGCGTCCGCTCGCAGGCCGCGCCGCACACGCAGCAGTTCAAGGATCTGCTCACGCTGCAGGCCACCTATATCGACGACACGTTCGGCAAGTTCCCCGGCACGGTGCCGACGGTCTGGATCATGAACTACCTGCAGGCCCAGCACATCGACCTGGACTATTACGACAAGGTCCTGACGGACAAAGCCTATCTGTCAACGCACGCCGCGCACCACGACCTCTGGCACTGAGGTCCGTGGGTCAGACAGATCTGCCAAGACCAGACAGGTATGCCGTGGTGTCGGTCAGTGAGATGACCTCGGCATACTTCGCCTGCAGGTCGTAGAGGGAGGCATCGTGGACGGCCGGCTCACGGTCCCCCACCGCCTCGCGCACGACCAGGGGGACGAAGCCGTGCTGGAGGGCGTCGACCGCTGTGGCCCGGATGCACCCGCTGGTGCTCACGCCAAGGATCACCACCGTGTCGACGCGCAGGGACTGCAGGGTCGAGGCCAGGCTCGTGCCGAAGAACGCGCTGGCATATTGCTTGATCACCACCGGCTCGCCCGGCAGCGGCGCCACCGCAGGCATCGGCTGCCCCAGCTCGGACTCGCCGATGAGCAGCCGCAGGGCCGGGACCTTGCGCACGAAGACGCCGCCGTCCACGCCGTCCGGCCCATACCGGACGAGGGTGTGCAGCACGGGCACGCCCGCAGCCCGGGCCGCGACCAGCACCTCCGACGCGGCCTGGACGCACCCGTCATCTGGCAGGCAAAACGGACTCTCCGGCTCGAAATAGGCCCGCATCATGTCCACCACGAGCACGGCGGGCCGAGCGCCTGGGGTCAGCGACCCGGCGAATCCATCCGCGAACGGCAGGTCGGTCACAGCGGCTTCGGAGCCGTGGGCGCGGGGAGCCCCGTCTCCTCCAGGGCGTTGGCCAGGATCGTCTCCAGGTCCGGCCCCTTGTCAAAGAGCGGTCGCTCGCCGTCACGTCCGGATCTCACCGTCGCGCGCAGGGCCTCGGTGGCTGCTTCGTCCACCATGCCCGCCTCGTCGCAGACCACGCCATAGCGGCGAGCGCCCTCGGCCGAGATGAGACCGCGCTTGACCTCCAGCGCCACCAGGTCGACGGTGCGCTCGAGCGGGTCGCCCCACCCGCCGCCGCCCCAGGTGACGAAGTGCAGGACATCGTCGCGGGCCACGTCAACGTCGTGGACCTTGCTGGGCAGCACCTCCTTGGTGCCATCGGAGCGCTCGATCCACTTGGTGCCGCGAGCGCCGGGCTCACCGCCGAGCACACCCCAGGGATAGGTCAGCCAGCGGTCGTCATGGATCGCGATGGTGCCTGGCTCCAGGAAGCGATAGGAGACGTCGACCCCGTTGCCACCGCGGTGCAGGCCCGCGCCGCCGGTGTCGGTGACGGTCTCCCAGCGGTCGATGCGCAACGGATAGTAGGACTCGAGGTATTCGCAGGGGATGTTGACGAAGGAGGGCCACAGCGAGTGACCGTCCGGCCCGTCACCGACCGGTCGGCCGGGGATGCCACCGAAGCCGATCGAATAGAGCTGGAACCACTCCCCCTTGCGCTCTCCCTCGGAGTAGTTGCCCGAATACATGAAGTGGGGCGAGGAGGAGAAGCCGGCGCCGTTGAGCAGGTCCGGGTTGGACTGGCCGAGCAGACCGCCGAAGAGGTCGAACAGCCGGCCGATGCCGTGGTTGCGGCCGTTGAGGGCTGCGGGATATTTCGGCTTCCAGAAGGACTCCTCGGGGATGTTGACGTCCACCAGTGGGTAGTAGCCGTCGTTCCACAGGATCTGTGGGTCGGCCACGGTGATCATGTAGATGCCGAAGAACATCCGGATGAGGTTCTCGTTGATGTAGTAGTTGATCGGGCCCTCGGCCTGGGGACTGCTGCCGTCCAGGTCGATCAGCACCTTGTCGCCGGTCCGCGTGATCGTCATCGTGAGCTCGAACGGCCCGTTGCCGCGGCCGTCGTCGTCGATGTAGTCGGTGAAGGAGAGCGGCTTGCCCTCCTCGAAGACCAGCGCCAGCAGCGTCTTCATCGCCCGGTAGTTGCGGTCCAGCAACGCGTCCAGCGCCGAGGTGTAGGTGTCGGCACCGAAGCGCGCGCACATCTCCTGCACCCGGCGCGAGGCGGTGCGGCACGCGGCCACGATCCCGTTGAGGTCGGCGCGGTTCCAGTCGGGCTTGCGGACCTGGTTCAAGATGATGCGCAGCGCGTCATCATCCAGGACGCCCTTCTTGTAGAGCTTGAAGGGCGGGATGACCACGCCCTCCTCAAAGATCGTGCGGGCGTCGGTCGGCATGGACGCCGGTGTCTTGCCACCCACGTCCGACATGTGCCCAAACTGTGAGGCCCACCCGACGATCCGTCCCTCGAAGAAGATCGGCATGACGATCAACCAGTCGTTGGCGTGGCTGATCGCGGCGCCGCACGAGTAGGGGTCGGAGGTCAACAGAACGTCCCCCTCCTCGATGGTGCCATCGAAGTTGTCGAGGAAGTCGGGGATCGAGAGCCCGAACTGACCGACGACCATCTTGCCCTCGGGGTCACCGATCAGCGGGAACTCGTCGTGCTGCTCCCGGATGCCGGGCGACAGGGCGGTGCGGAAGAGCACCTCGTCCATCTCGTAACGGGCGCTGCGCAACCCGTTCTCGATGAGGTCGAGGGTGACGACGTCAACGTCGACCTTGTGGAGAGGCTCAGTCGTGGTCTGGATGAGTTCGGCCATGAGTCAGTCCTTCGATCCGGAGTCGGCAGGGGCATCGATAGGTCGGATGAGCAGGCTGCCGCTGGGGTGCACGGTGGCGGCGTGCCCGGGCAGCACGAGGGTGGTGGAGTCCATCTCGGCGACGACCGCGGGACCGGTCACCACGTTGCCAGCCAGCAGCTTGTGGCGGTCGTAGATGGTCGCCTCGACCTCCTTGCCCTCGACCCACACCTGGTGGGTCCGGCGGGCCGCGGCGGACGGGTCCTCGCCGCCCTCTTCCAGCACGGTGGGGGCCATCTCGGGGCGGGGGCCACTGACCGTTGCCCGCGCGGTCACCAACTCGTGCTCGTTGGTGAGCAGGAAGTTGAACAACCGCTCGTGCTCGGCATCGAAGGCCGTGCGCAGCGCGTCCAGGGCCCCGGCGTCCAGGTCGGCAGCCTCGACGGTGACCGGGATCTCGAAGCCTTGGCCGTGATAGCGCAGATCCACGGCATACGTGACGGTGAGGTCCCCCTCGGAGAGGCCAGCTTCGAGCAACGACGCCCGGGCCGTGTCCGCCAGGCCGTGGAGCATCTCGCTCAGCTCGGTGTCGGTGAGCTCGCCAAACCGGCGGATCAGCGTCTGCACGGCCTCGTCACGCATGCTCGTCGTGGCGTCACCATAGGCCGCGAGCACCCCTGGCGACGGCGGGATGATGACCGGCCAGGCACCGGTGAGGATGCCGAGGGCGTTGGCGTGCAGCGGGCCGGCCCCACCGAAGGCCATGAGAGCGAAGTCTCGGGGGTCAAACCCCTGCTGGGTGGAGACGAGTTTGAGCGCTCCGAAGATGTTTTCGTTGACGATGTCATAGATGCCCTCGGCCGCGGCGTGGACGGACGGCAGCCCGGTCGCGTCGGCGATCGACTTCACGGCGGCATGCGCTGCGTCGACGTCCAGGCTGATCTCTCCGCCGGCCAGCTGGGGCGGCAGATAGCCCAGCACCACATCGGCGTCGGTCACCGTCGGCTCGGTGCCTCCCTTCCCGTATGACGCGGGGCCGGGGGCCGCGCCCGCGGACTGGGGGCCGACGCGCAGCGCCTGGGTCAGCTCGGGGACGTGGGCGATCGAGCCGCCGCCGGCTCCGACGGTGCGCACGTCCAGCGACGTGGCCCGGACGGTGAGGTCACCGACGTTGGTCTCGCGGCCAACGCGTGGCTTGAGCCCCTCGACCAATGCGACATCGGTGGAGGTGCCGCCCATGTCGAAGGTCATGATGTTCTCAAACCCTGCCTGCTCGGCGACCCAGGCGGCGCCGGTGACCCCACCTGCGGGGCCGGAGAGCAGCAGTGAGACGGGGCTGTCGGCAGCGATGGCCGATGAGACCAGTCCGCCATCACTGCGCAGGATGGACAGGTCCGCGTCCAGGCCCGAGCCGTGCAGCTGACGCTCCAGGTTGCCGACATAGCGCGAGACCTGGCCCTGGACATAGGCGTTGGCGACCGTGGTGAGGGTGCGCTCATACTCCCGCAGCTCGGGGAGCACTGCGGAGGACCGGGACACCGGGATGTCCCCCAGCACCTCGGCGGCGATCTCGGCGACCCGCTGCTCGTGCTGGTCGTTGGCATAGGCGTTGATGAAGCTGATGCTGAGCGCCTCGATGCCCTGGTCCCTGAGCTTGGTCAGTTGCGTGCGGACATCGTCCTCGTCCAACTCCAGGACGATCTGCCCGTCGCTGCCGATGCGCTCGGTCACCTCGACGGTGTCCTCCAGCGCGGCCAGCGGCTCCGGCTTGGGCCAGATGATCCAGCCGGCGAGCCCGCCGGGGACAAAGGAGCGAGCAATCTGCAGGATCTGACGGAACCCTCGGGTCGTCACCAGTCCGACGCGAGCCCCCTTCTTCTCCAGGATCGCGTTGGTCGCCACGGTCGTGCCGTGCAGCACCGCCCGGACCTGATCCGTGCCGATCTCGGCGGTGCGGCACACCTGCTCGATCCCCCGCAGCACACCGATCGACTGGTCCTCCGGCGTCGAGGAGGTCTTCCCCCGGAACGACTCACCGGTGTCTTCGTTGATGAGCAGGATGTCAGTGAAAGTGCCGCCGACGTCCACGCCAAGCCGAAATGTCATGGGTCCTCCTGAGGGAGCGCCGCAGCGCCCGGGGTTACGTCCTTGTGTCACGGGTTTCGCTGCGCCCCACGATGGCACGACGGCGATGACCCGTCAAGAGGTCTGCATACAATCCTTCACTTGATGTCCTCATATGGTTGAGAAGTCGCCGTTTATCTGTCACATTGCATGCAAGAACACCCGTGCGGCCCACGCCGGCCAAACACCCAAACCACCGACTCAGGAGCGATGATCGTGACCACACCGTCCGACCCGCAGCCCACTGACCAACCCGACGGCGGCCCCTTGCGTGGACTGCGGGTGGTGGAGGTCGGCCAGCTCCTCGCGGGCCCCTTCTGCGGTCAGCTCCTGGGCGATCTGGGGGCCGACGTGATCAAGATCGAGGACCCCAGCAGAGGTGACCCGTTGCGCCAGTGGGGCAGGCAGCGTCCCCAGGATCAGTCGCTGTGGTGGTCCATCGTGGGGCGCAACAAGAAGTCCGTGACCGTCAACCTGCGCGAGCCGCAGGGCCAGGACATCGCGCGCCAGCTGATCGCCGGTGCGGACATCCTCGTGGAGAACTTCCGTCCCGGCACGCTCGAGCGCTGGGGCATGGGTTATGACTCGCTGCGCGAGCTGAATCCCGGCCTGATCATGGTGCGCGTCTCGGGCTTCGGCCAGGACGGGCCCTATGCCTCGCGGCCGGGCTATGGCGCGATCGGTGAGGCGATGGGTGGGCTGCGTTACGTGGTCGGCGACCCGAGCACCCCGCCGTCTCGGATGGGCATCTCGATCGGTGACACGCTCGCCGCGATGTTCGCCACCATCGGCGCCCTCGCCGCGGTGCGCGAGCGCGAGATCAGCGGCCGCGGACAGGTCGTCGACTCGGCCATCTATGAGGCCGTGCTCGGCGTGATGGAGTCGCTGGTCCCCGAGTGGCAGCTCACGGGCTATCAGCGTGAGCGGACCGGGGCCGTGCTGCCCAACATCGCGCCCAGCAACGTCTATCCGACCAAGGACGGCACCTGGATCCTCATCGCCGCCAACCAGGACACCGTCTTCGCCCGACTCGCTGCGGCGATGGGCCGACCGGAGCTGGCCACCGACGAGCGCTATGCCACCCACGTGGCCCGCGGTGAGCGACAGGTCGAGCTGGACGCGATGGTCGCCGAGTTCACCGCGACGCTCGGCGCCGACGAGCTCGAGGCGCTGCTGATCGAGCACTCCGTGCCGGTCGGCAAGATCTTCCGGCCGGTCGAGATGCTGGCCGACCCCCATTTTGCTGCGCGCGAGTCGATCACCCAGGTCGACCACCCCGTGCTGGGCGAGGTGCAGATGCAAAACGTCTTCCCCCGGCTGTCCCGCACCAGCGGCTCGGTGCGCTGGCCAGGCCCCGAGCTCGGAGCGCACACTCAGGAGGTGCTCGCCGACCTCGGCATCAGCGCCGAGCAAGTGGACGGACTCAGAGAGCAGGGACTCGTATGACGACACTCACCCTCCCCGACACCGTGCGCCTGGTCGAGGTCGGACTGCGCGACGGACTGCAGGCGGTGCCTGCACCACTGCGGACGCAGGACAAGGTTGACCTGGTCAACCGGCTCATCGACGCGGGCGTCACGGAGATCGAGGCCGTGTCCTTCGCCCACCCCAAGGTCCTCCCCCAGCTCGCTGATGCCGCCGAGGTGATGGCTGCGGTGCCCCGCCCCCAGGGCGTGCGCTATCGCGGCCTGGCGCCCAACCTGCGCGGAGCCCAACGCGCCGCCGAGTGCGGCCTCGACGAGGTCGTCGTCGTGATCTCCGCCGACGACGAGGTCAGCCGTCGCAACCAACGGCGCGGCACCGCCGAGCTGCTGGCGGACCTGCCCGAGATCGCCCGCGTCGTCACCTCCTCCGGTGCCCGCCTCGTCGTCGCAGCCGCGTGCTCCTTCTTTGCGCCCGCTCGCGGCGCCGTGCCTCGTGAGGAGCGCGAGCGCGTGGTCGACGCCGCCGTTGACGCCGGCGCGGCCGGGGTCTATCTCGCCCTGACCTCGGGCCAGGAACATCCCGGCGAGGTGTTCACCGGCGTCACCGAGACGCTGGCCCGACACCCCGGCCTCGAGGTGGGCGTGCACCTGCACGACCGCAACGGCTTCGCCCCCGCCAACGCCCTGGCAGCACTCATGGCCGGGGCGAGCTGGCTCGAGGGATCGTTTGCCGGGTTGGGCGGCGACCTGTGGTTCCCGGGCGATCCGACCGTGTTGGGCAACGCCCCCATGGAGGACCTCATCCACCTGTGCGACAGCCTGGGCATCCACACCGGCATCGACCTCAGCGCCTACCTGACTGTGGTAGAACGCAGCGTGGAGTTGACCGGCATTCCGTCCACGTCCTTCGTGACCCGCGGCGGCAGCCGGGCCGACCTGGCCAGCGCATCCTGGCCAGACTGACTGACGGGGTGAGCATGGCGCAGGAACGATCGGGAGAGACCGGCGAGCCCTCCTCGGGCGACGCCTCGGACCGGGTGTATGCCGAGCTGCTCGGGCGGATCTCCGAGGGCGAGTTCGCCGCTGGTGAGCGGCTCTTCGAGCAGGCCCTGGCCCGGGATCTGGGGGTCAGCCGCACGCCGGTGCGTGACGCGCTGAAGCGGCTGGCCGCCGAGGGACTGGTCGACACGACACCCAACAAGGGCGCCCAGGTGGTGTCCTTCACCGCGGAGGACACCGCAGCCCTCTATGAGCTGCGAGCGCAGTTCGAGCCCGTGGCCTGCCGCCTCGCCGTGCCACGACTGCGCGAGGAGGACCTGGCCGAGCTCGAGGACCTCAACACGCGCATGCAGGAGATCGTCGATCAGGGCCGCGACCCGGCCGAGCTCACTGCCCTGAACAACGCCTTCCACACGGTCTTCGTCGAGCGCTGCGGCAACCGACACCTGGCCATCGCGCTGCAAGCGCTCTTCCGCCCGGCCATCGTGACCCGGACCTTCAGCCAATACGCTCCCCGCTCCCTCGAGCGCTCGATGCAGGCGCACCAGCAACTGGTCGAGGCTGCTCGGGCACGAGACGGCGAGTGGGCCGAGTCCGTGATGCGCTCACACATCCTGTCCACGCGCCATGCCACCGGCGCGTCAGACACCGTCTCGGAGGGTTGCCGTCAGGCCACGGACGAGGAAGCATAAGAGCATGCCGACACTCACCGATCACGCCGCGGAGCACCGGGTCAGCCGGGCCGAGTTCGAGGCGCTGCGCGAGGCGCAACGAGACGGCAGTCGCTATGAGTTGCTGGCCGGTGAGGTCCTGGTGACCCCGTCCCCCAGCTTCCTGCACCAATGCGCCTCGGGCGGCCAGACCTGCTGATTGCCCCGCGAGCCAGTTTCACGGACGCCGAGCTGCCCGTGGCTCCACTGCTTGCGGTCGAGATCCTCTCCCCCTCGACGTGGCGTCGTGACCTGGGCAGCAAGCGCGATGCCTATGCGGCTGCAGGCGTCCGGCACTACTGGGTTATCGCGCCGAACACGCCGTCGATCACGGTCTATGAGCTGGGCGAGGACGGCGCCTTTCGCGAGGAAGCGCACCTCACGGACGACCAGACCCGGACGGTCAGAGCGCCGGTGGAGGTCACGCTCTGCCCGGCTGATCTCGTGCGCTGAGCAACTGCGCGCGGCGCCGCTCCAGGTGGTCGCGGTCGACAGGATCGGTGGTCAGGGACACGGCCTTGGCATAGGCCGCGTCGGCCTCGGTCACGCGGTCCAGGCGCTCCAGCAGGTGAGCTCGGGTGGCCCAGGCAGGTTGAAACCGGGCGTCCGGCTCGATCAGCTCCTCCAGGAGAGACAGCCCAGCCGCCGGACCATCAACCTCGGCGGCAACGGCCGCCAGTGCCGTGCTGCTGCCCAGGCTCGGGGCCAGCGCATGCAGGCTGCGGTGCAACTCCAGGAGTGAGTCCCAGTCGGTCTGGCCACTCTCTCGGCGAGCGCAGTGCACGGCCTGGATCGCGGCCTCGAGGCCAAACCGGCCCAGGACCCGACTGGCATGCGCGGCGCGCAGGTGCGCGTGACCGCGTGCGATCAGGTCGGCGTCCCACCGCGTCGGGTCCTGCTCCCCCAGCGGCACCAGGTGTCCCTGACCATCGACGCGCGCAGGCGCACGTGCGCTTGACATGCAGATCAGCGCAGCCAGCCCGTGCACCTCACCATCGCGGGGCAGCAACCCGGCCAGCGTCTCGGCCAGGTGCAACGCCTCGCCGGCCATCGCGGGGCGCTCCTCGCGACCGCCGATGGGCCAGTCGATGGCGTGCGCGCCATAGACCGCCTCCAGCACGTGCGTCAGCCGCCCTGGCAACGCGCTGCGGTCGGGGATCACGAACGGGATCCGAGCGTCCTTGATGCGCCGCTTGGCCCGCACCAGCCGCGCCGCCAGCGTCTTCGGTGGCACGGCCATAGCGCCACCGATCTGGGCGGCGGTGAAGCCGAGCACCGTGTTGAGCATCAGCGGCGTCCGCGCGGCATGGTCGATCGCGGGGTGCGCACAGACCAGCATCAGCTCCAGGCGCCGGTCCCCCACCGCGTCGGGGTCGATGTCGTCCAGGTGCAGCACGTCGTGCCTGGCCGGGTCGAGCGGCACCCCGGTGCGGGTCGCCGCCGACTTCCAGTGGTCCTTGAGCCGGTTGCGGGCGACCGTGAGCAGCCATCCCTCGGGACTGCGGGGTATGCCGTCAGTCGGCCACGTCTTCAAGGCTCGCTCGAAGGCGTCGGCCAGGGCATCCTCCGCAGCGGGGATGTCGCCTGAGGCGGCGGCCAGCAGGGCCAGCAGTCGGCCGTACCCGTCCCGGGCCGCCCGCGCTGCCTCCGCTTGAGCGGCCTCCGACCGGACCACCTCGGAAGGAGGCGGTCCGGTCGGGTGACCACTCGGCATACTCAGGATCCTTGTCTCAGGTCCAGGCCCCGTTGATGTAGGACGTGGCCGCCGGCCGCACCTCCACCGCCCCGTAGGTCGCCCCCGGGCACTTCTCCGCCCAGGCCAGCGCAGCGTCCAGGTCCGGCACGTCGATCACGATCACCCCGGCCAGGGCCTCCTTGGTCTCCGCGAACGGGCCGTCCTGCACCTGCAGAGCGCCCTCGCGCACCGTCACCGTGCTGGACGCGTGCTGCTGCTCCAGCACCTCGGCGGCGACGAGCACCCCAGCGCTCTCCAGCGCCCGGCCATAGGCACCGAACGCCTCCTGCATCGCGGTGATGGCGTCCGGGTCGATCTCGCCCTGACCCGGCTCCCGGCTGTGCAGCAGTAGTGCGTAACGCATGTCGTCTCCTTCGTTGTCACCAGTGTCACCGCGGTTGCGGCTCACAAGGTAGACGATCGACGACGAGCCGAATCGACAGGCTGGCTGACTGCACGTGATCTGATCGGTCACAGCGGCCCCAGCACGTCGTGCGGGTCGGCATTCAGGGCGAGGGTGTCGAGCACGGAGAGGAGTTGGCGCTCCTCATAGCCGAAGTGGCTCTTCATGATCGCGGCGATGCCCTCGAGGTGCTGGTCGATCTCAGAGCGGGGTGCCGCTCGTTCCGTGGCGGTCTGCAGGCCGCCGACCAGGTGGTCGATCATCGAGTGGTCCTGCGACAGATAGCGCAGGGTGTCGGCCAACTCGGGATGAGCCGCGGCGATCGCCGGGAACAGCAGCCGCTCCTCGCCGACGTGGTGCTCGGTCAGCGCCACGCAGAATCCGTGGCAATACAGCAGCAGATCCCGGGTGGCAGCTTCCGCTGGCTCCCCGTCGTCCAGCGCGGCTCGGGTCGCGCGCAAAGCGTCGCGCAGGCGAGCGTGCACGCTGCGCAGTTCATGGCTCCAGGCGATCAGCCTGGCGTTCTCGCCCTCAGTCACGAGAGGGCGAAGGGAACGACAGATTCATGTCGTGCTCCTTCGGTTCGGCGCCTCCATGTCTGACACTGTCTGCCATCGACACGCGACGCTGCGCCGACCATACATGAGGTCATCTGCGCATGAAACGAAATTTGTGCCGGCGGCTCACGCCCGATCAGTCCAGGATCTCGACCGCCCCAGGGCCCGCGACTCTCTAACAGAGTTGCGTTTTTGGTGTTTTGCGTAGAATCGCCGCGTGGAGAACGACACGCTCTTGAAGACCGGCGAGGTGGCTGACCTGCTCGGCGTCTCGCGTCAACATGTCGTCGATCTGTGCAACCGCGGTGACCTGCCCAGTGTCAAGATCGGCACGCACCGCCGGGTTCGCCGCGCTGATGTGGAAGAGATCCTCCAAGCACACACGCTGACCTACGAGCAACGCAAGCAGTTGTGGTTGCACCAGGCGCTGTTGACTCACCTGTTGACGAAACCCGACGCGACCATGAGCCTGGCCCGAAAGAACATCCGGCGCTGGTCCTCCATGCACCGCCCAGACGGCAAAGCAAACGACTATCTGCGCGAGTGGGAGAAAGTCCTCGACGACGGACTGGAGCGGACCGTGGAGACCGTGTTGAGTTCGAGCCTGAGGTCGTGCGAACTGCGCCAGAACTCTCCATTCGCGGGTGTTCTCAGCCAGACCGAACGGATGGCTGCACTCACTTCCTTCCGTGCGACCCACGACTGGAGCGCAGCGTGAACAGGCAGCAGTTGGCGCGCCCACTCCGCGCGGCCTGTTGGATCACCCAGGATCCGCAGGTTCGGGTCTTCATTCGCACAACCGATGATTCGCAGCCCTGATCAGTCCAGGATCTCGACGGTTCCGCTCGTGCCGTCCAGGCGGATGCGCTGACCGTCAGAGATCAATGTGGTCGCGTGGTCCACGCCGACAACGGCTGGCAGGCCATACTCCCGCGCCACAACAGCGCCGTGGGTCATCATGCCGCCGGCCTGCGTCACCAGCCCGGCAATAGACACGAACGCCGGCGTCCAGCTCGGGTCGGTGAAGGCGGTGACGAGGATGTCGCCCTCCTCAAGATCTGCGGAGGCCAGGTCCGCGACGACACGTGCCCGCCCCTCGACGACGCCGGAGGACACGGCGAGCCCGAGGAGAGCACCGGCAGGTGCATCCTCCCGGCGCCAGGCACCCAGCAGAGCCTCCCCCTCGGACGTCAACACCCGCGGCGGCGTCAGCAACTCAAAACCTGCAAAGGCCCCAGCCCTGGCGTCGATGAGTTCCCAGTCGGCTTGCTGCGTCTCCACGACGACGCGGAGCTCCTCGAAGGACAGCCAGAAGATGTCCGAAGCCTCTTGCAGCACACCAGCATCCACCAACCGCGCGGCCTCCGCCAGCAGCGCCTTCTTCCACGCGAAATAGCGGCTGACCATCCCATACTTCGGATACTCCCGATAGCCCACAAAAGCCCGCAGCCGCTCGATCATCGCCGCGGTCTCCACGGCCTTCGCCTCCCCGTCGGGGAGTGAGCGCAATCGGCTGAGCAGCTCCTCGACATACGCCTGCGCCTGGGCTCGCCCCTCCTCAAACCGCCGGGCGCCCTCCCCCGGCTCCGCGTGATCAATGTGCCCGAGCAGCACGGGCAGCAGCGCGCTCGGCTGCTCGCTCCAGCGGGGCCGCGTGATGTCGATCTCACCGACGCACCGCATGCCATAGTTCTCCAGATAACCCCCGATCGCCTCCCGCGCCTCGTCCCCACCAGGCAGGCCCGCCAACCCGTCGAGGAAGTCATCGGAGTCGGTGTCCCGCAGGAACTCCACCACAGGGCGGTGCGGGCGGATCACGTCAGCGACGTCGAGCAGCGCGAGCCCCATCTCCGCGGTGACATTGTGCGGCGCCGACAGCGACAGGGTGCCGGCCGCGTTCCCCTCGCCCAGCCACTCGCGCAGGTGCTCGTTGAGCCAGTCAGCCGCCTCCATCGCGGCGTTGATCACCGGCATGCTCCGCTGCCCGAACAGCAGCCGCCGCAGCTCCTGGAGGTCCTCGAGGATGGCGTCGAACAGCTCCGGTCCACCCACCTGCCGTATGCCGTCGCGCAGCTCGCGCACGGACGTCTCGTTCTCCTCGATCAGGTTCGCCGCAATCGCCGGGTCGGTCGCCGGAGGATCCGGGGTGGCACCGGGGCGTGGGCTGGGTGGCGCTCCAGCGGGAGCAGACTCCTGCGCCAACGGGACGAAGCCGCGATCGAGCACCGTGCGCAGGGCATCAGCCATCAACGGATCGGAGTCGCCCATCAGCCGCACGATGCCGGCGCGGCTGACAGGGTCGACCAGCCGAGGCGTGACGTCCACGAAGAGTCGCCCACCGGCCAGAACCACGGGCGCCGGGCTGGTCAACTGCCAGATCGAAAGACCCAGCGGCCTCATCGCGTCGGTCATCATCTGCTGGTGCCCGACCGACAGATAGACGTGCGGCTCGTTGTCCGCGCGCTCCGGCACCGGAAAGAGCGTCGTGATCGCCCGGCTCTGCACGACCGACACCGCGTCGCCGGCCAGGCACCACTCGATGTCCTGGGGACGCCCAAAGTGCTCCTCGATGCGGTGGCCGACCCGCTCCAGCGCCAGGACCTGCGACTCGGTCAGCACAGACTCCGTCCGCCCAGAGCCCTCCCCGACAGGGCCGTCCCCCACCGGACCGTCCCCAGCAGAGCCCCTCCGCACGCTGGCCTCGACGACACCGTCACGCACCACATAACTGTCCGGCGTCACCTGCCCGGAGACCAGCGACTCCCCCAGTCCGGCGACCGCCTCGATGACGGTGACCGTCCGGCGCGAGGTGACGGGGTCCGCCGTGAACAGCACCCCGGCCGCGTCGGCGGGCACCATCTGCTGCACGACGACACCCATGCGGACGGCGCGATGGTCGAACCCGTGCTGGTGTCGGTAGGCCACTGCCCGCTCGGTGAACAGCGAGGCCCAGCACTGCCGGATCGCGGCAAGGACCGACTCAAGTCCGGTCACGTTCAGAATCGAGTCATGCTGTCCCGCAAAGGAGGCGGTCGGCAGGTCCTCCGCTGTGGCGCTGGACCGCACGGCGTAGGCCGCCCGCTCACCCGACCCCGTCCGCACACCCAACCCCTCCAGAACATCGTGGACCTGAGCCGCCAGATCATCTGGGACAGTGGCCCGCTCGATGAGGTCCCGCACCTGCGAGCTCAGTCGCCGAGTGCCCTCGGTGTCATCAAGGGGCAGAGCAGTGAGTTGGTCGAGTCGGTCGGTCAGTCCTGATGTCGCGGTCAGGACTCCAGCGAAAGCCTCTGTGGTGACGCAGAAGCCCGGCGGCACCTCGATGCTCTCGATCCGCGACAGCTCTCCCAGCTGAGCGCCCTTGCCCCCGACTAACGCGATCTGGCTCTGATCGACGTCCTCGAGCCCGATGACCATGGTCGTCATGTGCACCCCTCCCGCGTGTGGCCCCGCGCGAGCCACGGGTCCAGCGCGAGCCACGTTACGCGCTCATCCGGGCATGCCTGTGGGCCCGGCCGTGGTGGCCGGGCTTCGGGGCAGGGTGCTCACACGTGCCAGGTCACGACAGACCCGGACACGGTCGCCATCAGGTCTTTCTGGTGCACGAGCGTGTGATGTCGTGGACAGAGTAGGACCAGGACAGCGATGTCCGTGTTGCCGTCACGACACCACCACACCAGGTGATGCGAATCGCACCAAGTCCCCGGGATCGAACACCCCGGATACGTACATTTCTGGTCCCTGACCAGCAACGACTTGAACTGCCCCGGCGTCGCCAGTCGGACCGTCCGACCGAGGTTCAGCGGCTCGCCATACTCCCCCAGCGCGATCGGTGTCACGTCCCCGATACACGCGAACCGCCCCACCTGCTGGGCATCCAGCACCTGACCCAACGCCGTCACCCCAGCCCCCACCGGCTTGCCCGTCGCCGGGTCCGCCTTCACCGTGATCATCACCGACGCCCGACCACTGCTCGGCGGTGCACCAGGGTTGGACAGGCCACGGTTAATCACCATCACCAACGCGTCATACGCCCGCTGCGACCAGGACCGGTGATCCAACGCCCCATCCTGCTCCGGCTCCGGCGCCGCCAACGGCCCGTTGAGCACTCCTTCGAGCAACGCGGCGTCCCCTTGGGGTGCGTCGATCGTGAACCGGGTCATGCCCTTGGCCAACGGGCGGCGAGTCACCCGCCGCAACGTCTGCGCGGTCCGCTCACGCTCCTCTTTCGGCTTCTCATCCAGCAGGCGCTGGAGCAACTCCTGGCACACGACCTCCAGGTCCCTGTCGCTGATCTCCTCGTTCGCGGCCGCGTTGATCGCGATCTGCGCGTACTCCTGCTGCTCGGCCAACCCCAGGCTCGGCACCAACCGGGTGATCGTCTTCGCGACCTTCGCCCCCCGATACACCGCGACCTCCCCAGCAGCCACCCGCCCCACCAGTGGCTTGCCCCAACTCCTCTCCCCCGCCAACACCACCGTGCGAATCTGCCCGGCGTCGGTCACCGACAGCCACGGGCAGCGCACCCGCAACCAATCCACCAAGGACAGCCCGACCGCCATATGCAACCCGCGCGTGTAAGCCTCCGCCGCCAACGCGACGACCACCCCGTCCGCCCTCGCCCGCAACTCCCCAGCCACCTCCAACGCGTCGATGACGCCCGGGTCGAAAACCGACACCAACTCTGCTGGCCCCAAACCCCCAGCACGCCCGACCCCGCCCACAGCGGTCGCCAACCCGTCCGAGAGGACCTCCGCCGCCGACACCGCCCCCTGCTCGACCAGCAACGCGTCGACCTCAGTGACCCGATCCCAATACTGGACACACCCCGGATCCGCCTCCGGACCGTGGGCACCCCACCCGCCCCCAGCATCCGCCGCAGCAATCAACATCTCCGCGAACTCCGCCTCCACCGCCACATCCCAGGCACCACCAACACGATCGAGGACCTCATCCCCAACCGTCGCCGTCGTGCCTGTCTGCTTCATACAAACGATCTAAACACCCACCACTGACAGAGCACCTGACCAGCACAAACGCCATTTGACACCCGATCCGATGGCGCCGATCAAGCCTTCGAGGACCACTCGCACGCAGGCCCCGACCGCGCCGCCGACCACCACGGCACCGCCTGACGACGACACTGCGACCCGACTGCACTTTCTTGGGGAAATATTTACCCGCGCACCCTTGCCGCGCCACATTCGCTGGCAATAGGCTCACATTTACTTGGGGAAATCTTGACTGTCTCGTGAGTTCCGCGTGACAGCCCATATGACCGAGGAGCCAGCTCCATGCGTCCGCCTGCCACTGCACCCCTGCCCGGAGACAACAGAACCCGCAGGGCGGCTGGCGGAGTCCTGCACCGCCTCAGACGAGGCTGGGCGATCCTGCTGTCGCTCGCGCTCGTCACGGCCCTGCTCAGCTCGGCACCGGCAACAGCTGCCGCGTCGACCAGTCAGGCGCCGATCGCCGACGCGGGCGCAGACCAGAACACTCTGATCGGGCAGAGCGTGACGCTGGACGGCACCGGCTCGTCAGATCCGGACGGCGACGAGCTCTCGCACACCTGGACGCTGGCCGGCCCGCAGCCCGGCAACTACACCCAGTCGCTGGACGACTCCTCCTCTGCCACACCGTCATTCACGCCGGCACTGGTCGGCAACTACACCGCGACCCTGGTCGTCTCGGACGGCACCACGGACTCCGTGGCCGACACCGTCACCATCACTGTCGGCGACGGCATCGAGGTCGACTGGACCTGCGAGGGCTTCACCGTCACGGCCCCCGTCCGGATCACCCGCATCACGGTCGCCCAGGGCGAGGAGCAGAGCCGGCACATTCCGAGGGCCAGCACCTGGACCCTGGACGACACCCCGGGCATCACCTCGATCTGGGTCAGCGTGCCGGGCAACGACAGTGGTGAGGGCCTGGGCCTGGGCACTCGTTTCGACGCGCCGGCGGAGTCCCCGTGCGCGCCGGTCAACGAGCCCCCGGTCGCCAACGCCGGACCGGACCAGGACGCCACCACCGGCGACACCGTCACCCTCGACGGCACCGCCTCCACCGACCCCGACGGCGACCAACTGACGTATGCCTGGACGCTCACCTCTCCCAACGGATCCACCGCCACACTGAGCGACGCCACCGCAGCCCAGCCCAGCGTCATACCGGATCTGCCCGGCGACTATGCCGCCTCCCTGGTGGTCAACGACGGCACCACCGACTCCCCCGCCGACACCACCACGATCACCGTCACCCCACCCGCCAACCAGGCACCCGTCGCCGACGCGCAGGTCGTCAGCGTCACCGACCGCGTCGTGCAACTGGACGGCACGGGCTCCGCAGACCCGGACGGCGACGATCTCACCTATGCCTGGGCCCTGACCGGCCCCGACGGGTCCACCGCAGCTCTCGATGACGCCGCCTCCACCCAGCCCTCGTTCACGGCCGATGTCACCGGCAACTACACCGCCACCCTGATCGTCAACGACGGCACCGACAACTCCCCCGCGGCGTCGGTCGAGGTGAGCATCGCCAATCAGGCACCCGTCGCCGACGCCGGACCGGACCAGGACGCCACCACCGGCGACACCGTCACCCTCGACGGCACCGCCTCCACCGACCCCGACGGCGACAACCTGACGTATGCCTGGACGCTCACCTCTCCCAACGGATCCACCGCCACCCTGAGCGACGCCACCGCAGGCCAGCCAAGCGTCATACCGGATCTGCCCGGCGACTATGTCGCCTCCCTGACGGTCAACGACGGCACCACCGACTCCCCCGCCGACACCGTCACCATCACGGTCCAGGAGCCTGCGAACCAAGTCCCTGTCGCCGACGCCGGCCCGGACGCGCCCGCCGCGGTCGGTGACGCTGTCAACCTCGACGGGACTGGGTCGACCGACCCCGACGGTGACGAACTGACGTATGCCTGGACGCTCACCACCCCCGACGGCTCGACGGCCGAGCTGGACTCCTCCACGACAGCGCAGCCCGGCTTCGTGGCGGACGTCGCGGGGACCTACTCCGCGATCCTGACGGTCAACGACGGCACCACAGACTCCCCCGCCGACACCGTCACCATCACCATCACCCACCGTCCCGTCGCCGACGCGGGAGGGGACCAAGCCGTCATCGCAGGTGCAACGGTCACCCTGGACGGCACCGGCTCCACCGACCCCGACGGCGACACCCTCACCTACGCCTGGTCCCTGACCGACCCGGACGGGTCGGGCGTCGAACTCAGCGACCCACAGGCGGCCGAGCCGACCTTCACCGCCACCGAGGTCGGTGACTACACCGCCACCCTCACCGTCACTGACGGCCAGTGGACCTCCACACCGGACACCATCACCATCACCGCGAGTCCCAACCAGGCGCCCGTCGCCGCCATCCAGTTGTATCGCGACGCAGCCGTCGGCCAGACGATGATCCTGAGCAGCAACGGCTCCTACGACCCTGACACCGGCAATTCATGGACGCTGACCTACCAGTGGACCCTCGAGGCGCCCGACGGCTCAGACGCCTCCCTCGACTACGCCGAGGGATACCTGACGAGATTCACGGCTGATGTCCCGGGGACCTACACCGCAACGCTTGTCGTCAACGACGGCTTCGAGGACTCACCGCCTGCGACCTACACCACGACGATTGGGCACCGTCCCGTCGCGGACGCTGGCCCCGGAACGTCCGGGGTCACCGGTGAGCCCGTCCTGCTTGACGGCACCAACTCCACGGACGAAGACGGGGATGACCTCACGTTCAGGTGGACCCTGGCCCATCCCTCCGGGTCCGAGTCCCAGATGAAGGACCCCACGTCACCGACGCCACGATTCACTCCCGACATCCCTGGCGACTACCTGGTCTCCCTCGCCGTTGACGATGGCCGCTACAGCTCAGGCACCTCCAAATTCATCACAGTCACCGATCCGGTCAATCAGGCGCCGGTCGCCGACGCCGGACCGGATCAGACCGCGCTGGCCGGGGATGTCATCACCCTGGACGGCAGCGGATCCACCGACCCCGACGGTGACGAGTTCACGTATGCCTGGACGCTCACCCCACCAGACGGCTCCACCGCAGAGCTTGATGACCCGACAGGCGAGCAGCCGGGCTTCGTCGCGGATGTGGCAGGGACCTACACCGCCTCCCTGATCGCCAACGACGGCATCGCCGACTCCCCCGCAGACACCACGACCATCACCGTCGTGGCGCCGAACCAGGCACCGGTCGCCAAACTCGACCTGGTCACGGATGGCGCGATTGGTGAGCGCCTCCTCCTGGTCGGCTATTACTCCACTGACCCCGACGGCGACGACCTGACCTATACCTGGGACTTCCAGACCCCGGACGGCTCGAGCGCCACGCTCGAAAACCCGATCGCCTCAACGGCCAGATTCGTGCCCGATGTGGCTGGCGACTACTCCCTCACTCTGGTCGTCAACGACGGTCACACCGACTCGGTGCCCGCAACCATCACCCGGACGATCGGGCACCGACCCGTCGCTGTTGCCGGGCCCGACCGGTCGGCAGTGGCCGGTGACAGCGTCAAGCTCGACGGCACCGCCTCAAGCGACGGCGATGGTGACGACCTCAGTTATGACTGGCTCTTCTTGCCCCCGGACGGATCCAACGCGGCCCTGGACGACCCCACGTCCGCAACACCCAGCTTCACTCCCGACATCGCAGGCACCTACCGGATCCGCCTCGTGGTCCACGACGGTCGATACGGGTCCCATTGGGACTGGCTGTTCATCACGGTGACGAACCCTCCCAACGAGGCGCCGGTCGCCGACGCGGGCACGGACCAGACCGCGATGGCCTGGGATTTCATCACCCTGGACGGCACCGGCTCCACCGACCCCGACGGTGACGAGCTGACGTATGCCTGGGCGCTCACCCCGCCAGAGAACTCCACCGCCGCGCTTGACGACCCCACTGCTGCGCAACCGAGCTTCACCGCCTACGACAGCGGCACCTACACAGCAACCCTGACCGTCACTGACCAGTGGGGCGCAACATCGGCAACGGACACCGTCACGATCACTGTCCTGGCAGAGTTTTGGGTCTACGACGTCACGGTGGGCAAGGATCTTCAGGTGAACCCGGGGTGGATGTTCAACGGCAGTCTGCCCGAGCCGGTGGACGTCACGGTCACCATCGAAGATGAGTCCATCGCGGTCGTCTCCCCGGATCGACACACCGTCGGGACCGACACGCTCACCCTGGAGGTCGACGCAGGCTTCGGCGCTGACCTGATGGACATGCGGATCCAGGGGCTCGCTGCGGGCAGCACCACGGCGACCGTCACCGCCACGGGCTATCCCGACAGCACGATCGAGATCACCGTCGTGCCGGACATCGGGTTCAGCTTCGGCACGGACGACTTCGTCATCGACGAGTCCGCTGAGAACCTCAACGTCTGGGTCGACCTGCACCCGCTGGACGCGGACGGCAACATACTTCACCGGCAGGGCCTGCGTGCAGGCCTCGACCCCGTCACCATCTCGCTGACCAACAGCGATGACACGGTCGGCACCCTCACGGAGTCGTCCGTCGTGTTCGGCGCCGACGAGAGCAACGGCACCACGCAGTTCGACCCGGCGAGCGCCGGCAGCACGCAGATCAGTTTCACCCAGCCGGACGGGTTCACCGAGCCCGCTGACGGTCGCTCCAGCATCACCGCGACCGTCGCCAAGCCCGAGATCAAGCTCGGCGGCATCACGACAGGCACGGATCTGATGCAGTTTGCTCCGCTCACACTGGTCCCGGCACCAACGGAGCCGGTCGACGTGACGTTGACGGTCGACGACCCGTCCATCGCAGTCCTTTCGCAGTCCGGCTTCGACGAAGGCTCCACGACGATCGTCCTGGACGACCGGCGGTCCCCGGAGACGACCTATGCCGTCCACGGCATCGCCGCAGGAACCACCACCGTGACCGCCTCCGCACCCGGCTATCCCGATGCCACCGCCACGATGACGGTGAACGGCGCGGGACTCCACCTGGTGCTCGGAGACTTCACCACTGCGGCCAACTCACCGACCTCGATCATCTATCTCACCCCCTACGCCCTGGACTCCTCCGGCGGTCTCCTGGAGGCCCAGAGCCTGCGGCCGGGCGCTAGTCACACCGTCCACTTGAACAACAGCAACGAAACAGTCGGGACACTCACCGAGGACGAGTTCCACTTCACGGGTGGCACCGGGCGGCTCACCACCTTCTTCGCTCCGGCTGCGGTGGGGACGTCCACTCTCAGCTTCGTCCAGCCCGAGGGATTCACCGATCCCACCAACGGACGCAGCAGCGTCACTGCGACGGTGGTGGAGCCGCAGATCCTGGTCAGCGACGTCACGGTGGGTGTGGGTCAGGTGTCCGCGGCCACGGCCCGGTTCGTTGAGGCGCCGACCGATCCGACGCGGCTCGGTGTCTGGTTGGACGGCAGCATCTTCCCGGACGGAGACGTCCTCGCCCTGCTCTCCCACAGCCCAGATGGCCCGTGGGTGGGCTCGATCGACTTCCAGGACGTGGCCGACACCAGCGAGCACACCTTCTATGTCCAAGGCGTCGCCGAGGGCACCGCACCACTCAAGGCCGAGGGCCGTCCGTTCCTCACCGCCCAGTCCCAGCTCACCGTGCTCCCGGCTGGTCCTGCGCTCACCGGACTCAGTGTGGGCACCCTGCATCCCGACCGCATCGTCTTCGCCCTGAGCCGCCGCGAGCTGCCGGTCGGCGTCAGAGCAACATCCTCCGACGTCTAACGAGTCACCGAGCCAGTCTCTGACAGCGAGTTCAACTGCAGGACAAGGCCGTATGCCGTGTGGCTGGCTTGCGCAGCCACCTCCCCTCACCAGATCACGCGAGGGCGTCCCACTCCTGACGCTCGGCAACGTACTGCTCCCAGCGCTCGGGCTCCTCGCGCAACAACTGATAATCCTGGCTCATGCCACGCAGGAACTCCTGCCGCTCGAGTGCGTCGATCGCCGCGTGCACGACATCAATAACAGGCGTCTGGCGTGCCTTGGCCAGTGAGTTCAGCCGTTGGGAGTCTGGGCGGCGAACGCGGACTGTGGTCGTGTCGGGGGAAGCCATACGTCCAGTGTCGACGAAATGTAGACACGATGCGCCGTAGCTTCAGCCTGAGATCCAGACCGTCATCTGCTCCTGATAGCCCGCGAGCGCTTCGGGTCCGTTGTCGCGTCCCCAGAATCCGGACTGTCGCAGCCCTCCAAAGGGAGTTGCAACGGTGCCCTCGCTGTAGCCATTGACCGCCAGCGTCCCAACACGGATCTGATCGGCCCACCACTTCGCCTGCCCAATGTCTTCGCACCACACTGTCGACGCCAGCCCGTAGGGCTCGTCGTTCACCAGGCGCACGGCATCCTCTCGGGTAGCCGCTCGGATGATCTGCGTGACCGGTCCAAAGATTTCGCCGGTGCCGAGTTGAGCCTCCACAGGGACGTTCTCCAGGATGGTCGGAGCGATGTAGTAGCCGACTTCAGGGAGCTCCTGCGGCGACTGCCACAGCGTCGCCCCGGATCCGGCGGCTTCGTCGATCCACTCGATGATGCGCTGGTGTGCCTCCTTGTTGATCACCGGGCCCATCCCGGTCACCGGGCTCATCGGGTCGCCGACAGTGATGCCAGCGGCTGCGTCCTGCACTGCGGCACGGAAGCGTTGGAAGTCCTCGTCCGACCCAACAAACACCAGTCGCGAGGAGGCAGTGCAGTTCTGACCGCTCACGCCGAAGGCTGCGCCGACGGCATCCTGCGCCACGGTGTCCAGGTGGACGGTGTGTTCCCCATCGACGATGTAGGCAGCGCGGCCGCCCAACTCGAGCGAGACCTTCTTCAGGTTCGACCGGGCTGAGTATTCCAGGAACATCCGCCCGACCTCCCCGGATCCAGTGAAAGTCAGCATGTCGACATCGGGGTGGAGCCCCAGCGCGGATCCCGTCCCCGGCCCGTCTCCTGCCACGACGTTGAGGATGCCATCCGGGAGCCCCGCCTGAGTGGCCAACTCAGCAAAGAGCAGCGCGCTGAGAGTGGAGTCTTCGGACGGCTTCAGCACGAGCGCGTTGCCGGCGGCCAAGGCCGGCGCGACCTTCCAACAGAGCATCGCGATCGGGAAGTTCCACGGCAGGACTCCGCCGACCACACCGACGGGGATGCCACGCACCCAACCCCACCCAGAGCGTTCGTCGAGAAACCTTCCCTCATCCCGCCCGACCAGGTCGGCGAAGAATCGCAGGTTGGCCACGACGTCGGGCACATCCCCGTCGAGCATGTCGGTGACGAGCTTTCCTGCCTCGATCGAGTCGAGGTAGGCGATGGCATCGGCATGCTCCGCAACGAGATCGGCCATCGTGCGCAGAGTGCTGGCCCGCAACTCCTTGTCGGTGCTCCACTCCGTCTCAATGAAGGCGCGGCGGGCGACGTCAACGACGTCATTGACCTGGGCGGCCGACGCACTGGTGAGTTGCCCGATCTCCTTCTCCGTCGCAGGATTGACCAGGGACAGGCTTGTGCCCTCACCGACGACGAATTTGCCACCGACGTATATGCCTAGGTCACCACTGGTGATCTTCTGCTGGAACGAATGGCCTGTCTCACTCATGTTCACTCCTCAAGGTTGGCTGGGTCATGGTGCTCCTAGCTGCACGCACAGGAATGGGCGTCGCCGTGTTCACCCGCGCCGCTGCTCGCGCAGTGGGACGTCTGCGCAGGCGGGACGTCGAGCGAGGGGTTGCGATCGAAGAAACCGAACGGAGTGAGCTGGAAGCCAGCACGCTCCACAGGCATGATCGGCCAGTCCTCGAGCCTCGGCACATGGGTGATGCCGAAGACGTGCCAGAGGGTGACATCGGTCGAGTCGAGTGACCGGCCCTGAGCCGTCCAGGCGGGCAGTCCCTCACCTTCACCGCTCTGGAACGGATAGTCGCCCGCGGGGTAGCGCTCATCGGAGTCGGTCGCGGTTACCCAGGTGTCCGCATACATGAACCCCGCCCGCTTGCCGATGCTCGAGGTCGGTTCTGCCACCGGGATCACGGGACTCTTGGGGACCAATTTGTAGGCAACGGGCTGCCCCATCTTGTTGAGCTTCTGTGGATTCACGACCTTCCAGGTCCTGGCAGTGGCAGGGTTGATATACCGTCTGCTCTCTCCTTCGTCACGCACCTGGACAACCTTCTCGACGAAGGATCCGCCATAGGGGTTCAGCGGCCCCCGCTCGGGCGCGACCGCATCCACCTCGTAGACACTGTTGTGCGTTCCGTCAAGGTCGAGGTCGAGCCTCGCGCAGAAGACGTGCTGATGGTGCGGCGCGATCAGGCCTGGTTGTATGGCAGTTCCGAAGATCGCCTCCTGATCTGCGTGGTCGGCCAGGGTCAGCACGATGCCCGTGAACTTCACCTCGAACTCGATGCCACCGTCCTGGTAGAAGTACCAGTAGTAGGCGTACTCGTAGTTGTCGATGGTGTAAATGGACGAGACGACGAATCGGCGGCCACGGCGCACTTCGACGCTGCCGTCGGTGTCGGTGTGCTTCCAGAGGATCCCGGTGTCTTCTTCGTGGATGCAGATGGCGTTGCCGATCGTGCGCACCTCTCCGAGGTTGTCAACATACGAAGCATCGATGTAGTGGATCTCGCCCAGACAGTCACAGCCCAGGGTGAGCGAGTTGGTGTTGATGCCCATGAAGATCTCACCCGCGTCGAAGGCGTTCTTGCGATACGAGCCCGGACTGGGGTCGGCGTAGGGGATGACGAGCTCCGCCATCGAGAGGCGGTGCGCTATCGTGCGCTCGGTCCCGCCGTCGTCGTATCGGACGTCGTGGATGAGCAGGCCCTCGCGTGGGCAGAAGCCGACTCGCATGTGCCAGTTCTGCCAGCGCAGAAGATGACCCTCGGCGGTGAAGCCAGCCCCCTGCGGCTGCGTAATCTCGAGCGGCGCGACATGACGAGCGGGCTCCAGAACGTCGGCTCGGTAGTCCCCCGGCTCCTGCGGCACCGGGATGCTGTCGTGCTCTTCGATCTCAAGCAGTTCGAGAGTGTCGAGGTCGATCACCGCATAGAGCCCATGAATCGGGTGGGCATATGGGTTGCCCGTCGGAGTCTTGCGCTCCCAGCAGGGGGTGTAGACGACACGACGACCGGCAAAGCGATCCGGCAACAGGCCGCCGAAGGGCCAGGCCTCGAGATGGATCTCGCTGCTCTCGCTGAGGCCACGCTCGCGCAGTCCCTCCACGAACGCCGAACTGGAGCGCGCGACCTCAAGGGCAGCATCGACCTGTGCGACGAGCATCGGAGCACTCGCTCCCGGAACAAGTTCCCAGCCGACCAACGCATCCTGCGAGAGGTCAAGGCGCGCCTCAAAGAGCTCACGGCTGCCTTGTCGCCAGAGCGTGACCCTCGCGCAACGACCAGGCACACCCGCCACCAGCTCTTCCTTGCGGGGCTCCTCGAGCGAGACGTTGACGAAGAGATCGGACGGCAGTGACTCCTCGTGGGCTCGCACGATTTCGACGGCTCGCGCCAGTTCTACACGACTCAAGGGATCGAGCGGGTGAGGGGCGACCTCGTGTGGGTGAGGCATTCTCCAGGTTCTCCTTGGTTGTTGTTCGATGCTCGCCGTGGCATGGGTCGCGCCTCACGGGCGCGACGATGCCTGTCCTTCCGGGGTGTCGCCGTAGATCGGGGCGAGCATGTGCAGGTGGGTTGCGCTGCGAGGACGTAGGTAGAGCAGCCAATAGAGGAACGCCACCAGCAGAATGACGCCGGTGATGGTCAGGTCGTGCGTCGTCTGCTGGGTCAGGATGAAGATCGCGAACAGCCCAGAGAAGATTGGGATGACTGGCCAGAGCGGCATCTTGTACACGCGGCGAATGTCCTTGTCTCGCACACGGCTGACGATCGCACTGGCCGAGATGAGCACGAACTCCACCGAGACGACGGTGCCGATGATCGTGGCCATCGCATCCACGTCAAAGGCGAGGATCAGAATGATCGAGCCGACGCCGACGACGAGGGAAGCGACCCACGGGGTCTCCAGTTTGGGGTGCACCGACGCGAGTGGCTTGCTGATAGCTGCCGGCCAGACATGGTCCCGGCCCGAGCTGTAAAGAACCCGAGAGAAGTAGGGCACGAGCGCAACGACACCGTTCATGATCGACAAGGCAATCCCGAGGTTCACCACGGTGGCGAACACTGGGCTGCCAAAGCCCTCCACCAGGAGGCTCCATGGGTTCGCCGAGTTGGTGAACGCAGCGAGGTCGATGGCACCCATGAGGCCCGCGGCCACCGGGATCACCGCCGTGACGACGGCCACTCCGAGCGCGAGGAACACCGAGTGCGCCACTGCGCGAGGGTTGCCCTTGGTCTCCTCCGAGAACAACAGCGCCCCTTGGAAACCGTTGTAGGCGAACGCTGCAACAGCCACACCGGCGATCAGCGTGCCAAAGGGCAGCGGACCGCCCACCTGCGTTGCGGGGTCGAAGATCGAGGGCACAACCAGCACGTCAGGGCCGCGCTGGATGCTGATGAAACCGAGCACCGCGATGAACGTGACGACGGCGAGCTCGAAGGCGAGCAGGACCCCGACCGCCCTGGCGGTGAACTTGACGCCGACGATCGAGATGACCACACCGACACCAATCACGAACGCCCCGACGATTCGGGCGTCGAGTGAGACGACGCTGCTCAGGTAACCCGCGATACTCAGCGCAACCACCGCCGGGATGAGGAACGCCTGCACGGGGCCAGTCAGCACGAGCGAGATGAAACCGAGGGCTCGTCCCAGGGTGCGCGACACAATGGTGTAGTCACCGCCCGCGATGGGGTAGGTGGAGCCGAGTTCTGCCCAGCTGAAGGCCATCGCGGTGCCGAGAAGACCGCCGATCATAAGCACCCAAAAGGCACCTGTGCCGGTGAGATTCAGCAAGACGGGCGCGATCGCGAAGACGACCACTGCCGGGGTGATCGCGGCCACGCAGAGGGTGACGTTGCCGAGCACGCCAAGTTCTCGGCGCAACTCTTGCTTGTACTGGGCCTGAGTCATGGTTGTGCCCTTTCGAGAAACGAATGGCGGGAGGAGGGGTTCAATCAGGGGCGATCAAGCACGCGGCGTGGGTTGTCGACGAGCACGGTGTGCAGGACCTCGTCGGAGATGCCTTCCAAACGCATCAGTGGCACGATGCGCCGAAGCAGGTGGTCGTATCCGAATCCGCCGTAGCGCTTCATGTGGATCTTTGTGAAGACGTCACAGCCGAGCACTATCTGCTCGTGGAATCCCTCGTGCAGCAGCGGGAGCAGCAATCGCAGCCGCTCGTCGTCACCCGGGTCCTTGAAGTGACCGTTGAAGTAGTAGTCAGAGCCGAAGGTGTCGTAGGCGAGCGTGGCACCGGTGGCAAGCATCGCTCGGTGGTAGCCCTCGTCGAGTTGCTCGTCGGCGTGCCCGAGCACGATGCGGTCGGGCGACATGCCCTGTTTGGTCAGGAACTCGAACACCTCGATGCCGCGTTGTCCGGCAGGGTCGAGGTGCACCGACACCGTCGTGCTCGTTCGGAGCGAGGCCTGGGCCGCTGCCGCGAGCACCTTCCGCTCGCGTGGGGTCACCGGCGCGCTCGTGCCAATCTCGCCGAGGATGCCAGCTCGGATGTCCGTGCCGTCCATGCCCGTCGTGAGGTCGTCGAAGAACACTTGTGCGAGGTCGTCCTCCGAGATGCGCTCAACCCACTCGGGGTGGGAATCGTTGATATAGCAGCCGGCGCCGGAGATGATGTGCAGACCGGTGCGCCGACTGACCTCACGTAGCTTCTCGACCTCACGCCCCAGGCCGATGTTCGACAGGTCAACGATCCCTGATCCCCCCACCTCCGTCAGGAAGGTGAGTTCCTCCACCGCCTCGTCGAGGTTGTCGATGATGAGGTTGTTCGGATTGGCGACGAGGTTCCAGCGGTGAAAGCCATAGTTCTCGAGCCGAACGATCCCGTCCTCAGGACCTGGTTCATCTGACTCTGTGTGCCAGACGCGGGCATCGATGAAGACGTGCTCGTGCATGCTGGTCGGCCCCAGTTGATGCGGCTCGATCGGGCCGAGAACGGTATAGATCGACATTGATCCTCACTTCGTGGATGGCGACAACGATGTCGGCCTAGCTGGCACAACGACTCGCATCGGCCAACTGTAGGCGAAGTGAAAGAAACTGTCTACATGTTCATACGAACTTTATCTTTCCTTCTGTTGGTCTCCCTGGACAGCACCGCTCACGCCCGCAGCTTCTCCACCGGCACGCCGAGTTGCCTGGACAGATAGTCGGCAATGGAGTCGAGCATCGCGTCGCGGGGAACGATCGTGGCACCCACAGCGAGCTGATAGCCGAACCCGTCGATCATGGCGAGGGTTGCCTCGGCCAGCCGTTCGTGCGGCGCCTCGGATGGCTGGAACGAGCCTGCGGCGATCCCCTCCTCGATGATGGAGGCGAGCCCCGCGATCCACCGCCGCTGATAGTCGTCCCAGATGCCGATGAACTCTGGATACTGCCGGGCGTGTGCGAGCAGGTCGAGTTCGAGCAAGTACTCGTCGCGTTGGCTCCCCTCAATGGGCAGCACGCGCCTGAGGAACGCCGCGAGGCGCTCAAGCGGCGACAGTCCACCCTCCAGCACCTGCTGCTCGAAGGTGACAGCGGCGCGCTGGTTTGCGTGCAGCATCGCCCGCACCAGGGTCTCTTGACGCGAGTCGAAGTAATACATGATCGACGACGACGAGACGCCAGCCTCGTAGGCGATGTCCGAGATGCGGGTCGCGCAGAACCCTCGCTTGCTGACAGTCCGTTCTGCCGCATCGAGCAGCCGCATCAGTTCGGCATCCGAACCGGTTGACTCTTGCTTGTCGGAGAGCCCGTCGACTCCCCCCTCGAGAAACCGCTTGCGCCAGAGCGCGACCGTTGGAGCCGAGACACCCAACGCCTCGGCGACGTCCTTGGTTCGCCAGTTCTGCTCGAGCGCGAGCACGATGCGAGCTCGAGTGGCAAGCCTCGTCGAAGATGCCGGCGAGTCCCCGATGCGACGCAGTTCGCTGCGCTCCCGGTCGGACAGCACAATCCTCGCAGCCGCCACCAGAACCCCTCTTCCTTCGTGCGCGTCATTCTGACACAACGCCTGATGTTGGCCCTCGCGCTTGGGACACAAGACCGTGGGGCCGGGGCGCGCACGCGCACCCCGGCCCCACGGCATACGACTCACTCAGGCAGACCGACGGCCCGCAGCACCTCCTGCTCCACCGTGCTGCCGGCGGAGTCCGTGGCGCTCATGCGCAGGGACAGGGTGCCGTCGTTGCCCTTCGGCAGGTTCGAGGGCAGGTTGGCCACGAACTGATTGCCTTCCACCTCGCGCAGGTTCTTGATCGCGCGCCAGGTCTCACCGCCGTCATAGGACACGTCCAGTGACGCATCCACCACGGGCAGCGACTGCGCACCAGCCTGGTGGCCCACCGTGAACCCAACCGTCAACGGACCCTTGCGCTCCGAGGGAGCAGGCAACCGGTTCTGCAGGTCGACGTCCAGGTCATAGTCGACGGTCAGCAGCGGCTCGATGCGCGCCTCACCCTCGGCAGGAGGTGCCGACTGATAGGTCCAGGCCGTCTTCGCGTGCCTGGACAGCTGCGCCCATGGGACGTTGTTGTCCACCTCATACTCCACGCGATAGTCCGTGGCATCCGCCGGGATGTCGAGCGTGCCATAGGCAATGTTGCTCTCGATGACCTCCTCGCCGTCGGCGATGACCCGCATCTTGACGTCAAACCCATCCTCGGCCGACCCGGAGGCCATCGCGGTGTTTCCGCTGCCGTCGACGAACGCCGCCAGGCGGATGTCCAGGGAGTCGTCATCGATGCGCACCATCGACTCCTGCGGCCACAGGCCCGGCCGCAGCGGGCCCGCCATCCAGGACCGCTCGAGGCGCTCTCCCGGCTCATAGGCCTGACGCTGGCTGCTCAGCCGGAGCAGGGCCTGCGGGTCGGCTGGCCAGTTGTAGTTGTACCGCTCCTCCGGGGTCGTCACGTGCTGGGTGTATTCCAGACCGGCCTCGGGCACGTAGTAGTCCACGCGCTCACGCGGCCCACCCACCGTCGGCGTCGGGAAGGTGATCGCGGCGTTCTGCCAGGGAGCGGTGGCAAACCAGCTCTCGGTCAGAGTCACCGTGTCGCTCAACTGGCTGTGGAAGCTGTTGGTCACCGTCGCCAGGTCCTCGGCCTCCAGGACATAGTCCAGGTCCGCGGGGATGGTGCCTTCCTCGGTCAACCGCAGGCTGTAGCGGTAGGGGCTGGCGGGCTGCCCGGTGGCCAGCACCGTGGGCCGCTGCTTGGCCAGGGCCGCTCCCGGGCTCACCAGCTCCAGCAGGGCAGTGCCCTCCTCGTGCGACAGGCGCACGGTGGGCACCTCCAGCCGGATGCCGGAGGCACCCGGATAGGCATCCGACCCGGGCTTGTCGTGATAGACCGCGACCATGGCGGCGCCGGCTGCTGCCGCGTTGTTGGACTGATCGGCGACCGGGAGGTCGTCCGAGCTGCGGACCAGCGCGAGCGTGCCAGTGAGATCGACGCCGTCGAGCTCCTCGGGCGTCGCCGTCCCCACGTCCATGACCGTCAGCGAGTGCTCCCCCTCGAGCTGGGGGAACTGCCAGGAGTTGTCGCTGAACCAATAGCGGTCGTAGTAGTGCGGCTCCAGTTCGAGGGCTTCGTTCCCCTCGACCTGGAAGCTCACGTCCGGGGCCTCGAGGGTCCATTGGGTGTATGCCGTGAGCTCACCATGCTCGACCGGCTCAGTTGGTTGCAGGAACAGTGTGTTCTCCAACTGCGTGCGCGGTCCGACCATCAGGCCGTGGTTGAGCACCGCGCCCTCCTCTGCCACGCGGCGAAGTTGCACCTGCACGGCAGAGCCGTTGACCGGTCGCGTCTCGTGCCCAGGAGTCTCGATCTGGACCTCGACGGCGTCCCTAGCATCCAGGGTCAGTGTGGTCTCTGCATCGATCGTGACCTCCGGCTCGACCACGAGCGAGGTGTTGAGGAAGTCGGCCGTGTTCCCCGGATAACCCAGGGCGGGCAGGTCCGCGGGCATGGTCTGGATCATGCCGGAGAAGGAATAGTCCCCGGGTGCCAGGCGGATGCAGTTGCTGGCTCCCCAGTCCTCGGTCGTGCAGGTGTTGTCGGTCTGGCCCCAGTTGCGGAAGGCGGACACGCTGCCGTCCATCACGTCGAACACGCGGAAGCTGCCCTGTGCCGCGCGTCCGTCGCGGGCGATGCCCTCGACGTGGACGTTGTAGCGCTCTGGCTCCTTGTACCAACTGAGCGGCGTGGACAGGGTCTGTCCCGACCCCGAGGTGGCCACGACCGCGCCGCTGAACTGGCCGGCGCCTTCCACACCGATGTCGACCGTGACGGTCGCCGTCGTCGACTCTCCTGCCGGCAGGCTCAGCGTGGTCGGGCTGACCGCCACGACACCCTCGCCTGCTGCCTCGCCGTCCTCGTTCTGCGCGCTGGCCGCGAGGTCCAGCGTCAGGGGCTCCTCGCCCAGGTTGCGATAGGTCACGACCTTCTCGGTCTGGACCGGCTCCTGCGGATAGGCATAGCTGCCGAGGTCCATGGCAACGGGCTCGGCAATCGCCTCACCGGTCAGGGCGGTGGGCACGTTGACCCGGCCCGCGCCCTGGTCCAGGACCCTGAGTTCGTCGTTGGGCACGGCGCTGCCCACCAGCACGGACTTCAGCTCCATCGCATCCAGCTCAGGGCGGGCCTGCGCCAGCAGTGCTGCCGCGCCCGCGACGTGAGGAGTGGCCATGGAGGTGCCGGACATGTAGGCGTAATACTCATTGACCGGGAACAGCGGGTTGGTGCCTCCGGCCCGAGCGGCCACGATGTCGACGCCAGGGCCTGTGATCTCGGGCTTGACGGCGTGGTCGCCAGCGCGGGGTCCGCGGCTGGAGAAATAGGCGATGTCCTCGTTGTGGTCGACGGCCCCGACGGTCAGGGCAAGGTCAGCGGCACCCGGCGACGTGACGGTCCCGTCGTTGGGTCCCTCGTTGCCGGCCGCGATCACGAACAGCGTGCTGTGCTCCTCGGTGATGGTGTTGACAGCCATGCTCCCGGGGTCAGTGCCATCGCTATAGAAGCCGGTGACGCCCAGGCTCATGTTGATGACGTCGGCGCCCTGCTCGGCGGCCCACTCCATGCCCTCGATGACGCCACTGGTCGAGCCGTTGCCAAAGTCGTCGAGCACCTTGGCGTTGAGCAGGCTGGCACCGGGGGCGACGCCGACATACTTCCCGTCGGACGCGGCCCCGGTTCCCGCAATGGTGGACGCGACGTGGGTGCCGTGTCCGGCCTTGTCGTCCGTGCTGTCGGCCTCGGAGAAGTTCTTGGCGTCCACGACCTGACCTGCCAGGTCAGCGTGCTCTGCGTCGATGCCACTGTCCAGCACCGCGACCTTGACGCCGGTGCCGTCAAAGCCCTGCTCCCAGGCCTCCGGCGCACCGATCTGCGGGACGCTCTCGTCCAGCATCGCCTCGACGGGGTGGTCCAGCCAGATCTTCTCCAGCCCGGCGAGCGCGCCGGAGCCGGCAGAGCGGGCGTTGGGGTTGGCTCCCCTGGCCAACTGTTCCAGCGCCGCTGCGACGTCCGGAGTGTCGTCGGTCTTGTCCAGCGCGAGGCCGAGACCGTTGACACTCTCCAGCTCCAGCGCGTCACCGTCGACTGCCCGCGCTGCTGCGGGGACCGGCGCGTCCTGCTGATAGGTGAAGATCACCGGCATCGCGTCGGCCTTTGTGTCGGTGAAGCCCGACTCGACCAGGTCGCTGACGTTGAACAGGGCCGGGTCGAGACGCTGCGGGATCAGGGCAGCCAGGTTGCTCGGGACGACAAAGAGGTCGCCGTCCTGCTCATGGGTCAGGAACCCGGTCTCTCCCGTTCCAGACGCGGGCGTCACGGAGGCAGTGTGCCCACCGTCCGCCGTGGCGGTGACGTGGACCGTGTCGCCGGTGATCAGCGTGACGTCCTCGCCCTCCGGGGCGGGACCGGCGTCCGCTGCCTGCAGGACCGTCCAGTCCGTGGCCGCGGCCGGCGAGGTGGTGTCAGCGGTGTCAGTCTCCTGGGCCGAGGTGGCCAGTGGGGAGATGACGAGTGGGACTGCCAGGACGCCATAGGCCAGGCGTCGTGTCCTGAGCAGGCGTGGCCGTGCCGCACGGGCAGGCTGCTGGTGCATGGGGGCTCCTTGAAAAGAATGGGATTGAACATTCCTATCCCGCGCGTGCGAGCCGGGTCAACGGTTTGCGTTGGCGTAACCTCGACATGTCGATAACTGGCCAACCAGAAGGTGGAACGTGGCAGAGCAACGCGGCTCCCTACTCGGCGGTCTCGGCGTGTCCACGGCGGAGGAGACGACCTATCGCGCCCTCCTCGGGACGGGCCCCACGACGCTGTCCTCACTGGCGGAGCGCGCGCAAATCTCGACCGAGGCGCTGCGCCGGATGGTGCCCAACTTGGAGGAGCTGGGCCTGGTCAGCAGGCTCCCCGGACGGCCGCTGCGCCTGACGGCGACGCCACCCAGCGTGGCCGTCGACGCCCTCGCCGCCCGCAGGCAGGACGAGGTGGCCTCCAGCCGAGCCGCCGCGAGCGTGCTGATGGCCGAGGAGGCGATCCACTCGGCCGAGCGTCCAGAGGAGCTCCTGGAGGTGGTGACCGGCGGCGAGGCCATCGCCCGCCGGTTCTATCAGCTGCACGAGGCCGCTCAGCACGAGGTGTTGGGCCTGGTCAAACCACCGTTTGCCATCGACATCGCTCAACCCAACGTCACCCAGGAGGCGGCCATGCGCCGCGGGGTCTCGGTGCGGTGCATCTATGCCCCCAGCGCGTTCGACCTGCCCGCGATGATGGCCAATGTCCAGCGCGCGATGGGCAAGGGCGAGGTCGTGCGGATCGCCGAGATCCCCACCAAGCTGACGGTGATCGACGCCAAGTTCGCCCTGCTCCCCCTGACCTCGCACGACGTGTCCGTGGAAAGCGCCCTGGTGGTGCACTCCAGCGCTCTGCTCGATGCGCTGATCTCTCTGTTCGAGGCTCTGTGGCGCACGGCCGCACCGATGGATCTGTCGACGTCAGATCCGGGGGCGGCACGCCCCGACGACCTCGAGCGCGAGATGGTGTCGCTGTTGGCCAGCGGCATGCAAGACGAGGCCGTGGCACGCCAGCTCGGGGTCAGTGCCCGCACGCTCCAGCGCAGGTTGCAGGTCCTGTTCGACCAGCTCGACAGCCGCACCCGCTTCCAGGCCGGCTTCCGGGCCGCGACCCAGCTCCAAGAGCGATCCCACGCCGAGTGAGGCCTCGACTCAGGCTGCATCCTCGGGTGGGAGCAGCCGGATCACTCCCGCGAAGCGGCCGCTGACCCCGTCGCGGCGATGGGAGAACAGCGTCTTGTCCTCGCGTGTGCAGCCGGACAGCCAGGTGACCGCGACGCCGGCAGCCTGGAGGTGGTCCACCACACCGGCAGCGACGTCAATGGCAGGAGTTCCGGTGCGAGACACTGAGTATGCCGCGGGGCTGGCCTCCGCGGCCTCCTCCCGGAGGTCTGCCGGCACCTCATAGCAGCGTGGGCAGACCGAAGGCCCGACGACCGCCTCGATGTCGCGGGCTCCCCTGTCGCGTAACGCTTCCAGTGCAGCACCGACCACGCCGGTGGTGAAGCCGACACGACCAGCATGCGCTGCAGCGACCAGCCCCTCCGTGCGATCGAGCAGCAGGATCGGGGTGCAGTCAGCGACCAGGACGACAAGGGCCACATCGGGGTCGTCGGTGATGAGCACGTCAGCGTCCTGCTCCCCCGCGTGCAGCTTGCTGCTGGCCCAGGCCACTGCGGTGCCGTGGACCTGACGCATAAACCGCAGATCTGCGGCGTCCAGTTCAAACGCCTGCGCCACGCGGCCACGGTTCCGGGAGACCGCCCCTGGGTCGTCATTGACGTGGGCACCGAGGTTCAGCGAGTCATAGGGACCGGCGCTCACTCCTCCGGCACGGTCGGTGAACGCCCAGTCGACGCCATAGGTCGGCCCGACGCCCGGCTCTCGCTCCCGCCATCTGAACATGGACCGAGCGTAGTCAGTCCCACGACTGTCGAGCCACACTGGCGAGGCGATGGCCGTGCTGCGAGCGCGGCTACCCGATGGACTTCTTGTGGAAGTTCTTCTTGCACTCCTGGAGGTTGACCTCAACGCTCTCTCCGAGGTCAACCGAAACCGGGACCGTCTGCAGCACGGTGCCGTCGGGACGTTCGCAGGTCAGGATCCACTGCTCGTCATCGAAGCCCGTCCGATCGGGCACGATGCCCTCCGCCTGGTATGGCGGCGTGGGGAGATAGGACGGGTTGACCGCCCAACTGAACTTGCCGTTGGGGTGTGGCAACTCCATCTCTGAGGTGTGCGTCGTCGTGAACGCCTCCGGGCGTTCCGTTCCATCCTCCTGGGTGAAGGGCTGGGTGTACATCTCAAACGAGCGCTCGATCCGCAGCACCGCATCCTTGGGTGCCTTCCCGGTGATGGTCGCGTGCTGCTCCGGGCTGGCCGTGTTGATCAGACCCTCATTCATGGCCAACCGGTGCTCCGGATACGTGTCGACCACCTGAGTCTCAAAGGTCCGCTCGACGCCCCTGTCCGGACAGGTCTCTGCGGTGATCGCCAGGCCGCGGGTGGCGAAGTAGGCCCAGTCGATGGCCTCCCCCGTGGTCTCGTAGTCATGAGCGGAGTCGCGGGCGATGTAGCCAGGGCCGTAGTGCGTCGCCATTCGGCTCGCCAGGTCGTGCAGGCGGTCGACATCCTGCGTCGGCCCAGCCTTCAACTGCAGCGGCGGATAGAGCACAACCTGGATGCACGTGTGCTGGGTGACAAAGGTCGTGGCCTGCCGCGTGGTCAGCAGCCACTCGATGTTCCTCGCCTCTGGCTCTGACCAGGGTTCGGCGCCGCTGGTCGAGATGGGCAGCCAGCCGAAGCCATAGTTGCGGTTCATGTCGACGTTGGTGTCGGTCTGACGCCGGTTGTTGACGAAACCGTCGACGTTCACGATAGGGACAACCACAACCCGTGCTTGATCCAGGAGCGCCGTGACCTCCGGGTCGCCGGCAGCGGCACGGTTCACCAGGTCGATCGCATACTCCATCGTCATCTCACCCGAGGGCCATTCGTTGCCGTGGTGCATCCCAACCGTGACGAAGACCGGCTTGCCATCCTTGGCGCTCACGTTGTCGGTGATCTCGATGCCCCGGACCGTGCGTCCGCTGGAGGTCGGAAACGGGAGCGTGAGTGGCTCGACCAGGTCGGGGTGGTCGCTGACCAACTGATCCATGTCAGTTTCGTAGTCCGCCAGAGTGCGATAGTCCGTGTTGCCGCTGGGCAGGGGCGACTCCGCGGCGGCCTCGGTGACAGGTGCCTCCACTGACGCGGTCGCAGGGAATGCCGCTGGCAACAGGGCGAGCGCGGCCAGTGCGGACGTGACGGTCAGCCCGTGAAACAGGCGACCACGTTTCTGGGGCGAAGAGGTGATTCGGGACATGCGCTGGGCATCCTCACGTTCGTGAACACCACACGCTGTGGCGAGCCAGGGGCTTTCCGTGGATGCCTTCGGACGCTAGCGAGCCGCATCGAGCCGGTCAAGAGAATCGACTGGATCCATACCTGCTCTATACGAGCATGGAACTGATTAGCCTCGCAGGACGCGGATCTCCCGCAAGCGCCCGAACCGTCCAGCTGGCAACGTCTCAACCGCGACTCGGGTCGTGCCCCATCTCCTCAGCCAGCCGGAAGTACTCTTTGCTCCGGTCCAAGTCTTGACGAACGGCACCCCGGTGGTGCTCGTAGACACAACCAAGGTCGAAGGCAGCACGGGCATCACCCTGTTCGAGCGCTCGGTTCAGCCAGACCACAGCCTCGCCGGCATTCTTCGTGATGCCCTCGCCGTGCAGGAGTGCCTGGCCCAACTCTCGCTGGCTTTCAGGGTCACCGGCCTCGGCTAACGCCCGCAGGAGCGCATTCGCTCGCCTCTTCAGTTTGCGTGCGAGCGCGCCGTCATAGCCGCCCTGGAACGCAATGAGGTGCACTGCGAACTGCACGGCCTTGTCCCAGTGCGGGGCACCGGGATCATTCAGCAACTCCCTGGCCATGTCCTGGTGCCGCGGCTCGAGCTCGTCCCACGGAACCCCGAGCACCTCGGTGAGCTGGGCGTCGTCCATCTCAGGCAGCAACTTCCGGAGGCAGCACGTGGCTAATCGGTCAACCGCGCGAACATCAGGCGATGCGAGCAGGCTGGGGCGAAACGGGACCCACCGGCTCCCATTCGTCGGTGTCCACTGCCGCCAGTTGCTCGCTGATGAGCGACCTGAGCCGCTGACGGTACTCCCGCTGCACGGTCTCAAGCTCCGCAATCTTGCCTTCCAGCGCCTCACGACGGGTCAACAGGTCGGCCAGGACAGCGTCCCTCTCGACATGGGCGTCGTCGACTAGGCGCACGACCTGCGTCTCAGCTGAGGCGAGCTTCTCGTCGTGCGTGCGCTGGGCTTCGGCCAGGAGCTTCTCTCCCGCCTTGCGCCCACCTTCCTTGGTGTGCTCGGCCTCGGACTGGGCAAGAGAGAGGAGCCCCGCTGCGCGCTTTCGGGCAGCTTCCACCGCCTCTTCACCCTCGGCGACCAGGGCATCACGCTCCAAGGCCGCCTCTCCCAGGATGCGCTCGGCCTCCCGCTGCCCGGCGCTGAGGTGGTCGTGTCGGAGGCGTTCGGCGAGCAGTGCCATCGCGGACGCCTGGGCCACCGGGTCGGTCTCCAACTCCGAGGTGAGCGGCACGAGTTCCTCAACTGCGTCGGCCCCCAGGTGCCCTGTCACTGCGGCTCGCACCTCGTTGATCATCACGGCCAGTCGTTCCCGAAGCATCGCTGTCTGCTGCTGGGCGGCTTCTGCCTGACCCTCGGCCATCGCGATGATTCGAGCACTCTCGCGCTCGGCGGCATCCGCAGTTGCGCGGGCATTGGTGACCTTCTGCTCAAGCTCGATCAAGTCGTCGTCGAAGCGCTTGCGCAGCTCCTCAAGGCTCGTGTTTCGCGATTCCTCTGCGACGAGTGCAGCCTCGCGAGCCGCTGCGACGCGACTGTCGGCTTCGGCGAGTTCGCCGACGATGGCGTCACGCTCGAGGCGCACCTGCTCCAACTGTGCAGTCTCCACCTCTAGGTCATGAGCGACAGTACCGCCACCGGACTTGAGGGTGTGGATCTGCGCCTGGTGCTCATCGGCAAGGTTCGTGAGCCGCCGCAGGGATGCAACGACCTCCTCAAGGAAGCCGTCCACCTCGTCAACGACATAGCCGCCGCGGAAGCGAGTTGTGTTGAAGGTCTTGCGGACGATGTCCTCAGGCCCAAGAGTCATGGTGAATTCGCCTTTCTGGTGTGGAGCTGGGCTACTAGGAGAACGCTTCGATAATTCCGAGGGCACCAGGGCCTATGACAACGATGAAGAGCACGGGCAGGATAAACAGAATCAGGGGGAAAACAACCTTGACCGGGATCTGCATGGCCTTCTCCTCTGCCCGCTGGCGGCGACGAATGCGCATCTCACGGGCCTGCGTTGCAAGGACTCTGCCGATCGAGATGCCGTTGGTCTCGGCCTGATTAAGCGCGCGGACGAAGCGTCCCAGGTCTTTGACCTGAGTGCGCTCGGCAAGGTCGGAGTAGGCCATCCTCCGCGGCCGGCCCACCTGAATGTCCTGCAACGTCCGGATGAGCTCGTCAGACAGTGGGCCCTCGCCATGACGCGCGACGTGGGCCATGGCAGCCTCAAAACCCAGACCTGCCTCGACCGCGATCGTCAACTGGTCCATCGCGTCTGGCAGTTTCTCCTGGATTGACTGGCGGCGCTCCTGGCCTCGGCTGTAAAGCAGCAGTTCTGGCGTAATCCATGCCAGCGCCGAGAACCCGACCACGAAGACGACGGTCCTGAACGACGGATTCGAGGCGCCCACGGCGAATCCCAAGGCAACCACGACAGCTGTGAGCACCACCTTCATCACCAGGACGCGCTCCAGCGGCCAGGCTCCAGGACGACCGGCCCGGCTCAGCAGCCTGTCGATCCAGCGGACAGATGCCATTGGCGTAAGGGATCGCGCGAGCCTGACCAGGCCCCCGCCGGTGACCTGCGGGCCCTCGAGAACGGCTGCTGCGCTGATGTCGCGGTTGAGATTGTGCAGCGTCTGCTGCCGTGCAGCATCTGGTCTGGCCGTGAAGGCGAAGGCCAGCAGCGGCAGCGCGACCGCGACGCAGCCAGCCGCAACGAAGATGAGGGTGTTCAGGTTGTCCATGGCGTCCTCAGAACTTGATCTTTACGAGCTTGCTCAGCCAGAACGAACCGATTGCTAAGAGCACGAACGCCATCAGGATCATCGCGTAGCCGACGACGCTCTCGGTGAGTTGTCCCATGTATTCGGGGTTCAGCACCAAGAGCGCGAGCGTGACCAGGAAAGGAAGAGCGGCCAGCACGTAGGCCGACAGCTTGCCTTCCGCCGCAAGCGCCTTCACCTGGCGGCGGATCTGGTTGCGCTCCCGGATCGTCTCGCCGACGGTGTCCATCACCTCGGCGAGGTTGCCGCCCACCTGTCGGTGGATGGCGATCGCCTGTGCGATCCAGCGGAAGTCATCGCTGTCCATCCGTTCCGCGGTCTCGTCCATCGCTTCCCCGAGGTCGCGGCCAACGCGCACCTGGTTGACGATGCGGCCGATCTCACTAGCCCCGGGCTCTTCGAGTTCATGCGCGACGGAATCCATCCCCTGCAACACGCTGTGGCCGGCCCGCATGTTGCTGCCCAGCAACTGGACGAGGTCGTCGAGCTGATCGGCAAAGTCGGCGCGACGCCGGCTGGCTCGGACGCTCACGAACAAGACTCCTCCAGCGACTGCCAGCCCGCCAAGCATGATGGCTAGGACCATGCCGCCGAGGACTGTGCCGAACGCCAACGCGACCAGCGCGGCAGCTCCCACAAGGACGATGAATTCGGGGACAGAGCGCTTGATTCCCGCCAGGTCGAGTGAATGGGCCATGGAGTCGAGGCGGCCCCGACGTCGCAGCACCTTGTCAATGAGCGTGGTGCTGGCGTTCGTAGCCTTAGTGAGGGCTGAGGGGTCCGCCGTGACGCCATAGCGACGTCGTTCCAGGGGCAGGGTCCGCGTCGGGACGAGGAAGACCCAGGCCGCGATGGCCACCGCGAGCGCAAGGGCACCAGCGGCCCACCACACCACGTTGGGATCGTTGGTCAACACGTCCCACCGGCTCATCGCCGTGCGCCCTTGCGATCTGGAACTTCAAAGATCGTGGGAGACAACTCGATCCCCTGGTCGAGGATGCGCTGAGTGAAGTGCGGGCGCACGCCGGTGAAGCGCGTGGAGCCGAGGAACTTGCCGGTGTGATCCACCCCCGCCTGATAGTCGAAGGTGAAGGCGTCCTGGAGCGTGATGACGTCGCCCTCCATGCCCTGCACCTCGGTGACGTGGGTGACCCGGCGTGTGCCATCCCGCAGACGTGTCAGGTGAACGATCACATCGATCGCCGAGGCGATCTGCTCACGGATCGCCCGCAGCGGCAGATCCATGCCAGCCATCAACACCATCGTCTCCAGTCGACCCATGGCGTCACGCGGCGTGTTGGCGTGCAGGGTGGAGAGAGAACCCTCGTGACCCGTGTTCATCGCTTGCAGCATGTCCAGGCTCTCCCCACCCCGGACCTCACCGACGATGATTCGGTCTGGCCGCATGCGCAGGGAGTTGCGGACGAGGTCGCGGATCGTGACTTCGCCCCGACCTTCGATGTTGCGGGGACGTGCCTCGAGCTGGACCACATGGTCCTGCTGGAGCTGCAACTCCACTGCGTCCTCGATAGTGACTATGCGCTCATCGCCCGGAATAAACGACGACAAGACGTTGAGCAATGTGGTCTTTCCTGTGCCGGTGCCTCCCGACACCAGCACGTTGAGCTTGGCCTGGACACACGCCTGGAGCAGGTCCACCGTCTGAGGAGACAGGCTGTCCTTGGCGACGAGGTCGTCCACCTTGAGCGGCACCTTGCCAAACTTGCGGATCGTCAATGTGGAGCCGCTGAAGGCCAGCGGTGGGATGATGGCATTGACGCGCGAGCCATCCTCGAGTCGTGCGTCAACCAATGGGGACGACTCATCGATGCGTCGACCGACGCGGGTGACGATGCGTTCGATCACCCGGCGGAGGTGCTCTTCTCCAGAGAACCGGACATCCGACTTGGTCAGGCGTCCAGCACGTTCCATATAGACGTTGTCAGGACCGTTGACCATGATCTCCGTGACATCATCGTCATCCAACAGCGACTGCAGTGGACCGTAGCCGAGAACATCGTCAGTGACCTCGCGGATCAGGCGACGCTTCTCGTCGCTCTTGAGCGGCGTCTCAGTCGCTTGGACTAGTTGCGTGAGCTCCTTGCGTACCAGCTCGTGCAGTTGCGTCTCGTCGAGTGACGTGTCGCTGAGCCGGGATCCCAGCCGGGCGAACAACTGGTCTCGCGCCTCGGCCTTGAGGGTGGCCAGGGCATCTGAGCCATGGCTCACGGCAGGCTTCACATGAGGGGCGGGGAGAATTGGCGCCGGCGTCACCGGAGCGTCACCATCGCCCTTGGCTCTTTCAGCGGTCGCAGTCCCAGCCCCGCTGACCGATTCTCGAACTGACAACGTCGGTTGCTTGGCTGCCGCGAGTCGTTGACCCAGATTCATGACGCTGCTCCTCGGTGGCGCCCCGACCAATCCAGGCCGGGCTTGCGGGCGGTGATGGGACTGAAGCGGTCCACGATCTGGGTGAGGTCTCGACGTAGTTTGTCTCGCCCGGGTTCCTGGAGGAGCGGCCGACCACGATTCGTTGATGCAATGATTTTGGGGGAGCGTGGAATGACGAAGTCGACGGGGCGGCCGATCGTAGCCTCGACATCCGCGACGGACAGTCCTCCTCCACGGCCCACCATGTTGACTGCGACGTGTCTCGTTGCGGGAGGCAGCTCGAGCTCTTCGAGCAACTCAAGTTCCTTGCGCAGCCCCCGGACACTGGGCACGTCAAGGCTCGCAACGAGCACCAGGTCGGTGGTGTGGTCGAGGGCAGAGAGCGTGTGGGGAACAAGTCCCGGTGCCGTATCGATCACCACATAACGGAACTCGGCCTTCAATAGACCGATGATGGTGGACACGTCCTCCGCGGTGATCTCGTCAGCTTCGACCGGCGACTTCACCCCACACAGCACATGGAGGCCAGTGGAATGCTTGGTCAGCAGAGTCTTCAACCCCGTGGCATCGCGCAGCGTGGACCCGTGCACCGCATCCCCAATGGTGTATGTCGGGTCAAGGTCCAGCGCCGCACTCACGTCGCCGAACTGGATGTCAAGGTCGACGAGCACAGTGCCAGTCGGTGACTGCTGCGCCAGTCCCACGGCCAGGTTGGTCGCGAGAGTCGTCTTGCCCACCCCGCCCTTGGGAGATGCCACAGTGATGACCCGGCCGACCGACTGAGGATCGTCCGACGACGCACCACTTGCCCCGGCCTTCTCGATCGCATGGCGCAGTGTCCAACGCATAGCGTCCACAGATATATCGGGTTCGACGAGATCACGCACGCCAGCGCGCAGTGCGGGGAGCGCCAACTCCGTCGGTCGATCCGTGATGAGCAGCATGGCAACGAGTGGGAACTGCTCCTGGAACCGCCCGGCCAGGCCGAGCGAATCGTCAAGAGTCTCCTCGCGGGTCACGTCCAGCATGACGGCCTCGACTGGCCCGGTGCCATTGCTGAGACCGAGCAGCTGCGCCGGTCCACTCGGCACCTGTTCCGGAGCGAGCACGAAGAGGTTGTCCCCGGAGGCCAACCTCACGCGGCGGGCAAGGTCCGTGGACGCGCTGGCAAGAATCACCGAGCTCATTCCACGACTCCTGCCACACGCGCTGGGGCCGCGGGGATAACCGCGTCGATGTCAGCTTCGTCAGCACCCTCGGGCGACAACGTCAACCAGACTGAGCCAGTCTGCATGGATTGGATGACCATCGCCGCGTCCTGGGGTTCAAGGGCGAGGGTGACGTGGATGGTGTCCTGCGCCCGTGCATCTTCTTCGTCTTCGGACGTGGTGGCGATGTAGCCGCCCTCAACCCGCACGACGAGCGCCTTGTCCAGAACGAGGTCCGTGTAAGTGATGGACTCGTTCGTTGCTGAGCTCCCACCATCTTCAGAGCCCTTCTCGTCTTCGCTGCCACTTGTGTTCGGGTCGTTGGTCCGAGCAGCGTCGGGGTTCCACAACAACTCACCATCAGGGCCTTCGACCCACCCGGTCGGGGGCGAAAGCTCGAAGGTTGAGAAGAGGCCAACAGTGTCACCCGGGGCGATGCTGCCACCCAGCGCCTGTGGGTTCGGCAGGTCGATCGTCAACTGGTGCAGATTCGCAGCCCCGTCCGGAATGGGGAACTCTCCCTGTGCCCGAAGGTCTTCGACGTCGGCGAAGCGTGCACTAGTCAGCTGCTCACCGGCTGTCAGAGAAACGGTCGACAACTCACTGCCTAGGTCGCCGACGTCCGAAATTGCGTCATCGACAACGAACTTCGCTGGCACCGCTTTGACTGCTACGAGCTCGCCCAGTTGATCGGCGGGCGTACCCTCTGGGATCTCCCCCGTGGCCACGAGGACGTTGACCGTCTCCATGTCGGCCATGGCACGGTCGTCTGCTGTGTTTGCGTAAGACAGCACGAGGAAAACGCCAACAGCGGCCAGGACCAGAGCCGCGAAGGCGGCAACAATACGGCGTATCATGACAGGTCTCTCAGTCGATCAGACGAATAATAATTGTGGTGTCACTAGACTTAGGGGCAACAATCTCGAAGTCAACGTCTTCCAATTCCACATACTTAAGGAACTTCCCTACGATACATGACGCATTCTGCTCCTTGCCGGCCCACTCTGGCGGCGTGGACGGAACACCATCGGAGCAGTCTCCATAGGTTTTAGTACTGCCTTGCTGAAACTTGATTCCATGTAACTCGAAGGCCGCGAACTGCTTCAGGTGATAGGTCGCCTGTTGCCCCTGCTTCTCGTAGGCATCATAGATTGGGAAGAGGTGCACTTGGCCCATCGGACCCATGTCTTCGCAGTTGCTCCAACCAGATCCGCCTGGCGCTGAGCCGACTTCCCAGGCAGGGACTGCAATCTCTGTCTTGCAAGCAGTGTTATCGAGGACACCAAAGCCACCAGAGGGATAATCATCGTGCCAGTCACAATCTTCGCCCTCACCGTTGGGCTTAGGCAGCCAGATGGTAACCATCTTGTTCAAATCTGGCTTATTTACTTGCTTCTCGAAGCTGCAGGCAGAGATCGTCAGAGGCACCGTGGTCCCAGCAACAGGCTTGCCCCACTCGACCGTAGCGTCGGCAGTCAGGTCACTGCTGGACTTACCCACGACGGGCATGAACCAGTGATCCAGCGTTGCGTCTGCGACAACCTTGACTCTATTGACCGCAAGGCACTCAGGATCACCGTGCGCGGCACCGCTGTCGTTAAGCACGTTGCCCTGGACCCACGTCGTGGCTTCCGAGGTGACACTGCCTGTCTTCTTACACTTATCGGTGCCGAAGCCCTGCGCTAGAGCGAGAGCCGCGGCGTCGGCGCCAGTCTGGAGCTCTGTGTGCTTGGCATATGAGGCGCCGAGATCGATCGCGAGGCCGGCGAATCCGAGGATCACAGTCATCAGGAGAGCAACGACGATCGCGGTCGCTCCGCGCTCGGCATCACTACGGAAAAGCCGGGTCAACCGCCGCATCTCATCTCAGCCTTTCCCTTGAGGTCGATGGCACCCCAGAAGTCGATGCCTGTCATCGTGGAGACCCCCGACGCGGTAATGACAGCTGTCGCGGTCTCGCCCACGGAGCATTTTCCACCAGGGGCATCTGCCGAGACGGCCGGTGCGACCTCGAGGTTGAGTGCTAGGACGCGGTCGGCCATCAGCTTGTTCGCCGAGGTGGGACCTTCTTGACCATTGATGGCCATCTCACGAACGCCTTCGCGGGCAATCTGGGACAGGGACGACTGGATCATCCAGAACCGGCCGAACTCGATCGTCCCAAAGAGGATCATGACGAGCATCAGGGCGACCAAGGCGAACTCGACAGCAGCCGCGCCCAAGTCTCGCTGACCTCTGAACAACAGCTCCATAATCCCTACCTTGGTGGATGCGCGGGAAACTCATTAACTTCTCATTGAGCTCGGCAGCGCGGTGTCTGTAGTCAGACACCGCGCCGCCGCACACAATCCGGATATTCCTTACGGCTCAGGTGCCGGGCAGCGCGGAGTTCACCTTGGTGAAGGCAGTCAGAATCTTACCTCCGAGCAGGGCAACAACACCGACGATGACCGCAGCAATCAGGGCCACGAGGAGGCCGTACTCCACGGCCGTCGCGCCCTTCTCCTTGTCCTCGAACTTGTCGCGAACGGCACCTAGGAAGTACTCAATAGCGAGCATGGAAGTCTCCTCTTTCAAGGGTGATGGCGCCGCTGGCGCCCTTAATGGGGAAACGTCGGGAGTGCTCCCGACTGTGGGGGTAAGTCCCGGTTGCTCACCGGAACCTGAGAGAACTGTGACACACGGTTGAACGTTGCACAAGCCAGTTCTATAACGTTTCCATAACAGTACTTGACGGTACCTTGACCTGAACATGACCTAACGGCGAGGTGGACGTGAGGGCTTGGCGGGGGCGTCACCGGCCGCCCAGGGTTGCGCAGCTGGCCGCGGCCCGGGAGGCGTCTGCAGGCGGGGTGATCACGACAACGACAGCCCTGTGAACAGGGGAAACACCGCCCGGGCCGGTCCAAGCTCGCGGACCGCAACAGGAGGGTGCGTGGAGTGATTCAGGGGGCCATGCAGGCTCCTGGGGCGAGGAACCTGAGAGGATCCTGACACCGTCCTGCACAAAAAGCAAGCGCCCCAGCCAATGTGGCTGGGGCGCTTGGTGGTTGCACGCGCTTTACCGGGGCTTTACCCGTCCGTGAACGCGACTAAACCTGGGACTCACTTGAGGAAGTCGGGCACGTCCAGGTCGTCGGAGTCGTCGAACGTCACCGGCTGGGGCTGACGCGGCGGCTGCTGCGGCTGGGCGGCCGGCTGGCCCTGCTGAGGCCTCGGCTGACCCTGCTGGGCCGGAGCGGCCTGCGGCTGCCCCTGAGGAGCCTGTGCGGGCTGCTGCTGGGGCTGTCCCTGCTGCGCGGGCGCCTGCTGTGGCGCACGGGCGGGCTGGCCCTGCTGAGGCTGCTGTGCCGGGCGCTGCTGCGGCTGACCCTGCTGGGGCTGACCCTGTTGCGCCGGAGGACGATTGGTCCCACCTGCCTGCACCTGGCCGAGTGCCCTGTCGTCGGAGCGCTGCATGGGCGCTCCCCCGTCGAAGCCGGCGGCAATCACGGTGACGCGCACCTCATCTCCGAGCGAGTCGTCGATGACGGCACCGAAGATGATGTTGGCCTCGGGGTGCGCGGCCTCCTGCACCAGTCGGGCTGCCTCGTTGATCTCGAACAGACCGAGGTCGGAGCCACCCTGCACAGAGAGCAGCACACCGTGGGCGCCCTCGATGGAGGCCTCGAGCAGCGGGCTGGAGATCGCGAGTTCGGCGGCCTGGACGGCGCGGTCCTCACCGCGGGCCGAGCCGATGCCCATCAGGGCCGAGCCGGCCCCCTGCATGACCGACTTGACGTCGGCGAAGTCGAGGTTGATCAGACCCGGGGTCGTGATCAGGTCGGTGATGCCCTGGACACCAGAGAGCAGGACCTGGTCGGCGCTGCGGAAGGCATCGAGCATGGAGACCTGGCGGTCGGAGATCGACAGCAGCCGGTCGTTCGGGATGACGATCAGGGTGTCGACCTCCTCGCGGAGGCTGCCGATGCCGGTCTCGGCCTGGTTGGCGCGGCGGCGGCCCTCGAAGGTGAACGGGCGGGTGACCACACCGATGGTCAGCGCGCCGAGAGACTTGGCGACCTTGGCCACGACCGGCGCGCCACCCGTGCCGGTGCCACCACCCTCGCCGGCGGTCACGAAGACCATGTCGGCGCCGCGCAGGGCCTCCTCGATCTCCTCCATGTGGTCCTCTGCAGCCTTGCGGCCGACCTCCGGGTCGGCGCCGGCGCCGAGACCACGGGTGAGCTCACGGCCCACGTCGAGCTTGACGTCGGCATCACTCATCAGCAGCGCCTGGGCGTCAGTGTTGATGGCGATGAACTCGACGCCCTTGAGGCCGACATCGATCATCCGGTTGATGGCGTTGACGCCACCGCCGCCGATGCCGACGACCTTGATGACGGCCAGGTAGTTCTGCGCTGAGGACACGGGTGGAACCTTCCTTAAGGAGTCCTGCTTAAGACTGTGCAGCGGGCAGCACCAATGACTCCGGACCGGGAGTTGGCGTGCTCGCTATCGTGCGAGCATACGTCCTCACTCCGAGCACGCCCAGCCCGCTGCACCTAAAGTAAAGGTTCAGCCCCCTGAACAGCCGCGCGGCACAGGCAGGCCCCTGAACGTTCAGGGGCCTTTCCGCCCCCTAGTCCTCCGGCTGCTGGATGCTCAGACCGGTCACCACCGGCGTTGCCGGGGTGCTCAGATCGATCCGCATCGGCCCCGCGGCGGGGACGTCTGCATCGGGATCCAGGCCCTCCTGGTCGAGCAGGCCCTCGAGCACACGGCCCTTGAGCTGGCTGTTGCTGCCGTCGCCCCACACGACCTCGATGTTGCCCACGGTGAACTGGATGTCACCGGTCTTGGTCAGCGTCAGCGCAGCAGACTCATCGGCCACGGACTCAGGCAGGGAGTCCCGCAGCCCCTGCAGCGCCACCAGGTGGCCCGGGTCGAGGTCGTCGCCCGTCATCTTCACCTGGGCGCTCGGGACCCCCTTGGGTGCCTCCTTGACGCTGTCATAGACCACGCCGGCGGCGTCCACGAGCTGGATGTCCTTGACGCCGCTCTGCTTGATGGCCAGCGCAGGCTCACGCAACGTCAGGTCGAGGGTGAGCCCCGAGGGCCAGTTGCGGCCCACCTCGGCCGTGGCGATCCGCAGGTCCTCCAGCACGAGTGCCTCCACGGCCTCGCCGTCGACCCGCGCCAGCGGCGTGCCAAGTTGCGTCTGCGCAGCCTCCTGGGCGCCCTCAGCAAGCTCGCCCTCGGCGCCGGCCACGGTGACCTCCTCGACCTCAAAGACGCTCGAGAAGCCGAACAGGAAGACCACGGCGCCAACCAGCGCGAGCACCACCGCCAGGGCAGCCACCACACGCCACGGGCGACGCCGCACCTCCGCCGCACGCTGCCGCAGTCGAGGGTGCGCCTTGGGCTGCCCCTTGCGCTTGCCCCAGCGATAGGTGCGAGCCTTCTCAGACCTCGACGTCTTGTTGAGGTCTCGGTCCTTCTTGCTGGTCACTGGGCACCGCGCTCGGTCAGACGGGCCACCAGCGGGGCGCCGAGCTCGGTGATGTCCCCGGCACCCACGGTCAGCACCAGATCGCCCTGCTGCAGCAGCCCGGCGACCGTCTCCACGACGGCGTCCCGCTCAGGCACATAGTGCACCTCGGGGCCGTCCACCAGGTCGGCGATGCTCGCTCCGCTGACGCCCTCGATCGGGTCCTCGCGGGCGGCGAAGACGTCCAGCAGCACCACGACATCGGCGCCCGACAGCCCGGCGGCGAAGTCGGCGGCAAAGTCGCGGGTGCGCGAGAACAGGTGCGGCTGGAAGAGCACGACCAGGCGTCCCCCGCCGGTGTCCACCAGGCCGCGTCCGGCACGCACCACAGCGGCCACCTTGTCCGGGTTGTGGGCATAGTCGTCGATCACCAACACGCCGGCTGCCTCGCCCACGCGCTCGAAGCGGCGGTGGGTGCCCGGATAGGCCGCCAGGCCCGCCAGGACGGCGTCCAGGTCCTGCCCGAGGCCTGCAGTGGCCGCCACCAGTGCGGCCGCGGCGTTGGCCAGGTTGTGGGCGCCCGGCATCGGCACGCTCAGCGTGCGGGTCGTCCCGGCCGCCACAGTCGTGCCGTTGGGGGCGGTCAGGTCGCGCTGCCAGGTCAGGTGCGCGGTCGCGGTCATCGCATCGGGGCGCAGCTCGGTCAGCCACACGTCGGCGCTCTCGTCGGTGCCAAACGTGGCCACCGCTCCCCCGGCCTCGTGGTGGGTCGCGGCCAGCGTGGCAGCGCCACGGTCATCGGCCGCGGCCACCAGCAGCCCGTCGGCCGCGATCGTCTTGGCAAAGCGCACGAAGGTCGCCTCGATGGTCGCCAGGTCACCATAGAAGTCCAGGTGATCCGGCTTGATGTTGGTGACGATCGCGACGTCGGGGTGATAGGTCAGGAACGACCCGTCACTCTCGTCGGCCTCGATCACGAACGGCCCGGTCCCCGGAGCAGCGTTGGTGCCGCGCCCGTCGTCCGTGGTCAACTGCGAGCCCAGGACATAGGCCGGGTCGGCCCCCGAGTGCTGCAGGGCGACGGTCAGCATGCCGGAGGTGGTCGTCTTGCCGTTGGCACCGGCCACAGCCACGGCGGCCCGCCCCGGCAGCAGCGCGGCGATGCCCTGGGCGCGGTGCAGCACCCGCAGGCCCCGCTCCCGTGCGGCAGCGAGCTCGGGGTTGCTCTCGCGGATGGCCGAGGAGATCACGACGGTCTGGACATCCGCCGACAGGTTCTCGGGCGCCTGACCGACGAAGACCGCCGCCCCCTCGGCCTCCAGGGCCCGCAGCGTCGCCGAGTCCCGCGCATCCGAGCCAGAGACGGCCACGCCGGCGGCCAGGAACATCCGCGCGACCCCGGACATGCCGGAGCCGCCGATGGCGATGAAGTGGACCGGTCCGAGGTCGGCCACCGGTGGCACCGGGGCGGTGAAGTCGAACCGGTCGTTGACTCCCGACGTCATGCCGTGGATCTCCGCGCTGCCGAGATGACCCGCTGTGCCAGCACCTCGGCGGCGTCCCGGTTGCCCATCACCGCAGCGGCGTCAGCCATCTGCGCGAGGCGGTCGCGATCGGCCAGCAGCGGCAGGACGCTCTCGCGCGCCCACTGCGGGGTGACCGAGGCGTCGTCGACGAGCAGCCCGCCACCGGCGGCCACGACGTCCTGGGCGTTGAGGCGCTGCTCACCGTTGCCGATCGGCAGCGGCACATAGATCGCCGGCAACCCGACCGCGGTCAGCTCACACACGGTCCCTGCCCCGGCGCGGGCGACGACCAGGTCAGCCACGGCATACGCCAGGTCCATCCGGTCGGTGTAGTCGACGGCCACATAGGGGGTCTCCCCCGTGCCAGCACCGTCCGTGTCCGACTCCGTCAGGTCCACGCTCTTGCCACCGCCGGTCAGGTGCAGCACCTGCACCCCGGCGGCGCGCAGGTCGTCGGCGGCCTGGCCGAAGGCCTGGTTGAGCCGCTGGGCGCCCAGGGAGCCGCCAAAGACCAGCAGCGTGGTGCGGTCGTCGCGCAGCCCGAAGTGCGCCAGCCCCTCCTCGCGCAGCTCGGCGCGGTCCAGGTCGGCGATCTCGGCGCGCATCGGCAGCCCGATCACCTCGGCACCCGGCAGCGGCGTGCTGGGAAAGGTGGTGGCCACGTGGGCGGTGAACCGGGCGCCGAGCTTGTTGGCCAGCCCGGGGCGCGCGTTCTGCTCGTGGATGACGATCGGCGTGCGGGTGCGGCGCGCGGCCAGATAGGCCGGCGTGGCCACATAGCCACCGAAGCCGACGACCACGTCGGCCTGCGCCTCGCGGATCAGGTCGGCGGCGCGGGTGATCGAGCGGCGCAGCGTCACCGGGAACTTCAGCGCCGCAGTGTTGGGGCGGCGCGGGAAGGGCACCTTGGGCACCAGCTCGAGGCGATAGCCGCGCTCGGGCACCAGGCGTGCCTCCAGTCCGTCGGCGGTCCCCAGGACCGTGATGCGGCAGTCCGGGTCGGCGGCGCGCAGGGCGTCGGCGGTGGCCAGCAGTGGGTTGACGTGACCGGCCGAGCCGCCACCGGCCAGCACGACTGACAGGGCCGTATGCCGAGCACCGGCTGAGTGCTCGGAGGCCGAGCCCGAGGGGGGTGGGGTGTTCATGGAGCCGCTCCGATCAACGTCGCCGGAGCCGGGGAGCCGGCACCACTGCCAGGGTACGCCGCAGCAGTGAGGGCTTGCTCCCGAGCGAGGCCTTCGCCCCGGGCAGGGAGCGAGCCAGCGACAGCAGGATCCCCATGCCGATCAGGGCGGCGATCAGGGCCGATCCGCCGGAGGAGACCAGCGGCAGCGGCACGCCGATGATCGGCAGCATGCCGATGACCGAGCCGATGTTGAGCATCGCCTGCGCGACCAGCCAGACCATGATCCCGACGGCCGCGATGCGCACAAAGAAGTCGGTGCTGGTCACCACGATGCGATAGCAGGCATAGGCGATGACCACAAACAGCAGCATCACGGTCAGCGTGCCGGGCAGGCCCAGCTCCTCGCCGATGATCGCGAGGATGAAGTCATTGTGCGGCTCAGGCAGCAGGCCCCACTTTTCCTTGCTGCCACCCAGGCCCAGGCCCCACCAGCCGCCGTCGGCGAGGGCATACTCCGCGTGGACCTTCTGGAAGCAGCCCTGCACGTCGGGGTTGACGCAGATGTTGCCGATCCAGGCCTGGATGCGCTCCATCCGGTTGGCGCTGCCGACGGCCATGTAGGCCGCGCCCGCAGCCGCCAGCCCGGCGACGGCGACGAAATAGCGCGCCTGCACCCCGGCACCGAACATCATGCCGCCGGTGATGGCCACCAGGATCAGCACGGTGCCCAGGTCGTGGCCGGCCAGGACCAGCCCGATCAGCAGGAAGGCCCCGGGGAAGACAAACGGGATGAGCACGTGGCTGATCCGCCCGAGCACCTTGCGCTTCTTGGTCAGCACCGCGGCGCCGAACACGACCAGGGCGACCTTGCCAAACTCGGAGGGCTGCAGGGTGAAGCCGGCCAGGCTGATCCAGTTGCGGTTGCCCTGGAAGTCCGTCCCCAGCGGGGAGAACACCAGCGCCTGCAGGCCGATCGCGCCGAGCATGCCCCAGGGCGCCAGCCACTTCCAGACCCGCACCGGGATCCGGCTGGCGATCAGGCCCAGCACGATGCCCATCCCAGCAAACATCAACTGGTTGAGGAAGACCTTGTAGGAGTTGCCGGAGGACTGATAGGACCCGACGCTGCTGGCCGACAGGACCATGACCAGACCGATCGAGACCAGCAGTCCGGTGGCGGTCAGCAGCAGATAGTAGGGCGCCACGGGCGAGCGCAGCCGCTCTCCGATGCCGGCGGCGACCGACTCCCGCCCCTGCTCATCGCGGCGGATCGGCCACGTCGTCATGACTCGCCCTGCCCGGCCCTTCGTCGCACCGCCTGGGTGAAGATGTCACCCCGGGCTCCGTAGTGCGCGAACATGTCCAGCGACGCCGCGGCGGGCGCGAGCAGCACCACGTCGCCTGGCTCAGCCAGGCTCAGGGCTGCCTCAATCGCCTCATCCATCACAACCGTCACATCACTAGTGTCGGCGCTGGGCACCTCCACGACGGGGATCTGCGGCGCGTGTCGGGTCAGTGCCGCCGCGATCTGGTCGCGGTCCTGCCCCAGCAGCACGGCCCCGCGCAGTCGACCGGCCGCCCCGGCGACCAGGTCGTCGACCTCGGCGCCCTTGAGCTGACCGCCGGCGATCCACACGATGTGCTCATAGGCAGAGAGCGACGCGGCCGCGGCGTGCGGGTTGGTGGCCTTGGAGTCGTTGACAAACCGGACGCCGTCCACCGCACCGACCTCGGTGATCCGGTGGGTGTCGGGCACGAAAGCACGCAGCCCGGCCTGCACCGCGGCCGGCGGCACGCCAGCAGCGCGCGCCAGCGCGGCGGCCGCGAGGGCGTCGGCGACCAGGTGCGGCGGTGGTGCCCCGTCGGCGCCCCCGGGCACGTCGCGCAGCGTGGCCAGCTCGGCGGCCGAGGACTCGCGCTCCTCGATGAAGGCCCGGTCGGCCAGCACGTCCTCGACCAGCCCGAGCATCGAGCGGTGCGGCGTGCCGAGCGTGAAGCCGATCGCCCGGCAGCCCTCGATGACGTCGGCCTCCTCGACCATCGTCTCGGTGGCCAAGTCATCGTGGTTATAGACGCACGCCACCTGGGTGTGCTCATAGATCTTGGCCTTGGCCGCGGCATAGGCGTCCAGCCCGCCGTGCCAGTCGAGGTGGTCGGGGGCCACGTTGAGCACGCACGAGGCCAGCGCGGAGATCGACTCCGACCAGTGCAGCTGAAAGCTGGACAGCTCGACGGCGATCACGTCATAGGGCTCGGGGTCCATGATCGCCTCGAGGATCGGCGTGCCCACGTTGCCGGCGGCGATCGTGCGCAGCCCCGCCGCCCGCAGGATCGAGGCGAGCATCTGCACGGTGGTGGTCTTGCCGTTGGTGCCGGTGACGGTCAGCCACGGCGCTCCCCCGGCGGCCGAGCGCATCCGCCAGGCCAGCTCAACCTCCCCCCAGATCGGTATGCCGACACTCGCCGCCGCGGCCAGCACCGGTTGGTCTGGGCGCCAGCCGGGAGAGGTGACGACCAGGTCCACTGGCCCCTCGGCATACGAGGGAAGGTCGGTGACGTGCTCGGGACCCAGTCGCACGTCGGCGCGCAGGATCTCCAGGATGCGGGCGCGCTCAGCCTGGTCCGTGGAGCCGTTGCCGGCGTCCACGACGATCACCTGGGCGCCGCGCTCGAGCAGCGCGTCGGCTGCGGCAAACCCGCTGACCCCGAGGCCGGTCACCACGGTGCGCAGCCCGGCCCAGTCGGACTCCCGGGAGGTCAGCCCGGCCACCCGCTCGCTCACAGCGACACCACCCACTCGGCATAGAAGATGCCCAGGGCGGCCGCCACGCACAGCCCCTGCACGATCCAGAAGCGGACCACGATGGTGACCTCGTGCCACCCGAGCAGCTCAAAGTGGTGGTGCAGCGGCGCCATCCGGAAGACCCGTTTGCCGGTCAGTTTGAACGAGGTGACCTGGATGATCACCGACATCGTCACGATGACGAACAGGCCGCCCATCAGGATCATCAGCAGCTGGGTGTGGGTGGTGATCGCCAGACCGGCCAGCGCGCCACCGAGGGCCAGGGAGCCGGTGTCGCCCATGAAGATCTTGGCCGGTGAGGCGTTCCACCACAGGAAGCCGAAGCAGGCGCCGGCGATGCAGGCGGCGACCACGGCCAGGTCGTGGGCGTCGCGCACGTCATAACAGTTCGGCCCGGGGGTGATCTGGCAGTTCTGGTTGAACTGCCAGATGCCGATCAGCACATAGCCGCCGAAGGCCATCACCGAGGCGCCGGTGGCCAGGCCGTCGAGCCCGTCGACCAGGTTCACCCCGTTGGAGGCCCCGGCGATCATCACGTTGGCCCAGATGACAAACGCGATCAGGCCGCCGACGGTGCCGAACACCGCGAAGTCCAGGGGCAGGTCACGCACGAAGCTGACGGCGGTGCTGGCCGGGGTGCGGAAGGCGTCGCCGGGGAACTGCAGCGCCAGCACGGCAAAGATCACCGCGACCGTGGTCTGTCCGATGAGCTTCTCGTGGGAGCGCAGGCCCAGGCTGCGCTCCTTGGAGATCTTGGTGAAGTCGTCGGCGAAGCCCACCAGCCCCAGCCCGGCCATCAGGAAGAGCACGAGCAGACCGCTGATGCTCATCGAGCTGCCGCCAAAGTCCATCAGCCCGGTGGCGTCGATGGTCCAGATGATGGCGTGCGCGCCGGCATAGCCGATCAGGGTGGCGGCGATGATCACCGCGCCACCCATGGTCGGGGTGCCGCGCTTCGTGTGGTGGCTGGTCGGGCCGTCGTCGCGGATGAACTGGCCGTATTGGCGCCGCACCAGGAACTTGATGAACAGCGGCGTGCCGAACAGGGCCACGATCATCGAGATCCCGGCCGCCAGGACGATCGTCACCATCAGGGCACCGTGCCCTCGTGGTTGGTGCCCTCGTTGGTGGTGGCGTCGTTGGTGGGGGCGTCGTCGACCAGGGCGTCACCGAGGAAGCGCAGGCCGGAGTCGCGGCTGGACTTCAGCAGGGCCACGTCGCCGGGCGCGAGGATCTGGTCCAGCAGCTCACGGGCGGCGTCGGTGTCGGGGCACTGGTGCGTGTTGGCGCCGCCGGCCTCGTCGAAGGCCTCGGCGACGGGGATCGCTCCCTCGCCCACGGCCACCAGGGTGTCGATGCCCAGCCCCGCGGCGAGCTCTCCGATCGCGCGGTGCTCGGCCACGGAGTCCTCGCCCAGCTCACGCATCTCGCCGACGACCGCGACGGCGGCCCCCTGGCTGCGCATCACGGCCAGGGAGCGCAGGGCGGCCCGCATCGAGTCGGGGTTGGCGTTGTAGGCGTCGTTGACGATCGTCACGCCGTCGGCCCGCTCGTGCACCTCCATGCGCCAGCGGCTGACCACCCCGGCCTCCCCCAGCGCCTCGGCGATCTCCGCGACGGGCATGCCCCACTCGGCGGCGACGGCGGCCACGGCCAGCGCGTTGCCCACGTGGTGGGGGCCGTGCAGTTTCAGCGCGACGCGCACCGGCTCCGCACCGGGCAGGTGCATGGTGAAGGCCGCCTGGCCGCGCACGTTGATCTCGACCTCGTCGGCGCGCACGTCAGCGTCCGGGCTGAGGCCGACGGTGAGCACGCGCGCGCTGGTCTGCTCGGCCATCGCGACCACGATCGGGTCGTCGGCGTTGAGCACGGCCAGGCCGTCGTCGGGCAGGGCCCGCACGAGCTCGGCCTTGGTGTGGGCGATCGCCTCGCGGCTGCCAAACTCGCCCAGGTGGGCGGTGCCCACGTTGAGCACCACGCCGATGCGCGGGGGCGCGACCGCGGTCAGGAAGTCGATGTGGCCGACACCGGAGGCGCCCATCTCGGCGACCAGGAACTGGGTCTCCTCGGTGAGGCGGCACACGGTCAGCGGCACGCCGACCTCGGAGTTGTAGGACGCGATGGGCGCGATCGTGGGGCCGAGCCGCTCGATCACCTGGGCGGCGAGATCCTTGGTGGAGGTCTTGCCCGAGGAGCCGGTGATGCCGACGATCTGCAGGCCGCCAGCCGCGGTGCAGCGGTCCACGACCTCACGACCCAGCGCGGCGAAGCCGTCGGTGGTGTCGGAGACCACGACGCAGGGCAGCTCGGTGACGACCCGCTGGGTCAGGGCGCCGACGGCGCCCTTTTCGGCAGCCGACCCCACGTAGTCGTGACCGTCCGCGTGCTCACCCAGGCGAGCGACATACAGCCCGCCGTGCTCGACCCCACGGGAGTCGGTGACCACGCTCGCGGTGACCCTGATGTCTGCGGCCGTCGCCGGGTGCACCTGGCCGCCGGTTGCCTCGGCGATCTCGCCGAGGGACATCTCGATCACTGTTGCGGGGTCCCTTCGTCTCGGATGGCGATGTCGCCCAGTGTGACACCGGGATCCGCACCAGGCGCCGGGGCATCCGGATCATAGTGCAGCGTGATCTCGGGGGCCTCCGTCGTGCTCGGCGGCACCCCGCGGGAGGTGAGGGCATAACGCATGACCTCGGAGAAGACCGGGCCGGCCAGCTCGCCACCCCACTTGCCGCGGGTCGGCTTCTGGATCGCGACCGCGATCACCAGCTCCGGGTCGTCGGCCGGGGCGAAGCCGATGAAACCGGCGGTCACCCCGGAATAGCGGCCCTTCTTCTCGTCATAGCGGTCGGCGGTGGAGGTCTTGCCCGCCACGCGATAGCCCTCGACGGCGGCCTGTGGCGCGGTGCCCTCGGCGCTGGGGACGTATTCCATGATCGAGGTCAGCTCGTCGGCCGTCTCCTTGGAGACCACCTGGTCCTGGACCGCGTCCGGCTCCTCGACGAACGTGCCGTCCTCCTCGGCGCCCTTGACCAGCCGCGGCTCGACATAGACGCCGTCGTTGGCCACGGTCTGGAAGACGCCGGCCTGCTGCAGCATCGTGCTGGCCAGGCCCTGCCCGAAGGTCAGCGTGTATTTGCTGGTCGCGCTCCAGGTGTCCGGGTGCGGGACCAGGCCGGCGGACTGCCCGGGGAAGCCCAGGTTGGCCTCGCGGCCCATCCCGAAGTCCTGCATGTACTCGTAGAGCACGTCGTCGGGCAGCTTCTCGCCATACATGATCGTGCCCATGTTGGAGGAGGTCGCCAGCACACCGGCGAAGGTCGCATAGGGGTTGTCCGGGTCGTGGCTGTCCTTGAACTTGGTGCCACCGCGCGGCAGCCGGTTGGGCAGCACGAAGGGCGTCTCGAGGTCGACGACCTCCTCCTCCAGGGCCGCTCCGGCGGTGATCACCTTGTTGGTCGAGCCCGGCTCGTAGACGTCCTCGAACAGCGGATTGCGCAGGTCCTCGGTGCTCTGCTGGGAGTCCGTGGGGTCAAAGGAGGGATAGCTGGCCGCGGCCAGGATGTCGCCGGTCTTGGGGTCCATCACCACGGCATAACCACGCAGGGCCGCGGACTGCTTGACCATGGCCTCGACCTGGTTGTAGGTGAACCACTGCAGGTCGCTGTCGATGGTCAGGTGCACGTCCTCGCCGGGCACGGCGGGGGTCTCGCTGCTCGCGCCGGTGGTGATGATCTCGCCGCGACCGCCCAGCTCATAGGTCATCGAGCCCGGCGTGCCGGTCAGCTGCTCCTCAAACATCAGCTCGATGCCGTTGGCGGCCATGCCCCCGGAGCCGACCCAGCCGACCACCGGGGCCATCGCGGGCCCGAGGGGGTAGGCCCGCTTGACGAAGGGCTCGGCATAGATGCCCGGGATGTGCAGCGCCTTGACCTGCTGCCACGTCTGCGGTGAGACGTCCTTTTGCAGCCAGGTCCAGCGCTCGCCGTCGTGCTCGCGCAGCGTCGCCTCGAGCTCGGCCGCGTCGGCACCGGTGATCGCGGCGATGTCCTCCGCGGCGCCCTGATAGCCCACCTCGACGCGCTCGCCGTCGATGCGCTTCTTGTAGGTCACCACGGCCGTGGGGTCGGCGGTGATGTTGCGCCGCTCCACCGACTCGGCCAGGGCCACGCCCTTGGAGTCATAGATCACGCCGCGGCTGGCCGGGATGGTGGCCTCGTGCATGCGCCGGTCGATCGCCGCGGCCGAGACGCTCGCGGCGTCCAGGCCCTGGAGCTTGACCAGCTGGGCGGCAAAGAGGCTGAAGACGATCAGGATGCCAAAGAGCATGAACCGCATCCGCCGTTGCGGGTGGACGACCCCGGCTGCAACGGGACGACGGGCTGCGGCCACAGGTCTCAACCTCCTTGGACGGCCCCCTCAGGGGCCTGCTCGGTGCGCTCGGAACCGCCCTCGACGGTGGTGACGAACGGCGAGACCACGGTAGAGCTGTCAGCCGGGTCCACCTGGGCCGCCACGCCGAGGACCTGGTTGTCTGAGAGCCGCAACACAGCCGTGGACGGCGAGGCGACCAGCCCCAGGTCCTCCGCGGCGGCCGCCAGGGTCTCCGGCGAGCGCTGCTGGCTGAGCTCGGCTTCCAGCGTCACGCGGGTGTCATGCAGCTGGGTCTGCTCCGAGCGCAGGTCGCTGAGGGTGAAGGAGCTCTCCGCCCGCGCCGTGTTGAGCAGCAGCGCGCTGAGCAGCCCGGCCACGACCAGCGCCAGACACAGCACCACAAAGCCCGCGTGACTGCGCGTGGTGGGCGCGGCGTCCACGACGCGCAGGGCGGCGCGCTTGCGCGGCGCGGCCGGTCGGGCGACGCGTGCGGTGCGGGCAACAGCCATCTGGCTCATCGGGTCTCCCCCATTTTCGTAGTGGTTTCGCTCGGCTTCCCCGCATTTTGATAGCGGTTTCGTACGTCGTGCCCGGCTTTTGATAGAGGTTTCGCACGGGTGCGCTCGGCCGCCCGGAGCCGCACCGAGGTGGCCCGCGGGTTGTCGGCGCGCTCGGCCTCGTCCGCGATCTCGGCGCCGCGAGTGAGCAGCTTGAGCCACGGCTTGTGCTCCGGCAGCTCGACGGGCAGGTCCGGCGGGGCCGAGCTGGTGGCGCCCACGGCCAGGCCGCGCTTGGTGATCCGGTCCTCCAGCGAGTGATAGGACAGCACCGCGATCCGCCCGCCCACCGGCAGCAGCGAGAGCGCGGCCGGCAGCGCGTCGGACCACACCGACAGCTCGGCGTTGACCTCGATGCGCAGTGCCTGGAAGGTGCGCTTGGCCGGGTGGCCACCCGAGCGCTGCGAGGCGGCCGGCACGACCCGCTGCAGCAGCTCCACGAGCCGGGCCGAGTTGGCAAAGGGCTCCTTGTCGCGCTCGGCGACGAGGGCGCGGGCGATCTTGCGGGCAAAGCGTTCCTCGCCAAAGTCGCGCAGGATCACCTCGAGCTCCCGCACGCCATAGTCGTTGAGGACGTCCGCGGCCGTCAGGCCGGTCGTCTGGTCCATCCGCATGTCCAGCGGGGCGTCCATCCGATAGGCGAAGCCCCGCTCGGCCTCGTCCAGCTGCAGCGAGGAGACGCCCAGATCAAACAGGATGGCCTGCGCCTCGGCGATGCCGCGCTGCGCCAGCGCCTCCGGGATCTCGTCATAGACCGCGTGCACCGGCACGAACCGGTCGCCGAACGGGGCGAGGCGCTCCCCGGCCAGGGTCAGCGCCTCGGTGTCCCGGTCGATCCCGACCGCGATGGCCCCCGGGCAGGCGGTCAGCACTGCCTCGGTGTGTCCGCCCATGCCGAGGGTCCCGTCGACGAAGACCGCTCCCTCTGCGTGGAGGGCGGGTGCGAGGAGCTCGACGATGCGGTCGCGCAGCACGGGGGTGTGCCGCTCGGCGGTGGGCCGGTCCTGCATCGTCGCTCTCCTTCCTGTCGTGGTTTTCATTCCGTATGCCGTGTGGCTGGTTGTGCGGTCCCAGCACCTGTGGCGCCAATGTCGTGCTGTGTTTCCTTGGGCCCTGGGACCTGGTCCCCTTCCGCGCCATCCGAGTGGGTGGCCCGGCTCCGGGGAAGTGGAGTCGGGATCCTGCTCGTGGTGCACCCGGCCCGGGGGAAGTCGGGTCGGGGGCGGGTGGTGCGGCTGGGGGCCGGGTGTCAGGGTCAGCGTCAGGGTCGGTGGTCGGTGGGTGGGGCGAAGTGGAGTGCTCGGGTGGGGCGAAGTGGAGCGGGTCGCTTACAGGCCCGGAACCACCTCCTCGCTCTGGTTGGCGAAGCCGTCCTCGTGCTCGGTGACGTAGGCCTCCCAGGCCGCGGAGTCCCAGATCTCGATGCGGTTGCCGGAGCCGATCACGGTGCACTCATGGGTGAGCCCGGCATAGTCGCGCAGGATCGCCGGGACGGTCACCCGGCCCTGCTTGTCGGGGATCTCGTCGGAGGCTCCGGACAGGAGAAGTCGCTGGTAGGCCCGCACGCCGGCGTTGGTGGTCGGTCCGTTCTGCCACTGCTCGGCGACCTTCTCGAACTCGGCCAGCGGATAGACATAGAGGCAGCGCTCCTGACCGCGGGTCATCACCAGACCGCCGGCCAGCTTGTCGCGGAACTTGGCGGGCAGGAACATCCGGCCCTTGTCGTCCAGGCGGGGTGAGTACGTGCCGAGCAACAGCACCGTGACCACCCCTTCCGCGCGCTTGGTTACTCCCTAGTCATCCAGTACGCCCCACCCTACTCCACTTTGCACCACTGTCAACGCCAAACGGGGGCATTTTGTGATGTCGCGCACACGTTTTTGCAGGTCACCGGGGTGGGGGGAAAGTGGGGGAAATCAGAGCAACCGCGCCGCAACCGGGATGAGCCCCGATGCGTCTGATGTCATGGACACCTCACGATCACTGCGGTCTGCGGCTCGATGGCCATGGACGACGTAGTCTTCTGCGCAGAACCCGAGCACCGACGCCCGACGACCCAAGGCAGGATCTTCTTCATGACGGCCAACGCTGAGACCGCTCCCGACCTGCAGACGGTGCAGTCCGTCGCCAGCGACATCCACCGGGCGATCAGCACGGTGATCGAGGGCAAGGAGGAGGCGGTCCGCACGGCGGTCACGGTGCTGCTGGCCGAGGGACACCTGCTGGTCGAGGACGTGCCCGGCGTCGGCAAGACGATGCTCGCCAAGGCCCTGGCCAAGTCGATCGACTGCGACGTCAGCCGGGTCCAGTTCACCCCGGACCTGCTGCCCAGCGACATCACCGGCGTCAACGTCTTCAACCAAAACTCCCACACCTTCGAGTTCCGCAAGGGCGCGATCTTCGCCAACATCGTGGTCGGTGACGAGATCAACCGGGCGTCGCCCAAGACCCAGTCCGCGCTGCTGGAGTGCATGGCCGAGCGCCAGGTCACCGTCGACGGCACGACCTATCCGCTGGCCGGCCCGTTCCTGGTGATGGCCACCCAGAACCCGATCGAGATGGAGGGGACCTACCCCCTCCCCGAGGCCCAGCGCGACCGCTTCATGGCCCGCGTCTCGATGGGCTATCCCTCCGGCAGCGCCGAGCTGGCGATGCTGGAGTCGCACGGTGACCACGACCCGCTGGGCGATCTGCAGGCGGTGACCGACGGCGCCACGGTGCAGCAGCAGATCCAGGCGGTGCGCCGCCTCCACACGGCCCAGGCACTGCGGGAGTATGTCGTGGCGATCGTCACGGCGTCCCGGCGTCACTCCTCGCTCCGGCTGGGTGCCTCCCCCCGCGCGGGCCTGCACCTGCTCGGGGCGGCCCGGGCCAATGCGGCCCTGGCGGGCCGCGACCACGTGCTGCCCGAGGATGTCCAGGCGCTGGCGCCGGCCGTCCTCACGCACCGCCTGATGCTCACCGGCGAGGCGCAGCTGACGGGACGGACCACGGGCGAGGTCGTGGCCGACATCCTGCAGCGCACCCCGGTGCCGTCCGGCCGACGCTGAGGATTTTCGATCGTGCGTGCCCCGGGGGTGCTGACGAGTCGGGGCCAGATGTTCCTGGCCCTCGGGGCCATCGTGGCCGTGGCCGGTGTCGTGCTGGGCTATCGCGATGTGACCCGCATCGGTCTGCTGCTGGTGATCCTGCCGCTGCTCGCGCTGCTGCTGGTCCGCCCCACCCCGCCGAGCCTGCGCGTCACCCGCGTGGTCACCCCGTCGCGCCTGCACCCCGACCAGCAGGGCCTCGTCGAGGTCCAGTTCACCAACGTCGGTACGCGCCCGACCCCCCTCTTCCTCGCCGAGGAGCAGTTCGACTACGCCCTCGGCGACCGACCCCGCTTCCTGCTCCCGCGGATGGTCTCCGGCGAGGGCCGCAAGCTGCGATACACCGTGCGCAGCCGACACCGCGGGGCCTTCCCCGTCGGGCCGATCACGCTGCGCCGCCGCGACCCGTTCGGGCTGACCCACGTCGCGCTGCAGCTGCCCGCAACCGTTGAGCTGCTGGTGCTCCCCCACATCTGGGACCTCGGTTCCCGCCGGGTCGCTGGCCAGGGGCGCGGCACCGAGGGCGAGCTGCCGCAGATGGTCTCCCTGCACGGCGAGGACGACGTGTCGATCCGGCAGTATCGCGACGGCGACGAGCTGCGCCGCGTGCACTGGCCCGCGACGGCACACCGCGGCGAGATCATGGTCCGCCAGGAGGACCGGCCCGCGCGCCGCCGCGCGGTGCTCCTGCTCGACAGCCGGGCGGGTGCCTTTCCGGGCAGCGGTTACCAAGCGTCATACGAGTGGGCCGTCAGCGCCGTCGCCTCCCTGGCGCGGCACCTGATCAAGGACGGCTTCGTCATCCACCTGCTCACCCACCGCACCGTCGAGGACGGCTCGGCCGGGGTGCAGATCGGGCTCGACCAGGCGCTCAGCACCCTGGCTCGCGCCCAGCCCGACCAGGACTCGAGCATGGAGGCGCTGGCAGCAGCAGCCCACAGCTTCACCTCCGGTGGCGTGCTGCTGATCAGCGTCGTCGTCGCCCACGACGAGGCCGAGCTGGCGCACCTGGCCGCCGTCCGTGAGCCGGGCTCGGCCGCGATGGCGCTCGTGCTCGACCCCGAGGCGTTCACGCCCGGCACCGAGAGCCGCAAGGACCTCGCCACGGCCCAGCGCCACACGGGCGTGCTCACCCAGGCCGGCTGGCAGACCGTGCTGGTCGGTCCGCAGGACTCGGTGCCCGCCTCGTGGGAGCGGCTGCGCGCCACCCGCCGTTCGGGGGCCCTGACATGAGGTTCAACCTGGACCGGGGCATGTGGCCCGAGGCCGGGCTGGCAGCCTTCGCCACGCTGGCCGTCGCCTGGCCGCTGACCGAGCTGCTCCGCGAGGGGACCTGGATCGGCCCGGCCATCCTGATGGTCCTGCTGGTCGCGGTCGTCGGCTCGCTCCTGCGCAGCCTCGACGCAGACCCCACGCTCGTGGTGCTCTCCCAGGCTCTCGTGGCGACCGTGGCCATCCTGTTCCACTACCTGCGCGACACCCTCAATTACGGCATCATCCCCTGGTCGGACACCCTGGATCGCACCACCGAGCTGCTGCGCGAGGCCGGCACCACCCTGCGCACCTTTGCGGCACCGGCACCCACCAACGACGGGGTTGAGTTCCTCATCGTGGTGGTCCTGACCCTGACCGCGATCTCGGTCGACTCGATCGGGGTGACGGGGCGCGCTCCGGCGACTGCCGGCATACCGCTTGCCGCCGCCTTCCTGGTCTCTGTGTCCAACAATGGCCACGCGATGCAGCCGTGGTTTTTTGCCGCCGCCGCCCTGGGGTGGCTGCTGATGGTCGCCCAGCAGGGCAGCCGCCTGGTGACGGGGTGGAGCTCGGCGGACCGGCGCGAGAGCGTGGGCTCCCACGACGTGGCCTTCGGCCCCACCGGGCACCGGCGGCTGGCCCGGATCCTGGCCGTCGTCACCGTGCTCAGCGCCCTCGTCGCGGCCTCGGCCCTGCCCCACCTGCCCCCGACCTTCTTCACCGAGGGCCTGGCGCGCAATGCCGACGGTCGCTCGGTGGGCGGCGGTGGTGGCTCGGTGAGCTTCACCGAGACGATGGACGTGACTGCCGACCTGCACAACCAGTCCGACGACCCCGTCATCACCTATCGCACCCAGCAGTTGCTGCAGGACCCGCTGCGTGTCACGGCCGTCCACGAGTTTGACGGCACGACCTGGGCGGAGCCGGACTATGACCTGAGCGAGCCGGTCGCGGGTTCGCTGAGCCCGCACCCGGGCAATGCGCTGCCCGGGGTGGATGAGTCGGTGCGCCGCGAGTTCTCCGAGCTGTCCGTGCTCAGCAACGGGGTGAAGGCACCGTCCCTGGCCGTGCCGAGCCCGCTGGCCGAGGTCACCGCCGACACTGGCATGCGCTGGGACACCGAGACGTCCGCGGTGCGCCTCGAGGAGCCCGTCGACAGCTATGACGTGACCTTCATGCGCCTCGCCCCCGGCGGGGTCAGCGACCTGCCCGACGACATCGGCGAGGCCGAGGCCGACCCCAACGAGTTCGCTCCCTACCTCGAGCCCTCGCCCACCGGGGTGGAGGCCTACACCGAGCTCACCGAGCAGGTCATCGGCGACGAGACCAACGACCTCGTCATCGGCCAACTGCTGCAGCAACACTTCCGCAGCGGCATCTACACCTACGACCTCAACCTGCTCCCCGGGGAGGGGCAGGACTCCTCGCCCATCGCGCACTTCCTGGCGACGCAGCAGGGCTATTGCGTGCAGTTCGCCACCTCGATGGTGATGATGGCCCGCTCCCAGGGCATTCCCGCCCGGATGGCGCTGGGCTTCCTGCCCGGCGAGCGCGAGCCCAACGGCACCTGGACGATCGTCGCCTCCCGCGCGCACACCTGGCCCGAGCTGTGGATCGACGGCATGGGCTGGGTCCGCTTCGAGCCGACCCCGGGGATCCAGTCGGGCCAGCCACCGGCCTACACCCAGCTCAACCAGGGCACCGCCGAGGCCGACCCGACCCAGGAGAGCCAGGCCACGCCGACCGGCGAACCGACGCAGGACCCGGGCGGCGCGGGTGACGAGGACAGCTGGTGGGACAGCACGCTCGACGCCCTGCGCTCGGCCGCGCCGATCCTGCTGCGCGCCCTGGCCGTCGTGCTCGTGATCGGCCTGATCATGGCCGTCATCGCGATCGCCGGGCGGCGACACCGCGAGGCCGTGCTGCGCAACGCCGACACGCCTCAGGAGCGGATCGAGGGCCAGTGGGAGCTGCTCAAACGCTCGCTCGAGGACTATGGCATCAACCCGCCACCGGACAAGAGCCCGCGCGAGATGGGCGAGCACTATCAGGACAAGGCACACCTGGACCGGCGCGCCGGTGAGTCGCTGGGGCGGGCGACCGCGACGCTCGAGCGCGCCCGCTATGCCCCCGCACACCAGACCGAGGGCTCCGACGACGCGGACATGCACAAGGACGTCGTCCACGTCCTGGACTCCGTGTCATCCGACCTGCCGTGGAACATCCGCGCCAGCGCCAAACTCTTCCCCCGCAGCGGCGTGCACTACATCCGCTCCGTCGTCGCCAGCTGGTTCCGCCGCAAATAATCGACCGAGCGCATGAGCGCCTGAGAAATCCCACCACCGAGCGCGTGGGCGCCTGAGATAACGAGCCACCGAGCGCACGACCGGCGGCTGTATGCCGAGGCGCGCCTCGGCATACTCGTCCCCCGTGCGCTCGGTCGGCCAAAAGACCAGGTCCTCACGCGCTCGGTCGGGGTAAATCTCGCCACACCATGCGCTCGGTCGGTCATAGGACCAGGCCCCCATGCGCTCGGTCGGGGATACCCTCGTGGCATGGACTGGACGCGACTGTGGGGTCAGGCGGCCGCGGCCTGGCAGGACCAGCTGGCGCACGTGCGGGATCCGAAGGCTCCGACTCCCGCCGGGACCTGGGTCGTGCACGAGCTGGTGAGTCACATCGAGTCCGAGGGGCGCTCGCTGGCACCCGGCGGCAACGGTGCAGTCGATCTGCCCATGGAGACTCTTGACCTGGCGGTGCATGCCTGGGACCTGTCGCGCGCCACCACCTCCCCCCTGACTCTCAGCGACGAGCTGTGTCTCGCGCTCCTGGAGGCGTTCGAGCCCTACGTCCACCTGATGGCGCAGGACGACGCCTTCGCACCGCCAATCCCGGTGAGTGACACAGCAGCTGCTCAAGACCGGTTGATCGCCCTGACCGGTCGGGACCCGGCGTGGCAGGCCGACAGCGACGGGTGACACGCAGTTGACCTGCACCGGAGTAGGGCACTCCCTACTTGCAGGTACTCCTGGGGCGTGTGATTCAGTAGGGGCCCGAAGATCTCACGCAGCCCACCACGGAGGCCCTGAACGCCATGAGCTCGGTGATCGTTGCCGAGGAGATCAGCGTCGCCCTCGCGCGCGATGAGGTCCTTCTCCCCCCGGTGAGCTTCAAGCTCGAGACCGGCTCTGCCCTGGCCGTGGTTGGTCCCAACGGCGCCGGCAAGACCACCCTCCTGCGGGTGCTCGCCGGTCTGATGAAGCCGACGTCCGGGCTGGTCACCGTGGCCGGCGCGAGCATCGAGGAGCGCAACCCCGTCTTCCGGCGCCGCGTTGCGGCCCTGATCGGGATGCCGCCGCTGGCCCGTGACCTGACGGTCAAGGAGCACCTGGTCCTGGTCGCGACCTCGTGGGGCACACCAGCACCACACGCCGACGAACAGTCCGATGCTCTGCTGGCGTCCTTCGACCTGACCCGGCTGGCCAACCGTTTCCCCCACGAGCTCTCCTCCGGGCAGGTGCAGCTGTTCTCCATCGCTCTGACGATGGCCCGACCGTTCAACCTGCTGCTGGTCGACGAGCCCGAGCAGCGCCTCGACCGCCACCGCCTCGAGCTGGTCACCGGCGCACTGGAGGCCCACGTCACTGCCGGCACCACCCTCGTGTTCGCCACCCACAGCGGTGACCTCGTCGAGCGCCTCGCCAACCAGATCCTGGAGGTGGGCGGTGTCGATCCCGCTGCTGGCACCGAGTGATCGGATCGGCGGGACGCGTCGCCTCTACGCAGACCGGGGCGGGTCGCGCACTCAGGGGGACACGGCATACCTGGCCTATCTGGTCGTCCTCGTGCTGGCCATGGTGGTCATCCCGTTCCTCATCGGGGTCGCCCGGATCCTGGCGCGGCCCGAGATCCTCCCCGCCCTGCAGTCACCGTCCTCCGAGCAGGTCGTGCTCGCGGTCAGCGGGGTCCTGCTCGCTGCCGTGACGGTCGTGGGCATGCACCGCGGCCCGGCCCACCTGCCGCCGGTCCTGGTCGGGACGCTCGCCGCCACCGACCTGCCGCGCTCTCGAACCCTGTTGCGCCCGTTCGCAACTGCCGCGACAGGGCTCACCGTGCTGTTCACCGTCGCGGGCGGTGTGGTTGCCACCGTGCTGGCCACCGAGGGCACCACGGACGTCATGGGGGCTCTCGCCTTCACTGGGGCCAGCGCCTGCCTCGGGGTGATCGCAGCGGCGGCGTGGCTGGCCGGTCAGCGCGTCGGGCCGCGTCACGGCTGGTTGCTCACCGCGTCGGTGCTGGCCGCAACGGTGCTCACGCTGTGGTTCCCCGCCCTGGCGCTGATCACTCCCTGGGGCTGGGTCGCCGAGGTCTGGCCACCGACCACCATGGGTGAGCCGTGGGCCCTGCTGCCCCTCGCCCTGGTCGCCCTGGTCTGCATCGAGCGGGTGCCACGGCTCCTGGACCGGGTTCGCGGCCCCCTCCTGCTCCGCCAGTCGCGGCAGTGGGAGATCGTGGGCATCGCGGCCTACACCGGCGACCTCTCCTCCGCCCTGGCCACCTTCCGATCCGTCCCCCACCTGGGCCGGACCTGGCGGGCTGTGCCCGGGGTCCAGGCAATCGTGCAGTATGCCGTGAGAGACCTGGTCGGCGCCGCTCGCACCCCCGTGCGGGCAGTGAGCGGCCTGATCTTCCTCACCTTGGGAGGGTTCCTGAGCGCCGTGGCGCTGGCTGGCACCGCGCTCCCGGCCTGGTTGTTGATGAGCCTGGCCGCGGTGGCCACCTTCGCGGCGCTGGGCACCCTCACCGACGGGTTCCGGCACGCGGCCGAGACCCGCTCGGCGCCAACACTTTTCGGGCACACCAGCAGCCAGTTGTTCGTGCTGCACGCCCTGCTCCCCACCGTGCTCGCTGTTGCCTGTGCACTGCTCGGCGGCGTGATCGCCGGGCTGACCGGGTGGCCGTCGGCGGGCCTGACCGGGGCCGGACTCCTGGCTGCGCTGGTCGTGGCTGTCCGGGCCTATGACAGCACCAAAGGGCCACTCCCCCTCACCCTGCTGACCCCCGCGCCATCACCCGTGGGTGACCTGTCCGGTCTGATGGTCATGGTGTGGCAGGCCGATGCGCTGATCCTCGCGATCGCCCTCGGGGTCGGCCTGGCCTATCTCGTGGCCACCGCCGGGCTGCTCCTGGCCTGCGGTGCTGCCGTGGTTGCGGTCGCGGTCGTGATCCTGCTGACCTACGGACGCCTCAACAACCTCTGACCCTCGCGCCGGCAGCGCCCCCATCATCGGTAACCTCACGCGCATGAGCACACGTGAGACCGTCGTCCGCTGGGACGACCCCAGCACCGGGTTGGCGCAGCTGCCGCACCTGTCGGGCCTGGACTATCTGCGCAAGATGATGCACCGCGAGCTGCCCGGACCGCCCATCGCAGCGCACTTCGCCATGGACATCGTCGAGGTCGAGGAAGCCAGAGTGACCTTCACCTGCCAGCCCGATGAGTCGCACTACAACCCGATCGGCATGGTGCACGGCGGCCTGGTCTGCACGCTGCTGGACTCCGCCCTGGGGTGTGCGACGCAGACGACCCTGCCGGCCGGCACCGGCTACACCTCCATCGAGATCAAGGTCAACTATCTGCGGCCGGTCACCAAGGACAGCGGACCGTTGTCCTGCGTGGGCAGGGTGACCAAGCCCGGGCGGCGGGTGGCCTTCGCCGAGGGCGAGGTGCTGGACAAGGACGGCAAGGTCGTTGCGTCCGCCACCGGCTCACTCCTGGTCTTCCCCCTGCCGACCGGGCAGCCACCCGCCTGAGCCCGCGCCCTCGTCTCACGGCGCGTCGATTGACGTCACCACCCCTGAGCGAGATGCTCCCCTCATCGCGGCACCATCACCGTGCCGCACCACTCGAGGGAGAGCATCATGAGACGACCATTCGCAATCGGGGTCCTCAGTTTGGCGCTGGTCACCGGGGGTGCGGTGGCCGGTGCCGCCATCGCCACCAAGGACACAGAGGCGGACCGCAGCACCGCCAGGCACGACCGCAGCACCCTGGCCGACCGGCCCAACGAGATCATCTCCGACGGCGCGGTGACCCGGATCTTCGGCGCCAACCGTTTCGCGACGGCTGCCGCGATCGCCGAGGCCTACGGCTGGACCGGGGACAACACCATCGCGGTCTATATCGCCTCCGGCACGGACTATCCCGACGCCCTGGCCATCGGGCTGAGCTCTCTGCAGGACGGCCCCCTGCTGCTGGTCAACGCGTCTAGCATCCCGAGCGCCACCCGTGAGGCGCTGACCTCCCTGAAGCCGTGCTACATCGACGTCCTCGGAGGCAAGCAGGCCATCAACGACTCCGTCCTGAAACAACTCAAGGAATATGCCGATCCCGCCCCGTGTCAGATGCTGCCCGCCCCCTGAACACCTGACGAAAGCCGCCTGAAAGGGCATCTTCCTAATCTGCGAGGGTGACTTCCTCTGACATCGCATCAACGCGTCCGCGCCTCTGGTCATCGCGAGCGCCTCGTGCTCTGCTCCTGTCCGTGATCGCAGCCCTGGTGACTGCGCTGTCCACGCTGAGCACGGCACCTGCGACGGCGGGGACCACCCCGGAGCAGCCTGACCCCGTTGCCGGTGAGGTGACCCGGATCGCCGGGCTGACCGGCGTTGACGGCGTGGGCTTCTCCGGCGACGGTGGTCCCGCGACCGACGCCCGTCTCAATGACAGTCTCGAGATCGGCGCGGCACCGGACGGGACGATCTATCTCGCCGATCGGGGCAATGGACGCCTGCGAGCCATCGATCCGGAGGGCACGATCACCACGACAGTCCGCGCGATGCGGTCACCAGAGGATGACGTCGACCTGGATGTGGACGGCTGGATCTACAGCCCCAGCAATCGGCCCTTCTCGGTTGCTGTGGGCAGCGACGGAGCGGTGGTCGTGGGCGCCAAGACGGATGTCACGCGGATCACCCCCGGCGAGAAGCAGGAGGTCCTGGCCGGCGGTGCCGAGGGCGGTCTGCCGACCCCCGGGGAGACCGCACCGGGCAAGTCCACATCGCTGCACCGGGCGAGCGACGTGGCAGTCTCCGCTGATGGCGCCGTCTATGCCTACGTCGCAGACATCGGCCAGATCATCGCGATCGATCCCGAGGGCGACGTGCGTCTGCTCGCCGGTGGGGGCGAGAATGATCGTGACAATGCCGACGGGTCCCAGCCCGCCACCGACTATGCGATCGGCCGGCCCAGCGCACTGGCCGTGGCCAGCACCGGTCCCTATGAGGGCACTGTCTTCTTCAGCGCAGAACAGCACTCCCGGGTCATGGCGATCACCCCGGACGGGAAGCTCGACGTCTTTGCCGGGACCGGCGAGAGCGGATTCAGCGGCGACGGTGAGTCGGCTGGCAACGCCCAGCTCTCCGAGGCGGTGGAGGGACTCGCCGTCACGCCCGACGGCGACGTGTTGATCGGAGACACCTACAACGCGGCCATCCGCCAGGTCGACGGCGACGGGGTCATCACGACCCTGCGCGGTGCCGTCGGCCAGGTCTCCAGCCTCGACGTCCTGCCCGACGGCGACGTCGTCTTCACCCGGGGAGCGCTGGCGCTGCGCCTGACGGTGGAGGGACCGCCCGCGATGGAGGTCACCGAGCTGGCCGAGACGGGCGCGGACCCGTTTGCCGATGCTGAGGCGGGCGAGGTGCTGGAGCTCGGAGGCGCTGCGCAGGAGAGCTCGGCCCAGCCGCCGCCCGCACTGTCCCAACCATCCCAGCCGCACCGCAACCCCGTGGCCGTCGCGGCAGACGGATCCGTGATCTCTGGGGACAGCGCCGCTGGGACCGTCCGGCGGGTGGAGTCCGACGGCGGCACCTCGGTCATCGTCGGAGTGTCCCAGCCACCAGGCACCGAGGCACCAGCGGACACCGCAGCAGAGACCGCCGCCGCGGCAACAACAGGCGTCGAAGAACCATCAGACGCCGAGGCGCCGACAGACACCGAGGCACCAGACACCGAGGCACCAGACACCGTCGCCGCCAACGAGCGCGTCCTGAACGGGGTGCAGGACCTCGCCACCACAGCGGACGGCCACCTGCTCATCGCCGAGCAGCACCACATCTGGGAGCTCAGCGAGGACGAGACGACGCTGACGCGAGTCTTCAGCAGCGCCACCTCAGATGACACCGCCCCCGTGATCCGCGGCATCACGACCGATGCCGAGGGGATGGTCTATGCCACCGTCGGCGACCTGGTGCTCCGCATCGCACCGGACGGCACCACCGAGACGATCGCGGGCGGTGGGCAGCGGTGGGCCGCCGAGGTGGACGGCCACCCAGCGACCGAAGCGACCCTGTGGGAGCCGACGGACGTGGCCGTGGACAGCAAGCGCAACGTCTATCTGACCGAGAGCGGCCGACCGCACGTGCGGCGGATCGCGCCGGACGGCACGGTCACCACCGTGCTGGGCGACAGCTATCGCGGGCAGGACGAGGGCGGGTTTGCCGGAGACGGTGGTCCTGGGACCGACGCCGAGATGAACACTCCGCTCGGACTGGTGATCGCGGACGACGACGCACTGTTCGTGGCGGACAGCTTCAACGCCCGGGTCCGACGACTCGACCCGGACGGCACGGTCACCACGGTCGCTGGCAATGGCCTGGTGCCTGCCGAGCAGGACACCGACGAGCAGGACACCGACGAGCAGGACACCGACGGGCAGGACACGGACGCAGGGAACTCCGATGGCCCGGCCCTGGAGACAGCCCTGGGCGAGCCCACCTCGCTGGCCCTGGAGGACGATGGCAACCTGCTGATCTCGACCTCGCGCCCGGACCGGCTCGTGCGGCTCACGGGTGACGGCAGTCTGCGTGTGGTCGCGGAGCCCGCGGCGGACTCTGAGGACGACAAAACCCTCGCAGCAGACGCCGTGCTCCTGGGGATCCAAGACCTGGCCGTCGGGCCAGATGACGTCCCGCACCTCGGTGGCCCGGACGGGATCACGACCCTCGGCGACACTGCGGTCCACGTTGGTGGTCCGGTCGCCAGCCGCGTCACGTCCGGTGCACTGATGGCTGTTGCCGGACCCAACACGGTCAGTCGGGTCCTGCCCGGCGGACGCACCGTGCTCGTGGCCGGTGGGGGTGCCGTGACACAGCCCGACAGCCCCATCCCGGCCCTCAGCCTGAACCTCGCCGACGGACTCACCGACATTGCGGCGGACCCGGAGGGGTCCTTGTTCATCCTGGCCCGCGCCAACGCACAGACACCGCCTGCGCAGGGACAGTCGCTCTATGAGGTCACGGCCGATGGCCTGGCCACACCCATCCCGCTCGGTGGCGTGGCGGGGCTGGTGTCCATCGCCGCCGGTCCGGACGGCGTCGTCTATGGCATCGATGGCGCCTCAGGCGAGATCCTGCGCATCGACGAGCAGGGCCCCGGAGCCATCGTGGTCGCCCCGGACGAGGAGAGCACCGAGGAGCTGGCCGACGAGCCCTTCGGCACCGCCACGGCCCTGCCAGCAGGCAAGCCGCAGGACCTCGCCGTCGGCGTCCACGGCAATCTGTTCGTGACCGTGAGCGACGGGGTGCTCGTCGTCAACCCCGAGGAGGACAACTACTCCTTCCACGACAACGTCTGGTCCGGTGGTCAGCACACCCTGAGGGTCGCTGCGGACCGGCACGGCAACGCCTTCCTCCTCTCCCACCACGAGGGCGGTCAAGCGGCCCGGGTGTCCGCGCTGGCGCATCCGGCCGAGGTCACCGCCCCGACGCAGATCCCCTGGTCCGACGTCGGCGTGATCGGCGGAGGCGCGGCAGCGCTTCTCGGCGCCGTGCTCGTCTGGCGAAAGAAGACCGAAAGAGAGTCTTCCTAACCTCCCGGGGTGACTACTTCTGACACCGCACCGCAGCGTGCGCACCGCGCCCTGTTCCTGGCCGTGATCGCAGCTCTGGTGACTGCCCTGGCCGCACTGGCCATGGCGCCCACGACCGCCAGCCCCACCTCGAGGCCCGCGGCAAACGACTCGGCCACCGAGTCAGCCACGGGGCCAGCCACCGACGGGTCAGCGACTGAGCCTGACCCGATGGTCGAACCAGAGCCGGTGGCTGGCGAGGTCGTGCGGATCGCGGGCGAGAGCGATCCCGTTGTCGGCGACTACTCCGGCGACAACGGCCCCGCGGTCGACGCACGTCTGGGCGACTCGCTCGACGTGGCCGAAGCGCCGGACGGCACGACCTACGTGGCAGATTGGCAGAACGAACGCCTGCGCGCCATCGATCCGGACGGCACGATCAGCACGGTGGCGCACAACGGTCCCCTGTCGGTCGACGTGGACGCCAGCGGCAGCGTGGTGGTGGGTGGCCTCGACGGCATCACCCGGGTCGCTGCGGATGGCGAGACGGTCGTGGTGGCGAGTCGTGGGAAGGACGACCTGCCACCTCCAGGGGCGAGCGCTCCGGCCGAGTCCATCGATGTTGGCCAACCGACAGACGTGGCGGCCGGAGCCGACGGCACCGTCTATGCCATCACCTCCCAGCGGTCCCGGATCATCCGCGTCGATCCCGACGGCGCACTGCGGGTCCTGGCCGGTGGCGGGGACCTGGACCCTGCTGACGCGGACGGCTCCCGGCCAGCCACCGACTATGCAATGGGCCCGACTCTGGCACTGGCTGTCGCCGACACCGGAACTTTCGCTGGCACCGTGTTCTTCGCGACCGAGCACGGCGGTCAGGTGATGTCCATCGGACCGGACGGGAGCCTGGACATCGCCGTGGGGACCGGTGAGATCGGCTTCAGCGGTGATGGTGGCCCCGCGCGGGATGCCACCCTGTCCCGTTGGGTCAAGGGCCTGGCCATCTCCCCCCGTGGCGACCTGCTGATCGCCGACACCGACAACAGAGCCGTCCGACGGGTCGACGCCAGCGGTGTGATCACCACGGTGCATGGCGGGCTCACCGGCATGGAGCGTCTCGACGTCGGCGAAGGGGGCATCGTCTTCGCCCGTGGGGCACAAGTCCAGAAGGTGGTGGGTGATCCGGAGTCAGTTGCCACCGAGCCCCTGGTCGAACCCAGCGGGGTCGATCCGTTCGCGAACCAGTCGGCCGGAGAGGTCGTCCACCTGGCCGGCGCCGACGGCGAGACACCCGCCCCACCACCCGACGAGATCGGCCCCACGTGGCCGCACGTCACGGTCGATGCCGACGGGTCCGTGCTGGTCGGGGATCCGGACGCGGCCACCGTGCATCGGGTTGAGGCCGATGGGAGCACTTCACCGGTCGCGGGCGTGTGGCCCGTCCCCGACGACGTTGCGCCGGACCCCACGGGCTCCGAGAGCGTCGTCGCGACCGAGCATGCCTTCAAGACGCTGACTGACCTGGCCACACGGCCCGACGGCACGGTGCTCATCGCCGAGCAGGACAAGGTGTGGGAGCTGCGCGAGGACGGCACGATGACCCGACTCGAGCTCGAGGGTGAGGAGCTGGGCGTGATCCAGGGCATCGCGACCGATGACACCGGAGCCCTCTACCTCGCCGTCGACAACCTCGTGCGCCGCGTCGCGCCGAACGGGACGCTACAGACCGTGGGCGGCGGCGGCGAACGAGAGGGCGACGCCGCCGAGGACCACCCGGCCACCGAGGCGAGTCTGGGGAACCTGAAGGACGTTGCCGTGGACAGCGAGGGCAACATCTACCTGATCGAAAGTCAGACGGACCAGGTGCGGCGGATCTCTGCGGACGGGGTCCTGACGACGGTTCTGGGCACGAGCCAGCCCGGACCCAACCTCGGTGGCTTCTCCGGCGACGGCGGCCCGGGGGGCGAGGCAGAACTGAACACCCCGACGGCCCTGCTCATTGGCCCGGACGACGAGGTCTACGTGGCCGACACCTACAACGCACGGGTCCGGCGCCTGGACCCGGACGGCACCGTCACGACGGTCGCGGGCAACGGGTTGTTGCCGGGCGAGGACGACGCCACCGGGCCGGCGGCCGACACGCCCCTGGGTGAGCCCACCTCTCTCGCCCTCGACGGTGAGGGCGACCTGGTGATCGCGGCCTCCCGTCCAGCACGCATCCACAAGGTGACGTCGGAGGGGACGCTGGAGTCGGTCACCGAGGTCGCGGCACCGGGGGTCCCCGACGAGGAGACACCTGCCGCAGAGGTGGTCCTGCCGGGAGCCGTGGACGTGGCCGTGGGACCGGACGGGGCACCGCGCGTCACCGCGGAAGACGGCGGGGTGTGGACCGTCGGCGAGTCGCTGAGTCGCTCCACCACCTCAGCGTCGTGGATCGCCTCCGGCGACAGAACGTATGCCCGCACCTCGGAGGGTGTGTCCCGCCTCCTCCCCGACGGTCGATCTGTGCTCGTCGCGGGCGGCGGCTCCCGGCTGCCGGACAGCGAACCGGCCCCTGCACTCACCCTGGACCTCGGCCTCGTGGAGGACGTGGCGGCCGGGCCCGAGGACTCCGTCTTCGTCCTGAGCAGCCCCGCCGAGGGTCGCGGCAGCGTGGTCAACCACGTCACGGCACACGGCTCGGCGACCGCTGTCCTCCTCGGCAGCACCGAGCACCTCTTGGCGATCACCACGGCTCCCGACGGCACCCTCTATGGCCTGGATGCAGACACCAGGAACGTGGTGCGCCTCGGCGGCGAGACCGACCCCACGACCATCGTCACGCGGGACGAGGACACCACGAAGGACCTGGCCAAAGAGCCCTTCGGCGCTGCCAGCGCCCTGCCTCCCAGCTCTCTGCTGGACCTCGCCGCGGGCCCGGACGGCACCCTGTTCGCAGTGAGCAGCGAGGGCCTGCTCGTGGTGGACCCGCAGGAGGACACCTACGCCTTCCTCGACGGCCCGTGGGATGAGGAGCAGAACAGCACTCGGGTCGCCGCGGACCGGCACGGCAACGCCTACGTCCTGTCGCACTGATATGGAGTGGCCTGTTGTCAAGTGGCAGGGTGAGGCGCCCGTCCCGGTTTGGCGTGGTTGGGGCGGGCGCCTCGTTGCTGTCTGCTGGGTTGCCGACGTTCGCTGGTGAGCGTGTCGTTGGCGACGCGCGGTCTGACTGATATGCGCGGGTTGGGTACCGCAAGACGATGTTTCGGCAGGAGCGGGACCGCGTGTCTAACATCGAGCGTCACAAAGGCCCACGGGGGGTCTTTGCTGCTCATAGTGCGGGCGCGGGTCCGCTCCACGCGCTGCTACCAGCGGTTCGGTATTAGCAGATCAGCAGTTCGTGGGGGCTATTCGTCGAGCACCGCCAGGGACCAGCACCAGCCGGCGAGCTCGCGGGCGATGGCGACGTTGGCGATGGTGGGCTTCTTCTTCCGCTCGATGAAGGTCACCCATCGGGCGTGCAGCCGCCGGTTCCCGGCGTCACCGCGGGCCCGCGCAGCTGCGGGGGCCAGGTCCCACCGGTCCAGCATGGTCTTGCCGATCCGGTACCTGGGCTGGTGGTGCCAGGCAGCCTCGACCAGCATCCGCCGCACGTGGGTGTTGCCGGTCTTGGTGATCGGCCCCTGGGAGCGGGAGTTGCCCGAGGAGTGCTCGGAAGGTACCAGTCCGACGAAGGAGCCGATGGTCTTGCCGGTGAACCGGTGCCAGTCACCGATCTCGACGGCCAGGGCGAACCCGGTCAGCGTGGCGATGCCCCGCAGGCAACACAGTCGTCGCACCACGGGGGTGAACTCACTGTCGGCGGCTAACTCCTCGATGTGGACATTGAGGCGGTCCCGGCGGGCCAAGGTGGTCAGGACGTTGTCGTAGTTGGCGTCGAACGTCAGCCGGGTCGCCCGGGTGCTCAGCCCAGCGAAGGCCTCGGTGCGTAGCCAGGCGTCGTGCTTGCCGGTCCACGCGGACCCGCCGGAGTAGACGATGCCGTAGCGCAGGAGCAGTTTGGACAGCCGGTGCCGGGCCGTCATCAGGTCACCACGGGCGTCTTCGCGGGCCCGGGTCAGGTCCCGGGCCGCTTCCTGGTCCACCGTCGGGATCGCCACCGAGCTGATCTCATCCAGGCGTAGCAACCTGGCCAGGTGGACCGCGTCCCTGGCGTCGGTCTTGACCCGGTCGCCAGAAGGCCTCTGCAACCTTGACGGGGCAGCGACCTCGCACCGGATCCCGGCCGAGCTCAACGCACGGTACAGGTCGAACCCGGTCGGGCCGGCCTCATACGTCACCGCGACCGGGCCAGGCAACGCCTTGAGCCAGTCGGTGATCTGCTTCTTACCAGGGGAGAGTCTCGCCTGGATCAGCTCGCCCGTCTCGCCGTCGATCGCCGCTGCAGCGACAGATCTGGCGTGCACGTCGAGCCCAACACTCGTACGCTCGGTAAACACCGGGGCCTCCCACAATTGTCGGATAGGCCGAGCAAGCAGTCCTTGCTCGGTAACCCACGAATCTTGTGCGTGGGGCCCCGGCCCGCAACCCCGCCTTGAGGAACAGCTCCTCGATACCCGGCCCTGGCGCCGTCGCGTAGGAGAGTGTCAACGTGGAGCACGCGCAGCGCAGCGAGCATGAACGACGTTGACACCGACCAGCGACGACGCACGATCAAGGCCATCGAGGAACGAGGTACGGTTCCCGAACAGGGCTTAGTTCGGTACGGCGCCCAACAAAAAGTGGGTCACTCCATACCGTCTACGGCCTGGGCGCACGGTCCAGGCTCATCGCCCTGGCCCATCCGGCGGAGATCACCGCGCCGACCCAGGTCCCGTGGACCGGCATCGCGGTGGCCGGCGGCAGCGTGGCGGTGCTCCTCGCAGGTCTGCTCGTCTGGCGGACCCGCTCACGAATAGAGCCGGAGGCCGTGCCCATCTCCCCTGACCACTAGCCCTCAGACAGTGGCAGTGACGCACCACGCATCGACCCGCATCGTGAACGCCCCGTCGGGCAACCGCCCTCGGGCGCGCTCCCGCACGTCGCTGCGGCCCTGCTCGTCGAGACCAGCAAGATAGTCCCCCGGCGGGCCGACACCGAGCAGGAACGGCTCCCACCAGTCCTTGAAGGAAGCCATCGGCACGTCGGCGCTCAGGACGCTCTCCCGCACCTGGTCCAACCCTGCAGACCGGAACAGCTCGGCGAGCTCACCCTTGGCGCCACCGACCCTGGCCTGGGCGGCAACCCAGGTCGGATCCGTCTCGGCCACTGCGGCATGGAAGGCCGAGACCGGTCCGTTCGCGCCCGGCGTGAGGTCCCACACGGCAGCTGCCACCGTGCCGCCGGGTCGGGTCACCCGGGCCATCTCAGACAGGCCCGCGACCGGGTCGGCCATGAAGTGCACGACCAACTGAGCGAGCGTGACATCAAAGCTGCCGTCGCGGTGCGGCAGGTGCTCCGCCGTCCCCACCTGGACCACCAGCTCGGGGAAGCGCTCTGTGATGGCTGCCACGAACGGGGGCGACGGGTCAACGGCCTCGACCGCGGCGACGCCCAGCCGCTCGATGAGCACACTCGTCAGCGCACCGGGCCCACAGCCGACATCCAGGGCCCGCTGCCCCGCCGTGACACCGCTGCGATCGGCAAAGACGCTCGCGAGCGGCTGGGAGTGGCGCCCCATGAATCTGTCGTAGGAGTCCGCCACGGTGAAGGCCACCCCTCAGATTAGCCCCGGGACACGGCGACACGCCAGAGAAATTTTCGTCCCCGAAACGCACCGATGCCCTGCCCCGACAGTCGGGACAGGGCATCGGGACAGCAGCTGTATGCCGAGGCGCAGGTTGAGCGGATTAGTCCAGGTAGTCGCGCAGGACCTGAGAGCGCGACGGGTGCCGCAGCTTGCTCATGGTCTTGGACTCGATCTGGCGGATGCGCTCGCGGGTGACGCCGTAGACCTTGCCGATCTCGTCTAAAGTCTTCGGCTGTCCGTCGGCGAGCCCGAAGCGCATCGAGACCACGCCGGCCTCCCGCTCGGACAGGGTGTCCAGCACCGAGTGCAACTGCTCCTGCAGCAGGGTGAAGGAGACCGCGTCGGCCGGGACGACCGCCTCGGAGTCCTCAATCAGGTCACCGAACTCGGAGTCGCCGTCCTCGCCCAGCGGGGTGTGCAGCGAGATCGGCTCGCGGCCATACTTCTGGACCTCGACGACCTTCTCGGGCGTCATGTCCAGCTCGGCCGCCAGCTCCTCCGGGGTGGGCTCGCGGCCCAGGTCCTGGAGCATCTGGCGCTGCACGCGGGCCAGCTTGTTGATGACCTCGACCATGTGCACCGGGATGCGGATGGTGCGGGCCTGGTCGGCCATGGCGCGGGTGATCGCCTGACGGATCCACCAGGTGGCGTAGGTCGAGAACTTGTAACCCTTGGTGTAGTCGAACTTCTCGACCGCACGGATCAGGCCCAGGTTGCCCTCCTGGATCAGGTCCAGGAAGAGCATGCCGCGGCCGGTGTAGCGCTTGGCCAGGGAGACCACGAGTCGCAGGTTGGCCTCGAGCAGGTGGTTCTTGGCGTTCTTGCCGTCGGAGGAGATCCACCACAGCTCACGCTTGAGCTTGGCCTCGATCTTGTCGCCGGAGTTGAGACGCTCCTCGGCGAACAGGCCGGCCTCGATGCGCTTGGCGAGCTCGACCTCCTGCTCGGCGTTGAGCAGCGCGACCTTGCCGATCTGCTTCAGATAGTCCTTGACCGGGTCGGCCGTGGCGCCAGCGGTCACGACCTGCTGGGCGGGGGCGTCGTCGTCATCGCCCTGGCTCAGGACGAAGCCGGAGTCCTCGGCCTTGGTGCCTGCCGCGGGCTGCGGTGTGGCAACGACCTCGCTCTCCTTCTTCTCCTCGTCCTCATCGTCGACCTCGGCGTCCTCGTCGACACCCACCGGCTCGGCTGCTGCAGCGGCCTTCTTGGCGGCAGCGGTCTTGCGGGTGGCGGTCTTCTTGGCGGCCGCGGTCTTGCCGGCGGCGGTCTTGGCCGCGGCCCGCGTGGTGGCTGCCTTCTTGGCCGGAGCCTTCTTCGCCGTGGCCTTGGCGGCCGTCTTTGCTGCCGGCTTCTCGGCCGCAGCCTCTGTCTCGGCCGGGGCGGCGGTCTTGTCCGCTGCCGCGGTGGTGGCTGCCTTCTTGGCGGGAGCCTTGGCCGCAGCGGTCTTGGCCGCGGTGGTCTTGGTCGTCGTCGTCTTGCTCGCGGTCTTGCGGGCGGCCGTCTTGCGCGGGGCGCGCTTGGTCGGCGTCGCCTCCGTGCCGTCCATCACGACCTGGATCGCGTTGTCGGACAGCACCTTCAAGACCTTGGTCATGGTCTTCTTGTTGGGCAGTTCAGCGGCCTCGAGCGCGCTCCGGACGTCGGCCAGGGGGACCTCGCCGGACTGCTTGCCCTGCTTGAACAGGGTCTCCAGCTCGGGCTTGCTGAACTCGGCCGGGAGGTCGACGGTCGTGGTTGCGGGAGTGGCCTTCTTGGCTGTCACGGGTTGCACCAGCTACTTTCGTGGGGAGCTCGAGAGCGGCGGACTTGCGGAAGCGCGCCGGGCACGGCGGAGCGCCCAAGACTCTTGTGTGTTTGGCAATCCAGGCCATCCGATCTCGGTGAGCGGATGAGCACCTGTTGCCATTATAGAACCAGGATGGCCCCGCCGATGTTCCCGCCTCCCGCCACACACCGCTTACCTGCGGTTTTCCCTCCGTATGCCGCCTGGCTGGTTTCGTCTTGCCCGTCACCCTGGTGGCGCAGCAAGCAGGCGGACGCGCAGAACCGTGTCCCCGGGCACCGACTCGATCTCGATCGTGCCGCCGTGTCGCTCCCGGACGATCCGTTGGGCGATGTCGAGCCCCAGGCCGGTGCCCTGGCCGACCGCCTTGGTGGTGTAGAACGCCTCGAACGCCCGAGCCGCCACGTCCGGAGGCAGGCCGGGGCCGGTGTCGGCGATCTCGACGACGACCCCGCCGTCGTCGCCGGCGCGGGTGCTGATCCGCAACGTGCCCTCCCCTGCCATCGCGTCGACCGCGTTGTCGATGATGTTGGTCCACACCTGGTTGAGCTCGCCGGCATAGCCCTCGATCCGCGGTGTCGCGCCATAGTCGCGGACCACCGTCACGGACCCCTCCCGCAACCGGTGCCCCAGCACCAGCAGGGTGCTCTCGATGCCCTCGGCGACGTCCAGCTGCTGCAGGGCTGCGCGGTCGAGCTGGGAGTAGGACCGGACCGCGGCCACCAACTCCGAGATGCGCCGGGTCGACTCGGTGATCTCGGCGCGCAGCACGGTGCCCTGCAGGCTGCTGACGACCCAGTCCAGGCCAGCTTGCAACGAGCGCTCGTCGACGACCTGCGCCAGGCCCTGACACCACTGCTCGTCGGCGTTGGCCGCGGCCAGGACCGGGGCCATCACCCAGCTGCGGTCCACCCCCTGGGCCTCCAGCCGCTCGGCCAGGGCCTCCTCGAGGTCGGCGACGTCGCCATAGGCCGGGGCCGGACGCGCGGCCAGGTCGCGGCGCAACCCGTCCAGGGCCGTGAACTGCTCGGCGGTGATCCCGTGCGCGGCGAGCTCGTGCAGTGACGCGAACAGCTTGTCGTCGGCTGCTCCGAGCGCCGCCGTGGCCCGGGTGGCAGCGGCCGCCGGGTTGTTGATCTCGTGGGCCAGACCCGCAGCCAGTTTGCCCAGGGTGGCCAGGGCGTCGCGCTGCCGGGCGGTGGACTCGACATAGAGCGCCATGCCATAGATGCCCTTGATCAGGTGGCTGCCGAACGGGAACCAGGTGGCCGCCAGGTCACGCAGTGCCGTCGCCGGCACCTCCAGCATCCGCCCGGGCTCCAGACCGCGGGCACTGGCGAGATAGACCCCGGTCTCGACCCAGGCACGATAGCCGCCGGCCCACCGGCCCGGGACGTCCATCCGACCAACGACCATGTCGTCCCGCTCGGTGCGTCGCACCAGCTCGACGACGCCGTCGATCAGGACCCACCAGGAGTCGGCATGGTCGCCCTCGGCAAACAACAACTCCCCCGGGCCGAAGGGCACCTCCCGCCCCGCGGCGAGGAGTTCCTTGAGCTGCTCGTCGCCCAGACCGTCGAAGAGCTCGATCGGTTGCAGATCGGTGGCATCCACGGGGGCTCCTCAGGTCGTGGCGAGATAACGGTGGACGAAGTGCACCGCCATGGCACCCTCGCCGACGGCGGAGGCGACGCGCTTCATCGAGTCCAGCCGCACGTCCCCAGCGGCGAAGACGCCCGGGATGCTGGTCTCGAGGGCAAAGGGGACGCGCGGCCCCAACCAAGATCCGTTCGTGACCCGCAGCATCTCGGGGCCGGTGAGCACGAAGCCCTTGTCGTCCCGCGAGACCAGGTCACCCAGCCAGTCGGTGTGCGGGTCGGCCCCGATATAGACGAACAGCCAACTCGTGGCGACCTCTTGCGTGGCACCGGAGTCCCGGTCGCGCAGCGTGAGGGCCTCCAGGTGTCCGTCGCCGCGACCGGCGATCACCTCGGTGCGGTGGCGCACGGTGATGTTCTCGGCCGCGTTGATGCGGTCGACCAGATACTGCGACATCGAGGCCGCCAGGTCGGGCCCGCGCACCAGGAGGGTGACGTGGGCGGCGTGTCGAGCGAGGTTGAGCGCGGCCTGACCGGCTGAGTTGGCGGCGCCGATGAGATAGACCTCGTCACCGGCCACTTGGACCGCCTCGCTCGCGGTGGCGCCGTAATAGACACCGCGCCCGGTGAACTCGTCGATGTCCGCGGCGCCGAGCCGCCGATAGGACACGCCCGTGGTGACGATCACCGACCGGGCCTCGATCTCTCCCTCGCCGTCGAGCAGCACGGCCCGCACCGGCCCCCGCGCCTCGAGCCCCACGACGTCGCGGGCCACCACCATCTCGGCGCCGAACCGGATGACCTGGGCGACGGCACGCTGCGTCAGGTCCGAGCCGCTGAGTCCGCGTGGGAACCCCAGGTAGTTCTCGATCGAGGCGCTCTGTCCCGCCTGCCCACCGGGAGCCTCGCGCTCGACGATCACCGTCGACAGCCCCTCCGACGCCGCATAGACGGCCGACGCCAGACCGGCGGGTCCACCACCAACGATCGCCACGTCATACAGCGGTTGCTCGGCGCGGGTCCGCAGGCCCAGCGCCCCGGCCAGCTCCACGCTCGAGGGGCAGCTCAGGGTCGCGCCGTCCGGGATGAGGACCAGTGGCAACTCCTCGACGCCGGCACCGGCCGCCTCGCGCAGCCGCTCCCCCTCCTCTCCCTCCTCGATGTCGATCCACCGATAGGGGACGTGGTTGCGGGCCAGGAAGGTCTTGGTCGCGTGGGCCCGCTCGGACCAGCGATGCCCCACCACCCGTATGCCGGAGGTGTCGGTTGGGTGCGCCCGTCGCCAGTCCTCGAGCAGGTCGTCGACGACCGGGTAGAGGCGCTCGTCGGGTGGGTCCCACGGCTTGAGGAGGTAGTGATCCAGGCCGATGTCGTTGATCGCGCGGATCGCGGCATCGGTGTCGGCATAGGCGGTCAGCAGCAGTTGCTTGGCCGTCTGTGCCTGCGGGCGGGCCGCCTCCAGGAACTCGATGCCGGCCATCACCGGCATCCGCTGGTCGGTGACGATCAGCGCGGTGGTCTGGTCGCGCAGCGCGAGTCGGTCCAGGGCCGCCAGCCCCTCGGCCCCAGAGGTCACGCCGAGCACCCGGTAGTCACCGCCGTAGCGTTCACGCAGGTCGCGGGTGATCGCGGCGGAGACCATCGGGTCGTCATCGACCGTCAGGATGGCGGGCTTGCTCATGCACAACTGCTTCCTACGTCACGGGGGAAGAGCCTCGTCCGTGAGTCTAGGGCCGCAGGTGGCGCCCGCGATAGCCCCAATTCTGTTGCACCCATTCGGGCACAACAGATTCGGGCACAACAGCTGTGGAGATCAGTCCTCGGAGTCGTCGGCCTTCACGGCGAGCACCGGGCAGGAGGCGTCGAGCAGGATGCGCTGGGCGTTGGAGCCCAGGATCAGCTTGCCGACCGGGGTGCGGCGCCGCAGGCCGATCACGATGAAGTCGGCCGAGGTCTCCTCGGCGACGGCGATCAGGTCCTCGCTGGGCTCGTTGCCGCGCACCAGGGCACGCACCTCGTGCTCGATGCCCTCGGCGTCGAGCTGGTCCTGCACGCGAGACAACTCGGTCTCGAAGCGCTGGGCCTCCTTGGCATCGAAGTCACGGCCACCACGGTGGGAGTTGACCACGATCAACTTCAGGTGGCGCAGGGACGCCTCCTGGGCGGCACGGCGCAGCGCCGCGCGGCCCTCCTTGGTGGGCACGTATCCAACGATGATCGTCATGTCATCCCTCTTTCGTCAGGGTGCTGCTTGCCTCAAGCATGGAGGTTACACGCCCAGCACCTCCCCTGGCGCCTCACGCCGCAGGTCAGGCGGCGGATGAGGGAGCGGCCGGCGCGAAGGGTCCCGGTGGCGGTGGGACCGCGTTGTGCAGCAGCAGGTCGGTCAGCTGGGCCAGGTAGTAGTCGGGATCCAGCTCCAGTGCCCGCTCGACGGCCAGGTTGGCCACCGTGCCGCTGTTCAGTGCCCACGCGCCCTGCCCCGTGACCGTCAGCACGGGCGGCGCGAACTCGTCGGGCACCAGGGCGCACAGGGCGATCAGCCGGTCCAGCAGGCGCCGGTTGCCCGTCCGCGCCAGCTCGAGGTGGCGCACGAGCGCCTCACAGATCTCACGAGGCAGCAGGCCCGGCCCCATCGCCCCGGGCGCCACCCAGGTGATCACCCCGTCGCGGAACTCGCGGTGCCACAGCATCACCATCGCGTGCGCGAGGACCGCGGGTGGGAGGTCGGCCACCTCGGGCCCGCCGGGGGTGGTGTCCAGGATCCGGCGCCACGCGAGGGCCCCGCGCTCGATGAAGCGGGCCCGCAGGCGAGCCACCTCGGGCGTGCTGATCTTGGGTGGCACGGCCTGCAGGAACCGATCCAGATAGTCCTCCATCTCGGCCAACAGCTGGAGCTTGCGCTCGGTCTGACCGCCGTGGATCCGCTCTGCCAGCTCCGCGCGGCTGGGGCCGATGTGCGCCCCCGCCAGGACCAGATCAGCGGCGCAGGGGACCCGGTCGACGGAGGGGACCACGCACCATACGGATGCCGTGCCGTCGGGCCTGAGCTCCTGCCAGCGGCCGTTGCGCACCCGGATCACGTGGTCGACACCCACGTCCGACTCCAGGCACTCGCGCGTGACCGCTCGCAGCACCTTGGTGGCGTCAGCGTCGTCCTCGTAGGCGAGGATCTCGAGCACGGCAGGTTGGTGGTGGTGCAGGATCCGGGCGACCTGCATGAGCACGGCCTCGAAGGAGCCGAGGTCGTGCGGCAGGTCGATGCGGGCCATCAGCAGCAGGTTGCCGGCGGGCCTGGTCGAGTCGGGCTGGCTCTCTGGCGGCCCCAGCAGGGCGAGCACCAGGCTGTCCTCGGGCTGATACATCAGGTGCAGGGGCACGGTGGCGATCAGTTCTTCGACGCCGCGGACTCGGATCGGTGAGGTGCTCATGGCCCCCACGCTCCCGACTCACGGCGCCGACGACCACGGTCCACCAGGATCTGTGGACGACCCGGTCGCTCCGGGACCCCCTGGGTGCAACCGTGGATCAGGGGGCAGTCAGGGCCCTGACCGGGAACTCCTCGCGGGCGTGGTCGGCGATCCGGTTCATCAGGAACCCGTCGATGCCGGCGCCGATCCCACCACCGATGACCGGGACGAACCGCCCCAGGCGGCTGAGTGACTTGCTGCCCAGCTGGGTGGCCAGCTTGAAGCCCACGCCCTTGTTGATGACCATGACGGCCGCCTTGGGCAGGCGCTGCATCGCGACCGACGCCAGCTTGCCGCCGCCGGCGACACCGGCCTTGGCGAGCAGATCCTGGCTGTCGGCGCCGACCAGGGTCAGCAGCACGGCGGTGCGCACCTCGGGCTTGTTGAGGTCATAGCCGCGGATCGAGGCGATGCTGCCGACCATGCGGGTGGCCAGCACATAGAAGCCGGCGATGTTGGCCGGCATCGAGGCGACCATCGTGACGAAGCCGCCGATGCCGGTGAGGAAACCGCCAGCAGCCCCCAGCTTGATGTGGGACCGGACGATGTCGGTGATGGCCTTCTCGGTGTCGCCCTTCTTCTCCCCCATCGCGGCCGCGACCACCTCGGTCACGGAGTCGAGTGGTCCGAGCCCGTCGATGCCGATGTCCATCAGTTTGCCCACGATGGCGTTGGCCGACTTCGCTCCGATGCCAGCCTCAGCCACTGCCTCGGCAGCCTCGGGCTCCTTGTCCGAACCGATCCCAAACAGACCCACGGCAACTCCTGTCGTCTCGGCCGCACCTCGCACGCGACGCTTCCTGCGCCATCCTGCCATCGGATCGACCGCCAGCACACGTCGAACGGATGGCCTGCCCCTTCGACCCGCCATGCTCTGTGACCGGCGTGCTCTGTGACCCGGTGCTCTGCGACCCGGTGCTCTTGGCTGGCGCCACTTCGAACCGGCGCTCCCCGTGCGATAGATTCCGCACCATGGCTAATGGGGAGAAGAAGTCAGGCGGCCCGTCCAAGGCACTCGGAGCCCTCGCGGCCCTGCTGGGAGTCGCGGGCCTGGTCCTGGTCGGTCTCGGGCTGTTCGGCATGCTCAGCACCGCCACGCCCAACATGACCGGCATCAACGCGGGCCAGTCGGTGCGGATCCCCGACTCCGGGATGTCGCTGTGGGCCGAGGACGACGTGCGCGCCGACGTGGTGTGTGAGGCCGGTGACGCCACGATGGAGCGTCCGACCTCCACCTATTCCGTCGACGTCGGGGACCGTGAGTTCTTTGAGATCGCCCGCACCCCGAGCGACCTCGAGGCCGGCAGCTATGCCATCTCCTGCCAGGGCACCGAGGAAGCGGTCTTTGTCGGCCCCAACGCCGCCCGCACCACGGCGCCCGGCATCATCGGCGAGCTCGGCCTCTACATCGGTGCCGGTCTCCTCGCCGCGGCGATCCTGCTGGGTCTGGGCGCGCTCCTGACCCGTCGCAAGACCCCCAAGGCGGCCGCCGCGTCGGGTTCCTATAACTACAGCTCGCACACCGACGTCCCCGTCGGCGGCGGCTACCCGTCGCAGCAGGGTGGCTACCAGCAGGGCTACCCGCCGGCTGGCTATGGCCCCGGTGGAGACCAGCAGGGTGGCTACGCACCGCAGGATGGCTACGCGCAGCAGGACCAGCAGGGCGGCTATGCCCCGCAGGATGGGTATGCGCAGCAGGGCGGCTACGCGCCGCAGGACCAGCAGGGTGGCTACGCACCGCAGGACCAGACTCAGGCCTACCCGCCCTCGGGCGGCTACGGCGAGCAGTCGCCCTACGCCCAGCCGGGACAGGGCGACAGCAGCCAGAGCCAGGGTTACCCGCAGGGTCAGGGTCAGCAGGGTCAGGGCTATGGGGCAGACCAGACCCAGGCCTACCCGCCCGCTGGCGGCTACGGCGAGCAGCAGCAGGGCCAGCAGTCCCACGAGCAGCAGCCCTACGGCCAGCAGAGCCAGGGCTACGGCCAGCCGTCCTACGGCCAGGACCAGAATCAGGCCTACGGACAGGGCCAGGGTTATCCCCCCGCTGGCGGCTACGGCGAGCAGCAGGGCCAGCAGTCCCACGAGCAGCAGCCCTACGGCCAGCAGGGCCAGGGCTACGGTCAGGACCAGAGCGCCAACCAGCAGCCCTACGGTCAGCAGCCCTATGGCCAGGACCAGAGCACCAACCAGCAGCCTTACGGTCAGCAGCCCTATGGAACGGACCAGACTCAGGGTTACGCGCAGAATTACGGACAGCACGATCAGAGTCAGGCCTACCCCTACGGTGAGCGCCAGCACCCTGGATATGGGCAGCAGAGCCAGGGCGATCAGGGCCAGCCCGCACCTGAGGGCAAGGCGCCCGAGGGTCAGCAGCCCTATGGCTCCGACCAGTCCGGGCCGAGCCACGAGGCCCAGCGCCAGCCCTTCGGGCAGGACACGACGGGTCAGGACACGACGGGGCAGGACGCCACGCAGGCTTTCACCCCGCAGGGTCAGGGCACCCCCGGCACGGGCGCCACGGCATGGACGCCCGGCGAATCGTCCCCGGCTCCGGAGTCATCAGCGCAGACCACTGACGGCGACCACGGCTCCCCCCAGCCCACCGAGGGCGAGACCTCAGGGCAGGGCGAGCACGCAGAGCAGCAGGACGGCGACGACACGGACCGCACACAGCAGTTCCCCCCGCCCCCGCGCTCAGAAGACTGACCTCGCGATTGCGACCTTGATTTTTCGCTCACCGGGCGTCGAACGCAAGGTCCACTTCGCGAGGTCAGCAACAGCGCGCGTCAGATCCACCCGCGCCGACTGGCCTCCAGAGCGATCTGGAAGCGAGTTTGCACGCCGAGGCGCGCCATCATCCGCTGGACATGTCGCTGCACGGTGCGCTCGCTCCACTGTTTCGCGCGGGCGACAGCGGTGTCGGTGAGGCCAGCGGCCAACAGGGTGAGCAACTCGGCCTCGTCGGGCGACAGGGCGTCCTCTGCGTCCGTCGCTCCACGCACGGCTTCCCGAACGGGGACCGCGCGCTCCCAGACGGACTCGAACAAGGCGGCGAGGGCGTCCAGGAGCGGCGAGGGGTGGATCAGATAGGACGCCGTGACAGCGTCATCGCCGGTGCGCAGCAGCGGGAGGATCGCCATCCGGTCATCCGCGATCGCCAGCTTCAGCGGCACGTGCAGGGAGATCCGGGACTGCTCGCCCTGACGCATCCCCAACATCACATCGTCCAGCCACCCGGGCAGCTCCGTGGCTTCCTTGGCATAGACGACCCGATAGTCCACTCCCCGCTCCAGCAGATCCAACTCAACCGGGTTACTCTCCCGCTGCCCGCGCACCGCGGAGTAGGGCGGAGCGTCAAAGCCACGCACCTGTGTGAGGGCACCGCGCTGCATCTGCTCCCACCGCTGCGCCAACTCCTGTCGACCGACAATCACCTCGATCAGCTCGGTCGGCGAGGTGAACCTGGTGCCAGCGCGATAACTGTCCATCAGCGAGTGGACCTGCTGGCGCACCGAGCGGATCCCGTCCTCACGATCCCGCAGCAGCGTCTCGATGGCCGTGTCCGGGGGCGCAGCCAGGAAACGCACTGGGCGCCCTCCGCCACGGGTCGCCAACCCCAGTTCCTCCAACGTCCGCAGCGCCTTGCGGGTTGCCACCGTTGACACGCCAGCGTCCTGAGTCAGCTCAGCGGTGTTGGCCTCCACCCGGCGCACGAGTGCGTCATAGACCGCTTCCTCCGCGGCAGACAGTCCGATCGGCTCCAACACTGCTGGCCTCCCACCACTCATCGTCGAGGTGTCAGTTTCCCGACACCTGCCAGGAACTCGCCACCAGATTCTATTGACCCGTCACCGACCGGGTGCGAGTGTTCACCAGGTTGGCGGCACCGCGCCCCAACTCCTTTGCATCGACGTGGCGCCCAAGGGGGGCAGCCACTGTGCGTGCTCAACCCCAGGAGTCAGGTTCTTGATGTCCAGCAGGAGTCCATTGTCCATCCGAGGTCTCGCCACGTTCTGGGCGCTGATCGCCCTTGTTGCGAGTCTCCTCGTCACCGCACCGACGGCAACGGCTGCCCCACCACCTGACCCCGAAGCCCCCGCCAGCGAGGCCCCCACGACCGAGGCCAAGATCGCGGACGCCGTCACACAGGCTCTGGTCGAGGATGAGACCACCGGCTACTGGGTGAGACTGGGCGACGCGCCGGACACCAGCGCGGCGCAGGAGATCGCCGACTGGGACGAGCGAGGTGCGTTCGTCTACGAGACCCTGCGCGACAGCGCCGAGGAGGCCCAGCGCCCGATCCGCGACCTGCTCGATGAGCGGGGCGTGGACTATGAAGCCCACTGGCTGGTCAACTCGCTCTTCGTCAACGAGGGCACTGCTGAGCTGGCGACCGAACTGGCCGCGGTGCCTGCTGTCGAGTCGATCATTGCTCCCACGAGCTACACCGAGCCTGACCCCGTCACCCAGGAGGTGGCGGCGGAGGCCGCTGCAGCCCAGATCGAGTGGGGCGTGGCCAACATCAACGCCGACGACGTCTGGGACGAGTTCGGCGTCACGGGCGACGGCATCACAATCGCCAACATCGACACCGGCGTGGACTACACCCACCCGGCCCTCACGCAGCAGTATCGCGGCCACCAGACCGACGGCACCGTCGACAACGACTACAACTGGTTCGACGCCACGAACTCCTGCGGAGACACGCCCTGCGACACCGACGGACACGGCACCCACACAATGGGCAGCATGCTCGGCGCCGACGGCGACGACCACATCGGTGTGGCGCCCGGTGCCACCTGGATCGCCGCCAACGGTTGCTGCCCCAACGACTCTGCGCTGATCGGCTCGGCGGAGTGGATGCTCGCTCCCACCAGGGTGAACGGGCAGGACCCGGACCCCAGCAAGAGGCCACACATCATCAACAACTCCTGGGGCAGCACGCTGCCCTCCAACGACCCGTTCATGGAGGACCTCCAGCAGGCGTGGATGGACGCCGGCATCTTTGCCGTCTGGTCCAACGGGAACGCCGGCCCCGAGTGCGAGACCAGCGGCAGCCCCGGCAGCCGCACCCTGAGCTATTCCGTCGGCGCGCACGACGTGGACAACGTGGTGGGCGAGTTCTCCTCCCGCGGACCCGGCCAGGACGGCACCATCAAGCCCGACATCAGCGCCCCCGGCGTTGAGGTGCGCTCCTCCTTCCCCGGTGGGGGCTATGTCATCGGCTCCGGCACCTCCATGGCTGCACCGCACGTCTCCGGTGCGATCGCGCTGTTGTGGGCGGGCTCCCCCGCCCTGATCGGTGACGTCCAGGCCACCCGCGACCTGCTCGACGGCACCGCAATCGACACCCCCGACGACCAGTGCGGCGGCACGCCAGAGAACAACAACGTCTATGGCGAGGGACGCCTCGACGCCCTGGCGCTGCTCGAGGCCGGGCCCCGCGGAGGCACCCTCACCGGGACCGTCACCGACGACGGCGGTGACGCCATGGAGGGTGCCTCGATCCGGCTCACCCAGGACGACCGGGTCCGCACCACCACGACCGACGCCGACGGCACTTTCGACGTGACACTGGCGGACGGCCAGTGGGACGTCACCGCCTCGTTCTTCGGCTTTTCCACGGCGACGACGACGGTCACCCTGGTGGGTGGCGAGGGCACGACGACGGAACTCGTGCTGGAGGCCCTGGCCAACCACGTCGTGAGCGGCACCATCACCGACTCCACGACCGGTGAGCCGGTCTATGGCGCGACCGTCGCGGTGACCAACACCCCGTTGGAGCCGGTGCAGACCGACCCCACCGGCAGCTACAGCATCCAGGTCCCCGCGGGTGACTACACCGTGTCTGCTGCCCTCACCAACTGCACCGACCCCGAGACCACCGCCACCACGATCGAGGAGAACACCACCCTGGACTTCGCCCTGGTGCGCACCGCCGACGCCTACGGCTACTCCTGCGCACTGGAGCCCACGGCATACGTCGAGGCCGACCAGCCCCTCGACCTGTCGACGGCAAACCCCACCACCACCATCGACCTGCCCTTCCCGATCACCTACTACGGCCAGACCTACACCGAGCACGCCTACGTCTCGGTGCACGGCCACGTGAACTTCCAGGGGGAGAACGCGCAGGCCTTCCCCACCCGGCTGCCCTCCACGTCCGGCGCAAACGCGGCGGTCTATCCCTTCTGGCGCGCGGCCAAGCCCGCCGAGGGCGGCGGGGTCTTCACGACCGTCACCGGCACGGCCCCGCACCGCGGCCTGGTGGTGGAGTACCGCAACATGATCGGCCAGTACGACAACGCCGCGCCGGTCGATTTCGAGGTGACCTTCTGGGAGGACGACACCATCACGTTCGCCTATCGCAACCTCGACCCTGAGGACCCGCTGGAGCTGGGCTTCACGTCCTCGATCGGCATCGAGGACGCCGAGGGCAAGGTGGGGGTGCAGTACTCCTTCCGCGAGGAGATGCTGTCCAACGATGACCAGGTCCGGTTCTCCTACCCGGTCAGTGGTTTCGTCGACGGAGCCGTGACGTCGACAGCCGACGGAGCCCCGATCGAGGGAGCCAAGATCGTGGCCAGTGACTCCCAGGGCACGGCCCTGCGCACCCTGACGACCGCGGCCGACGGCGCCTTCCGGATGGAGTTGCCGGTCGGCGAGTGGCAGCTGGTCACCTCGGCCTTCGGCTTCGTCGGAGCCACCACGACCGTCACCATCACGCAGGACAGTGCCCTGACCGAGGCCATTGCTCTGGAGGTGGCCGCGACCCACGCGATCAGCGGCACGGTCACCTCGGATGGCGAGCCGCTCGCGGGGGCCACGGTCTCCGTGGACGACACTCCCCTGCCTGCGGTCACGACAGACACCAACGGGAACTACGCGATCCCCGACGTCCCGGTCGACACCTACACCCTGACCGCCGACCTGCCGCACTGCACCACCGCGCAGAGCGTCGAGGTCACGGTGGACGGGCCGCTGACGCAGGACATCGACCTGGCGCGGGTGACCGACGACTTCGGTTACACCTGTGGCATCGAGCCCGCGGCCTACGTCGAGGTCGACACCCTCGTGGATCTCAGCGGCGAGGACAACACGACCTCGATCGACCTGCCCTTCCCGGTCACGCACTACGGCGTGGGCTACTCCCGCGTCCACCTGGGCACCAACGGCGAGATCAGCTTCGTCGGCCCGCGCACCTGGTTCAACGGCAAGCTGCCCGACCCGGTGGCGCCCAACGCCGGCGTCTACCCGTTCTGGAGCAAGTTGGACATCCAGGAGCACGGCGGCATCTACACCGGTGTCATCGGCGAGGCACCCAACCGCGGGTTCGTGATCGAATACCGCGACGTCAACCTCTGGTACGGCGAGGGGACCCTGGACTTCGAGGCCACCCTGTGGGAGAACGGCGAGATCACCTTCGCTTACCGCAACCTGGACGAGGAGCCCTACGGCCACGAGGTCGGCATGGGCGCCACGGTCGGGTTGGAGAACGCTGACGGCACGGTGGCCTTCCAGTTCTCCCACAGCGAGCGGTCCCTGTCCAACGACCGGCAGATCCATTTCAGTCTCCCGGCCAACGACTCGGTCACCGGGACCGTGACCGACGCCAACACCGGCGATGGCGTGGCGGACGCGTGGGTCGTGGTCACGGACGAGGACGGCACCGTCGTGCGCCGCTCCCGCACTGGTGCCGACGGCGCCTACCGCACCCTGCTGTTCCCAGGGACCTACACCGTCACGGCCAACCGGTTCAACTACAGCACGTCCCGGGAGCAGGTCACCATCACCGGTGAGGGCGACGTGCTGACGCTCGACCACGAGCTGGTGACCGCGACACTGAGCGCCGAGACGACACACTCCGACACCGTGATCGGCAAGGACAGCACGACCTATCGCGAGCTGGCCATCACCAACACCGGGACGGCCGACCTGAAATGGGAGATCCAGGAGGTCGAGAGTGGCGCGTTGCCGGCCACGACGGGCTCGTCCCACGCCCCGAGCGTCCAGGACCAGCCGTCCGCGCAGAAGACCACCCAGGAGTATGCCGACCCGCAGGACTCCCTGGCCCGCACCACTGAGGGGCTTGCCCTGGCGGAGCACGGCCCGGACAACGTTCCGGCAACGTCCCCCGCTGAGGTGGTCGCCGAGTGGCCCGCCGCAGGCGTGACGAAGGGGTATGGCCTCGGCACCACGGACGAGACCGTCTGGGTCTCCGACATCGACGGGCGATCACGTGACAACACGGAGTTCCTGCGCGACGGCACCCCCACAGGCACCGTGCACGACGCGACGTGGGCCGGCGCCTGGCAGGCGGACATGGCCCCGGACGGCGACGGCAACATGTGCCAGCTCGACGTCGGCGAGGGACCGACCGCCAACGGGATCCACTGCTGGGACACCGACACCGGTGAGGTGGCTTACACCGTGCACGGCCAACAGTGGACGGCGGTCTCGCAGCGTGGCCTGGCCTATGACGTGGCGGAGGACATCTTCTATGTCGGTGGCTGGAACGAGGGCGTTGTCTATGCCGTCGCCGGTCAGTCCTTCGAGACCCCGGGTGCTCTGCTCTCTCACTGCAGCACTGAGGACAGGGCGATCTCCGGGCTCGGGTTCGACCCGCTCGATCGCACTCTGTGGATGGCGACCAACTCCGAGACGGACACCATCTATCAGATCGACCCCCGCACCTGTGCAACGATCTCGACGATCGCCGACCCGGGCACGCAGCAACTCAGCGGAGCCGGCCTCGAGGTCGGTCCCGACGGGAGCTTGTGGGCGTATGACCAGGTCGAGGGCGTCGTGCGCCGCATCGCGACCGACTCCCCCTCAGTGGGCGACGTGCCGTGGCTCAAGCTCACGCAGGACACGGGCTCGGTGGCGCCCGGAGACACGGCAGTCGTGCCCTTCACCGTGGATCCCACTGGCCTCGAGCCTGGCACCTATGAGGCCTCGCTCCTGGTCTCGGGCACGGCCGGCAAGAACCAGCACACTCAGGTGCCGGTGTCATTGGTCGTCTCGGAGAATCGTCAGTCCATCACCGTGGGCGGCTCCATGGCGCCGCCGGGCACGCACGACTGACCTTGCGAAGTGGACCTTGGTTTTCCGCGCAGGGGGCGGAAGATGCAAGGTCCGCTTCGCGAGGTCAGCGATACCCCCACCAACAAGGGCCCCGACACGCAGTGCGCGTCGGGGCCCTTGTTGTTGGTCGGTGTGAAGACTATTCCGTCTCGGGGCTGTCCGTGTCGGTCTGCTCGCGCAGGAAGTCCTCGAACTGGGCCCCGATCTCGTCGGCGCTGGGCAGGTCGCCGACCTCGGCCGCGAGCAGGCTGCGCTTGCGCTGGCCCTCGACGAACCGGTCATAGCGCTGCTCCAGGGCAGAGACGACCTCGGCGGCGTCCTCGTTCTGAGTCAGCTCCTTGGCGATGTCGGCACGGTTGAGCCCGGCCGCGGCCACGAGCTGGTCGCGGGGCAGGTCGGCGCCGCTGAAGCCCACCAGGGTGTCGAGCGCCGCGACGGCGGCGTCACCGAAGCGCGCCTCGGCCAGATAGTGCGGCACGTGCACGGCGGCACCCATCGTCTCCACGCCGGCCTCGCCCAGGCGGAGGTGCAGCAGGGCCTCGGCGCTGCCGGGCACCTGGACGGTCCCGAACAGCGGGTCGACGTCGCCGATCAGCTCGCGATCGCTGGCAAAGCGGGTGACCCCGATGGGGCGGGTGTGCGGGACGGCCATCGGCACGCCCTGTGCGGACACCATGCGGCGCACGCCAAAGCCGAGGCACAACTGGTGCACCGCCTCGGCGAACGCCTCCCAGTGGAAGTCCGGCTCCAGCCCGTCCAGCAGCAGGAACGGCTCGCCCGAGCGGTCGATCACGCGATAGAGGATCAGCGACGGGTCCTCGAAGGTCGAGTAGTTGTCGCGGTCAAAGGTCATCTGGGGACGCCGCGCGCGGTAGTCGATCAGGCTGTCCATGTCGAAGGACGCAACGACCGTGTGCTCCAGGTGCTCCAGCAGGTGCTCAGTCACCTGGCTGCGCACGTTGCCCGCGTCCATGAACCCCTCCAGCGAGACGTGGAGCAGGGGGGCATGCAGCGGCTGCCTCGCGGAGTCGGTCTCCAGGCGGTACAGCGAACTCGGCTCGATCACGAAAGTCCTCCTCAGATCTTCTACACGCACAACGCCGCGGGTGCGCCACAGATTCCCCGGCCCCTCAGTATGCCGTGCCCGTCACCTCTGGGGCGGGTCACCTGGCACCCCACGGCGTGCCGATCAGCCAGCGCACATCAGTCAGCACGGGCGCCGTTGATCTTTGTGGGGCCGCGCAGTGATAGGAAAGACCGTATGAGTTCGGAGCCACAGACGTCTTCCACGATTTTCCATGACCTCGACCAGTATGTCGCGATGCCGCGCCTCGGGGGCCTGGCACTCAGCCCCGACGGGACGCGTCTGGTGACCACCGTGTCCACCATCACCAAGGCCGGCACCGGCTATGCCACCGCACTCTGGGGGCTGGACCCGCGGGGCGAGCAGTCGGCATACCGCATCACCCGCAGCGCCAAGGGCGAGGCCGGCGCCGCGTTCAGCAGCACGGGCACGCTCTATTTCACCTCGGCCCGCCCCGACCCGGAGGCCGACGAGGACACTCCCGAGGCGGCCCTGTGGGAGATCCCGGCCGGCGGCGGTGAGGCCCGCGTGGTGCTGTCCCGCCCCGGTGGCGTCGGCCAGGTCCTGTGCGCCCACGACGCCGACGTGACCGTGGTCGTGGCCAGCCAGCTGCCGGGCGCCACCGATGAGAAGACGCATGCCGCAATTCACAAGGCGCGCAAGGACGGTGGCGTGCAGGCGATCCTGCACGACGGCTATCCGGTGCGGCACTGGGATGCCGACCTCGGGCCGAGCGCACCGCAGCTGTTCGTGGCCGAGCCGGCTGCGGACGAGACGCCGAAGCGACCCACCACGACCGACCACGTGGCCCCGCTGCAGCTGCGCCGGGTCAGCGAGGGCGTCGGCGCCCGGATGCGCGACGGCGCCCCCGTGGTCAGCCCGGACGGGACCTTCGCGCTGGTGTCGCTGACCGTGCCCGAGGCTCGCGGCGACCAGCGCAGCCAGCTGGTGCGCATCGACCTGGCCACCGGCGAGCAGACCGTCCTGTGCGACGAGCCGGACCACGAGTTCTATGGCGCGCTGATCAGCCCGGACAGCACCCGGGCCGTCATCGTCGTCGACCGCAAGAGCACCCCCGAGCAGGCGCCGGCGCCGCAGCTGCACGTGCTGGACCTGGCCTCCAGTGAGCTGAGCCCGCTCGCGGCCGACTGGGACCGTTGGGCCAGCCCTGCTGCCTGGCTGCCGGACGGCCAGAACGTCCTGGTCATCGCCGACGACAACGGCCGCTCCCCCATCTTCTCGATCGAGGTGGCCACCGGGGCGGTGCGCCAGGTGACGACGGACGACTCGGCCTACAGCGAGGTCGTCGTCGCCCCCGACGGCACGACGGCGTATGCCGTGCGGTCCAGTTATCTCTTCCCCGCCGAGGTCGTGTCGATCGCCCTGGGCACCGGCGAGGCAACCCCGCTGCCCGGCCCGGTCGAGCGTCCGGAGATCCCCGGTCGCCTGGAGGATGTCGAGACCACGGCCGCCGACGGCACCCGGGTGCGCGGTTGGCTGGCCCTGCCCGAGGGCGAGGGGCCCCACCCGTTGCTGCTCTGGATCCACGGCGGGCCGCTCGGCTCGTGGAACGCATGGACCTGGCGCTGGAACCCGTGGCTGCTGACCGCCCAGGGCTATGCCGTGCTGATGCCGGACCCCGCGCTGTCCACCGGCTATGGCCGGGACTTCATCCAGCGCGGCTGGGGCTCGTGGGGGAAGGCGCCTTATGAGGACCTGATGTCGATCACCGACCACGTGGTGGCCCGCGATGACATCGACGAGACCCGCACGGCCGCAATGGGCGGGTCGTTCGGTGGCTACATGGCCAACTGGGTTGCGGGACACACGGATCGGTTCAAGGCGATCGTCACGCACGCCTCACTCTGGGCCCTGGACCAGTTCGGTCCCACGACCGACGCGTCGTTCTTCTGGCAGCGGGAGATGACCCGCGAGATGGGCGAGGCCAACAGCCCGCACCTGTCGGTGGACAAGATCGTCACTCCGGTGCTGGTGATCCACGGCGACAAGGACTATCGCGTCCCGATCGGTGAGGGCCTGCGGCTCTGGTATGAACTGCTCGCCCACTCCGGTCGACCCGCCGCTGATGACGGATCAACCGTGCACCGCTTCCTGTATTTCCCCAACGAGAACCACTGGATCCTCACGCCTCAGCACGCGAAGATCTGGTATCAGGTGGTCTCCGGCTTCCTGACCGAGCACGTGCTCGGATCGGACGCCCCGGAGCTGCCGGTCGAGCTGGGCCGCAGCGCACCGACGGACAAGCAGCTGCGCGCTGCTGCCGCCGCCGAGGCGGAGGATGAGGCCACCGGCGCAAATTAATAAAGGTCTCGCACGCCCCACCCGCATTTTGATAGAGGTCTCGCACGCCTGACCCGCATTTTCGTAAAGGTTTCGTACGCCTGACCCGCATCCTCGTAGCGGTCTCGCACGCCTGACAGACACGGAACCGGCGAGCCCATGGCCCGCCGGTTCTGTGCGTCGAGCGTGGTGTGGCTCAGCCGATCTTGACGACCTGCGTGCCTCCGGCAAACGTGTCGTGCCAGCCGCGCCGGCCGGCGGTGTCACCGCTGATGCCGACCGCGATGAGGATCACCGCTGCCAGCTGGGCCAGGCCACCGATGAACCCGCCGATGAACGGGATGACCCCGAGGATGCCCAGGGCGACCCAGATGTTGCGGCGCACGGCCTGCTCCATGGTCGGCTTGCCGCCGCCGGGGCCACGTGTCTGCAGCTTCATGAGCATCTTGCCCACGGTCTGCCCGCGGCTGGACTCCAGATAGGCGAAATAGCCCAGGTAGACAGCGGAGAACAGCACCGAGCTGACCACGCCCGACAGGAAACCGCCCCCGCCGAAGCCGAACATGCCGGCGGAGCTGCCCATGATGACGCTGATGAGCAGGAAGCCGATCACGAGCATGTTGAAGACAAACAGGATCACGTAGTCGATGAGGCGGGCGAGAAACCGGTCCATCAGCTCGGCTGGCTGGCCAACTCCGCCGCCTGCCGCAGCGTAGTGCGGACCGGGCGCGGCCTGGTAGCCACCCTGCGGAGGCTGCTGCTGGTAGCCACCCTGGGGCGGCGGAGGCTGCTGCTGGTAGCCACCCTGCGGAGGCTGTTGCTGGTAGCCACCCGGAGGCGGGGGCGGAGGCTGGTGCCCACCCTGCGGAGGCTGTTGCTGGAAGTCACCGGGAGGCGGTGGCGGAGCATGGCCGCCCGCGCCTGAGGAGGGATTGCTCCCGGTTGGAGAGTCGTGCGGGGAAGGGGGAACGGACATCGGGCACCTCTTTGGTCAGGCGGTCACGGGATGCGCCCCCGCGTGCCTCACGGGACGCCGTGGAGTTGCTCCGCCTCCGCGCAACTCCACGGTCACCCTAGTGGGGATCCCCGTGGACGGGAAGGGCTTCCGCGACACCAAGGTCCGGCATCTCCTCGGCGAGCTCACCCTCCTGCTCCCCCGCAGACTCCACCTCCGGCTCACTGTCTGGCAGCCGGTTGGGCATCAACAGCACCAGACCGACCACGACCAGCGCAATGACTGCGCCGAACACAAAGCCCCAGCGCATGCCCTCGACTGTCGCCTCGAGCGGCGGGGTGCCACCAGCGACCAGCCGGTTGGCCTGGGCAGTCATGATCGTGATCACGATCGCGGTGCCGAGAGCCCCGGCCACCTGCTGGAGAGTGCCCAGCAGCGAGCTCGCGTGGGAGTACAGATGCGCCGGCACGTCGCCCAGCCCCAGCGTGAACGTCGGAGTGAACACCCCGGCCAGGCTGATCATCAGGACCAGGTGGGCGACCAGGATCTGCCAGTAGGGCGTGTTGATGTCGATCAGGGTGAGCGACCCCATCGCGAGCGCGATGCCCACCGCGCCGGGGATGATCAGCAGACGGCTGCCGAACCGGTCGAAGATGTGGCCCACGCGCGGGCCGAGCAGGCCCATCGCGATGCCACCGGGCATCACCATCAGACCGGCCTCCAGTGCGGAGAGGCCCCGTGCCTGCTGCAGATAGAGCGGCAGCAGCATCATGGCGCCGAGCATCGCCATGAAGGACACGGACAATAGCACCACGGCCTTGGTGAACACCGGGCGGCGGAAGGTGCGCAGGTCCAGCAGCGGGTTGCCCCGGCGCTGCAGGTGCAACTGACGGAGCACGAAGCCGAGGATGGCGAGCACGCTGACTCCGACCATCACCCACGGCTGGGCACCCAGGCCCTGACCAAACCGGCTCAGCCCGAACACCAGCCCACCGAAGCCGAGCGCGGCCACGACCACGCTGAGCCAGTCGATGCTGACCTGCTGCGGCTCCCCGACATTGGGCAGCTTGCGCAGCGCCAGGATCGTGACGACCACGGCGATCGGCAGCACGGTGAGGAACATGAAGCGCCACGAGCCGAGTCCCAGCAGCAGGCCCGACACGGCGGGCCCGAGGGCTGGTGCCACTGACATCACCAGCGTGACGTTGCCCATGACGCGGCCGCGGTTCGACTGCGGCACGACGGTCATCAGGGTCGTCATCAGCAGCGGCATCATCACCGCGGTGCCGGACGCCTGGATGATCCGTGCGGCGAGCAGGACCGGATAGGTCGGGGCGATCGTCGCCAGGGCCGTGCCGATGATGAAGACGCTCATCGCGGTCGCGAAGGCGGCGCGGGTGCTGACCCGCTGCAGGAACCAGCCGGTCACCGGGATGACCGCGGCCATCGTCAGCAGGAACGCGGTGGACAGCCACTGCGCTGCGGCCTCGTCAATGTCCAACCCCACCATCAGCTGGGGAATGGCGTTCATCATGATCGTCTCGTTGAGGATCACCACGAACGCTGCGGCCACCAGCCACATCACGACGGCGGGGGTGCGCTCTGACACGGCGGGGCTGTTCGCGGCCGCGGCAGGCGTGCGCGTAGACATAGAGGTTCCTCCGTCATGGGTGGGATGGGTGATGCTCACGGTGCAGACCACCGTTGGCCGCCCGACTCATCGGCGCCACTCTAAATGGTGCGCGTCAGCGGGGTCCGACGGCAACCGAATTACGCCTCAGACACGCCTGGACACACCACGGGTGGCTGAGTCAGGAGATGACTCAGCCACCCGTCCCGTGTCAGTGCTCCGTTGTCGCTGCGGCGTGGCAGTGCTCCAGTGTCGCCGCGGCGTGGCCGTCAGATGACGTCGTAGTGCGGGGGCTGCTGGCCGGTCGTGTCGTAGACCTGACCGGGGATGAAGTCGCCGGTGCGCTCCCAGTCGAGGAAGTCGTCAGTCGCGTTGATGATCGTCACCGCGAGCCAGCCGACGACGAGGGCGTCGTCGCCGAGGCCGGCGATGAACAGCATGGCCTCGGGCATCAGGTCGATCGGGCTGACGACATAACCGACCGCGGCCAGCATCATCAGCAGTTTGGAGCCGTCGACGCCGCTGTACTTCCTGGTCATGATCGCGCGCACCATCCGCGGGAGGGCGGCCAGGCGCTCCCCCACACCCGGCGCTCCCGGACGGCTGGCGGATCGGATCGCGGAGGCAACACCCATCAGGGCGCCCCAACGCAGGGGTCGGCGTGCAGCGTGTGCCATGGTCGGCTCCGTTCGTGCGGGGCGCGGGCGCGCCACGGGTGCTCGCAGGGTCCAACGAGCAACCCGGCCTCAGGATTCCCACCCTAGGCTGGGCGCCATGGACAAGCACAGCGGCAGGGGCGTTCTGGTCACCGGGGCATCACGAGGCGTCGGAGCGGCCACGGCAAGAGCCTTCGCCGCGCGCGGCGACCGGGTCGTGGTCCATTTTCGCGGCGCCGAGGACCGCGCCCGTGAGGTGCTCGACTCCCTCCCGGGTGAGGGGCACGGCATACAGCAGGCGGACCTCTCCTCCCCCGAGGAGACCCAGGCCCTGGCCGCCGGTGCAGCCGAGATCCTGGGTCGGATCGACGTGCTGGTCAACAACGCCGCGCTCTTCCTCGACCCGCAGGGCGGCGGGAGCAGGCGGGGCGACCACCGCATCACCGACACCGACTACGACAGCTGGGTGCGCGTCTGGCGGACCACGCTGGAGACCAACCTGATGGGGCCGGCCAACCTCACCTTCTGCGTGGCGCGCCACATGTTGGAGGTGCCGCCGGCTGAGGGCAACCCCGCCGGGCGGGTCGTCAATGTGGGCTCGCGCGGGGCCTATCGCGGGGAGCCGGACATCCCCGCCTATGGCGCCAGCAAGGCAGGTCTGCACGCCTTCGGCCAGTCGATGGCCGTCGCGCTGGCTCCGCACGGCATCGGCGTGGTGTCCATCGCGCCGGGGTTCATCGCCACGGACATGGCTGCTGGCCTGCTCGAGGGCGACTCTGGTGATGCGATCCGTGCCCAGAGCCCGTTCGGGCGGGTCGCCACCGCGCCGGAGGTGGCCGCCGCCATTTGTGCCCTGGCCGAGCCCGGCGCCGAGTGGGTCTCCGGAGCCGTCGTCGACTTCAACGGGGCCAGTCACCTGCGCTGACGGGCAACCGATCGCGGGACCCAGCCGGTTAGATGGGCATGAGGCAAGGAGGCCCACATGCGTGAGCCGGACGGGTTCCGGGAGTTCGTGGTCGGACGGTCACCGTCCCTGCTGCGCACCGCCTGGATGCTGACCGGTGACGCGGCGGGCGCCGAGGACCTCCTGCAGACCGCTCTGGCGCGCACGTGGCCGCACTGGTCACGGGTCAGTCAGGGCCACCCCGAGGCCTATGTCCGCCAGGTGATGGTGCGCACCAACGCCAGTTGGAAGGCGCGGTTCTGGACCCGCGAGAAGCCGACGGATCTCGCCTCGGCGAGTGACGGCATACAGACCGATCTGTATGCCGACGCTGACCCGAGCGGATCGGTCACCGACCGCCTGGTGCTGGCTGAGGCACTGGCCCAGCTGCCGCTGCGCCAGCGGCAGGCCGTGGTGCTGCGCTATTTCGATGACCTGCCCGTGGCTGCGGTGGCCGAGATCATGGGCTGCTCCGCGGGGACGGTGAAGAGCCAGACCGCCAAGGGCCTGGCCCGGCTGCGCGAGGTCATCGGCCAGGACGTGCTTGTGGAGGAGGAGCTGTGAAGGACACCGACCGCATCATCGAGCAGTTGCGCGACCTGCCCCCGGACCTGATGGATCCGGTGGACCGGTTCGAGCAGATCGGCGCGCGCGTGCGTCGCACCCGGCGGCGCCACAGTGTCGTCGGTGGGGTCGTGGGAGTCGCGGTGTTTGCTCTCGCCGTCCCGCTTGCCACGCAACTGTTGCCCGAGACCGCCGAGGTCGGGCCTGGTGGCGGAGGCGTCGTTGCGACCGCCGATCCCTCAGAGCCGGTCACCAACGACGCGAACGTGATGCCCGGCGGGACGCGCGTGACCCACCTCAGCGAGCCCATCACCGTGACGAAGGCCGGAACCACCACCGTCGAGCTCGGCGAGAAGCCGACGGGCGCCACTGGTGTGGCCATGGTGCTGGACTGTCTGAGTGCGGGTGAGTTCACCTATCCCGATGGTGCCAGCATGATCTGTGACGCCAGCGATGCGCGTGAGGAGAGCGTCACCGAGGAGGACTTCGTGGTGGCGCCCTATGTCATCGACCTGGCCGAGGGCACGGACACGATCGAGATCCGGGCCGCCGACGGTGCGCGCTGGCAAGTCACCACCGCCTATGTCAGCACGGAGGTGACCGAGTGGGGCGTCAACGCCAAGGGCCAGACCTATGGCGTCCAAAACGAAAACGGCGAGCCGGACCTGATCTCCGCGATCGCCACGAACGGTCAGACCGGCTACGCCTCCGTGGCGGAGATGAACGCCGCGGTTGGCCCCGAGCCGACCTCCCCCGAGCACGCGCTGAAGATGCAGGAGGAGCGCGCGGGCCAGACGTTCAGCGTCCCGGTCTATGAGTCCGACGGCGAGACGGTGATCGGGGAGTTTGTCATCGGCGGTGCCACCCGCGGTGAGGGCGACGTGTCCACGGCCACTGCCACCGCCACCGCGACCATGGCGCCCTGACCGCTGATCAGGGGGGGCCGCAGTGATCACGGGGTCCAGACCAGCACCCCGTCCGATTCCCTGCCCGGGACCGCCTGGAAGCCCTCGCTCTCGTAGAGGTGCCTGGCGACGTTCCCCCTCTCCACCGACAGGCTGATGCCGGAGATCCCGCGGCGTGCGGCCTCAGTCTTCAGGGACTGCAGCAGGTGCCTGCCCACGCCGCGGCCCCGGTCGTCGGCGTGGACCCACAGGCTCAACTCTGGAGTCAGCGAGTCCACGAAGCCGAAGCCCCCGTCGTCACTCGGCAGGAAGAGTGCCCAGACCACGCCGACAGCCCGGTCGCCGTCCTCGGCGACGAATCCGAGGTCCCCGCGGCCCTGGTCCAGACGCGTGTAATGGGCGAACTCCGGACGATCCGTCACGTCCCGCATCGTGAAGCGATCCTCGGCCCAGTTGAGATTGCCGAGCGTCGCGACCCTCAGCAGGTGCTCATCGGCCGCGGTGAGCGGCCTCGTGCTCGGACCTGTCATCGGATCACCCTCGCTCAATCACCGACAGCACGTTGCCGGCCGGGTCCTTGAGCCAGGCGATCAGTGGCCCGCCACCGCGGCTGATGCCCAGGTCGTCCTGGTCCATGCCGTCATAGCGCAGGAACTCCACGCCGCGCTCGGCAAGGTCGCGAACAGCGGCCTCCACATCCAGCACGGGCAGGTTGAGCACGGTGTAATTGGCCGGGGCGTGCGCCTCGCCCTTCTCATAGATGAGGATCTTGCGACCTCCGGCGTCCAGGAAGAGCAGGGGCATCGCCTCGGGTCCGGTGTCCACCCGCAGTCCGAGCGTGTCGGCATAGAACGAGCGGGCAGCGGCGAGGTCGTCGACCGAGAAGCCGCTGAACACCTCACCGACGACCATGCCCACCGGTGGCCGCGTCCCGGTCTGGTTGGCCTGCATCTGCGCCAGGTCCTCCGGGCTGAGCTGGATGACCTGGACATAGTTGCCGTCCGGGTCCTGCGCCGTGGCGAACAGGCTGCCGCCGCGGTCATCCAACGGAGCCACCCAGGTGGTGCCCGCCGCCTCCATGCGCTCGACCACCGCCCGGGCGTCATCGACGTCGAAGTTGAGCAGGGTCCTGGCCGGGTCCGGGTGGCTCTCCTGCACATCGTCGCGAGCATCGATGAAGAGATGGAACCCGCCATACCCCAGGATCCGGTAGTCGCCCTGGACGTCGTCGCTGTCGGGTGGGAGCACGGCGGTGTACCACCTGTGCAACCGGTCCGGGTCCCTGGTGCCGAGCATGATGCTGCCGAGCGTGGTCATCTGGATCGTCTCCTTCGTGGTGGGCGCCGTCGTTCGGCTGCCCCTGCCAGTGGTGACCCAGCCCCTGCGTGGAACTCATCGTTCGCCCCACGCCGCCCCGCCTCCGCACGATCCCAAGCATGACCGGGACGCCCCCAGCCACCGCACGGGTGAGGGTCGAGGACCAGGCCAGGGCGCGGCATACGTAGCATGGAGGCATGGACGAGGCGCGCAACCCCTGGGCACCAGCCCAGCGTCGCGCACTGATCCGGGGCAGTTCTGCGGCCGGCGTGTCCACCGCGATCGCCCTGCTCTTCCACCTCATGGCCGGCGGCGCGATGCCGGCGCTGCCGGGCCTGGTCGTCCCCCTGCTGCTCGCCCTCGGCGTGTGCATCCTGCTCGCCGGGGTGCGCCTGCCCTCGATCCGCTTGCTGCTGTCGGTCGGCGCGAGCCAGGTACTCTTCCACAACCTGTTCATGCTCGGCGCCACCGACCTGGGCGCTGCTGGCTCCGCCGGGGCACACGCCCACCACGCGATGAGCACGCCCGTGGACGCGGGCGCCACCTCCGTCTGGATGGTGCTGGCCCACGTGGCAGCGGCCGTGCTGACCGCGGCTGCCCTGCGCCACGGTGAGCTGATCCTCACGCGGATCCGGTCTTCTGTGCAGCGCCTGACCTGGCGCTTCCTGTCGCCGGTCGTCCCCCAACCTGCCCGCCCCACCGCTCCGTCGGCCCCGCTGGCCGACGAGCGGGCCTGGGTGCCCACCACACGCCTGCTGGTGCAGGCCTCCGTCGCGCGCCGCGGACCCCCAACTCCTCTGGCAGTTCCGACTCCCTAGCGTCGCGGCCGGTGCCTCCTGGTGTCCGGACCGTCGGCGCCTTCCGACGTCTCCGCACCCGAGGTGACGACCTGTTGCCTCCACGGGGCGGAGCCTGCCCAGAGGACAACCCATGCACACCACTTTCCGGCGCGCTGCGACGCGCCCCGCCCCTTCCACCCCTCACCTCATCTGGCGCGCACTGGCCGCCCTGCTCATGAGCACGGTGCTGATCGGCACCGGCTCTGCGGCCCACGCCCACGACACCCTGACCGACAGCAGTCCCGCCGAGGGCGAGACCCTCACCGAGCCACTGACGCAGGTGCAGCTGACCTTCTCTGCGGAGGTGCTCGAGCTGGGCGCCGCCGCCGTCGTCACCGACAGCGACGGCGCGACCTGGGAGACCGGCGAGTTGGCCGTTGACGGCACGGGCGTCACCGTGCCGCTGGCGGAGGCCCTACCCAGCGGCTCCTACGAGGTCAGCTGGCGCGTCACCTCCTCGGACGGTCACCCCATCTCGGGGGTCATCCCGTTCACGGTTGACGCCCCTGCCGCCGAGACGACCGAGCCGGCTCCCGCGGACGCGACCCCGAGCACAGCACCTGCGGACTCAGCACCGACCACCGTGGAGGAGAGCTCCGAAGCGACCGAGTCCACGGAGCAGCCGGAGCCCACGACCGAAGAGGCGGCACCGACCACCGCAGAGGCGGCACCGACCACGGCGAGCGAGCCGGCGCAGGACAGCGGCGCGAATGAAACCGAGTCGGACGACGGCGGTGTGCCGTGGACCCCGATCGTGATCGGCCTCGTCGTGCTCCTCGCTGCGCTGGGGGTGTTCGCCGTGGTCCGACGGCGAGGCGCCGACCAGTGAGTCCGGGCACCAGCCGCAGCGACCGTCGCCTGCTCGCGCCCTTCCTGATCCTGGCTGGTCTGGTCGGGCTCTGGGCCTCGTTCGAGCTGGTGCTGGCCAAGTTCGAGACGCTCGATGACGCCGACGCGGTGCTGGGTTGTGACTTCAGCATCGTCGTGCAGTGCGGGGCAAACCTGGCCTCCGACCAGGGGGCGGCCTTCGGCTTCCCCAACCCGCTGCTCGGCCTCGCCGGCTTCGTCGCGCCCGTCGCGGTGGGGGTGGCGCTGCTGGCCGGAGCCACCTTCGCCCGATGGTTCTGGGTGGTGTTCCACCTGGGCGTGACCGCAGGCATGGCGTTCGTGGTCTGGCTGATCGGCCAGAGCATCTATGTCCTGGGCACCCTGTGCCCCTGGTGCATGGTCGTCTGGGCGGTCATGATCCCGCTCTTCCTCACCCTGACGCTGCGCAACGCGGCCGCCGGGGTGTTCGGCGACGGAGCCCGACGGGTGGGGTCCTACCTGCTCACCTGGCTCGTCCCGCTGACCCTGGCCTGCTACCTGGCCGTCGCGCTCCTGGCCCAGTTCCGACTGGACGTCCTGCGCTATCTCTGACACCTCGGCATACCCAAGGAGAAATCCCCATGGCACAGAAGAAGAACAACTCACAACAGCAGTCCGCCCAGAAACAGTCGGCCCGGGAGCGGGTCCGGCAGCAACAGCAGGAGGCGGTCGCCAAGGAGAAGCGGATGAAGGTCGTCTTCCGCTCCCTCATCGGTGTTGCCGTCCTGGCGGTGGTCGCCGTCGTGGCCGCGATCGCGCTCAACCAGGGCGGGACCTCGAGCGCGACCCCGACGACCGTGACCGACGACGGCGGCATCGTGCTCGACCCCGGTGCCGGTGCAGCGGGCGATGAGGCTGGCGGGGACGGCGCGTCCGCGACGGCCGACGACGCCAACGCGAGCGCTGGTGGTGTCCCGCAGGTCAGCGTCTATCTGGACTATCAGTGCCCGCACTGCCTGGCGTTCGAGCAGGCCAACCTGCCCATGCTGTCCGACGAGCTCGCGGCCGGCAACGTCTCGCTGGCGGTGCACCCGGTGGCGCTGATGGACAACGCCAGCCAGGGCACGGACTTTTCCAGCAACGCGGCCAACGCTGCGGTCTGTGTCGCTGAGAACCAGCCCGACGCCTTCCTGGACGTCAACCAGGCCCTGTTCGACCTGCAGGGCTCCGCTTCCCAGGGCAGCGTCACCGTCGAAGCGCTGTCCGACGCAGTTGCCGACGCGGGCGCCGACTCCTCAGACGTGCGGTCTTGCATCCTGGACCAGGAGTTCGACGGGTGGGTCCGCGACTCGACCGACGCGGCGCTGTCCGACCCGTCGTTGGCTGGGGCCTCCGGCCGCTTCGGCACGCCCACGGTCCTGGTCGACGGCCAGCGCTTTGAGGGCAACCCCGAGGATCCAGAGGCGCTGACAGCGTTCATCGAGCAGCAGGGCTGACCGCCGCGCACGACGCCGGTCCGCCCTCGTGCATGGTCCAGCACGAGGGCGGACCAGTCGCACCAGAACAAGCAATCACTCGCGTCTCCCGCCGCGTATCGTTTATGTTACGCTTCGAGCGAGGAGTGATATCGATGAATCAACGCAACGCATTCTGGGATGACCTGGCCCGCGATCTTCAAGACCCAGCGTTCCTGCGTGATTACGTCGTCGAATCACTGCGGATCGCGACGATCGACGACGTCGTGAATGCTCTAGACAACGCGCGCGCGGCCGCTGGCCTGTCCAAGGCCGAGTTGGCGCGTGCCATCCACAAGGAGCCAGCAACCATCCGCCGACTCCTCTCCTCGGACAACGCCAATCCGACCCTGGGCACGGTGGCGGAGGTCGCGGCAGCACTTGGGCTTCGCATTTCCGTGGAGCCCATCTCCGACGCTGAGCGTCACGAGATCACGACATCACTCCTTGAGGGCCACACCGCCGACCCGCGAGGGTTGGCAGAGCACCTCGACACGTTGCGTGCTCGCACGACGAGGTCACCCGCCTAGCAGTCAAGCCAGCGAGCGCGGGTTGCGCTTGAGATATTCGGCGCCAAGCTCCCGCACCTCGGCGTAATCAGCTTTCGAAAAGGTTGTGCGGAAGGGCTTGCTTCTTCCGTCCACGATGACAAGGAGCGGCTTGTCGTGACCAACAGCCTCATAGTCGAGGAGGCAGAACAAGCGGTAATGATGTCGCTGTGGCCCATCTACCCGAAGTTCGAACCAGCCGGTCATGGCGCCCTTCATCGCCTCCCAATAGCCCCCACCAGCGAATCGCCTGGGAGGCGCCGAAGCAACCGCAATCAGTGCAGCACGCATCGTTGCGCGCACTTTCGGCGGGAACCCGTTCAACGCGTCACGACCAGGCTCCGCGCCATGCCTGTCATCGGCTCGATGGCGCTTGAAGTAGACGATCTCATGCACATCACCGGGGGACGGTCTGGTCCGAACCACCGGCTGCTGCGCCCGTGGCTTCCTCTGCTTCCGACGGTCTCGTGGATCCGGACTCATGACGATCAATCATGGCGAAATCGGCGACGACTGTCGCCGGCCCTGTGGACAGAGCGGTCTCAGGTTCCCAGCTACTCCTGACACAGGGCCACGCATGAGTCCAGCGGACAGATCCGATCGCCCCCAAGAATTCGCGGCACGACGGCGTGTGAGACCTCTATGAAAAGCCTGGCCGGGCGTGCGAGACCTTTATCTTTTTGCGGGGGCGTCCTCCGCGCGGTCCATCGCGGCGTAGATCCGCTTGGGCGACACCGGCTGCGGCGTGCCGAGGCGCTGGGCGAACAGGCTGACCCGCAGCTCCTGCAGCAGCCAACCGATGTCCACGACGTCCTCGTCCGCGCGACGGTGCGGCGGGAGGTTTCCGAGGAACGTGGCGTGCTCCTCCTCCACCGTGTGCACGGTGACCATCCGGTCGCGGTCCTTGGCCAGGTCCTGCGCGCCCTTCTCCAGGCGCTCGGCCATGCCCGCCAGATAGCGCCGCAGATGCGGCAGCCGCTGATAGCCGGTGTCCGCGACGAACCCCGGCCGGATCAGCGCGTCCAGCTGTGTGCGCAGGTCGGTCGCCATCTCGGCGGCGGCCGGCGAGGTCAGCCGCTGCAGCCCCAGCGAGACCGTGCGCGCCGTGTCCAGGATCGGGGCCAGGCTCTCCACGATCGTCAGCACGCGCGGCACCGCCTGCTGCTTGACGATGGCCAGCGCGTGGTCGAAGTCCTCCGGCGTCCGCACCCGAGCCCCCGGCATCTCGACGACGACCGAGTCCACGGCACAGGCCAGTGCGTCCTGCAGCAGCAGCGGCACCGACCCGTGCGGGTTGTGTCCGAGCGAGAGTTTCTGGGCGTTGGTCAGCAGGGCGAGCAGTCGCTTCCACGGCGGGGTCGTGCCCAGCAGCAACAGCCGCCGCACCCCCACCCGCGTGGCCCGGTCGGCCTCGGAGGCGGTCCCCAGCACTCGCACGTCGACGGCCGCGCCGGTGTCGACGAGCGCCGGATAGCCGACGACGGGCTTGCCGGCCACCTGTTGCTCAAAGGTCTCCGGCAGTATGCCGAGTGCCTGGGTCCACGAGGTCAGTCCCGTCTTCTCGATGCTGGCTGCGGCGCGGGACATGGTGGTGCGCACGGCCGGGGCGAGCTCCGCCTGCAGGGCGGCCAGGTCCTTGCCCTCCCCCAACAGCTCGACCCGGGCGCGGCCGCGGCCGCGCTTGCCGCCCGGGCGGGCGGTCCGCTCGACGGCGAAGGTGACCCGCAGGTGGTCCGGCACGCGGGTCAGGTCAAAGTCAGCGGGTGAGACGGGCACGACGCGGCGGGCGGTGAGCTCATCGGCGAGGGCCTCGACGAAGGTCTCCTGCTCGTCGCGGGGGTCGCCGATGGCGGCCAGGGCCCGACGGGCGTGGTCCGGTGCCGGCACGAAATTGCGACGGATGTCCTTGGGCAGGGCCTTGACCAGGGCAGTCGCCAGCTCTTCACGCAGCCCGGCCACCTGCCAGTCGAAGCCGTCGGGGCGCACCCGGTTGAGCACCTCGATCGGGATGTGGACGGTGACGCCGTCCGAGCCGGAGCCCGGCTCGAACTGATAGGTGACGGAGAGCTCGAGCTCGCCCTGGCGCCAGGTGCCCGGATAGTCCCGGTCGCTGACCAGCGAGGCCTCGTCACTGACCAGCAGGTCCTCGGTGAAGGTCAGCAGCTGGGAGTCCTCGCGGCGGGCCTGCTTCCACCAGGTGTCGAAGTGCGCGCCGGAGACGACCTCGGCCGGGATCCGCGCCTCATAGAAGTCCACCAGCGTCTCGTCGTCGACGAGGATGTCGCGCCGGCGGGCCCGGGCCTCCAGCTCGCCGAGCTCGCGGATGAGCCTGCGGTTGGCGTGGAAGAAGTCGTGTCGGGTCTCCCAGTCCCCCTCGACCAGGCCGTGCCGGATGAACAGGTCGCGGGCGACCTCGGGGTCGATCCGCCCGTAGGCCACGGCCCGGTCCGCGATCAGCGGCACGCCATAGAGCGTGACCCGCTCGGTGGCCACGGCCGAGGCGCGGCTGCGCGACCAGCGCGGCTCGGAGTAGGACCGCTTGACCAGGTGAGCGGCCGCCTGCTCGACCCAGGCCGGGTCGGTCGGTGCGTTCACCCGCGCCCAGAGCCGGGTGGTCTCGACCAGCTCCGCTGTCATCACCCAGTCCGGGTTCTTGCGGTGCAGGACCGATCCGGGCTGGATGACGAAGCGCGCACCCCGCGCCCCGGCATACTCGCGCTTGTCCCGGTCATAGAGACCGACGTGTGAGAGCAGGCCGGCCAGCAGCGACTGGTGCACCTGGTCGGCACTCGGCTCGTTGCTGTTGGCCTGCAGCCCAAGGGATTTCGTCGCCTGCTTGAGCTGGGTGTGCAGGTCCTGCCACTCGCGCACGCGCAGATAGTGCAGAAACTCCCGCTTGCACATCCGCCGGAAAGCGCTGTTGGACAACGCTTTCTGCTGCTCCTTGAGATATCGCCACAGGTTGAGCAGCGTGAGGAAGTCGGAGTCCTCGTGCTTGAAGCGGGCGTGCGACTGGTCGGCCTGGGCCTGCGCGTCGGCGGGACGCTCGCGGGGGTCCTGCATGGACAGGGCGGCGACGATCACCGACACCTCGCGCAGCGCACCATTGCGCTCGGCCTCGATCACCATCCGGGCCAGTCGGGGGTCGACGGGCAGCGCCACGATCGCGCGGCCATAGGGCGTCAGGCGCTTGCGCGGCAGGTGTGCCGGGGCGTCGGGGTCGATGGCCTGCAACTCGTCGAGCAATCGGACGCCGTCGGCGATCTGCCGGGAGTCCGGCGGCTCCAGGAACGGGAACCGGGCGATCTCGCCCAGCCCGAGGCTGGTCATCGACAGGATGACCGAGGCCAGGTTGGTGCGCAGGATCTCCGGCTCGGTGAACTCGGGGCGGGCCTCGAAGTCCTCCTCGCTGTAGAGCCGGATCGCGATGCCGTCGGCGAGGCGGCCACAGCGACCCGAGCGCTGGTTGGCGCTGGCCTGGCTGATCGCCTCGATCGGCAGTCGCTGCACTTTCAGCCGCTGGGAGTAGCGCGAGATGCGGGCGGTGCCGGTGTCGATGACATAACGGATGCCCGGGACGGTCAGCGAGGTCTCGGCCACGTTGGTGGACACCACGATGCGCCGCCCGGAGTGCCGGCTGAAGACGCGGTGCTGCTCGGCGGCGGAGAGCCGGCCATAGAGCGGGAGCACCTCGGTGCCCGGCAGGTTCATCCCAGCGAGGGCGTCGGCGACGTCGCGGATCTCCCGCTCGCCGGAGCAGAAGACCAGGATGTCGGCCGGTCCCCCACCCGGGTCCTCGGTCCACAGCTCCTCGACCGCCTCGCACACGCCGGTCACCTGGTCGATCTCGACGTCGCGCGGCACGCCGTCCTTGCCGGGCGGGCCGGGGCGCGTCAGCGGGCGGAACCGCACCTCCACGGGATAGCTGCGGCCGGTGACCTCCACGACCGGGGCAGGCGTGCCGTCGGCCTCGGCGAAGTGCTCGGAGAAGCGCTGCACGTCGATGGTCGCCGAGGTGATGATCACCTTCAGGTCGGGTCGGCGCGGCAGCAGCTGCTTGAGATAGCCGAGGATGAAGTCGATGTTGAGGCTGCGCTCGTGGGCCTCGTCGATGATCAGGGTGTCATATTTGCGCAGGTCACGGTCGCGCTGCAGCTCCGACAGCAGGATGCCGTCGGTCATCACCTTGACCAGCGTGTCCTTGGTCGACTTGTCGGTGAAGCGCACCTGATAACCCACCGTGGTGCCGAGCTCGACACCCAGCTCCTCGCTGATCCGCTCGGCGACCGAGCGGGCCGCGATCCGGCGCGGCTGGGTGTGGCCGATGGTGCCCTCGAGGCCGCGCCCGAGCTCCAGGCAGATCTTGGGCAGCTGGGTGGTCTTGCCAGAGCCGGTCTCCCCCGCCACGATCACGACCTGGTGGTCACGGATCGCTGCGGCAATGTCGTCGCGGCGCTCGACGACCGGCAGCTCGGGCGGATAGTTGATCCGCGCCGGCAGCATGGTCCGGCGAGAGGCGACCCGCTGGGCGCGCGGCTCGGGGCTGGCGTCCTGGCGTGGTCGGCGTTGGCCCGACCTCTTGCGCTGCGGCCGTCCGCGCCTCCCCTGGGGGTCCTGCTGGTCGCGGGCACGCCGGGGTGGGGTGGCGTGCTCGGAGGGCATAGGAGACATCGTCACAAATCGCCGCCCGAAATGCACGCGGGTTGCTCAGCGCCCCATCTCACCGATGACCGTCAGCGATGAACTCGCGGATGTCCTCACTCGAGGCCTCGACAGGCTCACGCGTGGCGATCCGCGCCAGGACCTCATCCATCTCCGGCGGGGGATCGTCGTCGTGGCGCAACTCGCGGTCCATGAGCCGAGGCTACCCGCGCATAAGGGTGACTGCCGGTGGGCTGCCGAGTCGACAGCCCACCGGCCAGAGGTCACTCGTCGGTGGCGAGCATCTCGCGCAGGGCGTCCATCACCGCCTCGGTGAGCGCGGTCTCGCCGCCGAGCACCCAGGCGTGCTCCGTGTCAGCCGAGTCCTCGAACCACGCGGTCGTCACATTCGGCAGCCGGTTGTTCTGGGCGAGCAGGATGGGCTCACCCAAGGTGCCACCGGGCAACGCGTCGACGATGTTGAGGTCGAGACCGGAGCTGACCGCCACCGAGGTGGCCGACATCCCAGCGGCGACATAGTGATCAGCGATCGCCGCCGCGGTGTCATAGCGGTCATCGCCAGCAACCCGCTCGGCCTCCGGCAGCTCGCCGACGACCTCCTCGGAGATGGCGACCGGGCCACCGATCGCCAGCGTGGAGGCATAGTCCTCCAGGGCGCCGGCGGTGACCTGCGGCACGTGGTCCTGCTGGACCAGCAGCACCGGGGTGCCGTTGGCGGCCGCCGGTCCGGAGACCGAGAGTGCATCCACCAAGCTGCCCTCCTGACCGGAGGAGACGACAACCTCGCCGCCTGCACCGCCCAGCTCCGCCGCGACAGCAACCGCGGTGTCATAACGGTCGTCGCCGGCCACTCGCTCGACCTCGATGCCCATGCCGGTCAAGGCATTCACGACGTCGTCGTTGACGGCGGTGGGTCCGCCGACCACGACCACATCGGTCACCTCACGGTCGGTCAGGTCCTGCGCCACCGCGTTGGGCAGCTTGTCGGGACGGGTCAGCAGGACCGGGGACTCCAGGTCATAGCCCAGGGGCCCGGCGACCAGGCCGTCCACCATGCTCGCCTCGGCACCGCTGACCAGCACCGCTGTCGTGCTCTCGGGGAAGGCCTCCTGACCGATCGCGACAGCCGTCTCGTAGCGGTCCTGGCCGTTCAGTCGGTGGACCGCACCCTCGTCGGCGGCGATGCGGACCAGCTCAACCAGCCCCGCGGCATACTCCTGCGACTCAGGGTGCGCCTCCTCGAACGGCGGCTGGAAGCCGACGCCCTCCCAACGCTCCTCCTCCGCGTTCCACAGGTCGTTGCCGACCTCGAAGTCCCAGGCATAGATGTCGTGCTCATAGAACAGGTGGTCACCGGAGTTGCCAGCGGCGCTGTAGAGGGTGTCGATCACCGGGCCGGTCTGAGACGGCCAGGTCACCGTGCCGCGGTGCCCGCTGATGGAGCCAACGATGCGCTGGGCCGCGGACAGGAACTCCGCGGCGACCTCCGGCGAGGGCTCGGGCAGCGTCTCGCGACCCTCCTCCTTGTAGGCCCCTGGGGACCACATGAAGTAGCCGCCATAGCTGTGCACGTTGATGGCGTGCGTGATGTTCGGGAACTGCTCGGCGATGTAGGCCACGTTGTTGGACTCCGCCTCCGACAACTCCTCCGTGCCGGCATAACTCCCAGACAGGCAGTTGTCCGATGCACCGGCATAGCCGTCGAAGAACGAACCGACCGCGTAGTTGCGGTTGACATCCACGCCCCAGCGGTCCGCGTTGGCCGGGTCACGATCGACCCCCACACAGTGGTCGGACAGGTTCTTGCGCTGGAAGTTGTAGTCGTAGAAGGAGTAGTTCGCGCCGTCCGGGTTGACCACCGGCAACACGAAGATCTCGGTCTCCTCCAGCAGCCGCGCGGTCTCCTCATCGGTCGCCGCGTTGGCCAGCATCCGCTCGGCAAACTCCATCGTCACCAGCGGCGTGACCCACTCGCGGGCATGCTCCTGGCTGTAGGTGTAGACACCGGGGCGGGAGCCGTCCCGGTGCACGCCGATGCGCATCGCCTGCACGGTGGTGCCCTCAGGGTCCAGGTGTGAGGCGTCCAGGCCGTCGTCGAGATCGACACCGTCGACCATGGGGATCGTCTCGCCCTCTGACCCCTCTGGCACGAACGAGTTGAAGGTGTCGGCGAACTCCTCATTGAGGTATGCCGACACCTCCTCAGTCGTGCTCGTCGCCGCACCCGTGGCATCAGTGGCGGGATAAATGGTCAGCCTGCCCTCGGCATACTGGGCACTGATCGGCTGGCCAGCGACCGGGTGAGGGATGACGCGGACCTCGGTGCCGTTCATCCCCGAGGCGCCGGACTCGACCGACTCGACCACGAGTGCGGTCTCCTCCGGGTCGCCGACATAGGCCTTGGCGGTGCGGTTGTAGCCGTGCGTCTGGTTCGGCAGCTCGATGATCTCCACGAGCTCGGGATACTGCGAGGCCAGCCGGTCCATCCGCTCGTTGATGTCGGCGGGTGTCAGGTAGGAGTCGATGAAGTCCTGCTGATAGCCCTCCGGAGTCTCCGGCGGCTCGTCGCCCGGCCAGGGCGCGGGCTGGGCGGTGGCCACACCACCCTCGCTGGAGGTGGCGGTCACCGACACGGGCGCGCTCGAGATGGGCACCGGCAGCTGGTAGTGGTACATGTACTGGCCGGCGTCCTCGAAGCGGAACAGCGGGAAGGTCAGCACCTCACCATCCGCCGTCTCCGCGTCGATGGTGATCTCCACGTCGGGGTCGGTGGCCGCGGACGTGGAGACCTGGACCTGCACGAAGGTCTGCTCCCCCGACGTCCACCAGTAGGCATGGCCGAACGTCAGGGTGTCCTGCGGCTGATCGGCGTCGGCCGAGCTGGTGAGCCCCTGCGAGTGCAGACGCTCGGCCGCCTCACGGCTGGCCTCGAAGCGCTTGCTGCCGTCGCCCTCACGCTGGATGACCTGGACCACGGTGGCGCCCTGGGCGCGCAGCTCGTCGAGCTCCTCCCCAGTGACCACCAGGTCGATCAGGGCCTGGTCGGGGCTGCCTGGTGCGGTCGCGGGAATGGAGGCGACGTCCGCGCCGCCGTCCACCAGAGCCTCCAGGGACTTTTGGTCCGGCATCTGGACCCGCACGAGCGCACTCTCGCCGGCGGGCAGCTCGAGGGACTCGGCCTCAGCGGCACTGCCTGGTGGGTCTCCGTCACCACTGGAGACTGCGGCCAGCGGGCCGGCGACCAGGGCCGCCGCCGCCATAAAGGATGTCAGGGTGCGTCGTCGCGTCATTGCGTTCCTTCGGCAGGGTGGTGTGTCGGTCGTCAGACCACACCTGCTGGCCGAACGGCGACACGGTTGGATCTGCCCATCCTGTCGATGACCTGCCGAGTGGTCAAGGCTTCCCAATCAGTCTTTACCTGCAGAAGACCTTGGCCGTGCTGACCTGCGCATCTCGTCGGTGAGGACACGCTCGGCGCGGCTGAGCACCTGCGACCGGGGCGTGGTCGCCGCGAGAGCCTGGATCTGCTCCAGGACCCGGTCACCCAGGTGTCGGGACAGGGTGAGCTGCACCTCGGCATACCGCTCGACGTCCTGCCCGACCGGCGGCGGTGCGGAGGCCGCTCCCTGAGCCGCCCCCAGGAAGAAGGCGGCGTCAGACCAACGCGCAGTCTCGGTGAGCAGCTCGGCCAGCATCCGCAGCATCGTCCACACCTGGGTCCAGGCACCGAGGCGGCGCAGGTCGGTCAGGACCCGCAGCCCGAGCGGGACCGCCTCCTCGTGCCGGCTGCCACGCACCAGCAGGGCGAACAGCGCCACCCGGGAGACCCGCGCCACCTGCTCGGCATCCACCCGGTCCGCCTCGGCCGACGCCTCCGCCAGCAGGATCGCACCGCGGGAGGGATCGGTCCGCGCCTCGACCTCCCCCGCCGCATAGCGGGCGAACGCGTGAGAGGCGTCGCTGCCGGAAGCACTCGCGGCGAGCGCGATCTCTGTGTGCTCTTGCGCCGCGACCAGGTCGTCGCAATAGCAGCAGATCAGCGCCAGCGATGCGTTGGCCTCCCCGGTGAGGGCGGGGTCCGGTGACATCGCCAGGGCCTCGAACCAGCGGGCCGAGTCGGTGAGGTCACCGGCATACATCGCGGCGACTGCCAGGGACAGCTGCGCCGTGGCCGCGGACTCGGGGTCCGGTGACATCGCCAGGGCCGCGGCCCCCCATTCTCGGGCACGCGAGGGGTCACCCCGCTCGCCGATGCTGAAGGCGGCGGCCGCGACCGCGCCAGCGACCTCTGGACCGGGCTGAGCAGTGGCGCGTTCCCCGACCTCGATGATCAGGTCGCGCAGTTGCAGTCCCGGCGTCCAATGCAGGCAGCGCACGACCGCGTGCGAGATGTCACCTGCGAGCGTCAGCCGACCGGCACCGAGTGCCCAGTCCAGCGCCCGGACCACCTCCTGACTCAGAGCGCTCAGCCGTGCGCTGGTCGCCGCGCCGTCGACCTGGGGCCAGTCAGCGCGGATCGCGGTGACCGTGTCGAGCACCCAGGCGGCATGGGCCTCCCGCGCCGCATGCCCTCCACCGGATCGCTCCAGTCGGTCCGCGGCGAAAACCCGCACCATCTCCAGCAGGCGGAACCTCGCGTCGCCGCCGGAGTGGTGATGGGCGACCAGCGAGGACTCGACCAGCTCGGCCAGCGCCGTGATCACATCCCCGTGCCAGGACGGCAGGTGACCGGCGAGCCCCCGGACGGTCTCGGCATCGAAGTCACCGGCGACGACGGACAGCGCCTCGAGCAGTTCGCGCTGCTCGGGGGCGAGCAACCGGTGAGACCAGGCGACGACGGCTCCGAGGCTGCCAGGCTGCTGACCGGTCAGGGCCGCGGACAGCACCTCCAGGACGTCGGTGACTCCGGCGGTCGCGGTCCGGGAGGCCGCGAGCTCGAGGGCCAGCGGCAGCCCGTCGCACCGGCGGCACAGCTCGGCGACCTCGGTCGTGTTGTCCGTCGTCAGGGCAAAGCCGGGGCGGAGCCTGCGGACCCGGTCTCCGAACAGGCGCATGGCGGCCGCCGCCCCCTGACTGCCGATGGTGGCGCTCGGGTCCGGCAACCGCAGCGGTTCCAGCGGGAGCACGAGCTCGGTGCTCACCCCGAGCCGCCGTCTGCTCGTGGCCAGCACCTGGACGTCGCGGCAGCGTCGGGTGATCGTGGAGACCAGCCGGCCGAGCTCAGGGTGCAGGTGCTCGCAGTTGTCGAGCACCAGCAGGTGGGGCACGGCCGAGAGGAACTCCACGAGCGAGTCTGTCCCAGTGGCGTTCTCGCCGCGCAGACCAAGTGCTGCAGCAAGGGCGTTGACGGCGCCGCCCGGCTGGGTCGTCGCCAACTCGATCACCGCGGTCGGCAGGCCGAGTCGCCCGTGCACGGCCGGCAACCCCTGGGCCACCAGCCGCGACTTGCCGACACCGCCCGGCCCAGTCACCACGGTCACCTGATTCGCCAGCACGGCTGAGACCAGGTCGGCCATCTCGTCCTCGCGCCCGATGAACGCCGTCGAGGTGTCCAACCAGTGCGGCAGACCTGTGTCCCGGCGAGGGGCCGCCAGCTCATGGCCCAGGATCTGGCCCTGCAGCGCCATCAGGCTCGGCGACGGCTCCAGCCCGAGCTCGGCGCCGAGCACCGCGCGGTGCTGCGCCAGCCGCTCCAGCGCCTCGGCCTGCCGTCCGGCGTGATAGAGCGCGGTCACCAGCAGTTCCACGGCGTGTTCCCGGAACGGCTGCTCGGCGAGCAGCCCACGCAGGCCCGCGACGGCGGCAGCAGGCTCATTGCACTGGATCAGGACAGAGGCGTGAGCCTCCACCGCATCCATCCGCGACTGTTCCAGCTGCTGGGCGAACGCCGTGGCCCAAGAGGCGTCGGCATACTCCCCGAGGGCCGGCCCGCGCCACAGGGCCAGGGCACGGTCGAGCAGGTCACGCGCCCGGGTGGGCTCGACTGATCTGGCCCTCTCGACCAGCTCCGCGAACTCCTCGGCGTCGGTCGCGCCGGTCGTGAGCCGATACCCGCCCGGAGCCCACGCGATGGCGTCGTGGCCCACCACGGTGCGCAGCCGGGACAGCACGGTGCGCAGCGCCTTGGGCGGGTCCTGCGGCAGGTCGTCGCGCCAGGCTGCCTCGATGAGGGCTTCCGGTGAGACCGGGTGGCCAGCATGGACGAGCAGGCAGGCCAGGACTGCCCGTTGGCGGCCCGGTGCAACCTCGCGCCGGTGCCCGTCGACGTGGACCTCGAGCGCGCCGAGCACGCCCACGCGCAGGTCAGGCATTACCTCCAGTGTGCCCGACTCCCCCGTGAAACCCCCGTGAATCCCAGCGGGACCACGCTGATCTCACCCAACCAGGAGGCATCATGACAACTGCAACACTCGATCTCGAGAAGGTCGGCGCGTTCGCCCAGCACATCGGGGCCATGCTCGCCGGCGGTGCCACCATCGCCATGATGGTGGTCGGCGACCGGACAGGCCTGTATGCCGCACTGGCAGAAGGCAAGGCCCTCACCCCCGCGCAACTCGCCGGAGCGACGGGCACGGCTGAGCGCTACGTGCGTGAGTGGCTGTCCCAGCAGGCAGCCGTCGGCATCGTGGTCTATGACCCGGCCGAGGAGACCTTCACCCTGCCACCGGAGCACGCCGCCGTGCTGGCCGACGACGACTCACCCGCCGCGATGGTCGGGGCCGCCCCGCTGATCAGCGGCATGCACCGCCGCACCGACCGGTTGGTCGAGGCGTTTCGCAGCGGGGCCGGCATCGCGTGGAGCGACCAGGACCCGTCGGTGTTCGAGTCGACCGAGCGGTTCTTCCGCGTCGGCTATCGCAACTCCCTTGTGGCCGAGTGGATCCCGGCGTTGGACGGTGTCCACGACAAACTCTCGGCCGGGGCACGCGTCGTCGACGTCGGCTGCGGCCGCGGCGCTCCCCTGCTGCTGCTCGCCCAGGCCTATCCGAACTCCCAGTTCGTCGGCTATGACGTGCACCCGCCCTCGATCGAGACCGCGCAGCAGCGGGCCGTCGAGGCTGGCGTCAGCGACCGGGTGCGCTTCGAGGTCAATTTCTGCCACGGCTATCCCGACCAAGAGGTGGACGTCATCACCTTCTTCGATGCCTTCCACGACCTGGGCGATCCCGTCGGTGCCGCGTCGCACGCGCGGCGTTCCCTTGCGGCCGACGGCACGCTGGTCCTGGTGGAACCACGCGCCGGCGACGACCTGGCCGCCACGCTGGCAACTGCCCCGATGGCAGCGCTCGGCTTTGCCGCCTCGACCTTCCTGTGCACGCCGAACTCACTGTCCCAGCCGGTCGGTCTGGCCCTGGGTGCGCAGGCCGGGGAGGCGGCGCTGCGTGAGGTGCTGGCTGCGGCCGGCTATGGCAGCGTGCGGCGAGCGGCAGCCAATGACTTCAACATGGTGATCGAGGCCCGCCCCTGAGGACCTGAGCTACGTCATGGTCGTGGCCAGGTGATGTCCGGCTCTCGCACGCCGGCCCCCGGCCCACGGTCGGCGCCGACCGGCACGGCGCCGACCGCCGTCATCGTCAGGATCTCCCAGTGCGCCGTGACCGCGAGCTCGGCGGTCAGGACCTCCTTGTCGAAGGCTCGGAACTGCCGACAGCCCAGCCCCATCGCATGGGCCTGGATCGTCATGTGCGCGACGGCCTGGCCCAGGTCATAGACGGAGAACTCGCTGAACTCCCAGTCCGTGTCCTCAACCTGCACGTGGGCCAGGTTGACGACCAGCATCGAGGCCTGAGTCGCCCAGGGACGCGAACTCCCCGCCACGGCGCCCAGCACCGCATCCCAGCCGACCCCGTCCCGCAGCACCACGTGGAAGGCCCAGGGCTGTGAGTTGCCCGCTGACGGAGCCCACCTCGCCGCCTCCAGGAGTGCCTCGACCTGCTCCGGCGCCATCTCATGGCCCGGGTCGAACTGTCGTGGACTCCACCGTTGGCGGAGCACCGGCAGGACGAGGTCGTCAGGCACTCCGCCACCCTACTCAGCCCCTGCCGACCGGCTGCCTGACTGCGGCGACGGACTGCGGTGACGGGCACGTGGGGGCCGACTGTCGGCATACGTGGTGGTGTGGCGGTGGCCGCCGAGGAGGACTAGCGTCGATGGGGTTCTTGACTGACAAGGGAGTCCCCAGATGAACACTCGATCCATGCGCCTTGCCCTCGCGGGCACCGCCGCCCTCGCGCTCGCCATGACCCCCGCCCTGGCCGGGGCAGCCCCAGGAAATCCGGGTGAGCCGCGCTTCCAGGAGGGTGACCCCGGGGCGGGCGACCCCTACTTCCCGCTCGCGGGCAACGGCGGCATCGACGTGCTGCACTATGACCTCGACCTGACCTATCAGCTGCCAGAGCCAGAGCCGGCACCGCTGGAGGGCCAGCTCGACGGGGTCGCGACCATCGAGTTGCGCGCCACGCAGGACCTGCACCGGTTCAACCTCGACCTGCGGGGCCTGACCGCGACCAAGGTGGTCGTCAATGGCAAGTCGATGCGCTTTGACCAGGTGGACAACGAGCTGCGGATCAGCCCCCGCCCCAAGCTCAAGACCGGCGACGAGGCCACGGTGGAGGTGACCTACGGCGGCGCCACGACCCGCCCGACCGACATTGAGGGGGCACTCTATGGCTGGGTGACCACGCGGGACGGGGCGATGGTCGTCAGCGAGCCGGACGGGTCAGCCACCTGGTTCCCGGTCAGCGACCACCCGACGGACAAGGCAACCTATGCCTACGAGATCACCGTGCCCGAGGGCTCCGTGGCCGTGGCCAACGGTCTGCTCGAGGGCTCGGAAACCGCTGACGGCCAGACGACCTGGACGTGGGACGCGCCCGACCCGATGGCGGCCTATCTCGCGACCGCGACCGTCGGGGACTTCGAGCTTGACTCCTACGTCGCGGAGAACGGCACCCCGATCATCGACGCCGTCGACCCGGCTCTGCCGGACAGCGCCTCGGCGAACCTGGCGCTGACGAGCGACATGCTGGTGTTCTTCGAAGGGTCCTTCGGTCCCTACCCGTTCAACTCCTATGGCGCCATCGTCGACGACGACTCCGTCGGCTATGCGCTGGAGACGCAGACGCGGTCCTTCTTCAGCCGCCGCGCCGGCGAGAGCACGGTCGCGCACGAGCTGGCCCACCAGTGGATGGGCAACCACGTCAGCCCGGGGCGCTGGGCCGACATCTGGCTCAACGAGGGCTGGGCCTCCTATGCCTCCTGGATGTGGAGCGAGGAGCAGGGCCGCGCCAGCGCGCAGGACAGCTTCGAGGACGTCATGTCCATCCCGGCCGACGACGACTTCTGGGACGTGGTCGTGGCCGACCCCGGCCCGCTGTGCCTGTTCTGCGGTGCCATCTATGACCGCGGCGCCGCGACCCTGCACGCGCTGCGGGTCGAGGTCGGCGACGATGCCTTCTTCGAGCTGGCGAAGACCTGGGTCGAGCAGTATGGCGGCGGCTCGGCCACCACGGCCGACTTCAGCGCACTCGCTGAGGAGGTCTCCGGCCAGGATCTGGACGCGTTCTTCCAAATGTGGCTCTACGACGCGGAGAAGCCGACCGACTGGTGAGGTGACGGGTGGCTGAGTCACCACACGACTCAGCCACCCGTCCCACCACGACCTGACGCTCCCTCCTGGTCTATGACCTCCCACTGCGACCGACCGGTGAGGTGACGGGTGGCTGAGTCACCACCCGACTCAGCCACCCGTCTCACCACGACCCACTGTCCCCGCCCGTGCCCCCGCCCATCACGCGTGTCTTAGAGCACTTCCCGCTTCTGACAGCCCGCCATGGCAGGCTCGAAGAACCGGGAGGTGCTCCAAGACGCTGCGCAAGCACCGCGGCCGTGGTCAGGCTTGGCGCACGGTGAGTGGCGGCGGATCCTGCAGGGTGCGGGCCACGACGCAATAGCGCTCGGTCAGCTCCACGAGCCGCTCGACCTTGTCCTGATCTGCGTCCGTGTCCAGGTCGAGGACCAGCTCGACCGAGGTCAGCCCCACGGGTGCGTCGCGGTCAACGCCCAGGGTGCCGCGGGCGTCCCAGGTGCCGTGGGCGGTGACGTTGGCCGAGCGCAGCTCAACACCGAGGGCGGTCGCGACCGAGGACAGGGTGACCCCGGCGCACGCGACGAGCGCCTGCAGCACGATGTCACCGGAGCAGGCCTGCGTGCCGTCACCGCCGGCAGCGGGGTGCAGCCCCGCGACGACGTCGCCGGCCCAGGTCGGCACGGTCGCGGTCAACCCGGCCTGGTCGACACGAGCCGTGGCCGTGCTGGTGACCAGCGCCGAGGCCGGATCCTCCCGATAGCCCGCCTTGATCGGCTTCTGTCGCTCGCGCAGCGCGGCGGCAGCGGTCGCGACGGCAGCAGCGGTCACGACGCCACCAACCCAGCCTCGCGCTCCAACTCACGCACCAGCGGGATCACCTCGGTGCCGAACCGCTCGACGTCCTCGCGCACGTGCAAGAACCCGAGCAGCAGCAGGTCGACGCCGACCTTCTTGTAGTCCACGATCCGACGGGCCACCTGCTCAGGGGTGCCGATCAGACCGGTGCGGAACCCGTCGTTGTATTGCACGAGGTCCTTGAACTCGCTGTCCGCCCACATCCCCTTCCCGTCGGAGGTCGCGGCGCCCGCCTGCTTGACGGCGTTGCCGAAGTCGTTGACCTTGTCGGCGTCCGCCTTGGCAATGATCTCCTCGACCACCGCCTGCGCTTCTGCCTCGGTGTCGCGCACGACGGCAAACCCGTTGAGGCCGAACCGGACCCGTCGGTTGTGGGCAGCGGCCTGAGCTCCCACGTCCTGGATCTGCTCGGCGGCGCCCTCCAGGGTGTTGCCGTTCATGAAGTACCAGTCGGACAGGCGGCCGGCCATCGCCCGGGCGGACGTGGAGTTGCCGCCCTGGAAGATCTCGGGTTGCAGCTTCGGCTGGGGCCGGAAGGTCACGTCACGCGTGCGATAGAAGTCGCCGCGATAGGTGAAGTCATCCCGCGTCCACAGTCCGCGCAGCACCTCGATGAACTCCTCGGCGCGGCGATAGCGCTCCTCGTGGTCCAGCCACGGGAGCCCCAGGTCGGTGTATTCCTTCTTGAACCACCCGGAGACGACATTGAGCGCCAACCGGTTGTCGTGGAGTTCCTGGGCCGTCGCGCCCAACTTGGCCAGGATCGCCGGGGGCCACTGGCCGGGGTGCACTGCGGCGATCACCTTCAGGCGCTCGGTCGCGGCGAGCAGCCCGAGGGAGAAGGAGACCGACTCGTGCTGGGCGTCCGCGCCGTAGGACGCCAGGTAGCGGACCTGCGTGAGCGCATAGTCGAAGCCGACCCGCTCAGCGGTCTGGGCCACGTCGCGGTTGTAGTCCGGCGTGTGGTTGGTGCGCTGCTCGATCGTGGAGACCACCAGGCCACCAGACACGTTGGGCACCCAATAGGCAAAGGACAGGTCGTTCGAGATCTCGGGGTTGGTCGTCATGGTCAGGCTCCAGGTGTGGCGGTGAGAGGGGTTTGGACGGACGCAGCCACCGGCGCGTAGGCACCGGCGCGGTGCACCAGCGGCTGTCGGTCATGGGTGGTCGCGTGCTCGACGCGGGCGATCGCCACGAAGCTGTCGCCGGCGTCGACCAGGTCGTGGATGCGCGTGATCAGACGGGAGGCGACGCCGCGCACGGAGGGCAGTCCGTGGTCGTCGTAGGTCCAGGCCTCGTCGTCGACGAACCGCCTGGTGCGGTCCCTGGCGAAGCGCAGTGCGATGGGTTCCTGGTCCTCAGCGAGCAGGTGCAGCGCCGCCCGCCCGGTGTGGGCGATGGTCACCAGGGACGAGCTGTCCTTGGCGATGTTGAAGGACAGCAGCGGTGGCGCCAGAGACACGGACACCACGGAGATCGCGGTGAACCCGACGGGGCCGCGCTCCCCCGAGCCGGTGATGACCCAGGTGCTGGCGGCGGCCCGGCCGAAGGCGTCGCGCAGGTGGGCTGCCTGCGCATCAGGGGGTCTGGTGATGGGGTGGACAGACATGGTTCTTCTCCAGTGGCAAGGGCTCGGCGTATGCCGAACGGTTGGGTGTGCAGGAGCCCGCGGCCGACTGCTCCGCCAGAGATGGCGAGCGGCGGCGAGGGCGGTGCGCCCAGGGGCACAGAGTGGATTCAGAGGTGCGCCTGGCGGCGCGGGAGGTGCGCCTGGTGACGCGGGAGGTGCGGCGGGCAGCGCGTCAGGAACGACAGGCGCTGACCGCCCGGCGCATCAGGTCCACGTGGCGCCGCAGGTGCGGCAGATAGGGGTCGACCCTCGCAGCTCGGCGTGGGCCGGTGTGGAGCGGGATGCGGTGGTGCACTGTTCCTCCATCGATCCTGGCGTGAGCACCTGTCCCGGGTGGGTGGTTGCTGCGGCGTCAATGAGCCAGATCTCTCGGCCGCTCTGGATGGGTGCCGACAGATAACCACAGGATCTTCGAGATTGTCAAACATGATCCGCCGCACACCGAAGGATCCGCCACCAGAGTGGGACCCTCAGCTGACCTGACCATCACTCGACGGCTGCGCCCACCCAGTCGACCACCCCGCTCCGACCACTGCCCGCGCCCAGACGGCACGGTCCACCCGGGGGCTCGCGTGCATCCAAACAGGCAAAGTCGGGATCGCCGAGGCAGCCCGACGCTCTGACCTGCGGCGATGCAATCAGGGGCGCGACGTTACCTGTCTGAGTGCACGGGATGGCCCTGGTAAATGTTTCATCATGTTCACACTTGGCTCTGGATTTGACGTCTTCTGTGACCTATTGTTCGGAACTGTTCAATACTTCACATCTTCTTTCGACGAGGAAAGAGCGTCATGTCACGAAGAGCAACCCCCAGACCACTGCTGCTGATCTTCGCCGCGCTGGCGCTGATCATGGCGGCCCTGCCGGTGGTGGGCACGACCTCGCGCGCGAGCGCTGACGAGATCGTGACGCACGGCCTCAAGGGCGAATACTTCGCCATGTCAGAGCCCGGTGCGCGGGACTTCGCCGAGCTCGGCGGCGTCTCGCTGGACCCCAACATCGACCACCCCAGCCTGGTGGGGACCTTCCAGGAGCTGACTGGCCAGGGCGAGCACACCACCGCCCGCTGGACCGGCCAACTGACCGCACCCGAGACGGGCGACTACACCTTCTATGCGATCGGTGACAACGGCTTCCGGATGTTCCTGGACGACGAGGCAGTCATCGACCACTGGGAGGGTGACTGGGACGTCGAGCAGACCAGCGAGGTGATCCACCTGGAGGCCGGCGAGTCGCACGACTTCCGCCTGGAGATGTTCCAGGACATCGGCGGCGCCAACATGTATCTGCGCTGGTCCGGCCCCGGACTGGAGAAGCAGATCGTGCCGGAGTCGGCCTTCACTCCCCCGGCCGACTTCGAGATCTATCCCGTCGAGCTGATCGGCTCGGAGGACGGCAACACGCTGACCGCGCGCTTTGAGGGCGCCGTCACTGCTCCGGAGTCCGTTGCCGAGCACCTCGCCATCGAGGTGGACACCGTGCCCTGGCCGATCGACGGCGTCAGCGTCGACCCGAGCGACCCCACGACGCTGGTGATCGCCCTGGGTGCCCAGGTCCAGTTGGACCAGCGCATCAAGTTTTCCTATGACGGACTCGGTGGCCTGGAGGTCGACGGCGAGGTCGTGCCGGAGATCATGCGCAATGCCACCAACACCTCGACCCACCGGCTGATGACGCAGTGGGGCGAGGACCTCGACACGGACAACCCGCTGCCGGAGTACCCCCGCCCCCAGGAGGTCCGCGAGGACTGGCTCAACCTCAACGGTCCCTGGGAGTTCGCCTCTGCCGAGGAGGGAGAGGAGCCGACCTTCGGCATACAGCTGGAGGAGGAGATCATCGTGCCCTTCCCTGTGGAGTCCCAGCTCTCCGGCTTGGAGCGCCGCGAGGACCACATGTACTATCGCCGGACCGTCGAGGTCCCCGAGGACTGGCAGGTCGGTGACGGGCAGCGCCTGATGCTCAACTTCGGTGCGGTCGACTACGAGGCCACCGTGTGGGTCAACGGCCAGCAGGTGGCCGAGCACACCGGCGGCTACACCGCCTTCAGCGCCGACATCACCGACGCCCTGGAGGGCACCGGCGAGCAGGAGATCGTGGTCGCGGTGACCGACGAGACCGGCAACAACCAGCCCAAGGGCAAGCAGACGCTCAACCCTGGCGGCATCATGTACACCCCCAACTCCGGCATCTGGCAGACGGTGTGGATGGAGCCGGTCCCCGACTCCTCCATCGACGCCGTCGTCAGCACCCCGGACGTGGACGCCAGCACCGTCGAGGTGACGGCCGAGTCCGCGACTGCGGCTGAGGGCTCCCGGGTGGAGATCTCGGTGACCAACGACAAGGGCCGCACCATCGCCAAGACACGCGGCGACGTCAACGAGCCGATCACGGTCAAGCTGCACAAGCCGACGCTGTGGAGCCCGGACAACCCCTACCTCTACGGCCTCGAGGTCACGCTGATCGACGGTGACAGCGCGGACGTCGTGGACAGCTACTTCGGCATGCGCAAGATCGAGGTGCAGCAGGTCGGCGGCTTCCCCAAGCTGGTCCTCAACGGCGAGCCAGTCTTCTCCCTGGCCATGCTCGATCAGGGCTACTTCCCCGACGGGCTCTACACCCAGCCCAGCGACGAGGCGCTGATCTTCGACCTGCAGGCGCAGAAGGACCTCGGCTTCAACGCCGTGCGCAAGCACATCAAGGTCGAGCCGATGCGGTGGTACTACCACGCGGACAAGATGGGCCTGCTCGTCTGGCAGGACTTCGTCTCCGCCGACATCAATTCCGTTGAGGGACAGCAGGCCTGGCTCTCGCAGGGCAAGGACATGATGCATCAGCTGCGCAGCGTCCCCTCGCTGATCGGCTGGGTCGTCTTCAACGAGGGTTGGGGCGAGTGGGACCGCGTGCGCACCGGTGAGATCGCCGAGGAGGTCAAGGCGCTCGACCCGACACGAATCACCAACGCGCACAGCGGAGTCAACTGTTGTGCCTCCAAGGGTGACTCCGGCAAGGGTGAGGTGATCGACCATCACGACTACACCAACGAGGACCCGCCCTTCCCGGACGAGACCCGCGTCGCGATGGACGGTGAGCACGGTGGCTTCACCCTGCGCACCCCGGGTCACATGTGGCCCGGTGCTCCCGCCGTGATCTACAGCGGGGTGCCGGACAAGCAGGCACTCACCGACAAGTACGTCGACAACACCGAGACGTTCTATCTGGAGCAGGCCGCCCACGAGCTGTCCGGCTCGGTCTACACCCAGGTCACCGACCTGGAGACCGAGCTCAACGGGTTCTACACCTACGACCGCAAGGAGCTCAAGGTCTTCCCGGACCCGGTGCGCGAGATCAATGAGGCGGTCGTCGCCGCGGGCGCCTCAGCCGGGGACCTGGACTTCCCGGGCGAGGCCCACTGGGAGTTCAACAACGGCCCGGACCACAAGGCCAAGGACTCCCTGGGCAAGAGCTGGGCCTATCTGCAGGGCGACGCGTCCTGGGTGCCGGGCGTGACCAGCCGTGCCCTGAGCCTCGACGGTGACGGCGACTATGCCGAGACCGAGGAGCCTGTCGTCGACACGACCGGCGACTACACCGTCTCGGCGTGGGTCACCCTGGACGAGCTGCCGGGCAACTTCGCCACGGCGGTCAGCCAGGACGGCCGACAGAAGGAGAACCCGTTCTATCTGCAGTATGGCGAGGGCGCCTTCGCCTTCAGCCTCCAGGGCGCGGACCGCGTGAGTGTGCCGATGACCCCGGAGCTCGGGTCCTGGCACCACCTGGTCGGCACCCGCGACGCGGAGACCGGTGACGTCCGGCTCTATGTCGACGGCGAGCTGGGCGGCTCCACGACCGTGGACCACTCCTCGGTCAGCACCGGGCCGCTCGCGATCGGCCGTGCCAAGTGGAACGGCGGCTTCACCGACTGGTGGAACGGCGCCATCGACGAGGTGCGGGTCTGGGACGAGGCCTTGTCCGCCGAGGAGGTGGCCGACCTCTTCGCCCAGCACACTCCCTGATCGACCCCGATTGCTGAGGGCCTCGCCGCACCCGCGGCGGGGCCCTCAGCCGTGCAGGTCAGTGCTGGACGTCGATGACGAGCCGCTCAGGCTCACTGAGCCGGAACACCCGGAAGGGCGCCTCGGCACTGGTCCCGATGAAGACCGGCAACTGGCCCTCGAAGGGCACGGTGCGCAGGATCTCGGTCACGGTGGCCAGGTCACCTCCGTCGACGAGCAACTCCCCCTCCTCGTATGCCGTGTCGCCGGCTTCGGGATAAGCCATCCCCTGCACGGTGACCTGCAGGACGAACTCCCCGGCGAGGTCGACGGGGGCGCCGCTGCCTTCCAGGGCGGGATCGGTCACATACTCCGCGCGCCAGCCGACCTCTCCCGTGCCGGACAGGTCGAGCACCGTCCTGTCGAAGCCGTCATGCGGGCCAACCCGCACATCGTCGACGATGAGTTGGGCCTGCCCGGCCGCGTCCTGGGTCTGTTGCTCGCCCGGCCCGGCGAAGTCCGGGAGGTCGTCGGTCTCTGCGTCTGCTCGCGTGGGCTCAGCAGGGTTCTCGGTTGCCTCTGAGGTCTCGGTTGCCTCTGAGGTCTCGGTTGTCTCTGGGGGCGTCGCCACAGCTGGGGTTGCGGTGGGCGGGGTCGCCGTGGGATCGGACTCGTCGGAGCTCTCCCCCGAGTCCGACTCCGCTCCACCGGTGGGCAACGACGGTCCCACTGTCAGCGACGGATCCTCGGGGACGTCCGCACCGCAGGCAGCAAGGGCTAGGACCGTGGCGAAGACCGCCACAGCCTCGGCTCCTCGATGAGCACCGGCCACCCCTGCAGACTAACCCCGCTGTTGACCATTGCGTGAGGAATTGTTGACGCGACCCTGTGGACAACTTCTGCGCGCAACCGGCCGCAACCATCAGCATCTGGACATGAACTACGACAAGAGATTCGATCTGGCAGCACGGATCACCATGCCCTCCCTCCACGACCCCGAGGTCGCCAATGACGCCCTCGACGCCTTCCTGGATGTGGACGACCGACTGGAGGGCGGGCTGGCCTTCCTCTTCTGCGACGACGACGGCCGGCTGATGCAGCCGATCCTGGTCGCTGACGTGCCCCACCCGACCTCGCACGATGAGCGCTGGACCGCGATGCGCTGGGCGGTCGGCCTCTGCGAGATGGTCGGCGACGACCACAACGGCCCGCTTGGGCTGGTGCTCGCCCTGGTGCGCGAGATCGGCGGCGTCTGCGACGACGACCGGGCCTGGCACCAGGTGGCGCTCGACGCGTGCGCAGAGGCCGATGTGCCGCTCATCAGCGTCCACGTCGTGACGATGGACGGCGCCCTGGTGCTGCCCACCGCATCGCAGGCTGCTTAGGCGGGCGCCCGGCCCGCAGTGCAGCGGTGATGCGCGCCTCACCGCACGTGAGCCTCACACTTGAACCATGAGCATGAACCAACTCCTGGAGATCATCCGCTCCTTCGACGGCATTCTTGAGCTGGCCCCCGGCGAGGGCAGCGAGTTCCCGGAGGTCGCGTGGGGCGACCACTTCTTCTACTACGCCCCCGACGGTCAGGTCCCCCAGCGTGAGCAGCCCTACGCCACGATCGTGACCAAGGACTATCCCGACGACACCCACAGCGACCTGAACCGCGACGGTCGGTGGCGCCTGAACATCCACGTCGGCGCCGCGGCGTTCACTGAGCTCACCGGTGAGGAGCCGCGCACCACACCGGCGGAGCCGACCGATCACACCGCCACCAATGTCGTCCTGCCGCACCCGGTCTATCGGGCCCAGGGCTGGGTCTGCATCGTCGTCCCGGACACCGACCCGCACGGGCAGGCGGTGAGCCTGTTGCGCCAGGCGCACCACTATGCCCGGCGCCGCGCCGAGCGTCGGGACACCGCAAGCGGCAGCGACCACCCAGCCTGACACCCCACAACTCAGGGCTGACTGAACTCAGGGGTGGTTGGGGGTCGGGTCAGGGTCACCCCCGATATCCCCTGGGCTCACGAGCGGGCACCGTGGAAGGTGCGCTCCGGACCGGGGGCACACCCGACCGCTGGAGCCACCCGTGCTGGACCTCATCGACACCCTCAACACCGCCCTGTTGGACGCTGCCGGCGCCCCATGGGTGCCGCTGGCGCTCCTGGCGTTCTGTGCCATCGACGGCTTCTTCCCGCCCGTGCCGAGTGAGTCCCTCGTCATCGGACTGGCGGCGATCGCGGCAGCGACCGGCCAACCGAACGTCTGGCTCGTCTTCCTCGCCGGAGCCGCAGGGGCCGCGATCGGTGACCTCACGGCATACGGCATCGGTCGCCGCACCGGCCTGCAGAGGTTCGCCTGGATGCGCAAGCCCCGCACCACCCGGGTGATCGAGCGCACCGTGCGCAGCCTCGACCGACGCACGGCACTGTTCCTGATCACCGGCCGATTCGTGCCGGTCGTGCGGGTCATGATCAATGTGACCGCTGGCGCCTCGCGGATGCCGCTGCGCAGGTATCTCCCACTGAGCCTGACCGCCGCGATCGTCTGGTCCTCGTTCGGCGTGGGGGTCGGCCTGCTCGGCGGCACCTGGATGCACGACAACCCGCTGCTCGGCCTGGTGCTGGCGATCGGTCTCGGCATCGTGCTCGGCACGGCCGTGGATCACGTCGTGCAGCGCTTTGCGATGGAGCCCGAGAAGCCGACGTATGCCGAGGGGCCAGACCGCGTGACCTGCCCCTGAGCTCACAGGTCCAGGATGAGTCCCTCGTCTGCGGCGATGACGTCGCCTTTGTAGTGCTCTCTGGCCGCGGCAATGGAAGCCCGCCGGTCGCGGCCCGGCCAGAAGTGCGTGAGCAGGAGTCGCTCGGCGCCAGCAGCCGCAGCCCATTGACCCGCCTCCGCCGCGGTCATGAGGTTGCGGGCAGGTCTGGCGATCTCGCCGGGTCGGTCCGTTGCCTCCACGATGAACAGGTCGGCGTCCCGACCGAGCTCGGCAAGTTCCGGGACCGGTGCTGTGTCACCGGTGTAGGCCAGCGTGAGGTCGCGGCTCTGAAGACGGACACCGACGTTGTCAACGAAGTGCGGCAGGACGGTCGAGGTGAGCCGGAACGGGCCGATGTCACAGGAGCCCGGCAACGGGGTCAGATCGAAGACCACGCTGAGATCCACGTCTGGTTCGATGCCGGCCAGCCGGTCCAGGACGCCCGGTGGACAGTACAACGGGATGCGAGCGTGCCGGTCGGATCCGTAGAAGCGCACTCGGAACAAGGCATGGAGATCGATGCAGTGATCGGGATGCTCGTGGGTGATCACGATGGCGTCGACATCGCCGCCGGGTCGCGATGCCAGCAGACGTGGCAGGGTGCCATAGCCGAGGTCGAGCACGATCGTGTAGTCGGCGTGCTCGAGCAGGAAGCCGTTGCAGGCGCGACCAGGCTCCGGAAAGCCCCCACAACTGCCCAGCACGGTGAGCCGGCTGTCTTTCGCCATGCTCGTCAGGCTAGCGCTCGGCACCGTCGGAGCTGCGCGAGGACGTCACCCCCTCAGGAGCGCGAGGGCAGAGCCGGACGCTCGGGCAGCGGCTGCAGACCACATGCCGCGGCGAACCCATCGGACTCGATGCCGAGCGCGACGTTGCCCCGCGTCGTCATGTTCGCGAAGGCAATCACCGAGGTGAGCTCGACCACGGCGGCCGGCCCCAACTCGGCGTGCAGCCGGTCGACCAGCTCGTCGCTCACGGTCAGCGGCGTCTGGCTCATCGCCTCCGCGTAGTCCAGGACGTCGCGCTCCACCGCGGTGAAGATGTCCGCCTCACGCCACCGCGGGATCTGGCGGGCCTTGTCCACATCGAGGCCCTTGTTGCGGATCTCGAAATAGTTGAAGTCCAGGCACCACGTGCACCCGACGAGCGACGCGACCGCCATGTGGGCGAACGACTTCAGGCTCTCGTCGCAGGCGTCCCACTTTTGCAACTTGCCACCGAAGCCGGACGAGGCAAACAGCACCTTAGGGTTGTGCCAGTAGACCCCCACAGAGGCTGGCACCTTCCCCAGCTTCTTGACGATCAGACGCCGGATCACGGCGCCCTTGAGGCCGGTGATCCGCGCTGGCGGGATGCGGGTCGGGTGCTCCATGGCTCCTCCTGCGGGGATGCTGTCTGTCTCGTTGGTCTGGATGGTCATGACCTTGAGACGGCGCAGGGGTCGCGGCTGTGACACGGAGCCGAGCGTGGCTAGCGTCGCTCGATCTTGGCCAGCCAGCGCTGGGCCACCACGACGACCAGCAGGATCACGCCGCTGACCACGGCCTGCCAGTTGGAGTTGAGCGTGCCGACCATGTTGATGACGTTCTTGATGACAGTCAGCAGCAGGACACCAACCAGGCTGCCCAGGACCGTGCCGGCGCCACCGGTCAGCAGGGTGCCACCGAGCACGACGGCCGCGATCACCTCCAGCTCCATGCCGACGCCGAGGACCGTGACGCCCGAGGACGTGTAGGACGCCATCATCGTGCCGCCCAGACCGGCGAGCATCGCACACATCAGATAGGCCACGACCTTGGTGCGGGCCACCGGCAGACCCATCAGGTCGGCGGCGTCCTCCTGGCCACCGATGGCGAGGATGGTCGAGCCAAAGGTCGTGCGGTGCAGGACAACTCCGCCGATCAGGAAGAGGATGATGACGATCCAGACGGTGAGGCCGAGCCCGAGGAACTCTCCCTGGGCGAGCTGGCGGAACCAGGACCCCTCCGGCACCTTGTAGGTCGTGGCTCCCTCGTCGGACAGTGCCAGCAACAGGCCGCGTGCGAACAGCAGACCGGCCAGGGTCACGATAAACGGCGGGAGCCCGCCACGGGCCACGATCAGGCCCTGCACCAGGCCGATCAGACCGCACACGGCCAGGGGCAGCAGCAGACCAATGAGTGCGCCGTGCTGGCTCCCCCAGGCGGCCAGCACCCCGCCGAGCGCGAAGACCGAACCCACCGAGAGGTCGATGCCGGCCGTCATGATCACGAAGGTCATGCCGAGGGCGACGACTGCCAGGAAGGAGGCCTGCACCGCGACGGCGCTGAAGTTGCCAAAGGTCGCGAAGTTGTCGAAGGCGATGCCCGCAACGACACAGACCGCGGCCAGGATGAGCAGCGCCCCCTGGCGCTGCAGCACGCGCGCGACGGTCGCTCCGGTGCTCCGGCGACCACCGCCGGCGGAGTCGACCCGGTCGGTCGGGGCGTCGGTGGTCAGCGTGCCGGTCATGAGGACCCCTTTCGGCGCCCGAGCTGCACATAGACCGCGGCGATGACGATGACCGCCTGGGCCATCTGCGCGGTGGAGTCGGGGATGTTGTGGAAGATCAGGGTGGCGGTGATCAGTTGCAGCAGAAGGGCACCGGCGATGGTGCCGACGATGCGCACCTGCCCACCCGACAGCGGGGTGCCGCCGATGACGACCGCCGTGATCGCAGACAGTTCCATCAGCAGACCCAGCTTGGTCGGATCACTGGCCTGGGACCGGGCCGCCATGAGCACTCCGGCGACGGCGGCGAGGAGCCCGCACACGACATACGTGGTGATGATCACCCGGCGGACCGGCAGCCCGGCGAGCAGGGCGGCCCGGGGATTGCCGCCGATCGCCACGAGCTGGCGGCCATAGATCGTCCGTCGGGCGACGAACCACACGGCCAGGGAGATGGCAATAGCGATCAGCACGACATACGGGACCCCGAGGAACTCACCGGTGCCCAGTGCCACGAAGCCCGGCTCGCGGATGCTCTTGATCTCGCCGCCGAGCAGGTTGGCCACACCGCGACCGGCGACCATGATGCCCAGCGTGGCGACGATGGGTTGCACCCCGACGAAGCCGATGATCGATCCGGCGAGCGCGCCGCAGAGCAGGCCCGCGGTCAGGGCGGCAAGGATGGCGAGCGGGGCGCCATAGCCGATGTAGAGCGGGATGACGGCGGCCGCGAGCGCCATCACCGCTCCGACGGACAGGTCGATGCCCTCTGTGCCGATCACCAGCGCCATGCCCAGCGCCACGATGACGACGGGTGTCACCTGGATCAGCTGCAGCATCAGGGTGCGCTCGGAGAGGAAGTTGTTGGTCGCGACGACGTTGAACAGCAGCAGTGCGACCAGCGCGACGTAGACGCCGTTGCGGCGCACCCAGTCCAGGTCGATCCGCGTGCGGGTGCGCTCGGCGGTGGCGGTCGTTGAGCTCATGCCTGTCCTCCGAGCCGGGTCTGATCGGCGGTCTGTTCTGGGCTGTCGGTCTGCTGCGCCTCGGCGTCGGCTTCGGCGATGTCACCGGCCAGGGCGGCCAGCAGGTCCGAGCTGCTCAGGTGGGCACCGTCGAGCTCGCCGCTGACCGCACCGTCGCGCAGGACCACGACGCGGTCGGCGCCCTCGACCAACTCGTCCATCTCGCTGGAGATCAGCACCACGGCCAGCCCCTGCTCAGCCAACTCGTCGATCAGGGACTGCACCTCGGCCTTGGCGCCGACGTCGATGCCCCGGGTCGGTTCGTCGAGCAGGAAGACGGTGGGTTCGGTGCACAGCCATCGGGCGATGAGCACCTTCTGCTGGTTGCCGCCGGACAGTTCTCCGACCGGCTGCCGCGGGCTGGAGGCCTTGATGTGCAGGCGCTCCATGAAGGTCTGCACGAGCGCGTCGATGCGGGCCTCGGAGACGATCCCGAAGCGCGACATGCGTGGGAGCACCGCGAGGGCGATGTTGTCGCGCACCGACAGGGCGGGGATGATCCCCTCGGCCTTGCGGTCCTCGGACAGCAGCGCGATCCCCGACCGGAGTGCGTCCGGCACGGAGTTGCGCCGCACGTCCTTGCCTCCGACCCGCACCTCACCACCGGTGGTGGGCAGGGCACCGTAGACAGCCTTGACGGTCTCGCTGCGGCCGGACCCGAGCAGCCCGCCGAGACCGACCACTTCACCGGGGCGTACGTCCAGCCCGACTCCGTGCAGCGTGTTGCGGGCATCGACACCTCGCACGGTCAGGACAGGCTCTCGGTCGCGCAGGTGACTCTCGCCGAAGTCGGTCGCTCCCCCGCGCTCCACCTGTGCCAGGTCGCGGCCGAGCATGTGAGAGACCAGCTCGGCGCGCGACACGTCTGCCATCTCGCCGGTGTGCACGTGCTGCCCATCTCGCAGGATCGTCACCCGGTCGCAGAGTTGCCAGAGCTCATCGAGACGGTGGGAGACGAAGATCAGGCCCACCCCCTGGTCGCGCAGGTTGCGGGCCACCTCAAACAGGGTGGCGACCTCGGGCGCCTCCAGGGAGGAGGTCGGCTCGTCCATGATCACCACGCGGCTGTCGACCGACATCGCGCGGGCCAGCGCCACCATCTGCTGTGCGCCGAGACCGAGTCGACCCAACTCGGCGCGGACGTCCAGGTGGATCCCGAGCTGGCCGATGAGCTTCGCGGCGTCACGGTCCATGGCGCGGGTGTCGATCAGGCCCAGCCGGGTCCGCGGCTCACGGCCGAGGAAGATGTTGCGTGCCACCGAGAGCAGCGGCACGAGGTTGACCTCCTGATAGATCGTGGAGATCCCCGCCTGCTGTGCCATGGACGGGTGACCGAAGGTGACCTGCTCGCCGCGGAACTGCACCTGCCCGTCGTCGGGTCGATAGACCCCGGTGAGCACCTTGATCAGGGTTGATTTGCCGGCCCCGTTCTCGCCGACGAGAGCGTGGATCTCACCGCCGGCCAGAGCGAAGTCGACGCCGCGCAGGGCATGGACGCCACCGAAGGTCTTGACGACCCCAATGGTCTGGAGCACCGGACTCGTCGCGGTCTCGGTGCGCGGAAGGGTGGTCTCGGTCACCACTTCACCTCTCGTGGCTCGGGGGCCACGCCCTGGTGGAGGGCGCGACACCCTGCGGGCTCGGGACAGACCGACCCGCTGTGGGTCGGCCCTGATGGGAGGGTCCCCCGGCCCGTGGTCGCAACTGCCGCACGTCGCGGGTCACGCCAGGGGCCAGGGACACCCGCCTGATCAGAACGCGTTGGCCAGGTTCTCCTCGGCGTTGTCCGCGTTGTATTCGTTGTCCTGGATGATGACATCCTCCGGGATGGCCTCACCGTCATAGAACTTCTGCGCGGTCTGGAAGGCCAGCGGCCCGAACCGCGGGTTGGACTCGATCACGGCGTTGATCTCGCCGTCGACGATGCCCTGGACCGCGTTCTTGGTGCCGTCGATCGAGACGATCTTGATGTCCTCGCCGGGCTGCAGCCCCGCAGCCTTCACCGCGGTCACAGCGCCCAGGCCCATCTCATCGTTGTGGGCGTAGATCGCGGTGATGTCGGGGTTGGACTGCAGCAGCTGCTCGGTGACCGTCTGGCCCTCGTCGCGGGCGAAGTTGCCGGTCTGCTCGGCCACGATCTCCAGGCCCGGGTAGTCGGCCTCGACCTTGTCCTTGAAGCCGGCGTTGCGGTTGTCCGTGACGTTGTTGCCCGAGGCGCCGAGCAGGATCGCGACCTTGCCCTCGCCGCCGGTGGCCTCGTTCATGGCGTCGGCGGCGCGCTCACCCTGGTCGTAGAAGTCCGACCCGAGGAAGGCGATGTAGTCCGTGCACGGCTCGTTGGTGACCTTGCGGTCGATGGTCAGGACCGGAACACCAGCCTCCTTGGCCGCGTCCAGTGCCGGGTCCAGCCCGTCGGAGTTGACCGGCGCGACGATCAGGAACTCCACGCCCTGGTTGAGCATGTCCTGGATGTCGGAGATCTGCTTGGGCAGCTCGTTGTTGGCGTTGGTGACGATGATCTCGCCCACCCCCACCTCCTCGGCTGCCGACTTGATCGACTCCGTCTCTGCCGCGCGGAAGGCCGCGGTGTCCGGCTCGGACTGGGAGAAGCCGACCTTTGCGCCCTCAAGCTCGAGGGGCTCCACGCCGTACTGGTCGATGGTGCAGCCGTCGCCGGCCGCGCCCTCACCCTCACGGACGGTCTGTGCGGCACCGTCATTCGAGCCTGCGCCGGCGTCCGCGGACTCCTCGCTGCCGGCGTCGCCCTCGGCGGCGCTGTCAGTGGTCGGTTCCTCTTCCTCACCGGTGTTGGTGCAACCGGCCAGGGCCAGTGAGGCGACGCCCACCAGCGCGAGGTGCCGGAGAAGCAAACTGCGTGTCATGAGAACTCCTTTGTCTCGCCCGGTCATCCGCCCCCTGCTGGGGCGGCGACGTACACACTGTCAACGGACAATCAAACATGAACAAACACCACAATGCAACAATTTGCGACAAATAACTTCGCGAGATCTGCCCACAACGGGCCACAGCATGGTTGACTGGGCCCGTGCTAGCAGCAGAACGACAAGGTCACATCCTCGATGAGGTCCAGCGCCGAGGCGCCATCCGGGTCAGCGAGCTGTCCCAGCTCCTCGGCGTGTCGGACATGACAATCCGCCGGGACCTGGACACGCTTGCCGGGCAGGGGCAGCTCGACAAGGTGCACGGCGGTGCCACGGTGCGGCGCGCGCCCAGCACCGATGAGCCCGGCTTCGAGGCCAAGGGCCAGCGCCAGGTCGAGGAGAAGGAAGCGATCGCCGCTGCCGCCCTCGCCATGGTGACACCCGGCTCAGCCATCGGGCTGTCGGCCGGCACGACCACCTGGATGTTTGCGCGCCACCTGGTGGACGTGCCCGACCTGACCGTCGTCACCAACTCCATGCGGATTGCGGACCTGCTGCACGCGAGCCCCACGAACGGCCCCAATGTCGTGCTCACCGGTGGCGTCCGAACCCCCTCGGACGCGCTGGTCGGCCCACTCGCGGTCAGCGCCCTCGAGCAGTTGCACCTCGACGTGGTCTTCATGGGCGTCCACGGCATGGACCCCAAGGCCGGCTTCACCACACCCAACCTGCTCGAGGCCGAGACCGACCGCGCCCTGGTGGACGCGGGACGCCGCTTCGTGGTGCTCGCCGATCACACCAAGTGGGGCACGGTGGGCATCAAGACCATCGCCTCGATCGAGCAGGCGGACACGATCGTCGTCGACTCACACATGGCGAGCGAGGATCTGGCGGCGCTGCGCGAGCTGGCTCAGGATGTGGTGGTCGCAGAGGTGTCCGCCCACCCGGTGCCTGCCCCCTGAGCCCGCGGAGACGCGCTCCCCGAGCGGGCACGGCTCACCCCTCGAGCCCGCCGTGACGCACCGGTCGAACACGCCGTTGTGCGAACTCACCGGGCCGCAGGCGTTGTGTGTTCGTTTGTGTTCGTTTATGGTGACGTGGTGAAGATGACACGGACCTCTCTCGCCGACCAGCGGGAACTGATCTATTTCGACCATGACGGGTCCCCTGCCCGGGCCATGGTCGATCCTCGGAGTTTGCCCACGGTCAGTTCGTCGTCACAGCTGAGGTGGGACCCGCTCCTGGAGGAGTGGGTGATGATGGCCTCGCACCGCCAGTCCCGCACCTTCCTCCCCCCGGCCAACGAGTGCCCCCTGTGTCCGTCGCGCGAGGGGCACCAGTCGGAGGTTCCGGCCGACGACTACGACGTGGTCGTCTTCGAGAACCGCTTCCCCAGTCTGTCGACGCACGCCGATGCCGGCCCGCTGGAGTCGGACAATCCGCTCATCCCGATCCGGCCAGGGTTCGGTCGCTGCGAGGTCGTGTGCTTCTCCAGCAACCACGACGCCAGCTTCGCCGACCTGACCGTGCAGGATGCTGACCTGGTGATCGAGGCCTGGGCCCAGCGCACCACCGAGCTCTCCCAGCTGGAGGGTGTCGAGCAGGTCTTCTGCTTCGAGAGCCGAGGACGCGAGATCGGTGTGACGCTGTCGCACCCGCACGGTCAGATCTATGCCTATCCGTTCCTGACGCCCCGCACAGAGCGCATGCGCGCGGCCGTCCGGCGCCACCGGGAGCGCACCGGCGAGGACCTGCACGCCACCTTGCTGAAAGCCGAGCTGGAGGCTCAGGTGCGGGTGATCTCCGAGACGCCGCACTGGGTTGCCTTCGTGCCCGGAGCCGCCCGGTGGCCGGTGGAGGTCCACGTCTATCCGCGCCGGCGGGTCCGGACGCTCGCTGAGTTGGATGCCGCCGAGCGCGCGGATCTCGCGGGCGTCTACCTGGACCTGCTGCGCCGCTTCGACCACCTCTATGACGCCCCCCTGCCCTACATCGCGGCCTGGCACCAAGGTGGCGTCAAGGATCCCGAGGAGCTGGACTATCTGCACCTTCAGCTCTTCTCGATCCGCCGCACGGCCGACAAGCTGAAATACCTGGCTGGCTCCGAGTCCGGCATGGGGGCGTTCGTCACCGATGCGCTGCCCGAGGCCATCGCCCAGCGGTTGCGCGATGCGTAGGGAGGGTCTGCCCGAGCGGGTCTGGTCCGCCCCCGGCCGGGTCAATCTGATCGGTGACCACACGGACTACAACGACGGTTTCGCCCTGCCCTTCGCGCTCCCGCTGCGCACCGTGGTGCGGGCTCGCCCATGCACGGACGGCGTCATCCACGCCCGGTCGGCGGGGCATGAGGACGTGACCTTCGCTCCGCCCGGCCAGCCCGGTGACGTGGCCGGGTGGGGCTCCTATGTGGCCGGGGTGGCCTGGGCCCTGCAGCAGAGCGGGTTGGACACCCCGGGTGCTGACCTGACGATCAGCAGCGCCGTCCCCGTCGGTGCGGGGCTGTCCTCCTCCCACTCGCTGGAGTGTGCGGTCGCCCTCGCGCTCTGCGGGTTGGCCGGCCTGGAGCCCGACCGCACGGAGCTGGCCAGGATCATCCAGCGGGCCGAGAACGACTATGTCGGTGCCCCGACCGGATTGCTGGACCAGATGGCGGTGCTGCACTCGGTGCCGGATCACCTGTCGTTCTTTGACGCCCGGGCCCTGTCGGTCGAGCCGGTTCCAGCGGGGTTGGCCGACCAGGGGTTGGTTCTCCTCGTCATCGACACCAATGCGCCGCACCAGCACGTCGACGGTGCGTATGCCGAGCGTCGCCAGGCCTGTGAGGAGGCTGCTCGACGGCTCGGGGTGGTGGCACTGCGGGACGTGGAGGATGTCGCCGCCGCCCTGACCGAGCTCGGGGACGACGTGGTGATGCGCCGGGCGCGCTATGTGCTCGGGGAGAACGCCAGGGTCCTGCAGTCCGTCGACCTGGTCCGCGCTGGCCGGCTCGCAGAGGTCGGCCCGGTCCTGACGCAGAGTCACGAGGCCGCTCGCACCGACTTTGAGAACACGGTGCCCGAGGTCGACGTGGCAGTTCAGAGCGCCGTCTCAGCCGGTGCCCTCGGCGCCCGGATGACCGGCGGCGGGTTCGGTGGCGCCGTCATTGCCCTCGTGGAGTCGACTCGAGTCCCGCAGGTCGAGGCTGCCGTGACCCAGGCGTTCACGGAGCACGGCTTCACGGCGGCCACCTTCCTCCCGGTCACTCCGGCCAGGGGCGCCGGCACCGGAGAGTGAAGACTCCCACCCTGTGGCGTCAGGACCCTCTGGGCGGCCCGACCGGGCCAAACGGGCTGCACGCTGATCGGGTGGCACGTCATGATGGGACGATGCGTGTCCATCACTTCAGTGCCCGAGACACCTGGCAGTTCCCGTCATGAGTCTGCGGGCGACCGGACTGGGCCCCTCCGATGAGGAGCTGTATCGGCTGCTGGTCCGTGCGGTCGAGACCGACGTCAGCCACCTGGCCGAGCTGGCCGACCGCCCCCTCCCGGACACCGAGGCCGCCGTGCGCCGGCTCCGCGACCAGGGGCTCGCGACTCTCGTCGAGGAGACGCCGCCCCGGGTCGCTGCCGCTGCACCCGACGTCGCCTTCGCCCCGCTGCTGCTGCGCGGTCACCAGGAGCTGACCGAGGCCACGCTGGCGGTCACCAAGCTGGCCGAGGAACACCGGGCCAACGCGCGCCGTCGAGATGCCGACCAACTGGTCGAGGTGGTGCACGGAGCCGCTGGCATCCGGCAGGCCCTGCGCACGGTGCAGCAATCCACCCGGGAGGAGATGCTCTGGTTCTGCAAGGCCGGTCACGTCGCCATGGCCTCCGGGGAGAACGACGAGGAATACACGGGCCTGGCCCGGGGCGTGCGTTACCGCGTCATCTATGAGCAGGCGATGCTCGACGACCCCACCATGCTCGTCAATGTGGAGCGTGGGGTGCGCGCTGGGGAGGTGGCCCGAGCCGCTCCGTCGCTCCCGTTGCGGCTGGCTGTCGCCGACCGCAGTCTGGCGCTGTGCCCGCTGATCACCAACCGCGAGGGCAGCGACGAGCCCACGGCCGCCCTGGTGCGCGACTCCAACCTGCTCACCGCGCTGATCGCGCTCTTCGACGCGTACTGGTCGGACGCCTCGCCGCTGCACGTCGGTGAATCGGGCGACCAGGTCCAGGTGACGTCTCGGGCCTCGCTGCTGGGACCGGACGAGCGGGAGCTGCTCTCGTTGCTCGTCGCCGGGGTGACAGACAAGGCGATCGCCACCCGGTTGGGCGTCAGCCTGCGGACCGTGCAACGCCGGATCAGCGAGCTGATGGCACTGGCCAACACGGAGACGCGGATGCAACTGGCCTGGCAGGCCGCGCAGCGGGGCTGGCTCACCAGCGATTGAGCGGGCTGACATGATCGAGCGGTGACCTCACCGGATCAGAACGTCTCCACAGCCCGCGCCGTCTCGCCCGACTCCGGGACGCACTGGACCGAGGAGGGCGCCTGGCAGGTCGCACCCGGCATCTATCGCATCCCCCTGCCGCTCCCCCAGGACGGACTGCGCTCGGTCAACGTCTACGCGATCGAGACCGACGCAGGGCTCACGCTCATCGACGGCGGCTGGGCCATCGAGGCCTCACGACAGGTCCTGGACCGTTGCCTGGCCCAGGCGGGCTATTCGGTGCGCGACATCGCCTCCTTCCTGGTGACTCACGTGCACCGCGACCACTACACCCAGGCCGTGGTGCTCGGGCGGGAGGTCGGCTCGCACCTCAGTCTCGGGATCGGTGAGAAGACGTCCCTGGCCCAGTTGCGCAACGCCACACCCGGCGAGAGCCACCACACACCGGTGCTGGTGCGCGCCGGAGCCACCGAGATCGCCGAGCAGTGGGCCACCGCCTTCCGCAGCGAGCGGATCGACCCGTCGCTGTGGAGCGACCCGGACACCTGGCTGGAGGGTGACCACCAGATCACGGTGGGGGCGCGCGACCTGGACGCGGTGTCCACGCCCGGTCACACCCAGGGCCACTATGTCTTCGCCGACCAGTCCGCTGGTCTGCTGTTCGCGGGTGACCACGTGCTGCCCACCATCACGCCCTCCATCGGGTTCGAGGGAGCCAACCCCGTCCAGCCGCTCGGCGACTTCATGGCGTCCCTGACCAAGGTCCGCGGCCTGCCCGACCTGCGGGTGCTGCCCGCGCACGGCCCCGTCGGGATGTCCTCGCACGAGCGGGTCGACCAGCTGCTCGACCACCACGAGCTCCGACTCACCCAGTGCCTGGCGGCCTTCGACACCGGCCGCGAACTCACGGCCCACGATGTGGCGCTGACCCTGCACTGGACACGCCACGAGCGTGCCTTCGAGACGCTCGACCTGTTCAACTCCGCGCTGGCCACGATGGAGACCCGGGTGCACCTGCTGCTGCTCGTGGCCCGGGGCAAGCTCACGTCGACCACGGTCGACGGTCGCGACGTCTACCGTCTGGCCGACACCACCTCCGACCACGATCCTCAGAACTGAGGCAGTGGCTGCCCTCGGACATGGCCGCCCGACGCACGATCGAGTCAGATGGGTTCCACGAGGACGTCATGGTCCTGCACCAGAAGGGTCAGGTCGGCGGGGTCCGCGGTGAGGACGACGGAGGGTGCGTGGTCGATCGCGGCAGCGGCCACGATCGCATCGACCGTGAGGTCGCGTGCTTTGCGGCGGGTGCTGGTGCCCCCGCTGCGCAGGGCACCGGCCCGCGCCGCGCTGGTCTCCTCCAGCGTGGCCACCAGCACGCGATTGACCACGTGCCACACCGCGGCGTCCCTGGCGCTGCCGGTCATGACTTCCACGAGCACGATGCTGGGCAGGACCACTCGCGCGTCGAGCACCCTGGCGGCTGCTAACCGCTCGGCCATGCCCTTGCGACGCTCGGCCACGGCGGAGACGGCCTCAGAGTCCAGGACCAGCGTCCTGGCCACTTCTCTACTGCCACCTTCGCACGTACGCGGCCACTGCAGCCTCATCCAGCGGCCCGTGCACGTCAACCAGCTCCCCGATCAACTCGTCGAGGTTGTCCCGCTCCAGTTGCCTGCGCAGCGCTTCGGTGGCATAGGCCGACACCTGTCCCCGAGGCACACGACGCCGCACACCCTCCAGCACCTCAGCCTCGATCGTCCAACTGACCTTCTCACGCGTCGGCCCGGCACTCATGTCACCGATCATACTACTTGCAGTAGGATACTGCGCCGTCGCGGGCGAGGGTGACCAGGTGGGGTGCAGCGCGGGATCTCAAGGGCCCGTGAGCGGCTCCTCATAACGTGCCGCCACGGTGGCGGCACGGTTGCGCAAGGCGACCCGCAGGGAGTCTGGCGCAAGAGCCTCGACGTCGGTGCCTAGCTGCCAGAGGGCCCACACCGCGTGACGGAGATCCTCAAACGTGACCTCCAGGCGCAGCCACGCATCGGGCTCGGGCTCCTCCGCACGCACAGCACGCACGGCATTCAGCAGCTCTTCGCGTCGGGTCGGCTTGATCCGCACCAGCACGGTCAGGTGGTCCTCCGCCAAGAATCGTGCCGTCCGCTCCCGCCAGATCCGATCGAGGTCCACCCGATCCGGTCGCTGCGCCGGCTCGGCGAGCTCCGTGGCGGTCACCATGCGGGAGAGTCGGTAGGTGCGGTCTTCGCCCTCTCTGATCGCCAGCAGGTAGGTGCGGCCACGCACGGTCACCAGACCGATCGGATCCACCGTCCGCTGCTGCGGTGGCTTGTCGAGGGCGGCATAGTCGAAGCGCACCTTGTGACCGGAGAGGACAGCGCTGCGCACTTCACTCATCACGGCCGCTGCGACGCCCTCGGTGACCGTGCGACGCGAGAGCAGGTCGGTCTCTGGCTCGATGAGGAGTCGTTGCGCCGCGTCACTCACGCTGGCCTGGTGGCCTGCCGGCAGCGCGTCAACCACCTTGCGCATCGCCGAGCCCAGGGCAGCACTCAGACCAAAGATTCGCTCGCCGCGCTCCGACCCAACGGTCAGCAGCGCGAGCGCCTCCTCATGGTTCAGGCCGGTGAGCTCGGACCGGAAGCCGGGCAAGAGTGCGAAGCCACCGTGTCTCCCACGCTCGGCATAGACCGGGACTCCAGCCGTGGACAACGCCTCGATGTCACGCAGCACGGTGCGCGTGGAGACCTCCAGCTCCCGGGCCAGGGCTTCTGACGTCAGGCGACCGCGCTGGCGCAGGAGCAGCACCAGCGCAACGAGTCGATCAGCACGCACACGAGAAACCTATCGAAAACCTGACACAGGGTGTCGTGATTTGTTGGCAGGCTCGCATCGCGGGGTCAGACGTCGGCCGACTCGGCCCGGCACGCCTCGCAACGATCTGGATGGAGTCCCGATGCAACGAACTGCAGTCAATCCCGTCACGTGGTCCCTGGAGATGGGGTTCAACCAGGGCGAGGTGGTGTCCGGACAGACTCGGACCCTCTACATCTCTGGGCAGACGGCCATGACGAGTGACGGCGAGCCTGCACATACCGGTGACCTGGCCGGACAGTTGCGGCTCGCCGTCGACAACCTCGAAACTGTTCTTCATGAGGCGGGCATGACCCTCGCGCACCTCATCCGGCTCAACGTCTACACCACCGACGTCGACGCATTGTTCCCGCACTATGGCGTCCTGGCGGCCCGCCTCGGCGCCGCTGGGGTGGCCCCCACCACGACCATGCTCGGCGTGAAGCGGCTCGCGGTCCCCGGGCAGCTGGTCGAGCTGGACGGGACTGCGGTCGCCTGACGCGACGCCGCCGCGCGGGGAGACCAGGCTCCGGAGCTAGGCGCCTGCCCCAGGTGGGCTCTGCTGGTGAGCGCGGAGCTCGGTCTCCCCCGCCGCGACGTGCGGCAGCAGCCGGATCCCGTGGTCGTAGTGCTCCTCGGTCAGGGGTCGGTAGGGGATGCGCGGCTCACTCATCACCCCGCGAAGTCGAGCGGCCAGGTCGCCCTCGAGCCGCTGCATACGCTCCTCATCGACGTCCCTGGCGAGGGAGACCAGGTGAGGGGGCAGCGCATCCATGCCGGTGTACCAGAACGTCCCGTGGAGCAGGTGCCAGAGCACCTCCTCGATCGTGCCGCTGATGCCGCGGGGCTCGAGTGACCCGGGGCGGTCGCCCGCGGTGACGACCGCGAGCGCGCGCTTCCCGGCGAGTCCGCCATCGCCATACTTGCGGGCACGGCCGGTCGCCGGATCGATGACGTCATAGGCGAAGCCAGCCTCGAAGACGCGGTCCACCCAGCCCTTGAGGATGGCCGGCATGCTGTACCACCAGAGCGGGAACTGCAGCACCAGCAGATCGGCGGCACGCAGCTTGTCCTGCTCGCGGCGCACATCCACGCCGCCCTCGGTGACCAGGAGCGGATCGAAACCGTCGCGATAGAGGTCGGACTCGACGACGTCCCAGCCGTCATCTCGCAGCGCGGACACCCCGACATCGCGGAGTCGGCCGTTCAGAGAGTTGGCCTCGGGGTGTCCGAGAACCCACAGCGCTCGCATGGTCCTTCCCTCCGTCGCCGGTGTGCGGCCGGAGGCCGGACTCGTGGAGGGCACAACACCGAGCGGACGGCGTTCGTTCCACGGCACACCTTCACCCTCATCCCCCCGTATGCCGTGGGTCGCCCCTGTTGCTGAAGGCGAGATCGGGACCGTCCTGCCCGTTCTCGTCGAGTGCCGGGTCTGGCCGCAGCCCGGCCTTGAGAGCAACCCTGCGGGAGGCCTCGTTGTCCGGTCGCACCCTCGCGAGGATCGTCGCCTTGGGCTGTGCTGTGCCCGCCCACGAAACGACTGCCTGCGCCGCCTCGGTCGCATAACCCCGACCCCACACAGCCGGGATGAGCCGATAGATCAGATTGAGGACCGGTTGGCCCTGCGCATGCATGCTCTTCAGCCCGCAATACCCCACGACGGTGGCGCTGCCGACCTCGCGCACACACCAATAGCCAAAGCCGCGATCGTCCCAGTGCTGGACCCAACGCCCCACGAGCTCCTCGGCCTCCAGCAGGTCAGCGACCAGGTCGGACGGGTTGTGCTCGACCGTGCGTGGGTCACCAGCGATCGCCAGGATCGCTGCGGTGTCGCTCAGAGCTGGGACACCCAGCCGCAGCCGGGCCGTGGACAACGTCGGACGCTGGTTCGCGTCGAGCACCAGGCGCGCAGCCGGCATGAGTCAGCGCTCCCGTGCGGACCGAGGCTGCTCACAAGCGTCCTTGATCCCCTGCAGTGTCTGCTGCATCCCTGCCCGCATGGTCGAGGTGAAGGCCTGTTCGCCACCCATATATCGCTCCGTCAGTCCGTGGGCGAAGTCGGAGATGCCCTCTGGCGCGTCGCGACGCTGGACCAGCCGTGTCTGCCCGTCCCCGAGGTCCCACAGGGTGAAGGACCACAGGAGCCAGTTCTCCTCGAGGCGGAAGGCCAGCCCGCGGCCGGGATCACACTGCACGATCTCGCCGTGCGTGGTCCACTCCAACTGTCCGTGCTCGTTCTGGTTCCTGAAGCGCACACCGACGGCAACCTGATCTGCACCGTCGAGCAAGGTGGTCTGCCGGACCTGCGGACTCCACGCCGACAGTCGCCGCGGATCGCCGACCGCTTCCCAGACGGTCGCCACCGGTGCCTGAATGACGATGTCTACCTCAAGTGGCACAAGAGCGGGCATGGCACGATCTCCGATCTGGTCACGACGGTCTGCACTCTCCTGGCACAGGCTGGCAACGGCTCACGTTACTGCCCACCCGGGTCAGCAAGCCGTCCTGGAGTCTGTCGCCGAGCGGGACTGCCCGACAGGGAGCGAGCTCGCTCGCGTGCAGGACCGGCCACGCCGCCCGCGGGTCTGAAGACTGCCGACAGCCGCCCATACGCTTGCGTTCGGAACGCTAGGACTGCGGCGAGGGTCAGCACCAGGCCGCTGACAACGAGGACCAGGGCGATGCCACGCATCTGCCCAGTGCCCAACCATGGTTCGAGGGCCGCCTGACCGGCCGCCGAGCGGCTCCACGGGAGAATGCCGAGTTCTACGACCGGGCCGATGAGGAAGGCGCTGACCGGAGCCGCGCCCGCCTCGACTGCTTGGGCGAGCCCGAACACTCGTCCATGCTGCCTCAGGGGAACCACCCTCTGGATCACTGTCTGCTCGCCCGCTTCGACAGCAGGAGTGAAAGCCATGTAGAGCCAGATGCCAGCGACGTAGAGCCAGGCGACCTCACGCACGGTGAAGACGGCCGCGACCAGGCCCATGGCGACCAGCAGCCACAGCATGGTCCGCAACGGGTTGGCGCCGAGGCCGTACCGGGCGATCAGCGCACCGCCCACGATGAACCCGGTCGCGCACAGCCCGAAGACCAGACCCCAGGCCTGCACCGAGAAGAGTTCCAACCCGTAGGGGTCCATCAAGGACATGTACACCCCACCGAGGAGGTTGTTGAAGGCTGCGAAGGCGATCAGCGCTGCGAGGCCCGGCACAACCCGGATGGCCGTGATGCTGCCGGACAGGTCGATCCGGCCCCGGTCTGGATCGCGCACGATCCGCGGCTCGTCGATCGACAGTTGGAGCAGGTGGGCGGCAGACAGCGTCAAGCCGCAGATCGCGATCACAATCGTCCACCCCATCCCCAGGAAGCCGACGGCCAGCCCCGAGAACACGCTGGTGACCAGGAGGCTGACACCCTGCACCGTGCCGACGAGGCCGTTGGCCCTGGCCCGGTCCTCCGTGGCGACGAGGAGGGTGACTGTGGTGGACAACGCGATGTTCCGGGCATTCTCGACGACACCTCCGAAAAGGATGACCCCGGTGAACAGCCAGAACCACGGCCCTGTCATGTCAAGAATCTCGGCGGGACCGACCGTGGCATAGATCAGACCACCGACGATGAAGGCCACCAGCGTGGTCAGCGTCGCGGTCACCATCACGGCTCGCTTGCGCGTGCGGTCCACGTAGGTGCCGAAAGGGATCCCGGTCGCCGCCACCAGCAGCATGAAGGCACCACCGATCAGCGCCGTCGCCAGGACCGACCGCGTGCCGAGATAGACCCAGAAGGTCACCGCGAACCACAGGAAACTCGTCGTGACGTTGGCGACGAGCGTGTTCACCAGAATCGCCCTGAACTGCCTCATCGATCCTCCTTCCCTCGCGCCAACTGTCAGCGCTGGCCGACCAGGGCGGGCCGGAGCGAGGACAGCGCACGGCTCCAGGCGGTGACCTCGTCGAGCAGTGCCGCGAGGTCGGCGGCGTGGTGGCTGGCTGGCGTGAAGACACCCGACGTGGTCGGATCCGTCAGGTCCAGGTCCGTGTAGTCGAAGTCGGTGTAGACACTGAGCACCACCTGAGAGCGCACGTCAGCAAGCTTGACCTCGGCAGCGACCTGGCGGAGCTGTTCGACCGCTCGGACGCCGCCGTTGACTCCGTAGCTCACGAAGCCCACGGCCTTGTCGTTCCACTCGAAGAACACATAGTCGATGGCGTTCTTCAGCCCCCCGGGGATCCCGTGGTTGTACTCAGGCGTGACGAACACATAGCCGTCGAAGGCACCGACCGTTTCGGCCCAGCGTCGGGTGTGCTCGTGCTCAACAATCCCCGACATGGCCGGCACCGGCTCATCCAGGACCGGGAGGCCATAGGCGGCGAGATCCACCAGCTCCAAGCTCACCCCGTCGGGTGCCAGCTCGCGGCCTGTCTCGAGCACCCAGGCCGCCACGGCCTGGCTGCTGCGGTGGGGGCGAGTGCTGCCGCTGATGATGGCGATGCGAGTCATGTCGAAGTCCTATCTCGTTGGTAAAGTAATATTGCTACTTTACATGCTAGTCTGCAGAGTGCAACGAGAATTAAGGAGTCGCATGACGACCGACCCACCGTCCGCCGAGGCAGCCCAGGTGAGATCGACTGGGCGACTACGCCCAGACAAGCACCGCGCGATCCTGGCGGGTGGGCGAGAAGTTTTCGCCCACTCCGGTTTCACGCGATCCAGCATCGACATGATCGCCACCGCGGCTGGAGTGTCGACCCGGACGATCTACAAGCACTTCCCGGACAAGGCGGCCCTATTTGCCGCCGTCATCGCCGACTCAGCCGCTCGCGTGGCCGAGGGCGAGACCACACTCATCGCAGAACACCTCTCCGACGTCGCGGCAGTGCAGGAGGTGGAGCCGGCCCTGCTCAACCTTGCGACGGCGTGGCTTGAGTCGACGGCACCGACCGGCGACCACCGGGCGCTGATGGCACAGGTCCATGGCGAGGCCGCACAACTGGACCCGACTGTCGTCACGGGCTGGTGGCACGCTGGCCCCGGCCGGGTGCTGGACGAACTGGCCGCCACCCTTCAGCGCTGGGACGACGCTCGTCTGCTGAGCGTTCCGGCCCCAGCCATCGCTGCCATCCACTACTCCGAGCTCGTGTCGGCCACACCTGGCCCGCCCGGCACCAGCCTGTCGGTGGAAGACCGAGCGACCTGGGTGAGCGCCGGCGTCACAGCCTTCGTTCGTGCTTATCGCGTCAGCTAACGGGTCGGTTCACAGCAGCTGCGAGACCGTGTGGATCAGCAGCCCGACCAGTCCGCCGACGACGGTGCCGTTGATGCGGATGAACTGCAGGTCGCGACCGACGTGCAACTCGATGCGGTCGGCAGCGTCCCGGCCGTCCCAGCGCTCGATGGTGTGGCTGATGACCGTGGTCAGCTCTGAGCCATAGCGCGAGATCAGGACCGCCGCAGCGTCCGCACCCCAGGCGTCCAGCCGGGCGCGCAGCGTGGAGTCGGTGACCATCCGCTCCCCCAACTCCTCGAGCTCGTGCGCAAGGCGGGTGCGGATCTGGCCCTGTGGGTCGCCCAGCTGCTCGAGCAGCACGATCTTGACGGCATCCCAGACCGAGACCAGGCTCGGGGCGACCTGCGGGTGGTCGAGCAGCCGCTCCTTGAGCCGCTCGGCGCTGGCCATCGTGTCCGCGTCGTGCTGCATGTCGCGGGCCAGGTCGGCCAGGTAGGAGTCGAGCGCCTGCCGGATCGAGTGGTGCGGGGAGCTGGCGACCTCGTGGGCCCAGGTGACGAGCTCGGTGTAGATCCGGCCCACGACCATGTCGTCCACCCAGTTGGGCGACCACCACGGGGCACGGGCGCCGATGATGCCCCGGACGTCGTCGGGGTGGGCGGCCAGCCAGGAGTGCAACTCACGGAAACCGATGTCGACCAGCCCGTGGTGGGCCCGGTCCGCGACCACCTGCTCGAGCAGGTTGCCGGCCAACGGGCTGAGCGGCTCGGAGCGGACCCGGGGCAGCAGCGTCTCCTCGAAGAACTGCTGCAGGCCCGTGCCACCGACCCGCTCCAGGGCCTGAGCAGCCAGCGGCGCCGCCTCCTGGATCACCCGCTCGGCGTTGACGGGGTCGCGGACCCACTCCCCCAGGCGCCTAGTCACCTCGGCATCCAGATAGCGCTCGCGGATGGTCTGCTCGGTCAGGAAGTTCTCGGCGACGAACTCCTCGAGGCTGCGTGCGAGCATGTCCTTGCGCCTCGGGATGATGGCGGTGTGGGGCACCGGGATCCCGAGCGGGTGGCGGAACAGCGCGGTCACCGCAAACCAGTCGGCAACGGCACCCACCATCGCCGCCTCGGAGGCAGCATTGACATAGCCCCAGGCGCCGCCGCGGTCATGAGTGAGCACGAAGACGATCGCGGCCAGCACCAGCAATCCGGTCGCCATGAGTCGCATCCGGCGCAGGTTGGCCCGTCGGGCGGCATCCGCCTGGCTGAACGACGACGGTCCCGCAGGCAGGGTGGCGGCGTCAGCTGTCACGGACATCCCCATCACCCGTGTCCGGGGCAACTCTCGTGCCTGTCGTCATCACTGTCCTCCCACAGGAGCCGGCGCTCCCTGCATGTGTCCGGCATCAGAGTACGTCCGCCAGCAGCGCCACCCTGCGCCACCCGATGTCATCCTCTGGACCGATTCCAACCCACGAGCACCGGCCCTAGGCTCCTGCGACAGGAGGGCCCGGGTGTGCCACAACGGCGTTGCATGCCGGCCCTCCGGCACCGAGGGAGAGAGACATCATCAATGGGACTGTTTGACAAGATCAAGAAGGCCTTCGACACCGGCGGCATCAAGGTCGATCTGGAGGCACCGAAGAAGTTCGACTGGAGTGACCCGACGATCCCCGTGCGCGTCACCCTGACCGGGCACGAGTCGGAGGCCCGCAGCGTGCAGCAGTTGAGCTTTTCGTTGAAGGACGACGGCGACAACGAGGGCGCGCCCGGCATGCGCAACAATGACGGTCCGTCCCGTGGCGATGGTCGCCGGTTCTCCGCGACCTATGTGCATCTGCTGGCGCTCCAGCTCGCCCCGGGTGAGACGCAGACCTTCGACGTCAACATCCCGCTGGCCGCCAACGGCGGGCCGGGCCTGATCAACCGGATGTCTTTCACCAATGGCGGGGTGACGCTCCACTTCGGCGACCAGTGGTATGTCCTGTCCGTGAGCGCTCCCGTCGACGGCGCCAACATGGCTCGGGCCGACAAGGTCCGGCTCAGGGCCTCCGGCCGGCTCGGCGACCGTCACGCCCAGTTCAGCTGACGAGGGTCACCTCCAGCCACGGGGACGCGGCGAGGACCCTCGGGTCCAGGCGCGCGTCGGCCTCCAGGTCGGGGTCGAGCAGGAAGTGCACGGTGGTGCCGGTCTGCGCCGAGGGCGGCAGCTCCGTCAGGTCCTGCTCCGGTATGCCGTGTGCATAGTTCTGCGTCCAGGCCCCCTCGGTCCGGTGGTTGGTGTGGCGCAGCCACAGGCAGAGGGCCGAGACCGACGACATGCCCCGACGCGGGTGACCGTCGGCCAGGAGCACGGGCTCCGTGTCACCGGTGAAGCGCACATCCTGGGTGGCCATGACCGGCTTGCGGACCACCTGCCCGTGCTCGTCGCGGCGGGTGTCCGTGCCGCGACCGTCGTCAGTGACCGCCACGGAGCCGTCCGAGTGGCGCTGCACGGTGGCCCGCCCGACACGGCCCAGGTGCTCGGCCTCGTCCGAGGCATAGGCGAGCACCTCGAGCACCAGGTGCTGCAGCCCACCCGGCAGCTCCACGTCTGCTTGGGCGCGGACCCGGCGCAGGTGATCGCGGTCGACGTCTCGCGCCCAGTCGTGCGTGGTGACCGTCCACGAGTCGCGCGAGCTCGTCATCCGACCAGCCGGTCGTCCTCGACGGTCGCCTCGGCCAGGTCCACGAAGCGGCACAACGCGTTGACGAGCCGGAGCTGCTCGGGCGTGCTCACCGGTGACTCGAGCAGGGCCGGGCTGCCGACGACGACCGCGAGCGCCTTGGCCCGGGACACGGCGACGTTGACCCGGTGGCTGTCGAGCAGGAAGCCGACGCCCCGTGGGGCGTCGTGGGCGCTGGAGCTGGCCATCGAGAAGATCACGACCGGTGCCTGCCGTCCCTGGAACTTGTCGACGGTGCCGACCTGGATGCCGTCGGGCAGGGCCTGCTCCAACAGTTTGACCTGCGCGTTGTAGGGCGAGACAACCAGGATGTCGTGCAGGCCGATCCGGTGGGCGCTCCCCTTGTCGTCGGTCCAGTGTCCCCTGAGCAGGTCCGCGACCAGCGCCGCCACGGCCGCGCCCTCCTCCGGAGAGTCGTTGACGTTGCCCTCGTGGGTGACCGGCACCCAGCGCAGCCCCGAGCCGGTCAGCTCACCGGGCGCGTCGACCCGTTGCCGCTCCAGGCCGGGGACGGACTCCAGCCGTGAGGCATAGGACAGGTCGGACACGAATCGGGTGATGTCCGGGTGCATCCGATAGGTGCGGTCCAGGAAGATCCCACGATCGGCCGCGATGGTGTCGGCGCCGTCGATGAGGTGCTCCAGTGCCGAGATGCCCGCGCCGTGCGGGTGCGTGCCCTGGGTGACCTGCGGCAGCTGCTGCGGGTCACCCAACAGCACGATGCCCCGGGTCGCTGCCTGCGAGACGGCGAGAGCGTTGGCGAGAGAGAACTGCCCCGCCTCGTCCACCACGAGCACGTCCACGGAGTCGGCCATGTCCTCCCGTGCCCACAACCAGGCGGTGCCGGCGATGAGCGTGGCCCCCTCCTCGATGGCACGGACAACCGCAGGATTGTCGGGGAGCACCCGCACCTGGCCGGTCTGCTCACGCAACGCGGCAGCCTTGGTGCCGCGCCGGACAGCGGGTCGGTCAACACCCTCGACCAAGTGGCTGATCACGGCGTGGCTGTTAGCCGTGATGCCGACCCGCAGCCCGGCGTCCAGCAGGTCCCGGATCAGTGCCTTGCCCGAAAAACTCTTGCCCGAACCCGGCGGACCCTGCACAGCCAGCACCTGACGGTCCAACCGCGCACCAACACGGCGCACCACGTCGCCGGGCGTCTCATCACCGGCCGGCTCGAGCCCGACGGGCACCCGTCCCTCCAGCAGCGCCGCACCGACGGTGTCCCGGCCGGCCAGGGTGTGCTCGGCCAGGCGCTTCAGCGAGTTCTGCAGCTCCTTCATCGACAGCGCGTCCTTGCCGACGAGCCCGGTCGGGCTCACACTCCCGTTGCTCTTGGCCCGCTTGACCACCACGAAGCCGGCCTCAAGGTCGATCTCGGTCACCGTGCCGACCGTCGTGTGCTCCCGCGCATCGTCCACTCCGGTCCCCACCGTGATCGAGGTCTCCTGCGGCGGGACGTCATGACGCCACAGGATCGATCGTGCGACGGACCCGACCTCGACCGGCTCCCCCAGGCCCCCCAGGGTCAGGCCGCGGTCCTCGATCAGCTCCTCGTCGCTCATCTCCCCCGTGCGGTAGTAGTCCCACCACACCTGCTTCTGCTCCCGACGGTGGAACCCGACGACCCCGGCGAGCAGGTCGTGCCCGGCAGCCTCGAGCCGCTCGGCCAGGACTGTCTCCTCCTGCATCTCCTCGCTGTCGCTGGAGGCGGTGCGCTCCACCTCGCCCAGCCGCGCCAGGGTGACCCCGAACTGCGACTCCGCCTCCCCGCGCCGCTGCTCCAACCACTCGTGCAGCGCGTGGGTGGAGCGCACATCCTCGCGGTTATACGCCGCCAGCCGCTCCAGGATGCTCGGGTCGTTGCGGCCCTGCGCCAGCCAGCGCTCATACTCCACCACCGAGGTCAGCGCGTCCGCGACCTCATCGCCCTCGCCCGTGCGCGTGTGGTCCCAGTAGAACGCCTCGAGCTTCTTGATCGAATAGCTCGGCTTGCTGATCTGCAGGCTCTGCCGGACCACGGAATACAGGTCGACGAACCGCTCACCACGCAGCATCATGTCCAGCTCGGTCTCGGCTGTGCCGTGCTGCTGCGCCATCCTCTTCAATGCCGTCTGCTCATAGGCCGCGTAGTGATAGATGTGCATCCCCGGGAACTGCTGCCACCGCTCATCGAGCCAGGTCAGCAGTGCACGCGTCAGCTCCTTCTCCTCGGCCCGGTCGTGCGCCCACCAGGTGAGGAACTCCTCGTCACGGGTCCAGACGCCGGCCAGATATTCGCGCCCGGCACCGTCCTCGGCAAACGGGTCCCCCTCGAAGTCGAGATAGACATCGCCCGTGTCGGGCACGGGCAGCAGCTCGAGGCCCTCACCACTGCGCACGGGGAGCAGCTCGTATGCCGACTCGCCAGTCTCCCGCTCACTCACCTGGAGCCGGGCCTGGGTGCGGAGCCGGTCGCGCGTGGCAGCGGTCAGCACCCCGGTGAGGGCCTCGTCACTGGCGACCGCGAGCGCGGCCACGGTGCGGATGCCCGCGGCCTCCAGGCTCTCGCGCTGGGGCGTGCGCAACCCGGCGACCTGCACCAGGTCGTCGCGGTCGACCCACTCCTGCTCGCAGACCGACCGCCAACGACAGCGGGCACAGTGCGGCACCTTGACTGAGCGGGTTGCCGGCGCCTGCGCCACGAACTCCTCGAGCCGCTCGCGCGTGCGCCGCGCATAGGACTCGACGTCCACCAGGCGCCACGGGTGCTCCTGCCCGTCGCCAGTCACCACGACCAGCTGCTGCGGGGCCACACCCTGGATCCGCTCCAGTTGCGCGGCATAGGACGCCATCTGCAGCAGGGCCGCCGTCTGCAGGTGCCGGGCCAGCTTGGTGTCGGCGATGTCATAGGACCACGCGCCGAGCTTGCTCGGGCGCTCCACCCGCAGCAGGAAGTCGGCATACCCCACCCACTGGTCGTCCGCGAAGGCGGCCTGATAGATCACCTGCGCCCCGGCATACATCGCCTTGACCGTGGCCCCCTCGCGGTCGGTGACGGACCCGCTGTCGGGGATCTGGGTGACCTGCAGGCCGCGCTCCTGCAGCTCGTTGAGAAAGCTGCGCTCGTGCGCCATCCCCTGGTCAAAGACCATCTGCACCTGCTCGTCAAACCCCGCCCCCGGCACCTCGAGCTGACCCCGCGCCGCCCGCAGGTCGAGCGTCGTCGCGTGGGCACATGCCAGGTGCGTGGTCAGGTCCGTGGCGCTGAGCCGGGGGTGGCCGTCGATCAGGTGCATGGCCTCACCATCGCATCCAGCCCTGACACTGCCGGCGGGCCTCCCGGGGACCGCGGTCCCAAAACTGTTCCCACGGAGCGCCGTCACCGGTAAGGTGACGATCCCGCGGGAATCCCTGTGACCTAGATCTCACCGCGGCAGCAGGCATCCGCAGACGTCACCGCCGACGAACTGGAGCGACATGGGCACCGTGCGAGCAGCAATCACCCAGACCACCTGGACCGGGGATAAGGACTCGATGCTGGACAAGCACGAGCAGTTCGCCCGGGACGCGGCCGCAGACGGGGCCCAGGTGATCTGCTTCCAGGAGCTCTTCTACGGGCCCTACTTCGGCATCACGCAGGACCCGAAATACTACCGGTATGCCGAGTCGGCCGACGGTCCGATCGTGCAGCGGTTCGCGGACCTGGCCAAGGAGCTCGGCCTGGTCTCGATCCTCCCGATCTATGAGGAGGAGCAGACCGGTGTCTACTACAACACCACGGTGGTGGTCGACGCCGACGGGAGCGTGCTGGGCAAATACCGCAAGCACCACCTGCCGCACCTGGACAAGTTCTGGGAGAAGTTCTATTTCCGCCCCGGCAACCTGGGCTATCCGGTGTTCGACACCGCGGTCGGCAAGGTCGGCACATACATCTGCTACGACCGGCACTTCCCCGAGGGGTGGCGCGAGCTGGGGCTGGGCGGTGCGCACCTGGTGTTCAACCCCAACGCCACCAAGCCAGGGTTGAGCAACCGGCTGTGGGAGGTCGAGGGTCCGTGCGCGGCTGTCGCCAACGGCTATTTCGTCCTGCAGCCCAACCGGGTCGGCCGGGAGGACAACGAGTATGGCGACGACGCCGTCGACTTCTATGGCACCAGTCAGGTGATCGACCCGCGTGGCCACTTCGTCGGCGAGCGCGGCTCGGCCGACTCCGAGGAGGTGCTCATCCGGGACCTGGACATGGACCTGGTCCAGCAGATGCGCGACGACTGGCAGTTTTACCGGGACCGCCGTCCAGATTCCTACACCTCGATCGCCAAGCCGTGAGGAGCACACTGTGACCACCACACTCATCCGGGGCGGCACCGTCGTCTCCTCCACGGGCCGCACCGAGGCCGACGTGCTCGTTGACGGCGAGAAGGTTGTCGCCGTGCTCTCCCCAGGGTCCACCGTGCTCGGTCACGACCTCGCCGGCAGCGTCGACACGGTGCTCGACGCTGCCGGCAAATACGTCATCCCCGGCGGGATCGACGCCCACACCCACATGCAGATGCCGTTCGGTGGCACCGAGGCGTCCGACACCTTCGAGACCGGCACCCGGGCTGCTGCCTGGGGTGGAACCACCACGATCATCGACTTCGCGATCCAGCGCTATGGCGAGCGGGTCGAGGAGGGGCTGGCCGCCTGGCACGACAAAGCCGGCGGCAACTGCGCCGTCGACTACGGCTTCCACCAGATCATCGGCGGCGTCGACGAGTTCTCCCTCAAGGCCATGGAGACCCTGCTCGACGAGGGCATCAGCAGCTACAAGTTGTTCATGGCCTATCCCGGGGTCTTCTACAGCGACGACGCCCAGATCCTGCGGGCGATGCAGAAGGCCGCAGACCTGGGCCTGCTGACGATGATGCACGCGGAGAACGGGCCTGCGATCGACGTGCTGGCCGAGCAGCTCTACAACCAGGGCAAGACCTCTCCCTACTACCACGGCATCGCGCGGGCCTGGCAGATGGAGGAGGAGGCCACGCACCGGGCGATCATGCTGGCGGACGTCACCGAGGCGCCGCTGTATGTCGTGCACGTCAGCGCGAAGCAGGCCGTCGAGCAGCTCGCCGCCGCCCGCGGACGCGGCCGCAACGTCTTCGGCGAGACCTGCCCGCAATACCTCTACCTTTCCCTCGAGGAGCAGCTCGGGGCGCCGGGCTTCGAGGGCGCCAAGTGGGTGTGCTCCACGCCGCTTCGCTCGCGGGAGGAGGGCCATCAGGCGGCGATGTGGCAGGGACTGCGGACCAACGATCTGCAGATGGTCTCCACCGACCACTGCCCGTTCTGCATGAAGGACCAGAAGGAGCTCGGGCGCGGTGACTTCCGGGCGATCCCCAACGGCATCGGCTCGGTGGAGCACCGGATGAACCTGATGTTCCAGGGCGTGGTGACCGGCGAGATCAGCCTGGAGCGGTGGGTCGAGCTGACCTCCACCACGCCGGCGCGGATGTTCGGTCTGTATGGCACCAAGGGGCTCATCGCCCCCGGCGCCGACGCCGACATCGTGGTCTATGACCCGAAGGGGCACACGTCCATCGGGCTGGAGAAGACGCACCACATGAACATGGACTATGCCGCGTGGGAGGGCTTCGAGATCGACGGACATGTCGACACCGTGCTCTCCCGGGGTCGGGTGATCGTCAATGACGGGGACTATCACGGCTCGGCGGGGCACGGGAGCTATCTCAAGCGCGGCCTCAGTCAGTATCTGGTCTGAGGCGGGGACATGGACTTTGGAGCGGTTCTGCAGACCAACCCGCCCTCGAGCCGGGTCGTCCAGCTCGCCCAGCTGGCCGAGCACCACGGCTTCAGTCACGTGTGGACCTTCGACAGTCACCTGCTGTGGCAGGAGCCCTATGTCATCCACTCGGCGATCCTGGCGGCCACCCGCAAGCTGGTCGTGGGGCCTTTTGTCACCAACCCGCTGACCCGGGACTGGACCGTGACCGCGAGCGTCTTCGCCACCCTCAACGAGATGTATGGCAACCGCACCGTCTGCGGGATCGGGCGCGGGGACTCTGCGGTCCGGGTCCTCAACGGCACCCCGTGCACCCTGCGGACGCTGCGCGAGAGCGTCCACGTCATCCGGGAACTGGCCAACTCGCGGTCGGTGGAGCACGAGGGCGTGACGCTGCAGTTCCCCTGGTCGACCGGGTCCTCGCTCGAGGTCTGGGTCGCGGCCTACGGGCCGAAGGCGCTGGCCCTGACGGGCGAGGTGGCCGACGGCTACATCCTGCAGCTGGCCGACCTCGACATCACCCAGTGGATGATCACGGCGGTCCGCGACGCGGCCGAGGCGGCTGGTCGCGACCCGATGTCGATCAAGATCTGCGTGGCCGCCCCGGCCTACGTCGGGTCCGATCTGGACCACCAGCGCGAGCAGAGCCGCTGGTTCGGGGGCATGGTCGGCAACCACATCGCCGATCTCGTCGATCGCTATGGCACCTCAGGTGCGATCCCCCAGACGCTGACCGACTACATCGCCAACCGCACCGGGTATGACTACAACACCCACGGCCAGACGGACAACGACCACGTCGACTTCGTGCCCGACGAGATCGTCGACCGGTTCTGTCTGCTCGGCACCGCCCAGGACCACATCGACAAGCTGAAGGCGCTCAAGGACCTTGGCGTCGACCAGTTCGCGGCCTATGTGATGCACGACAGCAAGGAGGAGACGCTGCGGCAGTATGGCGAGATCATCATCCCCGCCCTGCGCGAGCACGTCGTCGCCACGTCCTGACGCAGCCACAGCCGATTCGCCGCCCACCTGCGGCCCGCGCGTGCACACCAACAGGCAACGTGAGCGATCCGCCAGGCCTGCACCTCCCTGACCAGCAGTGATGCGATCGGTCCGTGACGTCACCTGTCTGAATGCACACTTCCGCGGCTTCTCTGGGCTCGCAGCCTGGTTACCGTGGGTCTCTCACGACGAGGAGAGGGGACCGTGGTGCGACGAGAGGTGAGCGTGTGGCGGGACGGGGACACCTGGCTGGTGGCGGCCCGCTCGCCGTTTGAGTCGGGTGTCTATTTCGAGGACGGCTGGCTGCAGCAGATCGAGGGTGCCGCCCCGGACCCTGCCGTGCTCGGCGCCGCCGTCCGGGCCGGGCTGGAGCACTCGACGAGTCGTGGGCGGCTGCCCTTCTCCGTGCGCACTGCCTGGAAGGAGATGGGGCTGCCTGCCCAGGCGCTGGGCTATGGCACCCGGCACGCGCTCGAACGCGCCGGAGTGCTCCTCGTGGAGGTCACGCTGAAGCAGGAGCAACTGCGAGTCACGCCGATGCGCAACGAGGGGGCGGGTCGGGGCTATGCCGGCGACCATGCCGCACCCGCCACGGTCGTGGAGCGCTGCGGCCTGGACTCCGAGAGCGACGCTGGGCTGTTCGTGTCACCTGCCGATGCCAGCGTGATCGACAGCTCCATCGGCACGGTGGTGGCCCAGGCGATGGCGACCTCGGCCGACCTCACCGGCTCGTGAGTGCGATCAACGCCCCCATGGGGGCCTTGCATGCGCTCACCAGCGCGCAGGTGTGTGGCATCAGTCCGTGACGAGCTCCGCCAGAAACTCGGCTTCGCTCAGTGGGCCGGACGTCTTGCCGTCGACGATCTGCTCGGAGGCCTCACGTTCGCCAGCCTGCCAACCGTCAGTCCAGAACCAGGCCTGGTCAGCCGGGATCGTCCTCAGCCCCATGCATGATGTCCTGACCGTCCGGATCGAGCGAAACGCCACGCCGTCGCCCTCGCGGACGCCCCGTTGTCGACGCACCTTCGTGGGGAGTGTGATCTGCGCCCACGCACACACGCGAGCTTTCATGAGCTGCTCCAACTGTCAGACGTGCCAACATTCTGCCAGCCATCGCCGACCTCTTGTGTGCCACGCGAGGCTTGCGCGGACTCACCCCAGATGCACGATGACCGCGCCGGCCGGATCACACCGGCTCGTGAGTGCGGTCAACCCCCCCATTGGGACCTTGAGCGCACTCGCCAGACCCGGTGACGTTCTCGGCTGGTGGCGGGCTCGGCCGGAGCAGGTGTGCGGGTGCGGGCGATCGGGGCGGTGGGCGAGCCGCGTGATCGGGGTGCTCGGCGGGCTGCCTGGGTCAGGTCAGCGGGCTCCTTGTGTGTGGCGATCGAGTGGGACGGGTGGATGAGTCATCGGGTGACTCACTCACTCGTCCTGCTCGCCTACGCCCGGTGTGGGCCCGACCCTGGGCCACCACACGTCCGACTCAGCCACCCGTCTGGGCAGTAAGTCACCCATCACGACAATCGAGCGCCCCTGGATCTGACCAGCGTCGAGCAGGTCATAGGCCTGCGGCGCCTCGTCGAGAGTGAACCGTCGGGTCACCGCGCGGTGCACGTCGAAGGCTCCCTCGTCGGCCAGGCGCACGACCTCCGGCAGGTCTCGCCGGGTGCGGGCGCCGAAGGACCCGGTGATCGTCAGTCCGCGGCGCACCATGCCGGTGATCGGAATAGCCGCGGTGGCGCCACCGGCCGCGATGCCGACACAGACCAGCTGGCCTCCCTCACGCAGCAGCGAGACGCCGAGCTCCACGGTCTCCGGGCGCCCGATGACCTCCAGGACCAGCTCGGCACCGGCCCCGTCGGTGGCAGCGAGGACGGCCTCGCGCGCGTCGGACGTGGTGGAGTTGACCGTGATGGTGGCGCCCAGTCCGCGGGCCGCCTCGAGCTTGGCGTCGTCGACATCGACCGCGATGATCGGGTCCGCACCGAGGTGCTTGGCAAACTGGATGATGCTCGAGCCGACGCCCCCAACGGCCACGACAGCGACCGAGCGCCCGGCCAGGTCACCATCGGCACGGGCCAGCGCGCCATAGGCCGTGAACGCCGCACACCCGAGCACCGCAGACTCCTCCAGCGGCAGGCCGTCCGGCAGCGGGGCGAGCGCGGTCACGGGCACGACAGCAAACTCCGCGAGACCGGCCATCGAATACATCGACAGTCTCGACCCGTCGGCCCGCTTGAGCCGGGAGGTTCCGTCAAAGAGGTTGCCGCGCAACCGGTTCTGCGAGAAGAACGGCTCGCACATGTCGTCTCGGCCTGCCTCGCACTGACGGCAGGTGCCGCACGGCATGATGAACGCCCCCACGACCCGGTCACCGACAGCGAGTCCTTCGACACCGTCGCCGAGGCTCTCGATGTGACCAGAGATCTCGTGTCCCAGCACCCCCGGCGCGGGGAAGGCGACCTCGCCCTTGATCACGTGCAGGTCGGTGTGACAGACCCCGGTCGCGGCGACGCGCACCAGGGCCTCCCCAGGCCCGGGGCTCGGCGTCGGCACCTCCTCCACCCGCATCGGCGTGTCAGGTCCGTCCCAGACGACTGCTCTCATGAGCCCATCGTGGCACCCGCCCCAACGACGTGCAGGACCGGTCACCGCTGACCGGTCCTGCACGTCACTTCCGTGGGGGAAGCTGGGGGAAGCGAGGAAGCTCTGTCGGAGGAGCTGGAGAGCGCGGCGATCGCGCGGGAGCGTCAGCCCATCGACAGCTCCGGCCCGTCGACCTGCGCCTCGAAGCCGTCCAGATCGAGCATGACCCGCAGGTCATAGTCGCCGCGCGGCACGCCCCGGACCATCGCGAGATAGCCCGCTCCCGTGAACCGCATGTCGAACGTCTCGACGACCTCACCGTCCTGCATCAGGTGCAGGACAGCCGAGTCCGCGGCGACCACGTCACCGGCGGCGTCGGTCAGCGCGAGCCGGACCGGCTTGGTCCGCCCGTTGTTGTCGGCCACGTCCCAGGTCGCGTCGAGGTCGTGGAAGGCGACCTGACGGGTCTGCGAGGTCTCGTTGCCCGCCGCGTCGGTGGCCACGACGGTGAGGTCCTGGACCCCCTCGACCAGTGGCACGACCACAGAGAACGACCCGTCGCCGGCGACCTCCACGGCCTCGCCCTGGACGGTCACCGCCACGGCATCCTCGGAGTCGTCGGTCACCGTGCCGGCCACCGTGACCTCGGGCTCGAGCACCGCGGTGCCGTCCTCCGGGGCCCAGGTCAGCTCCGGCGCGGTCGAGTCGACCGGGACCAGCAGCCACTCGAGCGAGTCGATCACGACCTGCTCGGTGCCCTCGGACCAGCCGCGGTCCGGGCCCATATAGTCCGTGACCGCCGTGAAGCTCAGCAGCAGGTGACCGCTGCCCGCGGCGCGCTCATCGAAGGCCACGGCCGTGCCCGCCGGCTCGCCGCCGACGGTCAGGGTCGCCAACGACTCACCCTCGTATGCCGACAGCCAGCTGTAGTAGCCATCGTCACCGATGATGTGGGCCGGGTCGGTGACATCGGCGAAGATCGGGTGCTCCGCCAGCTCGGTCAGCCCCACTGCTCCGTCACGGTAGCCCTGGCCACCGACAGTCACGCCCTCGCCGTGCGCCTCGAGCAGCCGCAGGCCGCCCTCGGTGACACCGTGCGTGCCGCTGAAGACCAGGTCGACCTGCGCCTCGTCGGCGGCCGAGATCAGCGCGTCAAACTCCGCCTCGCTCGGCTCGCCGCCGTTGACGACCACGACGCCGTAGTCCTCGATCGTCCCGGCCACGTCGGCCCAGGCGACCTCCTCGGACGCCACGCCCTCAGCGACCAGGAACTGCGTCAGGTCACCGCGCACGTCGCCGAGCACACCGACCTGGATCGGCGCGATCGCCACGGTCAGCGTCGCGGGCTCCTCACCCACCGTGACCTCGGCGGTGGCCACGACGTGGTTCGGGCCGGTGATGGTGAGCGCATAGTCACCGACCAGCACCGGCTCGAAGACCGCAGTGCCGTCCTCAACGCTGTCCGCGGAGGCGTCGGTCGGGCCCTCGATCTCGACCACCGCGCCGGCCACCGGTTCACCGGTCACCTCGTCGGTGACGGTGACGGTCAGGCTCGACTCGGCCAGCGGGGTGAGCTCGATGTCGTGCAGCAGGCTCTCCTCCGGCGCGACCGTGACGGTCTCGCTGAACGGCTCGAACCCGGCCGCGGTGACCTCGAGGGTGAACTCGCCAGAAGCGACACCCACCTGATAGGCGCCGTCGGCACCGGTCTCGTCGCTGATCGTCGTGCCGGCCACGCTCACCGTGGCGCCCTCGACCGGTCCACCGTTGCCGGTGACCGTGCCGTGGACGTCACTCTGGCGGGCCTCCATGGCCCACGCCACACCGTTGAGCGTGATGCGCTCGGCGTCGGTGGTCCAGCCCCGGACCGGCGAGCCGTAGTAGCCGCCGGCCAGGTTGCCCAGCAGCAGGTGGACTGACCCGGGCGTGACGAAGTCATAGGCCAACCCGAGGTCGAGGGTGTTCCCGGTCTCCGGGTGCACCGTCTGCGCCAGCACCGTGCCGGAATAGCCGGCGAAGGACTGGAACTGCTGGTTGCTGCCCGGCCGGGTCACCAGCGTGACCGTCTCACCCACCTCATAACCGTCGAGCACGGGGTGCTCGGCGCCCACGAGATAGCCGACCGCGTTGGCCTCGAAGTCACTGTCGACCGACTCCGGATCACCGGTGACGGCGGAGAGGGTGCGAATCGACCCGGTGTTGTATTGCGAGGGCAGGATGACCGAGATGTCGTGCGCCGCGGCCAGGTCCAGGAAGGCGGTGAACTCCTCCGCCGTCGGCTGCAGGCTGTCGCCGTTGAGGAAGACGACGTCAAAGGCACCGGAGGCCAGATCCACGCTCGCCAGCTCGCGATAACCGAACGACTCGATGGTGTAGCCGTTGCCCACCAGGAACTCGCCCATGACTCCGGCGGAGTTGTCCCCGATCAGCGCGACGTGGGCACTCACACCCAGCCGTGCCTGCGCCGTCGCCGGGACACCGTCGGCGACCGTGACGTCGACGAAGTCGGTGACCTGACCCTCGGCGCTGGCCACGACCAGCCAGTCGCCCGCCGGGAGATGCGCAAAGGCGAACGTCCCGTCGGCAGCTGTTGTGTCGGCATACTCCGTGCCGTCCACGACCACCGACGCCCCGGCCACCGGCGCACCGTCGGCCGAGACGACTGTGCCGCTGATCCCGGCACCCGGTGACTGCGGCAGGGTGATCGCCGAGGTGATCGACTCCCCCTCCACGATGGTCACCGAGGTGCTGGCCGGCTCATAGCCGAAGGTCTCGGCGGTCAGCGTCCAGGTGCCAGGCTCAAGCGGTATGACGTAGCTCCCGTCTCCCGCCCGCGCCGGGTAGGTGCGGCCCGTCTCCTCGACGGTCACCGTCGCCTCGATGGGCTCACCGGCGGCCGTGACGACGCTGCCGCGGGTGTCGGACCCGAGTCCGTCAGCGGTCAGGGCCCACTGCAGGGCGTTGGTCAGCGAGCGGGACGTCTCCGGGCTGAAGTAGAACTCGACGAGGTCCCGCGTGCCGACTGCGCCGTAGGCGGTCGCGCCGTTGGTGGACAGCAGCACATCGACCGACCCGACGGTGCGACCGTCGAAGGCGATCGCGTCACCGGCCGGGCCCTCCTCGCTGGCGATGGTGGCCACGGTCGTGCCGGAATAGCCGGTGAACCCGCCATACATCCGGCCCTCGTCCGTGGTGGCAAAGGTCTCCGGCAGGCCCTGGGTCAGCGGGTGGTCGGCGGTGACCGTGGTGGTCACGTTGCCGTCCAGCGAGCCCTCGATGTAGGTCTCCGGGTTGCCATACATCGTGACCATGCGCTCGATGACGCCGCGGTCCCGGTTGCCGGTCCACACGACCGGCAGGTCGCCGCGGTTGGCGTGGTCGAGGAAGGTCGGCAGCTGCTCGACGATCTCGTCCGGGTCGTTGACCAGCACCATGTCGACCTCGGCGAGGGCCTCCCCGTCGGTCCAGTCGACGTCGACCGGGGTGTAGCCCCAGTCGGTGAGGAAGGCCTTGAGCCGGCCCTCGTGCACGCCCGAGTCCGAGTCGGCGACGACCCCGACCGTGGCGGACTCGAGGATCACCGCGTCCTCGGTGTGCTCCCCGGCCGTCATGTCGAAGGCGTGCATCGTGCGGATGTAGCCGTCCAGCTCGATCTCCAGCTCCTGCTCACCGACCTCCACGTTCGGGAAGGTGTAGTGGCCGTCCGCGTCGGTCTGCGTCTCCCGCGCCGTGCCGCTGATCCGGACGACGGCGCCCTCGACGGGGATGCCGTCGGCCATCAGGTCAGCGGTGGTGTCAGCGTCGGACAGCCCGGTGCCGGGCAGTGCTGCCCCGGTGACGGTGCCGCCGAGCGATCCGACGTCACCCAGCTCGAGCACGATGTCGAGGTCCTGTGCGGCGCCGTCCACGACGGTGATCTCGTGGGTCTGAGAAACGTAGCCGAAGGCGCTGATCTGCACGGTGTGGGTGCCGTCGGGCAGACCCAGCAGGAACTCACCCTCGCTGTTGCTCGTCGCCGTCCAGTTCGTGCCCTCCACGCTGGCCCGGGCGGCCGCGATCGGAGCCCCCTCGGGGTCAGTGACCGACCCCGAGATCTGGGCGAGGTTCGGGGACCCGGCATAGCGGACGGCGTTGAGGAACAGCTGGCCACCCTCCGGTGCCCACTCCACGTCGGTCTCGGTGCCGGCTGCGACGAACAGACCGCTGAGCAGCACGTGCACGCTGTCCGGGGTGCGCACGTCATAGGCAATGCCGGTGCCCACCTGGGTGCCTTCTGCGCCGACCGTGCCCAGGGCGACGCCCTGATAGTCCACGAAGTAGGGCGCGTCGGCCCCCGCGTTGAGATAGATCACCGGCTCCTCACCCAGACCCGCGGTGATCGGGTGATCCGCGATGTCGGTGAGCTCGATGGGCGGATCACTGCTGAACCCGCCAAACCGCTCGACCGAGGCCGGGTTGCCGGTGAGGTCCGACAACTCGTGGATGCCACGGGTGTTGACCGGGCTGTTGGCTGCGGGGAAGATGACGCTCACCCCGGCCTCGTCGAAGGCGGCGAGGTTCTCCAACCACTGCTGGTCAGCGATGGCGTCCGGGTGGTTGAGGATCACGACGTCGTAGTCGCCGAGCTGGTCCATGACCTCCCACTCGGTCGCGGTGGCCGGGATCTGAGCCGCGGTCAGGAAGTCGGTCATCCGCTGGTCGTAGTCCCCCACCACGGCGACCCTCGGGGCCGCCTGGAGCGTGAGGTCCACCTGCGTGACGGTGCCGGCCGTGACCGCCACGTCCTCGACCGTCGCGGCGGTGTAGCCGTCCGCGGAGGCGGACACGGCATACGTGCCGACCGCCAGGTCCGCGATCAGATAGGTGCCGTCGGCGCCGGTGGTGACCGGCTCGCCATCAGCCACTGCCACGGAGGCCCCCGCGATGGGGGCGCCGGAGGAGGTGGTGACGGTGCCGCCGACGGACCCGTTGTCCGAGGCGACGAGCTCGACGGCCAACTCGGCCGTCTCGCCCTCCACGACGGTGATGGGCTGCTCGCTGGCGGTCATGCCGGGGGCGGTGATGCGCAGCGTGTGCTCCCCCGCCGGGAGGAACAGGTCGCCGGTGCCCCCGGGCAGGGGCTCCTGCTCGTAGGAGTCGACCACCGAGACGTCGGCGTCGACCGGACCCTCGGGGCCGGTCACGGTCAGCGCGACGGTGCCGAACTGTGCGGCGGTCGCGTGCTCGACGGCGGCGACAAAGATCTCCTCCGCGCCGGCGGTCCACGTCTCGTCGGGACCGACCAGCACGCTGGCGCTGTGGGTGGGCAGCAGCACCTGGACGGAGCCGTCGGAGGTGCGCTCATAGGCAATGCCTGCACCGCGGGCACCGTCCTCGTCGGTGCCGAGGGTGGCCAGGGTGGCGCCCTCATAGCCCTCGATCCAGGCGTGATACTTGCCGCTCAGGATCGGGAACCGGTCCTGGTCGATGGGCGCGGTGATCGGGTGCTCGATGTCGCTGCTCAGCCAGACCTGGCCCCGGTCGTTGGAGCCCGTGCCGACGGTGGCGTCGCTGCCGCGGGCCGCCAGGACCTCGTCGACGGCTCCGCTGGTGGCGCCCCAGCTGTCCAGGACGACGAGGCTGGTGCCCGCCGCGTCGGCCGCCGGCACGAGGGTCTCGATGGCCTCGACGTTGTTGCGGGCCTGGTCCTCGCTGCTGCCGTTGAGGACGATCGCGCGATATTGCTCCGGCGCCTCGGCGGCCTGGGCGAAGCTCAGATCGTCCACCGAATAGCCCTGCTCGCGCAGGATGTTGCCGAGTCGACTGTTGTAGTCGGCGACCACGGCCAGGTCGAAGCCCTCGAGGGCGATCTCCACGCTGGTCGTCTCACCAGTCGTGACAGTGAGCTCCTGCTCGTGCGGGGCCCAGCCGGTCATCTCCACGCGCAGCGTCCAGGTGCCCTCGGCGACCGGCTCAAGGGTGAAGGAGCCGTCCGCTCCGGTGCTGGCCGGGTCGAGCGGGACACCATCGAGGGTGACGCTGGCGCCCTCCAGCGCGGTGCCGTCCGCGTCGGTCACCGTGCCGGCGACCGTGCCGTTGCCGACCGCGGTGAGGGTGGCGTCGACGGTCAGGTCCGAGGTGGCGCGCAGGGTGATCTCCTGCGTGTGGGTGGACAACCCGTAGCGACTGATCGAGAGCGTGTAGTCGCCCTCCGGCGCGCGCAGCTCATAGGTTCCCGTGGCTGGGTCAGTGGTGGTCTCATAGTCGGTGCCGACCAGCTCAACGGTCGCCTCGACCGGGCCGTCGGGGCCGGTGACGGTGCCGGTCAGCCCGCCGGTCGAGCGATAGGCGGCCATCGTGCCGTCGCGCGCGACCATGATGACCGAGTCGTCGGAGACCGCGGTCGAGGCCAGGATCGGCGCCGGCAGCTGGTCCTCCCAGAGCACCTCACCGGAGGTCGCGTCGAGGGCATAGACGCCCCAGTTCTGGGAGGCCCCGAGCACCACGCCGCCGGTGGTGACCGCGACCGAGGAGGTCACGGCGCTGCCGACGAAGTGGTTCCAGACGATCTCACCGGTGCTGGCGTCGTAGGCCGAGACCGAGCCCGCGGTGTGCGAGCCCAGGATCACCAGGTCGTCATAGAGCACGGGGCTGCTGCCCTGGGTGTCGCCACCCTCGGTCTCCCAGACCTCCGCGCCGGTGAGCAGGTCGAGGGCCAGCACCGAACCGCTGGTGAACGTCTCGTTGCTCGTGCCGAGATAGACCTTGCCCGCGTCAATGGCCGGCAACGAGATCGAGATCGTCTCACTGCGCTCCCACAGGATCTCGCCCGTGGCGGTGTCCAGGCCCACGACCCGTCCGGTGGCGGTGCTGGCGGCAACGGCCACGCCGTCCGCGACGGCAGGGCCGAAGAAGACGCCACCGCCGATGGCCGTGCGCCAGACCCGCTCGCCCGTGGCGGCGTCGACGGCGTGCACGGAGCCCGCCTCACCGTTGCCGACCGCGACATAGACGGTGCCGTCGACGATGGTTGGGCTCGCATAGGTGGGCACCTCACCCTCGAAGTCATAGCTCCAGAGGGTGGACCCGTCCTGGGTGTTGAGCGCGAGCATCGTGGCGTTGCCACCGGTCGTGACATAGACCGTCTCGCCGTCAGCGGAGATCGCCGGGGTGCCTCGCTGGCCGCCGCCCGTCGGGACCTGCCAGCGGATCTCACCGGTCACCTTGTCCAGCGCGGTCAGCCCACCCGCGGTCTCCAGCTGATAGACGCTGTCCTCGTCGGCCACCGGTGAGCTGAACATGGTGGTGCCGACCCTCGTGCTCCACTGCTGCTCCAGGCTCGCGGCGTGCAGACCGGAGTCTGCGAGCCCGTGACCTGCGGGGTTGGCCTTGAGCTGGGTCCAGGTCGGCGAGCCTTCCAGGGCGAGGGCCTCGAGCGAGACGTCCTGGACCAGGTCGCCCTCGATGCTGATCTCGCCGCTCCAGGGGCGATAGCCGGTGGCCTTGACAGCGAGCTCGTGGGTGCCGTGGGGCACCTGCAGGGCAAAGGCTCCGTCCTGGTCGGTGTATGTCGTGGTGCCGGTCTGACCGGCGATGTGGACGGCCGCGCCACTCACCGGAGCATCGCCAGCAGTCACCGTGCCGGACAGCGTGGCGCTCGCCTGGGCGACCAGGGTGATGTCGAGCTCGACGTGCCCACCCTCGGTCACCTCGACGGAGTGCTCCTGGCTGGCGAACCCGTAGGCGGTGACCTGGACGGTCTGGGTGCCCCCTTCGGCATACAGCTCGTAGTCGCCGGTGGTGGCGTCCGCCGTCGTGGCCTGACCATCGACGACCGTGATGGTCGCGGCGACCGGGCCCTCGGGGCCGCTCACCGTGCCGGAGATCAGGCCGGAGTGCGCGGCGCGGGTCGTTGCGGCGTAGGCGTCGACGATGCCGTGCCCGAAGGCGTTGTTGGGCAGCGCGCCCATGAACTGCTCGGTGCGCGCCGTGTCCTCCAGGAGGGCCTGGAGCTCGTCGACGCTCAGGCCGGGCGCGGCCGAGAGCACCAGGGCCGCGACGCCGCTGACGTGCGGCGTGGCCATCGAGGTGCCCGAGATCGTGTGATAGTCCTGCCCGGAGTCCTGCGGCCAGGAGGAGCGGATCGCCGCGCCCGGGGCGCTGATCTGGGGCTTGGTGTATTCGACACCGTCCCACACGACCGGCCCACGGCTGGAGAAGCTGGCGATCTGGTCGTTGCTGTCGGTCGCGCCGACACCGATCGAGTGCGGATAGCCACCGGGGTTGCCCACGGTGCCTCCGGCCGGGCCGTCGTTGCCGTTGGCAAACAGGGGCACGATGCCGGCCGCGCGCCAGGCGGCCACGGCCTCCCAGAACACCCGGTTGTTGCCGGGGCCGCTGCCCCAGGAGTTGCTGGCGATGTCCGGTGCCTTCGCCGGGTCACCGCCGGGAGCCAGGACCCACTGCATGCCCGAGAGGATGCCGACCTCGCCGCCGCGACCGCCGTCGGTGAGGATCTTCACGCCGATGAACTCGGCGTCGGGGGCGACACCGATGACCTCACCGGGAGGGCCACCGGCGATGGAGCCGGTGACGTGGGTGCCGTGGCCGTTGCCGTCGCCAGGGGTCGGATAGTTCTCGCCGGTGGTGACGAACCAGGAGTCGGAGTGGTCACCGTCGCGGCCGCGATACTGCCCGGCCAGGGCCGGGTGGTCGGCGTCGATGCCGGAGTCCAGCACGGCAACCGTGACGCCCTCGCCGCGATAGCCATACTCGCCCCAGGTCTGCGGGGCGTGCACCTTCTCCAGCGACCAGGACGGCAGGGCCGGCTCGCTCTGCATCTCGGGGAGCTCGACCTGCTCCTGCAGGCGCACGTGGGCCACGTCCTCGCGGGCCTCGAGCTCGGCGAGGGTGTCGGCGTCGATGGTGGCGCCGACGCTGTTGACGATCCAGAGGTCGACCGGGGCGCCAACGGCCGGCGCGCCGGCGTCGGTCGCCTCAGTGTTGGTCTCCTCGGCGTCGGATTCCTTGGCGGCGCTCTCGGCGTCTGCCTCCGCGGTGGTGGTCTCGGCGTCACCCTCCGGCGCGGTCGCGCTGAGGTCAGCGATCAGCGCGGCGCGCTGGTCGGCACCGGTCGCACGCAGGGTGTCCGTGACGACCTGACCGCGGGCCGCGTCGGCGGCCTGGTCCGCCTCGCGGGCGGCCTCCTCGCCATAGGTGCCGAATCCAGCTCGCGCCTCGTCCGCAGCTGCAAGCCCGGCGGCCTGGGCCTGCGCATTCACAGCCTCCAGGTCGGCCGAGCCGGTGAGCTCGATGACGACCGTGACCAGGCCGTCAGTCTCGTCGGCCAGCGCCTCGGTGACGGCCGGGTTGATCTTGGCCTCGGCTGGTTCCGGGCGCACCAGCGCCGCCTCCAACGGGCTGGTCGGCACCGCAGCGGCTGCTTCCTCGGCGGCGCTGTCGTCTGCGGCGCTGTCGTCGGCTGTGCCCTCGGTGTCGGTGCTGGCGGCGTTGGGTCCGGTCACCTCCGCGGCGGCCGGGTCCACATCGGCAATCGGCACGTCCAGGCCCTCGAGCAGTGAGGTGCTCTCCCCCTCCAGCTCCACCTCGTCCGCGGCGACGGCGTCGGCCGCGGGCTGCAGACCTGACGAGGCCGCGGCGCCGACTGGTGCCGCGGCCTGGGTGCCGGTCGCTGGTGATGTGCCGATCGCTGGTGGGCTGACTGCCGCCATGCTCGGGGCCATCCCAAAGACGCTCAGCACGAGCGACCATCCAAGGACGAGGGCCAGCAGACGGGACCAAGTTGCGCGCAGCGCCATTGCTACTCCAAGAGCGGGGTTTCAGGGCACACCCCACCAGGGGAATGCTCACCGGATGCTCGCAAAATAGTCCGCCTGAGAACCGCCCGAAAGGATGTTGACGAAACCTTGGGCGCACCTTGGGTGAGTTGTGATCTTTGTCCACGTCCCGTGACCTACCCGTTAGTTACCCACCCCCCACGCGACCGAGCGCGCGAGCGCCTGGTCTCACCGGCCACCGAGCGCACGGTGTTGCGATCCCACCGGCCACCGAGCGCACGGTGTTGCGATCCCACCGGCCACCGAGCGCACGGTGTTGCGATCCCACCGGCCACCGAGCGCACGAGCACCTGGTCCCCCGCGTGCACCCGAACAGGCAACGTCGGCAAGATCGAGCATCCGCAGGTCGCTGACCAGCAGCGATGCAATCGTCACTCCGACGTCGCCGGTTTGAATGCTCGCGTCAGGTTGAATGCTCGCGTCGGGCCCGCGGGGACAGGATCACCAGCGATGTCGGCGTGGAGCGCTGCGCTGCATAACCGTCCAGCTTGCCGTCCTCGACCTCGCGATATCGGTCCCAGAGCCGCTCGTGCTCGGTGCCCTCGGCACGACGCACCGTCACCGGCCGGGGACCTCCGTCCTTGAGCTCAAGGGTCGCCTCCGGGTGGGCCTGCAGGTTGAGCCACCAGGCGGGTTCGCCCTCGCCCCAGCCGTTCATCGCCATCGTCACGATGTCGGCACCGTCCTCGATGTAGGCGAGGATCACACTGCGCTCCTGACCGCTGCGCCGACCGAGCACGGTGAGCCGCATGGTCCCCCACTTGCCCGGCTTGGCCCGGCTCAGCGCGGCCGTGCCAGGCATCAGCCGATAGAGCGCCCGGTGCACCTTCCACGCCCTGGTGACGAACCACCGAGGCGGCACGCGCGGGGGCTTGCCTGACGCGCTGACGGGAGTGTTCGGCATACGTGCTCCTGGGTGAGTGCCGCGCCACCTCGTGACTGAGGTCCACTGCCCCCAAAAATAGCGGAGCGCTGCCCCGACCAACAGGCCCCACACATGACATCTGGGTAACGTCGCCTCCCATGACCAACGAGTTCATGACCGATCCCATCCCCGGCAGCGACGTCCTGATCAGCGGGTGCGTGGTGCGCTTCTCCGACCCGGAGGGCTGGCCGAGCATTCACGCCAACGGCGCGCACATCAGCGCCGGGGTCGAGTCCGTGCGGGTCAACCCCAACAACGGCCGCCTGCAGGTGATCCAGACCCTGACCGACGCGGGGCGCAACCCGATCCTGTTTGCCATGATCCAGGCCGACGAGACGCTCTCCGGGCGGGGCATCATCGGAGGCGCGTCCGGTGGCACAGCAGACACGGAGTACGTGCTGTTCGACTCCACGCAGGACCGTGCCCTGGACCTGCGTGAGAAGGAGGACCGGATGCGGATCCAGGGCGAGACCTCCAACGTCTGGCTGGGCTGGGTGCACCTGGCCGCACCGCTCGACCAGCTCAGCTCGCGCCGGTGAAGTGCGCCTACGGCGAGGGCGCGAGCCGCGGAGGCGCGGCCCTCTCAGTCCTGGCCCAGAAACCTCAATCCGCAGTCAGGTGCTGCACCAGGGCCTCGGTGACCGTCTCCGGCTGCTCAACATTGGCCAGGTGTGCCGACTGCGGCACCACGAGGAGCTCGGCGTCCGGGATGTGTTCGGCGAGCGCCGCCATCATGCTCGGCGGTGCCGCTGGGTCGTCTTCACCGGCCAGCACCAGCGTGCGAGCCCGGATCGAGGGCAGATCACCAGTGAGGTCCATCTCGGCGATGACCTCGCAGCACCCGGCATAGCCCTCGGCCGGGGTCGCCGCCACCATCGCCTCGAAGCTCGCGATCCGATCCGGCGACTGCCCTCGGAGACTCTCGGTGAACCAGCGCGAGACCACAGCCTGAGCGATGACGCCGGTGCCGCCCCCACGCACCGTCGCGGCCCGATCGGTCCAGTTCGAGGCCGGTGGCATCGCCGCACCAGTGCACAGCAGCGCCAGGCGATCAACCCGGTCGGGCTCTCGCGCGGCCAGGCGCATGCCGGTCATCCCGCCGAGCGATAGCCCCACGAAGTGGGCACGCTCCACACCGAGACGGTCCAGCAGCGCGACGGCATCATCGACGAGGTCGTCGATGGAGTGGGGCCCGTCCGGCACCGGGGAGCGTCCGTGCCCTCGGGTGTCATAACGGACCACCCGGAAGTGCTCTGCGAGCGCGGCCACCTGCGGGTCCCACATCGACAGGTCGGACCCGAGCGAGTTGGACAGGACCACGACCGGGGCGTCGTCGGCCACCGAGGGGCCGCGCACCTCCTCGTGGTGCACCTCGACGGCGCTCATGCCGCCTCGAAGACCGCGGCCAGTCCCTGGCCGCCACCGATGCACATCGTCTCCAGGCCGTAGCGGCTGCCGCGGCGACGCATCTCGTAGGCCATCGTGGCCAGGATGCGGGCGCCGGTGGCCCCGACGGGGTGCCCCATCGAGATGCCGGATCCGTTGACGTTGACCCGCTCCCAGTCGGCGTCGCTGAGCTGCCACTGCCTGGTCACGGCCAGAGCCTGCGCCGCGAAAGCCTCGTTGAGCTCAATCAGGTCCATGTCAGCCATCGACAGTCCGGCACGAGACAGTGCCTGCGCGCTCGCCGGCACCGGTCCGATGCCCATCACCTCGGGCCCGCAACCGGCGACGGCCCACGACCGCAGGGCGAGCAACGGCTCCAGCCCGCGTCGCTCCGCGTCGGCGCGAGTGGTGACCACGCACAGGGCCGCAGCATCGTTCTGGCCGCTGGCGTTGCCCGCGGTGACCGTGGCGTCCGGGTCTGATCGGCCCATGATCGGCCGCAGCCCGGCCAGCACCTCCATGGTGGTGTCCGGTCGCGGGTGCTCGTCGGTGTCGACGATCGTCGTGCCCTTGCGGCCCTTGACCTCGACCGGCACCAGTTCGTCGGCGAAGTTCCCGGCGGCCAGGCCCGCGGCATACTGCTGCTGCGAGCGCAGGGCCAGGGCGTCCTGGTCCTCCCGGCTGATCGAGAACTCGCGGCGCAGGTTCTCCGCTGTCTCGATCATCCCGCCGGGCACCGGGTGGTTCACACCACCGGCAGTCACGCGCGCCCGCGCCAGGCGGTCCTGCAACTGGACGTCGCTGCGCACCCCGAGGCGGAGGGTCGCATAGTGCTCGACCTGGCTCATCGCCTCGACTCCCCCAGCCACCACCAGGGCCGAGCCGCCGGTGCTGACCTGCATCGCGGCATATAGGACGGCCTGCAGTCCCGAGCCGCACCGACGGTCAACTTGTGCGCCGGGCACACCCGTCCCGAGCCCAGCGTCGAGAGCCAGGATGCGGCCGAGGGCAGGGCTATCACCGTTGGAGTTGGCCTGGCCGATGATCACGTCGTCGACGTCGTCCTCACCGAGCCTCGTGCGCTCGACGAGCACCTTCATAAGCTGGGTGCCCAACTGTGCCGCGCTTAGCGACGATAGAGACCCTAGGAAGCCGCCGACCGGCGTGCGCAGCGGCGAGCAGATGACGATGTCGGTTCCGGCCGCGGGGGCCCCGCCCATCATGACTCCACCGCGATGTCGGACGGGTGCTGGGCCAAGGGCGTGATCTCCATTGTCATATAGGGGAACAGCGGCAGGTTCCACAGGATCTCGTGCAGCCGCTCGTTGCTGGCCACGTCAAAGATGCTGAGGTTGGAGTATTGCCCCACCATCCGCCAGATGTGCACCCACTCACCGCCGCGCTGGAGCTCGTGGCTGTAGGCCTTCTCGCGCGCCACGGTCTCGGCGCGCACCTCGGGGTCCAGGTCGCGCGGGATCGCGACGTCCATCTTCACGGCGTAGAGCACTGCCGCCTCCTGTCGAATGGGTCGTGGGTGGTGTGGGCTGGGGTGTGGCCCGGCGGGCCGACTCAGGCCGGGTCGAGCTCGAAGTTGTAGGTCGTCTGGTTGCCCTCGCCGGACTCCGCGGGCTGGATGTCGAGCATCAGCTCGGGCTTGACGGCCGAGGCAATGTCGTCCTCGTTGTGCGGGTCGCCGGGGAAGTAGAGCTGGGTGGTGATCAGCTGGCACCCGGGCGCCGAGACCTTCAGGTGCAGGTGAGCCGGTCGCCACGCGTGCCAGCCGGCCGCCGCGATCAACTTGCCGCAGGAGCCGTCGGTTGGGATCTGATAGGGCGCCGGCTGCAGGGTCCCAATCTGATAGCGGCCCTGCTCGTCGGCGATCACGGTGCCGCGCAGGTTCCACTCCGGGATGCCGGGGGCGTATTGCGAGTAGAAGCCCTGCGCGTCGGCCTGCCAGATCTCAACCTTCGCGCCCGGGATCGGGGCGCCACCAACGGCGGTCACCTGACCCTGGAACGTCAAGGCGGTGCCGGACTCATCCTCGCGCATCGGCAGCGTCGCGTCGGCGGCCAGCTCCGGAGCATTCGGCACGTAGTAGGGGCCCTCGATGCTGCCCTTGGTCCCCTCGCGGTCCTCGTTGGCGACCTCCTCGACGACGTGCTCGACCCACACGTCGAGGAACAGCGGCCACTCGCCGTCCTCCCCCACGGAGATCAGCCACGCCTTGAGCGCGTCATACTCCGCATAGGTCACCTTGTGCTTGCGGATCGTGTCGTGGACCGCGGTCAGCACCTCGGTCGCCAGCGTGTTGACTCGCTCCGGGGTGACGTCCTCCAACCCGGCGCCCTGGCCCGTCTTGCTCTGGAAGGCGGCGGTCGCACCGGCGCCTGAGTCTGCGGCGCGGGCCTGGGTCTCGTCGTCGGTGTTCTGGTCGGTCATGGTGACTCCTTCGCCTCGGTGACTGCTGGGTTCGTTGCTGGACCGCTCAGGTGTCCTGGCGGTAGTGGGTGAGTTTGTCGTCGTCGATCTGCAGCCCCAGTCCGGGGCCGGGCCGCACGGCGAGGGTGCCGTCGGTGATCTGCAGGGGTTCAGCCAGCAGGTCGTCCTTCATGTCGAGGAAGTTGGACAGCTCGCCGGCGCGCAGGGACGTCGACCGGTGGGCGGCACCGAAGGCCACGGAGCACAGCGTGCCGACCTGCCCGTCGATCTGGTTGCCCATCACGACCTCGACGCCCAGTCCCTCTGCCTGTCCCAGGATCCGCCCCGAGACAGTGAAACCGGTGCGGGCGGTCTTGATGCTGAGGGCGTTGGCGTTGCCGTCCAGCAGCTCCCGGGTCACCTCACCGGGGGTGGTGGCGCTCTCGTCTGCGACAAAAGGCACCGGGCACTGGCGCACCAACCACCGACGACCCAGTATGTCGTCAGCTGGGCAGAGCTCCTCGGCGAGAGTCAGTCCCAGGTCGGCCATGCGATGCAGTGCGTCGGCGGACTCCGAGGGTGTCCAGCCGCGGTTGCCGTCGATGTAGAGCTCGACGGCGTCGCCGAAGTGCTCGCGCAGGGCGCGGACAACGTCGACGTCGAGGGTCACCGGGCGACGACCGACCTTGACCTTGAAGGTCGCGATGCCACAGCGCTCGTGGATGGCCTGGGCCTCGGCGACCATCTTGTCCGGTGTGTCGAAGCCGAGCATGTGACTGACCCGCATCCGGTCGGTCCACCCGCCGAGCAACTGGCTGACCGAGACGTCCAGGGCCTGCCCGATCACGTCCCAGATCGCCATGTCGACTGCGGCCTTGGCTGTCGGGTTGCCGACCGTGCGGTGCATGATCGCCTGGATCTGTTCGCGCTCCAGCACAGAGTGGCCGGTGATCTGCGGGGCAAAGATGGTGTCGACCACCGCGACGATCGACTGCTGCGTCTCGCCGTAGGTGTAGGGCCGCGGCGGCGCCTCAGCCGTGCCGACCAGCCCGTCCTCGGTGTGCACCCGGACCAACACGTGGTCGGCCGTCCGCACCTCGCCACTCGCGAATTTCAGCGTCTTGGCGTAGGGAATCGCGAACGGTATCGCCTCGATCTGCGTGATCTTCACGTGCACCTCCCTCTGACCCTGGCCCCACGCTAGCGGGTCCAATTGAGATGATTCCAATGCCTGCGTCTACCCCACTAGGACATCATGAGTCTCAATCAGAATCGCCGTTGACATCGACCGCTTCATCGTGCGGTGAAGGGTCCGCCCGCAACGTCGTATCCACGTGCCAACTCCCTGAGAATGTGGGCTCGACCTTGTCCACGAAAGCCTGTCGAGCGGCCATGGCGTCCGTTGCCAGATTAATGGCAGCGACCCTCCCCTCGTTGTCCAGCGCCTCGCGCAGACTCTGCGTCGAGGCTTGGTTGAGCATGGACTTGGTCAGAGCCATCGCCACGGGTGGGCCAGCCGCCAACTGAGACGCCAGATCCTCCACAAAGGTGTCGATCTCGTGAGCAGGCCTGATCCACGTGACCATGCCCAACCGCGACGCCTCCTCGGCACTGATGATCTCGGCCAGCAGCGCGAGCCGCTTGGCTTGGAGCAGCCCCACCGTGCGCGGCAACAGCCAAGTTCCACCGAAGTCAGGTGACAGTCCACGACGGCCAAAGATCTGGGAGAACCGTGCTTCCGGCGTTGCCACGACAAAATCAGCAGCCAGGGCCAAGTTGCATCCAGCCCCAACTGCGACACCACGGACCTTAGCGATCACGGGCTTCGGAAACTCCGCCAACAGCATGGCCGTGTCCCCGAACCAACGCATGCGGTCGACGGGATGGCCTTCCTTCCGATCACCCCCGACATCAGCACCAGAGCAAAAATCGCCTCCACTACCGGCAAGGATCAGAACCCGCACATCGGTGTCGTCGCGTGCACCCCGCAATTCATCCTGCAATCGCTGCACAGTGGGGTCATCGAGAGCGTTCTTGCTGTGTGGCCTGTTAAGGGTCAAGGTGACGACTGCTCCGTCGCGGTCGACGAGCAGCGTTTCTGCTGTTGGCAAATCAGCCATTGGCCCCACCTGCGTCGGGCACAAACCGTCGCACGGTGTCCGCGACGCAAGCCGGTCGGTCCACTCCTTCGACCTGCACGGTCATGCGCACGACCGCCTGGGTGGCATGTCCAGAGCCGGGTTCAACCGACACGATCTCTGCACCAACTCGGATGCGCGAACCAACCCGGACAGGTGAAGGGAATCGCACCCGGTCCAGCCCATAGTTGATCGTCGCGGACACTCCGCGGACCTCATAGAGCTGGGCGGTCAGGACCGGTAGCAAGGACAGAATCAGATAGCCGTGAGCAACCGTGGTGCCGTACGGCCCGGATGCGGCGCGTGCTGGATCACTGTGAATCCATTGCTGATCACCGGTGACCTCCCCGAATGCAGTGATCATGTCCTGCTCCACGGCAATCCAGTCGCTGTGCCCGAGATGCTCGCCAACTGCGCCCGCTAAATCGGACAAGGTGTTGAAGGTGCGCATGACTTAAATGTGTCGTCCGCCGGAGATTTCTAGGACCGTGCCAGTCATATAGCTGGCCATGTCGCTAGCTAGGAAGACGACGACGCTGGCCACCTCCTCGACCTCCCCCGGTCGCCCCATAGGCACCTCAGCGATCTTGGACTCCTTCACATGGTCTGGCATCGCCTCGGTCATCGCGGTGCGGATGTAGCCAGGCTGGATTGCATTGACTCTCACATTCTTGAAAGCAACTTCCTTGCAGGCAGCCTTCGTGAGTCCCACGATGCCTGCTTTGGCAGCTGAGTAATTCGTCTGCCCCAGCATGCCAACCTTTCCAGAGATCGAACTGACGTTAATGATCGACCCAGTGCCTCGCTCGCGCATTCGTGCGGCGGCGGCTCGGGTGCCGAGCCAGCACCCTTTGAGGTGCACCGCGATCACATCGTCGAAATCCGATTCCGTCATCTTTCGCATCGTGGCGTCGCGGGTCATACCCGCGTTGTTGACCATGACGTCAACCGGCCCGAAGGTCTCCTCAGCAGCATCAAGCAAGGCCTCGATCTGCTCCGACGACCGAACGTCGCACACAGCGGACCTGGCCACATCCGAACCTCCCAGTGCCTGCACCGCACTCGCTCCGCCGGACTGGTTGATGTCGCCGATCACGACCTTCGCACCCTCGGTGATGAGCGCACGCGCAATCTCCAGTCCGATACCTTGCGCCCCGCCGGTGACCACAGCCACCTTGTCTTGTAGCAGTCCCATGTCAATCATCCTTTGCGTGTCGCGTCGTGGCTGGTGGGGTGGAGTCCGATTTCGGCTCATCGGCACCGACGCCCAGCGCCTCCAGTTCGTCGTCATCCATGGCTGCGTGCTCGATCAGTTCCTTGCCGCTCGTGAAGCGACCACGCAGGGCCATCACAGTGCTCCACACGAGGAAGACCGCGATGAGTCCGAAGACGACGCCGGCGACCGGTCGCTGGATGAAGATGCCCAGGCTGCCGTCTGAGAGCAACATCGACTGCCGGAAGGAACCCTCCAGGATCGGACCCAGGACGAACGCCAGCACGAGGGGACCGGGCTCGAAACCCGTCTTCTTCATCAGCCAGCCCAAGATCCCGAAGCCCAGAACGACCCACATGTCGTTGAGGTCGCTGTTGATCGAGTAGACACCGGCCAACGTGATAAGGAGCGCGAAGGCACCGAGGATCCCCGGTCGGACCCGAAGCAGTTGCACGAAAATGCCCACCAGCGGCACGTTCAGGATCAGCAGGATGATGTTCCCGATCACCATGGAGGCGATGACGCCCCAGAAGATGTCGGGGTGGTCGTCGATGAGCGACGGGCCTGGAGTGATCCCCTGGATGGTCAGTGCTCCGAAGATGAGGGCAAGGACAACGTTGGAGGGCAGACCAAGGGTCAAGAGCGGGACGAAGGCCGACGTCGACGAGGCATTGTTGGCCGTCTCAGGGCCAGCCACTCCTTCGATCGCTCCCTTGCCGAACTCGTGCCGGCTGTTCTTGCTGAACTTCTTCTCAGCACCGTAGGACGCCAGGGAGGAGACGACGCCGCCACCGCCGGGGAGGACGCCGATGAAGAAGCCGAGCACGGAACCGCGCGCAATTGGCGCCGCCGAGTCCCGGAAGTCTTGACGGGTCGGCCAGATGTTCCTGACCTTGGATGTCAACGCCTTGACTGTCTGATCCTGCTCGATGGCGTGCAGGATCTCGCCCACGCCGAAGAGGCCCATGGCGATCGCCACAAAGTCGAAGCCATCGATCAGAGAGAGCTGACCGAAGGTGAAGCGCGTGGCACCGGTGATCGGGTCCTGCCCTACAGTCGCGAGCAGGAGTCCCACGGCTGCCATGGCCAAACTCTTGAAGGGGTGCCTGGTGCCCAGGTAGGTGACTAGGAGAAGACCGAGCACTGCGAGCGCGACGAACTCCGGTGGACCGATCCCGACGGCGACCTCCGCGAGTGTCGGTGCAAGCAACATCAAACCGACGACAGCAACCATGCCACCGATAAAGGATCCCACCGCACTGATACCCAGCGCAGGGCCAGCCCGCCCCTGTTTGGCCATCTCGTACCCATCGATACTGGTTACCACAGAGGCTGCCTCGCCCGGCAGTCTCAGCAGGACCGAAGTGATGGTCCCGCCATACATCGATCCGTAGTAGATGCCTGCCAGCATGATGATGGCGGTGGCTGGTTCGAGCGTGTAGGTGAGCGGCAGCAGCAGTGCGATTGTCGCTGAGGGGCCGAGACCTGGGAGCACTCCGATCACCGTGCCGATGAGCACGCCGATGAAGACGTACAGCAGGTTGTGTGGGGTCGCTGCGGTCGCAAAGCCGGTGGCTATCCCGTCAAAGATGTCCATCAGAGCCCAAACTCCATTCCGGTCTGCTGGCCGATCACACCGATCGGGAACTGCACGTCTAGGAACTGGCCGAAGACCAGGTAAAGACCGACCGCCCCCAGCACCGCGAGCACGACCGTCAATGGCCACGGTTCCCTGGAGAGGAAATGGATCCAGAAGGTGAGGAGGAGGACGGCCGAGAGGATGACGCCCAGGATCGGCAGGATCACGATGAAGACGCCCAGCGCAACGAAGGCGAGCCCCACCTTGCCCGAGCGACGAGTCCACTCCTCGTAGTCATCCGGAGTGTCCTCGGCGACCAGCACGAGGCCACAAAAAATAATGACCAGCGCGGTGATAAACGGCCACAGGCCAGACCCGGGTGCCGACAGACCGCCGAGGCCGAGCTGCACAGCACCCAGGGCAGCTGCAGCGCCAAGCGCCAAAATTGCGAGGGCGCCGAATCGGTAGGCGTGCTGTCGCATCGGGTCAACCGCCGATGACTGCTGAGTATGCCTTCGACTGCTCCTCGAACTCCTTCTGGAGTGTCGGGCCGTCGACATACGTGTCACTCACGAAGTCAGGGCCAATGATCTCGCGCACAGAGTCTTCGGCAAGGCACCCCTCAAGGCTGTCACTCAACACGGTCGTGATGTCCTCAGGCGTGCCGGCCGGCGCCACGATACCGAAGTAAGACGTGCCTGCACCGAGATCCTCAAAGCCGGCAATCTCGTTGACTGCAGGAATGTCAGGAAGATAATCCACCCGGTCCTTGGAGGTGACGCCCAGGATCCGCAAGGTGCCCTTCTCGTGTTGCTGAAGCAGGTCGTCGTCAACGACCGCGGTGCCGAAGTCGACCTGATTTCCCAGCAGCGCGGACTTTACACCTGCTGTGCCGTCGAACGGCACCAAAGTGATGGGAGCTCCCGCCTTCTTCACCGCTTCGAGCTCGAGGGTGCCCTGCGAGGCCGCGCCTGGCGCGGCTGCCTTGAGATCCGCGTCTGCGGTCAACAGGTCCTCAAGAGTCGTGTAGGAAGACTCACCATTTACAAGGATGACGTACGGGAAGGAAGCCACCTGACCGATCGCCTGCTGGTCCTCAAGGGTGTAGCCGACGTCATTGCTCAGTGGAGTCACTACGGCGGAACTGGTCAGCACCAGTTCCAGCGTGTGCCCGTCGGCAGGCTGACTGATCAGCTCTGTCGTGCCGACGGCACCGCTGCCACCAGCCTTGTTCTCGACGATGACCGTCTCTCCAAGTTGCCCCTCGAGGCACGGGGCAACTGCCCGGGCGGCGATATCCGTGCCACCACCAGCGGGGTAAGGAACGATGAGACGTACGGTCTTGCTGGGGTAGTCGGCGGCGTCACCGCCACCAGCGCTGCCGCCATTTCCGCAGGCGGAGAGACCAGTAAGGGCCACCATTCCCACCACTGCTGCCAAAGTTGTGTGTCGCGCCATTGCGAGGCTCCTCGAGTCGGGGTCTGACGATCCGGTTGCCCAACGATGAACCCTCGACACTGATCCTGTGAAGGACCTCTTTCGGGACCAATCAGGACCGCTTGGGTATTGATCGCCAACCACCAGCGGAAACGCCGACGATTCCGTTTCGATTCACGTTCAGGTATCAATGACCGCACAAATGGGTCCTTGTGGGTATCTCTGATCCCTACCTACGTTGGATCGAACGGCGGGTCCACTCGCCACGTCCAGGTTCTGCAGGTTCTTGAAGGTGGGAAACCAACGATGCTCCCCAAAGGCACATTCTCCGGCCGAGTCTCAGTCGTCACAGGCGGCTCCTCCGGGATTGGCGAGGCAATCGCCACCGAGTTGGCCAGGCTCGGCTCCGATGTGGCGATCGTCGGTCGCAAACAAGACCAGCTCGACGCTGCAGCAACTCGCCTTCGTGAGCACGGTACTCAGATCACGACCCACTCGGTTGACGTCCGCGATCGAGAGTCAGTCGAGGCGACGGTGGCTGACCTCCTGGCGCGGTGGGGGCAGATCGATCACCTGGTCAACAGCGCAGCGGGCAACTTCCAGGCCAAGCCCGAGGATCTCTCGCCCAACGCCTGGTCTGCCGTCGTGCGAATCGTCTTGGATGGCACCTGGAATTTCACCCAGGTCGTCGGCCAACACATGATCGAGCGTGGCGCCGGCGGCTCCATCCTCAGCATCGGCACCACCGCCGCAATGATCGGCGGCCCAAGCACGGTCCACTCGACGTCGGCGAAGGCCGGGGTCATCGCCCTGACCAAGTCCCTGGGGGTCGCCTGGGCCGAGCACAACATCAGAGTCAACGTGATGACTCCAGGACCGACCGAAGGCACCGGTGCCATGACCTTCCTGTTCGGCGGGGAGGGGCAGTGGGACGAACAGGTCCAGGCGATTCCGCTCAAACGAATGCTCACCCGCCAGGAGGCTGCCGACGCGTCGGTCTACCTGCTCAGTGACTACGCGAGTTACATCACGGGCCACAACCTAGTCATCGATGGCGGCAGATCCCTGGGCCGCGCTGGGGGTGTCTTCGGTGGCTGAGAGCAACCCCACTGGCCCTCTCACTGGCATCCGGGTGCTCGACCTGACCCGCGTCCTGTCTGGCCCGTTCGCGACCATGGTCCTAGCGGACTTGGGTGCGGACGTGATCAAGATCGAGGATCCCGTGCGCGGGGATGACACGAGGCACTGGGGCCCCCCGTTCGTCGAATCAGAGTCTGCCTATTTCATGAGCGTGAACCGCAACAAGCGCAGTCTCGCCCTGGATCTCAAGTCCGACCGCGGCCGCGAGATCGCCCGGACTCTCGCCGCCGAGGTGGACGTCATCGTGGAGAACTTCCGGCCAGGGGTCGCTGCGCGCCTTGGGCTCGGTTATGAGGCCGTGCGGGGGACCAACCCGGGTGTCATCTATGCGTCCATCAGCGGCTACGGACACAAGAGCTCTGAATCAGACAAGCCCGGCTACGACCCGATCATGCAAGCTCGCAGCGGGCTGATGAGCATCACTGGAGAGGCGGACGGGGGCCCGGCCCGAGTGGGCGTGGCCAGTGCCGATATCAGTGCGGGTCTTTGGACTGCCATCGGCACCCTGGCAGCGCTGCACCACCGCACAGCGACCGGCAGGGGTCAGTGGATAGATCTGTCCCTGCTTGATGCACAGGTCTCCTGGCTGTCCAACGTCGCAGGCGCTTGGTTCGCCTCGGGTGGGGTCCCGGCTCGCTACGGCACCGGCCACCCGAGCATCGTCCCCTCCGAGGCCTTCGCCACAAGCGATGGGCTCCTCATGCTGGCAGCCGGCAACGACGCGATGTGGGACAGAATGGCTGCCGCCCTGGGCGTCGAGCAGCTAGTTGACGACCCACGGTTCGAGACCAACCCGCTGCGGGTCGCACATCGGGACGACCTGCGCCATGAGCTCGAGCAGGTTCTGGCCACGGACACGACGGCTGCCTGGCTTGAGCGGCTGGATGCCGCCGCCGTGCCGGCCGCCCGCGTCAACTCCATCGGAGAGGCGTTGTCAGACCCCCTGCTGCGTGAGCGGGACATGATCGTCGAACTCGAGCACCAACACGTGGGCCTCGTGAGAAGTGTCGGATCCCCCGTGAAGTTGTCGGAGACACCCCCCTCAATGCGATCGGCGCCTCCGGTGCTGGGACAGGACACACGTGCCGTCTTAGCCGAGTTGGGGCTGGACCCAACTGAGATCCAGGACCTCATCGACCAAGGTCAGGTCACTGCTGCTGAACCCGCTCCAACCGCTGAGCGCCGCCTCCGCGTCTGACGAAAAGCCGGGCTACGACGGAGGGCCAAATGCCTGCTGGACCGCGCATCAACCGGTCACAACGCGCACACCCAGAGGCCGATGCCGGGGCCGCCGTCGGTCCGCGCTGGCACGATCCACTGTGCCATGCTGGCACGATGGAGATCCGGCACCTTCGCTACTTCGTGGTTGTAGCCGAGGAGCTTCACTTCAATCGGGCTGCGGAACGGCTGCACATGCAGCAACCGCCCCTGAGTCGACAGATCCGCCAATTGGAGAAGGAGATCGGCGCCGATCTGTTCCACCGCACAACGCGTTCAGTCAAACTGACCGAGGCAGGTCGCGCGTTTGAGGTCGAGGCCAGGGCCATCTTGGCGATGGTCGACAAGTCGCGCGACGTGGCAATCCGCGCGGCACACGGACTGACCGGCAGGCTGGCAGTCGGGTTCACCGGATCCAATACGTACTCGATGTTGCCCATCGTCGCAAAGCGTTTCCACGAGGAGTTCCCCAGCGCTGAGTTGCACGCGCAAGGAGAGATGCTGACGCCCGCCCAGGAGCAGGCCCTGCTCACCCGCGAACTCGACCTCTGCTTCGGCCGTCAGGAACTGACCGGCCCTGAGCTTGCCTCGCGCGTGATCTGCGCCGAGTCGATCACAGTGCTGCTCCCGCAGCACCACCGCCTCGCAGGTCAGGACGCTATCCGTCTGGGCGAACTCTCTGAGGACCCGTTCGTGACGTACCCCAGCCGATACGGATCGACGATGTTCGAACTCACAATCAACACCTGCCGCGCGGCCGGCTTCTCTCCCCGCATCGTCCAAGAGGTGACCCAGACCTCCACATTGGTGAGCCTGGTGGCTGCCGGCTTCGGTGTGGCGTTGGCCCCAGAGTCGGTCCGCCACATCCAGGTCACAGGGGCTGTTCACAAGCCGCTGGCCTGGCCCGTCGTCTCCAGCGATCTCGTCCTCGCCTGGCGCAAGGACAATGACCTGCCCCTGCTGGCGCGCTTCCTGGAGATGATCGACCGCATGGATTTTGCTGGGCAGCTCAACTCGCCCAGGCCACACTGAGCACACGCCAGCGCTTGAAGAGCAACCTTGCCCAACGAAAGACACTCAGCCAGTGACCTCGAGCTCCGCACAGAAGTTCTCGCGAGCGTTGGCCGTGCACAGTCGATAGTGCCCCGCAGCGGCGGTGTCCGGCACCAACACAGTGTCGGGTCCCGGCCCACTGACCCCCACACCGTCCCAGCCCCACCGCTCCTCATCCTCGTGACCGACCCAGTCCGGGGTGCCACCGTTGCCGTCGGACCACAGCAGGTAGCGCTGGTGCCAGGTGTCGCCGTCCTGTTCCTCCAGGACCCAGGGCACGCCCCGCTCCGTCTCCTGCGGAAAGCTCAGCTCCACCAGGTCCCCGGCGCTCACCGTGGTCGGGTCGGCCACCACCAGCTCCGGCCTCGTCTGTGCCCTGTTGTCGAACGGGCCGGGCTCGTCCGCAGAGCTGCAGGCCGTGACCATGGCAAGAACACCAAGGATGCCGATCATCTGACGCACCATCACGGGCTCCTTCCGCAGACCGACCTGCCTTCAGTATGCCGAGTGGTTGGCGGCCGTGCGCTCGGTCACCTCTGAGAGTCGGCGGCCGTGCGCTCGGTCACCTCTGAGAGTCGCCGGCCACGCGCTCGGTCGGGGTAAATCTCGCCACACCGCGCGCTCGGTCGATGAAGGGGTGGGTGCGGGGCGAATGTGCCGTGCGGCAGTATGGGGCAATGGTTGCGCACCAGGGAGACATCGCCCTGGCCGTCGCCCGGGCTGAGGCCGACATCCGCTCGATGCAGCGGGTGCGGCTGGCGAAGAAGACGTCCAACCTGTTCCGGCCGCGCGCCGCGGACGGAGCGACCGGTTTGGACCTGTCTGCCTTCACCGGAGTCATCGCGACGACCGAGGCCACAGCAGACCGACCCGCCACGGCCACCGTCGGCGGCCTGACAACGTATGAGCAGCTCGTCGACGAACTGCTGCCCCTCGGACAGATGCCCCTGGTCGTTCCCCAGCTCAAGACGATCACCCTCGGCGGCGCGGTCACCGGGCTGGGCATCGAGTCCACCAGCTTCCGCGACGGGCTCCCCCACGAGTCGGTGCTCGCCCTGCAGGTCCTCACCGGCACCGGCGAGGCGGTCACGGCAACAGCCGACAACGAGCACGCGGACCTGTTTCATGCCTTCCCCAACAGCTATGGGTCGCTCGGCTATGCGCTGACCGTGACCATCGAGACCGCGCCGACCCACCCCTACGTCGCGCTGCAGCACGTGCGCTTCTCCCAGATCGAGGAGGCCATGAGCGCGATCGGTCACATCATGGCCTCGCGCGACTGGAACGGCGAGGCCGTCGACTTCCTGGACGGTGTCGTGTTCAGCGCCACCGAGACCTATCTGACCCTCGGGCGCTGGGCCGACACCACCGAGGACTTCTCCGGCCCGAGCGACTACACCGGCCAGCAGATCTACTACCGCTCACTGCAACACAAGCGCCGCGACCTGCTGACGGTCCGGGACTACCTCTGGCGCTGGGACACCGACTGGTTCTGGTGCTCCCGCGCGTTCGGAGCGCAACGCCCGGCCCTGCGACGCCTCTGGCCAAAACAGTTGCTGCGCAGCGACTTCTATTGGAAGATCCAGGACCTCGAGGCGCGCCGCGGGATCGTCGCCGGCCTCGACAAGCTGCGCGGCAAGCCGGCCCAGGAGCGGGTCATCCAGGACGTCGAGATCCCCCTGGACCGCACGGCGCAGTTCCTGCACTGGTTCCTCGACAACGTCCCGATCGAGCCCATCTGGCTCTGCCCGGTCCAGTTGCGGGGCAACGCAACCCAGACTGAGCCCACCACCGCGGCGGGCGCGGAGCAGGAGGAGTCCAGCGATCGGCATACGACGCCCTGGCCGCTCTATCCGATGCGGGCGGGCGTCCCCTATGTCAACGTCGGTTTCTGGTCGGCCGTCCCGATCACCGACGGCCGCCAGCACGGCGACACCAACCGGGCGATCGAGGCCCAGGTGACCGAGCTCGGCGGGCACAAGGGGCTCTACTCCGAGGCGTTCTACGACGAGCAGACCTTCGCTGCCCTCTACGGCGGCGACCACTATGAGCAGGTCAAGGGGCGCTACGACCCGAGCGGGCGCTTCCCCACCCTCTATGACAAGGCGGTGCGCGCACGATGATGACGGTCGGTGAGGCCTTCGATCGCTATTTTGACCCGGGGAGTGGTCTGCGGATCGAGGCCTATGACGGGTCCACCGGCGGCGACGCGGACGGGCAGGTCGTGCGGCTGCACAGCCCGGAGGCCCTCAACTATCTGCTCACCGCGCCCCGGTCGATCGGCATGATGCGCGCCTACCTGTCCGGCGAGCTCAGCATCGACGGGATGGATGAGGGCAACCCCTATCCCGTGCTCACGACCTACCTGACCCGCCTGTCCGCCCGCCGTCCCAGCCTGCGCGAGCTGCCGGACCTGGCCCGGTTTGTCAGGGAGACGGGGCTGCACGTCCCCGATCTGCCACCCCAGGAGGCACCGGCACCCTGGCGCCGCGTGGCCCACGGGCTGCGACACGGACGGATGCGGGACGCCGCGGCGATCTCCTACCATTACGACGTCTCCAACCGGTTCTACGAGTTGTTGCTCGGCCCGTCCATGGCCTACACCTGCGGGGTCTATCCGGACACCGAGGCCTCCCTGGAGGAGGCCCAGTCCTACAAATTCGATCTCGTATGCCGAAAGCTGGGTCTGTCTCCCGGCATGCGTCTGCTGGATGTCGGGTGTGGGTGGGGCGGCATGGTGGCGCACGCCGTGCGGCACTACGGCGTGACCGCGGTGGGGGTCACGCTGTCGCGCAACCAGGCCAGCTGGGGGCAGGCGATGCTGGAGCGCGAGGGCCTCACCGACTGGGCCGAGATCCGGCACAGCGACTATCGGGACGTGACCGAGCGCGGCTTTGACGCGGTCTCGAGCATCGGGCTGACCGAGCACATCGGGGTGCGCAACTACCCGGCATACTTCGGCTTCCTCCGCGAGCGCCTGCGCGACGGGGGACGGCTGCTCAACCACTGCATCACCCGCCCGGACAACCGGCGCAACGGCATGCTGAAGGACCCGTTCACCAACCGCTACACCTTCCCCGACGGGGAGCTGTCCGGCGTCGGGCACATCATCTCGGTGATGGAGGACACCGGCCTGGAGGTGCGCCACCAGGAGAACCTGCGCGAGCACTATGCCCGCACGACCGGGGCCTGGGCCCAGAATTTGTCGGACCACTGGGACGAGTGCGTCGCTGAGGCCGGGCTCGGCACCGCCCGGGTCTGGGGTGTCTATCTCGCCGGATCGCGGGTCAACTTCGAGCACAACAACATTCAGTTGCACCAGGTGCTCGGCGTGCGCACATCTGACGACGGAGAGGCTGGACTTGACCTGCGCCCGACCTGGGAGGTTGAGGCCGCGGTCCGCGACTGACCTGCAGATCTCCGCTAGGAGATGACGGCACGAGCCTTTAGCCTGATGCGGGAGACCCGGGGGGCCGGGCTCGCGGACACGAACGGCAAGGACCTGGAGGTCACACCCATGGCAGGCTCGCGCGGACTCGGCAGGGGGCTGGTCGCTGCAGCGGCCGGAGCCTCACTGGTCGCCACCGGCATCGGCGCCCTGGGCGCCGGCGCCCAGGATCTCTCGACGCCGCCGGCGACCCTCGGCACACCCCTGCCGACGCAGGACCGGATCGACGCCGAGGTCACCGCTGAGCTGGAGAGTGACGGGAGCGCCGACTTCTGGATCGACCTGGGCGCCGAGGCCGACCTCTCCCCTGCCTATGAGATCGAGGACTGGGAGGAGCGCGGGCAGTTTGTCTATGACGCGCTGACGTCCACCGCGCAGACCAGCCAGGCCGACCTGCGCGCCGAGCTCGACGAGGCTGGCGCAACCTACGAGACCTTCTACGTCAGCAACGCCATCCGGGTGACCGACGGCGACGTCGAGCTGGTCGCCTCGTTGAGCGACCGCGCTGACGTGGCCCACCTGCACGCGACCTTTGAGACCGCGCCTCCCGAGGTGCCGTTCGAGCCGGTCAGCGAGGCAGACTCGGCACCCGCTGAGGGTGTGGAGTGGAACCTCCAGGACGTGCGCGCCGACGCCGTGTGGTCCACGGGCACGTCGGGCGAGGGCATCATCGTCGCCACGATCGACACCGGGGCCGAGTGGGACCACCCGGGCCTGATCAACCACTACCGCGGCTTCAACGGCGGCGAGGTCAACCACAACTACAGCTGGTTCGACGCCACGGGCGAGTCCCCGCAACAGCCGGCCGACAGCAACGGGCACGGCACGCACGTGACCGGCACCCTGGTCGGTGACGACGGTGGGGTCAACCAGGTCGGGATGGCACCGGGCGCTCGGTGGATCGCAGCCAACGGCTGTGGCAAGGGGTGCAAGGACAGCAACCTGCTCGCCTCGGGCCAGTGGACGCTCGCGCCCACCAACCTGGCTGGTGAGAACCCCAACGCGGCCCTGCGCCCCCACGTCATCAACAACTCCTGGGGCTCGACGTCCCCCTCCACAGGACCGCTGCTCGAAGACGTCTCCAAGGCCTGGGCCGCCGCCGGTCAGTTCGCCGTCTTCTCCAACGGCAACCTTGCTCAGTGGGGCAGCAATCCGTGCCGAAGCTCGTCCTCGCCCGGCAGCCGGATCATCAACTACTCCGTGGGCAACTACACCAAGAACCACACGATCGCGAGCACGTCCAGCCGCGGCACGGGACAGGGCGGTGCGATCAAGCCCGACATCTCGGCCCCCGGCACCAACGTCCGTTCCACCTGGCCGGGCGGTGGCTACGCGACCGGCAACGGCACCTCGATGGCGGCGCCCCACGTGGCCGGTGCGGTGGCGCTGCTGTGGTCGGCCCGCCCGGACCTGCGAGGTGACGTCGACGTCACCCGTGCCCTCCTGGACGGCTCGGCCATCGACACCAACGACACCTCCTGCGGCGGCACGGCAGCCAACAACAACGTCTTTGGCGAGGGCCGTCTCAATGCCGCCGCCCTGATCAACTCGGCCCCCGCGACGCCCGTCCACCGGATCTCCGGTCAGGACCGCTACTCCACGGCTGCGGCGATCGCCACCGGTTACCAGAACGGGGCCGGCGTGGTCTACCTGGCCACGGGCAACGACTACCCCGACGCTCTGGTCGGGGCCGCCCTGGCCGGCACCAAGGAAGCCCCCGTGCTCCTCACCAAGCCGGACACCATGCCGGCGGCCACGGTGGCACAGCTCAAGCGGCTCCAGCCCGCGACGGTCGTCCTCCTGGGTGGCCAGCAGGTCATCTCTCAGCAGGTGCTCGGTGAGGTGCAGCAGCTCCTGCCCAACGCCAACACCGGTCGCCGCGCAGGCGACAACCGCTATGAGACCGCGGCGATGATCTCTCGGGACTTCAAGAGCAGCGACGTCGTCTACATCGCCACGGGTGCGGACTATCCCGACGGTCTGGCCGGCGCGGCCCGATCCGGCGCACTGGACGCTCCGGTGCTGTTGACCCAGCCCGGCAACCTGCCCAACGCCACCAAGGTCGAGCTCGACCGGCTGCGGCCCCAGCGCATCGTCCTGCTGGGTGGCCCCACGGCGATCTCCAAGCAGGTGGGCAGCGAGTTGCAGGCCTATGCGCCCACGACCCGTGTCGCCGGCACGAACCGCTATGAGACCGCGGCGCAGATCAGCACGGACTACCAGAGCGCGTCGACGGTCTATATCGCCACGGGCACCGACTGGCCGGATGCCCTGGCCGGTGCGGCGCGGGCGGGCCGGGACCACGCTCCGATCCTGCTGGCACAGCCGGACAACGTCCCGAACGCCACGGTCAGGGAGGTGCGGCGCCTCAACCCCGACCGGATCTTCGTGCTCGGCGGCCCGAGCGCGATCTCCACGGCCAGCGAGATCGAGCTCGGCCGCATCGAGTAGCCAACCGCGCCGGACGCCCATCCGACCCGATCGTGAAGGATGCGTGCACGTGCGCCCCGACCTCACACGACACGCCGACCCGATCGTGAAGGATGCGTGCACCTGCATCCCGACCTCACACGACACGCCGACCCGACCGTGAAGGATGCGTGCACCTGCACGGGCACCCCGCGCGGTGCTTCCGTGCCGACGGCGCCCGCGTGACGGCACTGCGGGGGGACGGGTGGCTGAGTCATCACCCGACTCACCCACCCGTGGTCGAGGACTGGCCGAGGACTAGCTAGCCGACGGCGGCGCTGGCGCCCTCGGCTAGCTATCCGACCGCGGCGCTGGCGGCCTCGATGGCCTCCGGGGAGAGCACGTGGCTGATCGCCATCGACGCGGCCCCGAGCACACCGGCCTCGCGGCCCGCACGGCTGTTCACGAGCCGGAGCGACTCGGTGGCCAACGGCAGCGAGCGGCGATAGACGACCTCGCGGATGCCCGCCAGCAGGTGCTCTCCCGAGTCAGCGAGGCGGCCCCCGATCACCACGACCGAGGGGTTGATCAGGTTGACCATGGTGGCCACGACCTCGCCGATGTCGCGGCCGGCCTGACGGATCTCCTGGATCGCCGTGGTGTCGCCACCGCGGACCAGATCGACCACGTCCTGGGTGGTGACAACTTCCCGGCCTGCCTCGGTCAACCGAGCGGCCAGCGCAGGGCCGGCAGCCACCGCCTCGAGACACCCCTCGTTGCCACACCGGCAGATGATGCCGCCACCGCGCAGCACCTGCACGTGGCCGAGGTCGCCCGCGGTGCCCTGGGCCCCGCGCTGCAGTGAGCCACCACTGATGATCCCGGCACCGATGCCGGTCGCGACCTTGATGAAGACCAGGTCGTCCACCTCCCGCAGGTGGGTCTGCTGCTCCCCCAGCGCCATGATGTTGACGTCGTTGTCGATGAGCACCGGCACCGGGTGGGTGCGCTGGACGTGCCCCGGGACGTCATAGCGGTCCCACCCCGGCATGATCGGCGGGTTGATCGGCCGCCCCGTCGAGTGCTCCACCGGACCGGGCAGGCCGATGCCGATCGCCGCAAGGTCACGCGGCGGCCGATTGGCCTGCACCAGAAGCTCTTTGACAGTGCTCGTCACCCACCCGAGCACCTCCTCCGGACCGCTCGCGATGTCCAGCGCAGCCTGCGTCTCGGCGAGCACGCACCCGGACAGGTCGGACAGCACGGCCACCGCGTGCGTCGCTCCGACATCGACGCCGGCCACGACGCGCACTGACGGGTTCAGGGCGAACAGCGAGGGCGGGCGGCCACCGGTGGAGCGAGCGTCACCGTAGGGCGTGACCAGGCCCAGCTTCATCAGCACATCGACGCGGGCGGCGATCGTCGACCGGGCCAGGCCGGTGGACTCGGCCAACTGGGCCCGCGTCCGGGGGCGGCCGTCCCGGAGCAGATCGAAGACGTCACTGGTGCGCACATCCGAAGTGAACCACGACCACTTACCAATGCTCAACATGCAACTTCTGTCGGTGACTCGACAAAAGTGTGTGAACCGTGTCATAGTCAGCGTGTGCCGAACGACACTGACGTCGCCCGACCCGGGCAACCCTCGACACCGCCAGCGACCGGGCCGCTGTTGCGGGCCACTGGCCTGACCAAACGCTTCTTCGGTCACGCGGTGTTGCAGGACATCGACCTGGAGCTGCGAGCCGGCGAGGTCCACGGCCTGGTCGGCGAGAACGGTGCCGGCAAATCCACCCTGATGAAGATCCTGGCCGGCGTCTACCAACCGGACGGCGGCACGGTCGAGGTCGCCGGCGAGCGCCGCACCTTCGGCCACCCGGTGCAGGCCCAGCAGGCCGGCCTGGCCACCGTCTTCCAGGAGTTCAACCTGCTGCCCGACCGCAGCGTGGCCGAGAACATCTATCTGGGCCGCGAGCCGCGCAGGGGCGTCCTGGTCGACACCGCGGCGATGCAGCGCGACACCGCCCAGCTGCTCGAGGGCCTGGGCGTGCACAACCTCTCCCCCGCCACGATCGTGCGCACCCTCTCGGTCGCCGAGCAGCAGATCGTCGAGATCGCCAAGGCGGTCAGCTATGACGCCCAGATCATCCAGATGGACGAGCCGACCGCCGCGCTGGCCGACCACGAGGTCGAGTTGCTCTACGGCATGATCCACCGCCTGCAGGCGCGCGGCGTCGCCATCCTCTATGTCTCTCACCGGCTCGCCGAGCTGTTTGACCTCTGCGAGACGATCACCGTCCTCAAGGACGGCCGCCACGTCGCCACCCGCCCCGCGGCCGAGCTCACCGAGGCGTCGCTGGTGCGGATGATGGTGGGCCGCGAGATGTCGGCCTTCTTCCCCGACCCCGTGCCCGGCACGACGCCAGGCGCGGACGTGCTCACCCTCTCCGGCGCGGGCAACGGTCACGTCGACGGCATCGACCTCACCCTGCGCGCTGGCGAGATCGTCGGACTGGCCGGGCTGCAGGGCTCGGGCCGCACCGAGTTGGTCGAGGGCGTCTTCGGTGCCCAGCCGTTCACCCGCGGCCACATGTCCCTCGGGGGCACCGCCGTGCGGATCAGCTCGCCGCGTCAGGCGATCCGCAAGGGTCTGGCCCTGATCACCGAGGACCGCAAGGCCAAGGGCCTCTCGCTCAACCAGTCGATCCTCGACAACGCCCTGGGCGTCGTCCGGGCGGTCTTCCCCCGGCGCACCTCAACCGCCAGATCGGGTATGCCGAGGGTCCTGTCCTCGATGGCCGTCTCGGCCCGCGGGATGGACCAGGAGGTGCAGTTCCTCTCTGGTGGCAACCAGCAGAAGGTCGTCCTGGCCCGGTGGCTGAGCACGAACCCGCACGTGATGCTGATGGACGAGCCGACCCGCGGCATCGACGTGGGCGCCAAGCACGCCATCTATGAGCTGATGCGCCAGTTGGCTGCCGACGGCGTGGCCATCCTGATGGTCTCCAGCGAGCTGCCCGAGGTCATCGGCATGTCCGACCGGATCCTGGTGATGCACGAGGGCCGGCTGGCCGGCGAGTTGCCGGCGGGGTCCTCCGAGGAACAGATCCTGGCGCTGGCCACCGGAGCGACCCAGGAGGGCGACCTGTCATGAGCACCCCTGTCACCCGCCGCCGCAGCGTGCCGATCACCTCGACCGGCATCGTCTTCATCGTCCTAGTGCTGACGATCATCGCCGGTGCGATCCTGACCGCGATCGCCGGGCGCAACTTCTTCAGCCCGGGCAACATCTCAGCGATCCTGACCGGCACCTCCATCCTCGGCTTCATCGCCATCGGGCAGACCCTGGTGATCCTGGCCGGCAGCCTGGACCTGTCGGTCCCCTATGTCACCAGCCTGGCCAGCCTGCTCGCCGGTGTCCAGATGGCCGGACAGACGGGCAACATCGTCCTCGGTGTCGTCGTGGCCCTGGGCGTCTCGGCCCTGATCGGCCTGGTCACCGGGCTGGTGGTCGCGGTGCTGGACGTGCACGGCTTCATCGCCTCGCTCGGCATGGGCCTGATCCTGGCCGGCTATCTGGGCAGCAACTACAAGGGCTCAGCCGGGTCCGCACCACGCGAGTTCCGGCTGATCGGTGCCACCAACATCGGCCCCGTCCCGGTCTCCACGCTGATCATGCTCGCCTGCGCGGCCCTGGTCATCCTGCTGCTGCGCCGCACCCGCGCCGGCCATCACCTGTATGCCGTCGGTGGCAACCGCGAGGTGGCCCGGATGTCCGGCCTGCGCACGGTGACGCCCGTCGTCATGGCCCACACGCTCTGCGCGCTCCTGGCGGGCATGGCCGGCCTGCTGCTGTTGGCCCGCCTCAGCGTCGGCAGCCCGACGATCGGCTCACAGGGCGGTTATGACCTGATGTCGATCGCCGCGGTGGTGCTCGGAGGCACCGTCCTGGCCGGCGGCAAGGGCAACATCCTCGGCACCCTCGGCGGCGTCGCGATCTTCGCCGTGATGGACAACGTGATGGGCGTCATGGAGGTCAACCCGTTCCTCAAGGACGTGGTGCGCGGCATCGTCATCGTGGCCGCCGTCGCCGTCTATGCGCGCCGCACGGCCGGTCGCCGACCCGCCCGCTTCGAGAAACCGAGCCTGGCCGACGCGGCACTGGAGGAGGCACGATGAGCACCCGCAGCTTCACCGAGCCGACCTCCGGCCGCGCCCCCGTCCTGCTCGCCGAGCACCAGGGCAGCCGGCTCCAGCGCCTGGCCCGCACGCTGGGCACACCCGGCGGCGCCGTCTTCGTCCTGGTCGTGGTCCTGCTCGTCGCGATCATCATCCAGAACCCCAACTTCGGTGAGCCCGGCTCACTGATCCGGTTCATCGGCCGCACCGCGCCGATCGCGATCGCCGCCATGGGGCAATACTTCGTGATCGTCGCCGGTGAGTTTGATCTGTCGATGGGCTCGGTCGTCACCCTGCAGGTGGTGGTCTCGGGCAACCTGATCGCCCAGGACGAGTCCAAGATCCTGCCGGTCATGGCCCTGATGCTCGTCCTCGGCGCCCTGGTCGGACTGATCAACGGGCTGGCCACGACGCTGCTGCGGGTCCCGAGCTTCATCGTCACCCTGGGCATGATGCTGGCGCTGTATGGCCTGGTCATGTACTGGACCGGTGGCGCGGCCACCGGCAACCCGGTCGACAGCTTCCGGCAGATCGGCCGCGGCGGCATCCGTGACGTGCCGGTGCTCGAGATCATCCCCTATCCCGCCATCATCCTGGTGGTCCTGGCCGTCATCGCCGTGTGGCTGATGCGCCGCCCGTTCGGCCGCACGCTGGTCGCTGCCGGTGACAACCCCGAGGCCACCCACCTGGCCGGCGCCCCCGTCTGGTGGGTGAAGACCCGAGCGTTCATCCTGTCCTCGCTGGCGGCCACCGTTGCGGGCATCATCCTGGTCGGCTACGCCGGCGTGCACCCCTCGGTCGGGCGCGGCTACGAGTTCACCGCCATCACCGCGGTGGTGCTCGGCGGGGTCGTCCTCGGCGGAGGGCGGGGCTGGGTGCTCTCAGCCGCAGCGGGCGCCTTCGCCCTGGAGCTGCTGTTCACCCTGCTCAACTTCATGGGCGTCGCCTCCACCTGGCGCGACAGCGTGCAGGGCATCATCATCATCCTCGCCGTCGCCGCTGCCGGGAAGGCGTGGCGCGGCAGCCTGCGCCCCCGCCGCCGAGGCGGCCCCCCACAAACACCCGGCGAACCCGCCGGGGACTCCACCGGTCCCAACCAGCCCGTCCCGGGCACCACCACAGGAGAGAACTGATGCGCAGAAAGATGATGACCGCCCCCCTGGCGGCCGTGGCGGCGCTGGCCATGTTGGCGGCGTGCTCCACCGACGATTCACTCGATGACCCGGCGGTCGCCGAGTCCGCCGATGAAGGCGCTGATGAGGGCGCTGACGAAGGCGCCGACGACGCACCCGCCGATGACGGTGGCGAGGCCACCGACGACGGCGAGGCCGAGGGCGGCGAGGAGGGCTCCTCGGACGACTGGTTCGACCAGGCGGGCTATGACACGCAGTATGAGCAGCGTTCGGCCACCTTCGAGGGCGACGAGTCCCAGCCCTACCTGCAATACATCGACGGTCCGATGACCGACACCTCGGCGTTTGCCGCCGAGGGCCCGCACAAGGTCTGCTTCTCCAACGCCTCGATCGGCAACCCGTGGCGCCAGACCGGCTGGATCACGATGAACGAGCAGCTCAAGGCGCTGCAGGACTCCGGTGTCATCTCCGAGATGGAGACCCGCGACGCCCAGGACGACGACAACACCCAGATCGCCGACATCGACTACTTCATCGCCGAGGGCAACTGTGACGCCTTCGTCATCTCCCCCAACTCCACCGCGGCGATGACGCCGGCCGTGGAGCGGGCCTGTGACACCGACAAGCCGGTGGTGGTCTTCGACCGTGGTGTCGAGACCGACTGCGCCACCACCTTCATCCACCCGATCGGTGGCTACGCCTGGGGCATCGACACCGCCGAGTTCCTCGTCGACAACCTCGAGGAGGGCGACAAGGTCGTCGCGCTGCGCATCCTGCCCGGCGTCGACGTCCTCGAGCACCGCTGGGCGGCAGCCGAGAAGATCTTCTCTGAAAGCGGCATCGAGGCGACGGACTACTTCACCGGCGCCGACCCGACCGAGATCAAGAAGATCATCAGCGACGAGCTGGCCACGGGCGACGTCCAGGGCATCTGGATGGACGCCGGGGACGGCGCCGTCGCAGCCATCGAGGCGTTCGAGGACGCTGGCGCGGACTACCCGGTGATGACTGGTGAGGACGAGATGAGCTTCCTGCGCAAGTGGGAGGACACCGGTCTGACCGGCCTGGCCCCGGTCTACTCCAACTTCCAGTGGCGCACCCCGCTGCTGGCGCTGGAGCAGATCTTCGCCGGCGAGGAGGTCCCCACCGAGTGGGTCCTGCCGCAGAGCCCGATCACCGAGGAGGAGCGCGGCGACTACCTGGCCGCCAACGAGGGCATGCCCGACGGTCACTACGCCAAGTTCGGTGGCGAGGACCTGGCCGGCTATCCGCAGGTGTGGCAGGAGCGCGTCATCCCATGACCGACCGCTGACTGAGCTGACGGGCCCGCCCACTGCGGCGGGTCCGTCAGCACGGCACACCTTCCTCTCGTGAACAAGGAGTCACCGTTGCGTGCCCTCGGCGTCAACACCTGGGTCTGGACCTCACCACTGACCGACCGCGACCTGCCCGCACTGCTCGGACGGATCGCCGAGATGGGCTTCGATGCGGTCGAGCTGCCGCTGGAGAACCCCGGCGACCTGAGCGTGCCCGCGGTCGCGATGGCCCTGGCCGACACGGGCCTGACCCCTTATGTCGTCGGCGCGATGGCTCCCGGGCGCGACCTGGTCGAGACCGAGCCCGCGCACGTGCGAGCCACCCAGGACTATCTGCGAGCGTGCATCGACCTGGCCGAGGGCATCGGCGCAACCGCGGTGTGCGGCCCGTTCTATGCCGCCACCGGCAGGGTCTGGAGACTCTCCCCCGAGCAGCGCGTCTCTGCCTATCCGCAGTGGCGGGAGAACCTCGCACCGGTCGCCGAGGTCGCCCGGTCCGCCGGGGTGCGGATCGGCATCGAGCCGCTGAACCGCTATGAGACGTCTCTGATCAACACCGTCGACCAGGCGCTGGAGGGGCTCGGCGACCTGCTCGGGCAGGGCGTCGGCCTGGCGCTGGACACCTATCACCTGAACATCGAGGAGCGGTCCTCGGCGGACGCGATCCGCCGGGCCGGGGAGCACCTGGTGCACGTGCAGGTGTGCGGCAACGACCGCGGTGCACCCGGTGGGGACCAGACGAACTGGCCGGAGTTGCTGGGCGCCCTGGACGAGGTGGGTTACGCCGGACCGCTCAACATCGAGAGCTTCACCGCGCAGAACGCCTCCATCGCCACGGCCGCCTCGATCTGGCGGCCACTGGCAGCGACCCAGGACGACCTGGCGACCAGCGGGCTGGCGTTCCTGCGCGAACTGACCGCATCTGCGCGAACTGACCGCGTCGTCACCGACGACACCGACCGAGGGGGAACCTCATGACTGATCCGACCAGGACGCTCGGGGTGGCCGTCGTCGGCTACTCCTTTATGGGGCGCGCGCACTCCAATGCCTGGCGCAACGTGGGTGCCTTCTATCCGGGTGTGCCGCAGGTGCGGATGCAGACCCTCGTCGGGCGTGACGAGGCCAAGGTTGGTCAGGCCGCCGCGGAGCTCGGCTGGGCCGGGACCGCCACGGACTGGCGCAGCCTGCTGGACCGCGACGACATCGACATCATCGACGTGTGCACTCCCGGCCACCTGCACGCCGAGGTCGCCCTGGCGGCGCTGAAGGCCGGCAAGCACGTGCTCGTGGAGAAGCCCCTGGCCAACTCCGTCGCCGAGTGCGAGGAGCTGGTCGCCGCCGCTGCGGCCTCCTCGAGCCGGTCCCTGCTGGGCTTCAACTATCGCCGGGTGCCAGCGCTCGCGCTGGCCCGCGAGCTGGTGCGCGACGGTCGCATCGGCACGGTGCAGGAGGCCCGCATCAGCTATCTGCAGGACTGGCTCAGCGACCCGCAGGCCCCCATGACGTGGCGGCTGCGCAAGGAGACCGCGGGCTCCGGCGTGCTCGGGGACCTGGGCTCCCACGCAGTCGACCAGCTGCACTACCTGCTCGGCGAGCACGTCACCCAAGCCAGCGGCACGCTGCGCACCTTCGTCCCACAGCGGCCCGGTCCGGACGGGACCGAAGCGGTCACGGTCGATGACGCGGCCTGGGCCACACTGCATACGGCATCTGGTGTGGTTGCCAGTCTCGAGGTGAGCCGCGTGGCCACCGGGCGCAAGAACGCCCTGGCCATCGAGCTCTATGGCACCACCGGGTCCCTGCGCTTCGATCTGGAGCGGCTCAACGAGCTCGTGCTGACCGAGGCCGGCGACGCCCGCACTGCCGGCGCCAGCACGATCCTGGTCACCGAGCCCGAGCACCCCTACGTGGAGGCCTGGTGGCCGGCCGGCCACGTGCTGGGCTGGGATCACACGTTCACCTCGCAGGCCGCAGATTTCCTGCGCGCCATCGCAACTGATGATCCGGTGCACGCCACCTTCGAGGACGGTCTGGCCGCGCAGCGCGTGCTCGCCGCCATCGAGGCCAGCCACGCACGCGGCGGGACGCTGACCGACACCGGCAACTGATCCGCATACTGCCCTGACACCCTGACCTGACACCCTGGACACGACGAAGGAGAGCATCATGGGACGCCGCTTCACCCTCTTCACTGGCCAGTGGGCCGATCTCACCCTCGAGGAGGTCGCCGAGCTCGCCGCCAAGTGGGGTTATGACGGGCTGGAGATCGCGGTCTCCGGCGAGCACCTGGACGCTTGGCGCTGGGACGACGAGGAGTATGTCGAGGGGCGGCTGGACATCCTGCGTCGCCATGGTCTGGGGTGCTGGGCGATCTCCAACCACCTCAAGGGGCAGGCCGTCTGCGACGACCCGATCGACGAGCGGCACCGCTCGATCGTCGGCTCCCGGGTGTGGGGCGACGGCGACCCCGAGGGGGTGCGGCAGCGCGCCGCCGAGGAGCTCAAGCTGACCGCAAAACTCGCGCAGAAGATGGGCGTGGACACCGTCGTCGGGTTCACCGGCTCCTCGATCTGGCAATACGTCGCAATGTTCCCGCCGGTGCCGGCCGAGCGGATCGAGGCGGGCTATCAGGACTTCGCCGACCGGTGGAACCCGATCCTCGACGTCTTTGACGAGTGCGGGGTGCGGTTCGCCCACGAGGTGCACCCGAGCGAGATCGCCTACGACTACTGGTCGACGGTCAAGACACTGGAGGCGATCGGGCACCGCGAGGCGTTTGGTCTCAACTGGGACCCGAGCCACATGCTGTGGCAGGACATCGACGTCGTGGGCTTCATCACCGACTTTGCCGACCGGATCTATCACGTGGACTGCAAGGACACCCGGATGCGGATCGGCAACGGTCGCAACGGGCGGATGGGCTCGCACCTGCCGTGGGGCGACCCGCGCCGCGGCTGGGACTTCGTCTCGACCGGGCGCGGCGACGTGCCGTGGGAGGACTGCTTCCGGGCGCTGTCCGCCGCCGGTTATGGCGGGCCGATCTCGGTGGAGTGGGAGGACGCCGGCATGGACCGCCTTGAGGGTGCTCCCGAGGCGCTGGCGTTCCTGAAGAAGTTCGACTATTCCCCCGCGACCGCGTCGTTCGACTCGGCGTTCAGCCAGGACTGACAGGGAGCACACGGGGAGGCAGGTGAGCACCGTGGCAGCCGATCGTGCCGGCGCCGGGGTCGTCTACCTCGACCACAACGCGACGACCCCGGTGGACGCGTCGGTCCTGGACGCGCTGCTGCCGTGGCTCTCCGAGGGGTTCGGCAACCCCTCGAGCACGTATGCCCGCGGGGTTGCCGCCCGGGAGGCGCTGGAGGATGCCCGGGGACGGGTTGCAGCCTTCGTCGGGGCCGCGTCTGAGGAGGTCGTCTTCACCGGGTCCGGCTCGGAGGCCGACCTGCTGGCGGTGCGGGGTGCGGTGCTGGGCCTGCACCCGGCAGGGCCGGCTCGACCGCACGTGGTCACCCAGGCGACTGAGCACCCGGCCGTGCTTGCCGCGTGCGATGAGCTCCAGCAGTGGCACGGGGTGGACGTGACGGTGTTGCCGGTGGATCAGCACGGACAGGTCACCGCTGCTTCGGTGGCCGAGGCCATCACCCCGGCCACGGTCCTGGTCTCAATCATGCACGCCAACAACGAGACCGGCACGCTGCAACCGATCCAGGACATCGCAGCCGTGACGCGTGAGTCGGGCGTGCTACTGCACACAGACGCGGCCCAGTCCGCCGGCAAGATGGCCCTGGACGTCGCGGAGCTGGGCGTCGACCTGATGACGATCGTCGGGCACAAGATGTATGCGCCCAAGGGCATCGCGGCGCTGTATGTGCGTGACGGCGTGGCCCTGCACCCGGTGATCGGCGGGGGCGGGCAGGAACGGGGTCTGCGCGCGGGGACCGAGAACGTGGCCTTCGCCGTCGGGATGGGCCGCGCCGCCGACCTGGCCGCGGACGCCCTGACCCGTGGCGAGAGCGCTCGGCTCACCCGGTTGCGTGATCTGTTGGAGGAGCACCTGAGTGCATTGCTGCCGGGGCGGGTGCACCTCAACGGTCACCGGGACCAGCGCCTGCCCAACACCCTGAATGTGAGCATCGACGGCACCCGAGCCCTGAGCATGCTGCCCCACCTCGATCTGGTCGCGGCCTCCGCCGGGTCGGCCTGTCACGCCGGGCAAGATCGCCCGTCACCTGTCCTGGAGGCCATGGGCCTGTCTCCCGAACGAGCCCTCGGCGCCATCAGACTCAGTGTGGGTCGGTGGACGACGGAAGCCGATGTCGTGACCTCGGCCCGGGCCATCGCCGACGCGGCCGGTCGCTGACGCCGCCTCCACAACCCCTCCGCACGATTCCTTACGTTCCGGTAGAATGAAAGGACAAGTGTAGGAGGAGTCACCATGTCATCAGCGACCATGACGAGCAAAGGCCAGATCACGGTCCCCAAGGTTGTCCGGGATGATCTCGGTCTGGTTCCGGGCGCCAAGGTGCTCTTCGTCAAACTCGGCGACGGACACTATCGGCTGGTCGCCCGCACCGGAGAGGTGTCGGACCTGGCCGGGATGCTGCACCGGGAGGGACAGCAACCACTCTCCCTCACAGATATGGACGAGGGCATGGCTGCGGCCGCTGCTGAGAGCGGTAACGCCGGGACGGCACGTGCCCGGGCTGATGAATGATCGGTCTCGACACGAACGTGCTCGTGCGCTACGTCGTGCAGGACGACAACGCGGCCTTCGCTGTCGCTGCGCGCGTCATGGATCAGCTAAGTGAGGAATCGCCCGGCTTCATCACCCAAGTGACTCTGGCTGAGTTCTACTGGGTCCTCTCGCGGTCCTACCACTATCCCCGAGATACGTGCCTGGCCGCCGTCTCACAGTTGGTCTCGACGCGTTCCCTGGAGTTCGACGATGGTGAAGGGGTCGTGCGCGCACTCACTCTTGCCGAGGCCGGGGCCGATTTCCCGGATGCGTTGATTGAGGCAGCCATGGAACTGTTCGGGGTGACCGAGACCGTGACCTTCGACCGGCGCGCTGCCCGAGCACTCGGGTGGAAACTCCTCACGGACTGACCCGCCCTCTGAGCCGCCAGCGACCCGGCGATTGGGGTGACTGGGCAGACCGCGTTAGCCTCGGTCGACTCAGTCACCTGCTTCGGGGGATCATCTCGTGTCACGACCGCGCCACCGGGTTCCTGCGCGCCCGGCCAGCCGCCCTGTGCTCGTCACAGGCGCGCTGGTGCTGGCGCTCTGCACCCTCTCGGCCCCGCTGTCGGGCACCAGTGGCGGGAGCAACCAGCCCTCCCCTGCGCCGCCCCAGGCGGCCAACTCGAGCGAGCCCACTGAGGAGCCTGAGCCCGCCGAAGCTGAGGCCGTTCCGGAGCCCACCACGGAGCCGGCGGATCCGCAGTCCACACTCTCCCCGGACACAGAGGTGCGCCTGGCCGTCGTGGGCGACATCATGCTCGGTCGCAAGGTGGGTGACCGGATCCAGGCCCAGGGCACCGATGCGGTGCTGGCCGGGGTGCGCGAGGAGCTGCACGACGCCGACCTGACCATCGGCAACCTGGAGAGCCCCCTGTGCACCGGTGGCACCGCGGATGACAAGGCGTATCCACTGCGGGCCGACCCCTCGTCCCTGGACGTGCTGACCGACGGGTCGTTCGACCTGGTCAGCCTGGCCAACAATCACATCCTCGACTTCGGGCCCGAGTGCATGGACTCCACCACGGGGTTGCTCGAGCAGGCGGACATCGCCCACGTCGGCGTCGGCCAGACCATCGAGGCGGCCCGTGAGCCGGTCATCCTCGAGAGCAACGGGATGCGCATCGCCTTCCTGGCCTATCTGCAGATGCCGGTCGAGCGCAACGGTTTTGACTCGCAGGAGTGGACTGCGACCGACACCACGCCCGGACTCGCCTGGGCGGACCCCACGGTGATCGCCGAGGACGTGCAGGCGGCACAGACTGACGCCGACCACGTGATCGTGTTGCTGCACAGCGGCTTTGAGTCCACCGAGCACCTCAGCCCCGAGCAGCAGGCCGCCGGCAACGCAGCGCTGGGGGCCGGCGCGACCGCCGTGCTCGGTGCGCACCCGCACCAGTTGCAGGCGGCTCACGGCCGTGACGACGGCAGCTTGGTCGCCTGGAGCCTGGGCAACTTCGTCTTCGACTATCCGAACGGCTGGACCGAGTCCGACAGCGCCGTGCTGCACCTGACCCTCGGCCCAGAGGGCGTGCGCGAGAGCGCGTGGAGCCCGGTCCTGATCCAGGACGGCTTCCCCACCGCGGTCAGCCCCGACGAGGCCGCCGGTGCCCGGATCCTGGGTGAGGTGGACCGGATGAGCCAGGAGTATGCCGAGTCGTTGCGTTGATCCTGCGCCTCGCCACCACCGACGGTCCAGTGGGCATCGCGAAAATCGGTTGCCCCGTGCCGCTCGCCTCCTAGGATCAGTGTCATGTTCTGTTCCTGATGCCGGTCCAGCCACTCTTTCGACCCATCGAACGGAACACCCATGCCCTCAGACCTGATGGCCCTGCCGCTCGCCGGGCGCCCAACCGCCCCCGCAGCACCCAACGCACCAACCGCCGTTACCTTGCGATCCGTCTCCCCCGCCGACCGTGACGCCCTCGCCGCCGCCTACCTCGCGGCATACCCGGCTGGTGTTGCTGCCAGCGACCTGGCCGAGGCGCGACAGGAGATCGACGACACCTTCCAAGGCGAGTTCGGCACGCTGCGACCCGACGCGACCACGGTCGCCGTGCACGCGGGCCAACCCGTCGGGGCGATCCTGGTGGTCGAACGATCCATCTGGGACCCGGAGCTGGACGGGCCCTTCATCATCGACCTGTTCGTCCACCCCGACGCACAGGGGCTGGCCGTCGGTCGAGCGCTGCTGGACCACGCCATTCACGCCTGTGCGCTGGCCGGCGACGCAACCCTCTCGTTGCGCTTCGGCGAGGGCACGTCACCGGCCGCCCACGCCCTCTATGAGCGGGCGGGCTTCCAGCGCCTCTGACTCCGAGTCGTTGATCGACCCTTCCAGTCTGCCGCGACGTGCGCCTCTGCAGGTGACGGCCCGCAGCCTCGAGCTGACCCTCGAACGGCGACGTGTCAGGAGCGGACGAGCCGTGCGATGGCGTCCGAGGCTTCCTTCATCTTGTCCTCCGCGTCCTGGCCGCCGGCCCTGGCTGCGTCGACCACGCAGTGCGCGAGGTGGTCGTCGAGCAGTCCGAGGGCCACGCCCTGCAGCGCGCTGGTCAGGGCACTGACCTGGGTGAGGATGTCGATGCAGTATTGCTCCTCGTCGACCATCCGGTGGATCCCACGGGCTTGCCCCTCGATGCGCTTCAGCCGTGCCAGGTAGCGGGCTTTGTCGGTGATGTAGCCGTGTCCAGCGTGAGCCTCGTGCCCGCCGGTTTCGGGCGCGTTAGCGTCAGCCTCAACGCCGGTGATGACAGCTTCCGTGGTGGCGGTCATGATCTGGTCTCCGTTTCGGGGGTGTGCTGAGTGGGGTGCATCCGACGCTGACTGGCGAAGCCGTGCGAGGGCTCGGCGCTGCGGCCGGGGCGGCTGTGGTGTCGATCCTGCTCTTGAAGGAGCGCAGTCGCAGGCTGTTGCCGACGACGAAGACGCTGGAGAAGGCCATGGCTGCCCCGGCGAGCATGGGGTTGAGTAGGCCCAGGGCGGCCAGTGGGATCGCGGCCGTGTTGTAGGCGAACGCCCAGAACAGGTTGGTCTTGATGGTGCCCAGGGTCTTGCGGGACAGGCGGATCGCGTCTGCGGCGCTGCGCAGGTCACCGCGCACGAGGGTGATGTCGGCAGCCTGGATCGCGACGTCGGTGCCGGTGCCCATGGCCAGACCGAGGTCGGCCTGGGCCAGCGCTGCGGCGTCGTTGACTCCGTCGCCAACCATCGCGACGACCTTGCCCTCGGCCTGCAGCGCGGTGATGACGTCGACCTTGTCCTGGGGCAGGACCTCGGCGATGACCTGCTCGATGCCGACCTCTGCGGCAATCTGCTGAGCGACCGCCGTGTTGTCGCCGGTGAGCAGCACCGGGGTCAGCCCGAGGGCCGTGAGTTGACGGATCGCCTGCGCACTGGTGGGTTTGACCGTGTCGGCCACCACCAGCACGCCGCGAGCCTGACCATCCCAGCCGACCGCGACAGCCGTCTTGCCCTGGGATTCCGCGGCGGCCTTGGCCGACGCGAGGTCTGCGCTGAGGTGCTGTGACCAGTCGGCGAGGAGTGAGTCGCGACCGACGAGGACCGCGTGGCCCTCGACGATGCCCTGGACACCCTTGCCCTCAACGTTGCTGAAGTCCTCGGGGTCCGGGAGGTCGCCGACCTCCTGGACGGCCCCCTTGGCGATGGCCTGGGCGATGGGGTGCTCGGAGGAGTTCTCCAGCGCGCCGGCCAGGCGCAGCAACGTGGCCCGGTCGGTGCCTGGTTCGGTGATGACATCGGTCAGCGTCATCTTGCCGGTGGTCACGGTGCCGGTCTTGTCGAGCACCACGGTGTCGATCTTGCGGGTGGACTCCAGGACCTCGGGGCCCTTGATGAGGATGCCCAGCTGAGCCCCCCGTCCCGTGCCGACGAGCAGCGCGGTCGGCGTGGCCAGGCCCAGCGCGCACGGGCAGGCGATGATCAGCACGGCCACGGCGGCCGTGAACGCGGCACTGAGCGGGAATCCAGCACCGATCCAGGCGCCCAGGGCAGCCACGGCGATGGCGATCGCGATCGGCACGAAGACCCCGGAGATCCGGTCGGCCAGGCGCTGGATCTCGGCCTTGCCGGACTGCGCGTCCTCCACCATCTGAGCCATCTGCGCCAACTGCGTGTCGGCGCCGACGCGGGTGGCGCGCACCACGAGGCGGCCACCGGCGTTGACCGTGGCGCCGGTGACCGCGTCACCGACGGTGACCTCGACCGGCACCGACTCACCAGTGAGCATCGAGGCGTCGACTGCGGAGCTGCCGGTCACGATGACACCGTCGGTGGCGATCTTCTCGCCGGGGCGCACAACGAACTCGTCGCCGGCCGCCAGGTCTGCGGTGGGGATGCGAGTCTCGACGCCGTCGCGGAGCACCGCGACGTCCTTGGCGCCCATCTCCAACAGGGCACGCAGTGCCGCGCCGGCCTGCCGCTTGGAGCGCTTCTCAAAATAGCGCCCGGCCAGGATGAACATCGTGACCCCGGCGGCGACCTCGAGATAGATGTTGGCAGCACCATCGGTCGGTGCCACCGTCAACTCAAAGGGGTGCGTCACGCCAGGGACCCCGGCAGTGCCGAGGAAGAGGGCATACAAGGACCACAGGAAAGCCGCGCCCGTGCCCACCGAGATGAGCGTGTCCATCGTCGCCGCACCGTGGCGCAGGTTCGTCCACGCCGCCTTGTGGAACGGCCAGGCAGCCCACACCACCACGGGCGCGGTCAGCGTCAGGGACGCCCACTGCCAGTATGTGAGCTGCAGGGCCGGGATCATCGACATCGCGATGACCGGCACCGAGAGCAGGACGGAGCCGATGAGCCGGTGGCGCAGCGCCGTCAGCTCCGGGTCGACCTCCTCACCCTCGTCCTCCCGGGCAGTCGACACCTCCGTCCTCGGCAGAGCGGCGGTGTAACCGGTCTTCTCGACCTCGGCGATCAGGGCTGCGACATCAGTGCCCTCCGGGACACTGACCTGGGCCTTCTCCGTGGCGTAGTTCACCGAGGCCGTGACGCCGTCGAGCTTGTTGAGCTTCTTCTCAACCCGCATCGCGCACGACGCGCAGGTCATTCCGCCGATCATCAACTCGACGGGCCGTCCCACATTCTCCGGGGCTGGCGCTGCAGACATCCTCACAACTTCTTTCCCGCGCACGACCGGCGCGACTTACGTAACGGACACGACCAGGTCAGTGGTCGGTGTCCTCCTGGCTGATGTCCTCGACCTGCTGGGTCCAGGACGACACGGTCTCCTCAGGCACGACGGCGCTGGCAACAGCGGCCGACGCCCCGAAGACCACCACGAGCGCGGCGCCATACAGGCCGAGTCGAGCAGGAACCGACATCAGACCCGCGCCGCCTGATAACCCGCCTCGTCCACCGCGGCCAGCACCGCCGCGTCGTCGACCGGCTCGGTGGTGCTCAGCACGAGACGACCGCTGGACGCGCTCACCTCGATGCCCTCAACACCAACGATCTGACCGACCTCCTCGCGCACGGACGACTCGCAGTGCCCGCACGTCATGCCCGTCACCTGGTACTCACGCTGCTCCATGACTCTCTCCTCTTCGTTGGATACCTCTAGGGGGTAGTAGTCAGAACATATACCCATAGGGGGTACCCGTGTCAAATGAGGGGCGTCAGATGGATGGCGTCGTCGCTCGATGGCCCCGGGTCCCCACCGGGGCCCCAGGGTGTGAGTTCAGGTCACATCAGGGCAGGCCGAGTTTGCGGGCGACCTCGTAGCCACCGACCTCGCGGACCCAGGCCGGGTCACCGACCACGACGAGCTGGTCCGTGGCCCGGGACATCCCGACGTAGAGCCGCTCCGCGGCCCGAGCGGTGGCATCGGAGTTGATGCAGAGCACGACCGCGCGCCGTTCCATCCCCTTGCAGCCCAGGACGTTGCCGTAGAAGACCTCATCGGCGTCCCAGAAGCTGGCCCAGTAGCCCTCCTGCCCACGGTGCTCCGTGAGCTCGATCTGCTGGGGGTGACGGGACTGGGTGGTGATCAGCGCGACGTGCCGCGGCTCCCAGCCCGCGTCGAGCAGTTGGTCGACCTGGTCGTCGGCCACGTCGACGGCCTCGTCGGCAGTGGTGGGGATGAAGGTCACCTCGGGTCCGTCGCCACCGAGCTGTCGCATCCGTGCCGGGGCCAACGGTTCGAAGGCGCCAGCGATCTGTTTGGTGTTGCGCAGATTGTGGTCGAGCACCAGGGGCACGAGCTCGATCGGCGGGCGCCCGAAGCGCTCGAAGAGACGCTGCTTCTCGTCGGAGTAGATATACAGACCGCCCTCGTCCGGGTCACGCAGCGCCGCGAGCAGGGGGGCCCACCACGAGGTCGCAAAGTCCTGCGCCTCATCGACCACGATCGCGTCGAACTTCTCCTTCTCGGGCAGCCCCTGGGCCAGCTCGAGCATGAGCGCCGGCAGTTCCTCCTCCCAGAAGGGACTGTCATCCCGGTCTCCGTCGGGTGCACCCCAGAGCCGACCGAGACCGTGGAAGGTGCCAACGTAGGCAGGACGGTGCTTTCGCTTGACCACGTCCACCTCGCGCTGCAGATAGGTCGCCAGCCCGAGCGAGTAGCAGAGCAGGGCCACGCGCTGGGACGGTCGCCCCTCCGTGCCGCTGCCCCGGGTGAGTTCCTTGGCCTGGGTCAGCGCCAGCACCGTCTTGCCGCTGCCTGCCCCGCCGCGGATGTCCACCCGGTTGAGCAGGCGGGTCACCCGCAGCAGCATGGCCTGCTCCTGGGTGAGCTGGGCGTTGTTGGTTGCCTCCCGCTCCTCCGCCTCGGCCACGATCGAGGCCTCGACGTGGCGCCGTCCCCGCCAGATGGTCAGCAGGTCCTCGATGTCCCTGTCCTTGGGCACCCGGTGCCCCGTCTCCTGCTGGCGCAGCTGTGCACGCAGCCGGTCCGCGAGCCGCGGCAGGTCGTCGCGACCGTGGATGATGGAGCGCGGGAGCTCGGGGGTCGCGAAGTCGTCATCGACCGCCGTGTAGGGGATGACGAGGGCATGCCCCCAGCGCACCCGCGTGCGCCCCCACCGCGGATCCGCCTCGATGAACTCCCGCAGGGCATATTTGCCGCGCGCCAGTTGCCCGGCCGGATCGATCCTGCGCGTGCCCTCCTTGCTGCGCACCTGCCACTGGCCCTGGGCGTCCTGGGAGACGGTGGCGCCCTTGACCTCGATGACCACGATGCCCGCGTCCGGGATCAGTGCCATCAGGTCGATCTCGTGGTCCCCGCCGTCGCCGACCAGACGTAGGTTCGCCATCAGCACGCAATCGTCGTCCAACTGTGTGCACAGCGCCTCCCAGACCACTGCCTCGGACTGGGTGGTGAACGCGGGATCTGGCGGGACGAGCCGAGCTGTCACGGGGCCTCCTTCGTTGGGGGTCCCCCATGCCTATCAGAGCTGGGCGGCTCGACGTGACCAGGACTCGCCGCCCTCGCGCTCGGGACTCTCAGTCGGCGCGACCTCAGTGACTCGGCACTTCCGGGAGGCGGGACCACACCCAGCGGAAAGCGACGGCCTGGCCCAGCGCGACCACGAGGTTGGCGACGGCCAGTGCCACCCACAGGCCCGTGAGCCCACCCGTCCTGGCGACGGGAACCACGAGCAGCGCGAGGACGCCATAGACCACGGCGAAGACGAGGAAGCTCGGGGTGGACCGTTTCAGACCGGTCAGGCCGAAGCCGAGGATCGCCTGGGCGCCGTCGCCCAGGATCACCAGCACCACGATCACCACCAGGCCCGTCATCGCCGAGGTCACGACCGGGTCGGAGGTGAACAGCGAGACCACCTGGTCGCGCAGCACCAGGATCGCGATGCCGATCACTGCCAGGGTGCCGAGCGCGGTGATCAGGCCGGCCACCACGCCCCGGAGCACACCGGGTCGCTCACCGCGCTCGGCCCGCCAGCTCAGCAGCGGGATGGTCGCCTGCCCGATCGCCACCGCGGCCGTGAAGGTGGTGCTCACCAGGGCGGTGGCGATGCTATGGGCAGCGGCCGCCGTCGTGCTCACGAGCGCGGCGGCGAAGGCGACGGCGCCCAACACCCCGAACTTCACCAGGACCGTGGCAGCCATCGGGATCCCGACCCGGGCGAGTTCGAGCAGGTCGGCGAGTCGGGACCTGCCGGACAGCACGGCGGCGAAGCCAACGCCCAGGTGCCGCCGCAGGCCGATCGTGGTCACCGACGCAATGGCCAGGTTCGCGATCAGCAGGGAGATGCCGGCGCCCTGCAGCCCCAGGCCCGCCCCGTTGACCAGCAGCGGCGACAGCACGGCCGTGCACGCTGCCCCCAGCAGGCCGGCATACATCACGACCGTGCTGCGCCCCAGGGCGACGAGGCAGGAGGTGGCCATGGACCCGAAGGAGTTGAGGAGCACACCGGCCGCCATCAGCAGCGGGAAGGACCCCAACTGCTCCACGGTGGACTCCGGCACGCCGGTGACCCGAGCCAGCAGGGGCACACCGGCGACCGCCCCAGCACCCAGGACGCCGACCAGGACCGACAACCAGGTGCCGTCGCGCACCACGCGCCGCAGCCGATCCGGGTCGTCCGCGGCCGAGGCGACGAACGGCATCACCCCGCGCACCGCCCCCGACACAGCAGCCATCGCGGGGAAATAGATCGCGACGGTCACCGCGAAAGCCGCCAGCGCCGCCGTGCCGAACCGCCCGAGGGCCGCCGTGTTGACCAACGCACTCAGCGACACCACGATCATCGACAGATAGAGCGGCAGCGCCACCCACCCGATGTGCCTGATGTCGGACCGGACGTCGTTGCCCCCCGTGGCCACGCGTGCTCCATCCCCTGGTCGGCTGACACCCCGCACCATCATTCAAGCAGGGTTTCCGGCGTACCACGATCACTTTTCGGCGACCGGGCTCGGATCCCGGTCACGCGGGCGCGGTGTCCACCAGATCACCTGGCGCAGAGCCGACCTGGGACAGCAGCGCTGCGCCGACGGAGCCGGCGGGATAGTCCTCCGGCAGCCACCGCACCCGCTCGTGCACGGCGAGCATCCGCTCGAACCCGGAGTCACCGTGATCCCTCAGCGCGGCCAGCAGGGCGGCCTGGAGCGCGGGCGTGGAGGTCACGACACCTCCGGCGAGGACGACCTCGGCAACATCGGTGGCCTGCACCAGGATCCGCACTGCCTGCGCGAGGCCAACGACCAGATCGTCCCGCACGGTCTGGGCCAGGGTGTCGCCGAGCTCCGCGGCAGCCATCAGCTCCCCGGCCGAGCCCGTCCAGCGCCGCGCCAGCCCCCCTCCGGAGGCATACAGCTCAAGACAGCCACGCTTGCCGCACGGGCACGGCGGTCCGGTGCGGTCGATGACCAGGTGGCCGATCTCCCCGGCCAGACCGCGGCTCCCGCGCCGCAGCACACCGTCGAGCACGAGACCAGCGGCCAGGCCGGTGCCGACGTTGAGCAGTGCCAGGTCCTGCCCCGCACCGGAGGCGCTGCCCAACCATCGGGAGGCACCCCAGGCGGCGGCCTTGACGTCGTTCTCCACGAGGACCGGCGCCGACGTGAGTTCCCTTGCGGCAGCGGCCAGGTCGAGTGGCCGACCACCGATGCCGAGGTTGACGGCGTGCGTGACGCTGCCACCGGTGACGATCCCCGGCACACCGATGCCCACCCCGTCCACGGGCACGTCACCCAGCTCCGCACGGACCAGCTCGTATGCCGAGCGCAGACCTGCCAGCACACCCTCCGGTCCGCTGGTGGTCCGGACCGCGCGCTGCGCGAGCACCCGGTGGGTGCTGGAGGTCACCTCGACCGCGGCGGCGTCGATCCAGGTTCCGCCGATGTCGATCCCGAGGCGCACACTCATGAGGACCACCCCAATGACGACCAACCCAGGGCCCTGGCCAGGGCGTCGGTGGAGGCCGTGGAGGATCCGAGCGTGGCGATGACTCGCTGACTCCAGTCCTGGTGCTGCAGTTGCGGATCCGGCCATCCCAGCTCAGCGAGCCGAGCCTCCGGATTGCTGTTCATCACGTCCTGGACCCACCGCCACACCTGCTCGTCGGCGGTGACTCCGCGGACCACGATGAGCACCGGCCCCTGCGGGGTGGGCGTCGTGGCGAGGTCGGCCGGTCCGAGCCGGATCGGCTGGTGCCCCAGCTGACTCGGCAGACCCCACTGGGTCGAACCGATGGCGGGGCTGCTCGTGGTCTCGAGCTGGATCACGCGGGCGCGTGGCATCGGCGTGATGGCAGCGACCGCTGCGTCCACGGCCTGCGCAGACGCCGCCCGGGCGGCGTCGATCGTGGCGGTGGAGGCTGGGCTCGCGGCCGCCAGGTCCTGTGCTCCGGTCCGGTCGGTCCAGGTGGCGCGCAACCGTTTCACCCGGTCAGCAGCCTCAAGCAGCCGCTGCTCGGCGAGGACGCCCTCGCGCACCGCACGCGTGATCGCAGAGACCACGGGCGGCACCAGGCTCGCGCCAGCACCGGTGTCCGGCCCGAGGCACAGCAGGTCTGCCCCGGCGACGAGGGCGCGCACCGCTGCCCCGGGGATGCCGGTACCGTCCTGGGCGCCTGCCATGTTGAGGGCGTCGGTGACAATCACGCCCGCAAAGCCCAGGTCTGCGCGCAGGACATCGTTGAGCACGATCGGGCTGAACGTCGCGGGCCGGTGCGCATCGAGGGCTTCCAGCACGACGTGCGAGGTCATCACCGTGGCGGCTCCTGCCTCGACCGCCGCCTGGAAGGGGACCAGCTCACGCTCCACCAGCACCTCACGGCTGGCCCGCACGGTGGGCAACCCGTGGTGGGAGTCCGTGCGGGTGTCGCCGTGACCCGGGAAGTGCTTCACGCTCGCCGCGACACCTGAGGAGGCCAGCCCCTCGACGAAGGCCACGGTGTGCCGGGCCACCAGAGCCGGGTCGGCGCCAAAGCTGCGGGTGCCGATGACCGGGTTGAGCGGGTCGGAGTTGACGTCGGCACACGGCGCCAGGTCGAGCCAGATGCCCGCATCGGCCAACTCGGCGCCGATCCCGGCGGCCACTGCCCGGGTGACCGAGGGAGAGTCCAGGCGTCCGAGGACGGAGGGTCCGGCATACGGGCTGCCGGTCGTGGCGTGCAACCGGGTGACGTCGCCGCCCTCCTCATCGACCGCGAGCACCGCGGTCGGGGCGAGGTCCCGCAGCTTCCGGGAGAGGTCGGCCAGGTCGTGGCCGGGCGCGACATTGTTGCCATACAGGCACACCCCGCCCAGCCCCTGGTCCAGATCCCGGGGCAGCCAAGAGGGCACCGCTGGCCCCGCGAAGCCGGCGAGCAGGACGGCGCGGGCAGCCGACTCGAGCTCGCTCATCCCTTCACCGCCCCGGAGACCAGACCCTGGGTCATCTTGGTCTGCACGATCAGGAAGAAGATGATGACCGGCAGCGCCACGAGCACCGAGCCGGCCATGACGGCGGGCCAGTCGATCGCCTCGTTGGACACGGTGGTCATGCCGCGCAGCCACAGCGGCAGCGTGCGGTTGTCCGGCTCCATCACCACGACCGCGAGGGTGTATTCGTTCCACGCCTGCAGGAACGCGAAGACGCCGCTGGCGATCAGGCCGGGGGCCAGCAGCGGGAAGGTGATCGTGAAGAAGGCGCGCACGCGGCTGCAGCCGTCCACCATCGCGGCCTCCTCAAGCTCCACCGGGATGCCGTCGACGAACCCGCGCAGCAGCCAGACGGTGAATGGCAGGACGGCGGCGATATAGAGCAGCGACAGACCGCCGACCGTGTTGTAGAGACTCCAGTCGTTGAGCATCCGGTATTGGCTGATGAACAGGGCCTCCGGCGGGATCATCTGGATAGTCAGCACCACGATGATGAAACTGACCCGGCCGCGGAACCGGAACCGGGAGATCGCGACCGCGGCGACGAACGCACACACGACGGCGAGCGCGACACAGATGAGGGTGACCGACAGGCTCAGCCGCAACGAGGCCCAGAACTGCTCGTCGATGGCCCGGTCGAAGGCTGCAAGGGTGAAGTCGGTGGGGATGAAGGACGGGGTCGGCGAGCGCAGGGCCTCGACCGGTTGGAAGGCGCCGTTGAGGACCCAGTAGACGGGGAAGATCCAGGCCAGGGCGATGGCGATGGCCACGCCGCCCCACAGGCGGCGCTTGGTGGTGCGGCTCATCAGGACTCCTCCCGGAGCAGGCTGCGCACATAGTGGGCGGTCAGCGCGAGGGTGAGCACGAGCACGAAGAGGGCAAAGGCCGAGGCCATGCCGTATTCACTCTGGCCGACGCCGAGGGTGTAGATGTAGGTGCCCAGCAGGTGGGTCTCGCTCGGGACGCCGCCGATGCCCTGCAGATAGTGGATCTGGGCGAAGACGCGCAGGTCCCACACGATCTGCAGCATCAGCACGATCGTCAGTGCGGGGCGGATCGAGGGATAGATGATGAAGCGCCACCGCTGCCAGGCGTTGGCGCCGTCGATCTGACCGGCCTCGAGGGCCTCCTCCGGCACCTGGGTGAGGGCGGCATAGGCGGTGAACGCCACGAACGGCACGCTCATCCAGACCACGATGATCGTGGCGACCAGGAAGAAGGACAGCGGCTCGATCAGCCAGTTGTGCCGGGTGAAGTCACCCACGCCGAGGTTGGTCAGCAGCCAGTTGACCAGGCCATAGCGCGTGTCGAACAGCCACTGCCACGCGGTCATCGCCGCGATCACCGGCATCGCCCAGCACAGCAGCATGCTGATCTGCAGGAGCACCCGTGGGGTGCGGTCGACCCGCATCATGACGAGCGCGAAGGCGGTGCCGATGAGCATCGTGAGGCCGACCGCGACCAGGCAGAAGGCGAGCGAGCGGGCCACGACCGCCCACATCTGCGGGTCGGCGAACAGCACGCGGTAGTTCTCGAGTCCGACCCACTCCGGCGGTGCCCCGAACTGCTGGGCGCGCCCGAACTCCTGGAACGACATGATGACCTGCCGCACCAGCGGATAACCCTCGGCCACGAGCAGCAGCACGATCGCCGGGAGCAGGAACCAGTAGGCCCCGCCAGTCCGACGCCGCCGACGCGTTGGCGCCGGGCTCTGCTGCACGCTGTCAACAGGCGCAGCAGTCGTCACCTGGCTCATCCCGCCGCACCCCTTTCATCGTGGTGTGTTGGTCCACCCGCATTTTGATAGCGGTCTCGTACACCCGCCCCGCATTTTGATAGCGGTTTCGTACACCTGCCCCGCATTTTCGTAGCGGTCTCGTACGCCCGCCTGGCCACTGCGGGCGTCACGCGACGCAACCGAGTGGGGCCGGTGCCGGGAAGAACCCCGGCCCCACTCGGCATACGGTCGGTCAGGGGTTGAGCATCTCCGCGAGCTGCGCGTCAGTCTCCTTGGCGACCGTCGCGACATCCTCACCGCCGGCGATGCGCCCGAAGGCCTCCTCCATCACGGTGGCCGTCTCGACCGCGGCCCACTCCGGGGAAGCCGGGGTGAGCTTGGCGCTCTCGGCGGCCGAGATCGCAGCCTCGGCGAACTCGTCGTCACCCATCAGCGGCGTGAACTCGGGGTTGGCCGGGCCGAGCCCGTTCTCGGCGAGCATCGTCTGATAGTCGTCGCTGAAGATCAGCCGCATCAGGTCGGTCGCCAGCTCCTTGTTCTGCGACTGGGCTGAGATGGCGATGTTGGAGCCGCCGGCAAACACCGGGGCGACGCCGCCGTCCACACCGGGCAGGGCGAAGGCGCCCAGGTCCTCGGCCTTGGTCTCCTCCACGCTCCAGCGGGCCCAGCTCGGCGCCATGAACATGGCCGCCTCGCCGTTGTTGAACGGCACCCAGGGCTCGGCGTCGCGGCCGTCCTGCGGGGCGGTGCTGGCGCCGGCATAGAGCTCCTGCCACTGGGTCAGACCGGCGATGCTGGCCTCGGAGGAGAGCGCGCCGACCCACTGGTCACCCTCCTGCACGGCGATGTCACCGCCGTGCGCGAAGAGCCAGCTGATGCCGTTGCGCCAGTCCTGGCCTGGCAGCCACAGCCCGGAGAAGCCTTCGCCGCCGGCCTCGGTCAGCGCGATGGCCGCGGTGGACAGCTCCTCGAGCGTGGTCGGGACCTCCAGGCCGGCGTCGGCGAAGGCGGCCTTGTCGAAGAAGATGTAGCGCGAGCCCCAGTAGTAGGGGACGGCGTAGACCGTGTCCTCATAGGTGCCGGCCTCGATGAAGCCCTCGGGCCCGATGTCGCCGAGCTCCTCGAGCAGACCGCTGAGGTCCTCGAAGGCGCCGACGCTGGTGTAGGTCGGGACCTGCGTGTTGCCCATCTCGATGACGTCGGGGGTGTTGTCGGGGTCGGGCAGGGCCTGGTTGGCGCGCTGCAGGAGCTCGCCCCACGGGATCCGCTGGACGTCCAGGGTCGCGCCGGTCTCCTCCTCAAAGGCGGTGACCAGCCACTCCTCCAGCTCGACCGGGGTGTCGGTCTCACCGGCGAGCCAGAAGGTCAGCGTCTCGCCGCTGGCGTCGCCGCCCTCGGCATCGTCGCTCTCGGTCTCACTGCCCTCGGTGTCACCGCCGGCCTGCTCGGCGGTGGTGCCGTCGTCCTCGGCCGCATCGTCCTCGGCCGCGTCATCGGCCGCGGGCGCGTCGTCGCCGTCTCCGGTGGTGCTGCCCTCGGAGCAGGAGGCGAGCAGGGTGGCGGTGACTGCGGTCACGACCGCGGTCCTGGTCAGGGTGCTGAGTTTCATCGTTGAACCTCTCGGTGTGCTGGTCGGCAGTGAACCCGGCGGGTCACACCACCCCGATCTCGCGGTAGCGCACGAACGCTGCCGCTCCCTTCAGGACAAGCTCGTTCTCGAGCGGGACCACCCGCACGTGAACCTGCTGGGCGACGAAGGGCAGGGTCTGATGGGCGAGCGCGTCCTGCGTCGCCGTCAGAAGGTGGCCGTCGAGCAACTCGATCGGCCCATAGAGCACGACATCGGCAATGCCGAGCGTGGTCACGACGGGGCTGAGAACCGACCCCAGCCGGGTTCCGGCGGCGGACAGCTCGGCGGCGCTCTTGGCCTCACGAAGCGCCGGCACCGCGAGCGTGGTCTCCAGGCAACCGCGGTTGCCGCAGGCACAGGTCGGTCCATCCGGATCGACGACCACGTGCCCGATCTCCCCCGAGGACAGCAGGGGCCCGGACAGCACCCGCCCGTCAATCAGGACCCCTCCCCCGACACCGTGCCCGATCGTCACCAGCAGCAGCCCGGCCTCGTCGCCGGCGCCAAAGGTGCTCTCGGCGGTCGTGGCCATGTTGGCGTCGTTGGCGACGTGGGTCGGCAGTCCGGTCTCGCGCTGCAGCCGGTCGGCCAGGTCCAGCTCGGACCAGCCCAGGTTGGGGGCGTGCAGGACGGTGCCGGTGTCGTTGATGATGCCCGGGGCGCCGATGCCGATCCCCAGCAGCGTGCGCGTGGAGCTCTCCTGCAGCGAGCGGGCCAGCGCAACCACCTCACCGACAGCTGCTTCCCCGTCGGACAGGGGGACGTGCTCGGAGGCGAGGATCTCGCCCTGCAGATCGATCAAGGCACCGCGCAGTATGCCGTCGCCTGAGAGATCGAGTCCGATCACCACGGGCGCGGTGCCAGCCAGGCCAACCAGCGTGGCCGGCTTGCCCTGTCGGACGCCAGGTCGGTGGCCCAGTTCGGCGACCATCCCGGTGGTGAGCAGCTCGGAGACCAGGTCGGAGACGGTGACGCGGGTCAGTCCGGTCTCCCGGGCGAGGTCGGCGCGGCTGCGCGGTCCGCCGTCGAACAACTGCTGCAGCACGAGCGCGAGGTGGTGGCGTCGGGCGTCTCCCGGAAGCACCTTCCCGAGGGGGCGCCGACCGGTCCGCGGACCGTTGGTGACCTGGCTCATGCAGTTAGTATGGCAGCCTAACTAACTTTGTCAAGAGCTATCGTGGCAGCGGAGCCGAACTCACAGGCCGTCGAAGGCAGGAGATGCCCATGACCACAGATCAGAAGTCACACCTTGCACAGAAAGTGGCATCGATCCGCGCTGAGTATGCCGACGAAGAAGCCGCAGCTGCCGAGGCCGAAGTCACCGAGGACAACGTCTCCTCGGAGCCACCGCTGAACGAGGCAACGGTCGACCCGAAACCGGGCTCTGACGGAGGAGCGCGGTAGCTGCCACGCCCCGTGCGGATCAGCCGACGAGTCTGGAGACCTCGCCGGTCGCACGCAGGAACTCGTGGAAGTCGGGCTCGCCGGTCACCGGTGACAGGATCACAGCGTCTGCCCCCGCTTCCGCGAACCGTCGCACAGCCGCCGCGACGTCAGCTGGCTCCCCCCACACTCCGCGGTCGTCGTCCGTGCCGGCATCGCCCAGCGCGGCCGCCACGCGCTCCTGCGCTCCACTGCCGAACGCAGTGTCGACATATGCCACGATCTCCGCAGAACCATCACGACCGGCAGCAGCGCGGGCCTCACCAATCATGCGGACCCGCTCGCCGACCTCCGTCACGGACAGGCCGGAGACGAGGATCGTCCCGTCAGCGACCTCTCCGGTGAGGGCCAACGTCTTGGGGCCGACACCGGCGGCATAGACGGGAGGCGCCGTCTCCAGCGGCCACTCGAGCCGCACCTTGTCCACAGTGACGTAACGCCCAGAGACCGTCACCTCCTCCCCCGGCAGCAACGACCGCAGGACCGGGACGTATTCGCGCATCAGGGTCATCGGCGAGTCCGGGCGGACACCGGCCTGCGCCATCCACGGCAGCACACCGTGCCCCAGCCCTGGATAGAACCGGCCGGGAAACATCCGCTCGATCGTCGCGATCTCCATGGCGGTCACCGCGACATTGCGCAGCGGGATCGGCGTGATCCCCAGACCGATGCGCAGGTCTTTCGTCCATGCCAGCGCGGCCGCCACGGAGGCGTAGGCCGACTCGCGGAAGCAGTCCTCCCAGAGCCACACCTCTGGGACGCCGGCCCCCTCGGCCACCTCCACCGCGGGCCGGAGCGCCTCGGGCGCGTTGTGATACGGGCTGAAAACGGCGCCGACGCGGGTCACTTGGTGCCTCGCTCAGGACGGACTGCTGCACGGTGGCTGTCTCCGGCAGCGGAGAGCAGATTGCTTCGTGAGTCGGTCATCAATCGAGTCTGCCACGGACCGACGAGCCTGAGGCGTCAGCACTGGACTGCTTGGATGACCCCATGAGCCACGACACCGGGGACCGGCGCGCCCTGCTCACCCGACAACTCGACATCGCCTGGCGGTTCGCCGAGGCATTCGTCGTCGATCAGATCGATGAGGACCTCGCACTCTGGGAGCCTTCCGGCAACGCCTGCACCGTTCGGCGCTCCGACCAGGGGTGGGTCGCCGACTGGCCCGACGAGGAGAACCCACCGATCCCGGACGTCACGATCGCGTGGATCCTCTGGCACATCGAGTGGTGGTGGGCCGACGCGGTGGCCGTCGTCGAGGAACGCCCAAAGACTCCACCGGAGGAGCATCGCTGGAGCGGCGGCACCGACGGCATCCTCGCCACCAAGACGGCCTGGGACGGCATCCTCGCCACTGCCGATCTCGACCATCCCGTGAGAGGGTTGATGCCCGAGCCCCAGCCCCTATGGTTCGTCGCGGGCTGGGTGAACTTCGAGTTGACCAAGAATCTCGCCGAGATCAACCACCTGAAGTTGCTGCACGCCAACGCCAACCGTGGTTGACGGATACGCGAAGCTCACACACAACTCGCGCTCACCGGCCAGAATTCATCGGACGCGGTGCCAACCTCGGAGGGCATCTCACCGTTAGGTGGGCAAAGGAGGCCATCAGTGAGCCAGAACTTGGAGGGCGAGTTCGTTGCGTGGGCCAGCGCCCGACAGCGATCGTGGCTGCGCTCCGCCCTGCTGCTGACCGGCGACCAGTCCTCGGCCGAGGACCTGGTGCAGGACGCTTTCCTGAAAGTCGCTGAGAGGTGGTCGCGCCTGCGTGACGAGGCGCCCGACGCCTACGCCCGCCGCGTCATCTACAACGGTGCGATGACCCGGTGGCGCCGACACTCTCGAGAGCCCTCGCGCGCTGAACTTCCCGAGGTCATCGCTGCACCGACCACCGAGGACTGGCTCTCCGGCGCCGACGTCCGCGCCGCGCTCCAACGACTCACGGTCAAGCAGCGTGCGGTGCTGGTGCTGCGCTACTACGAGGACCGGTCCGAGCAGGAGATCGCCGAGACCCTCCGCGTGAGCGCCGGCACGGTCAAGAGCCAGGCCCACGCCGCTCTGCGTCGCCTCCGCGAGGAGTTGGCACTTGAGCAGGAGAGCCTGGACGGAGAGGAGATCCGATGAACGAGGACATCCGTGAACTGTTGACCCGCGGCGCCTCCGACGCCGCAGACACTGACCTCGTCACTGGGGTGTGGCAGCAAGCTCACCGGCACCGTCGGAACCGCAACCTGGGCATCGGCTCCCTCGCCGCAGCAGGGGTCGCACTGGTCATCGGGATCACCCAGATCGACGGCGGGGCCCAAGAGCCCATCCTCCCTGCCGGCAACACTACGAGTCAGACAGCACCCGGGCCCACGGCGACTGCCCCACCCCCAGGCCCGTCCCTCGACAACTGCGGCAATCCACAGGAGCCCCCGACTGAACTGGGCGAGAGCGATTTCGGTGCTCACCTGTTAACGGAGGACCCAGGGCAGAAGGTCACCGTCGCGATCGACATCGCCAACGTCCAGGACGTCCCGACGTCGGTGCAGATCGACATCAATGGCCAGTCGGCACTGACCGTCCGCGTGCCGACCACGGCATCCGACTGTTATCTGACAACGATCTTCCGATATGGGCTGGAGGTGCCGCCCGGACCGGCGCAGATCACGGCAACCACTGACGGCGGCCACCGAGATCAACTCACCCTCGAGGTGAGCGAGGACACCACGTGGGTCGTCGTGCAGGTGCAGGACGGGTTCCCGCTGGAACTGGAGACCTACGACCACCCACCCGGTTGGGGCTGAGCCTGGACCGCTCACTCGCGCCCGCACCTCCACAGCAGCAGGGCCACCAGCACGAGTCCCCCGACGAGCCAGGCGGCGGCCTGCAGCAGCGGCCCGCTGACGTCGCCGCCCACCAGCCAGGACTCGCGCACTGCGGTCGTCACCGGTGTCAGCGGCAGGAAGTCGGAGATCGTCTGCATCGGGCCGGTCATCACACCCGCCGGCGGACCACCACCACCGAGCAGCCACATCGGCATGAACAGCAGCAGACCCAGCGCCTGAGCGGAGCGGGCAGTGGACACGAGCAGGCCAAGAGCCACCCCGAGCACCAGCATCATCGCCGCGCCCAGCGCGAACGCCCCGATGACACCGCCCAGGTTCTGCACCTCCGGCAGGCCATAGACCGGCGCCGCGACGGCCAGGACGAGCGCCGCGCCAATGACCACCAGCAGGGCCGTCACCAGCACCTGCGAGCCGATCACGGTGAGTCGGGAGACCCCGGAGGCCGACAGCCGCCGCAGCACGCCGCGCTCGCGATAGCCAGCCAACGCGACCGGCAGTCCGATCAGGGCAACGGCGGCCATCGGCACGCCGAGATAGGTCGCGATGTAGTAGTCGGTCCCGTTGAGGTGCAAGAACTCCTCGCCGTCATCGGCGGCGAACACACCAGCCAGGACGAGCATCATCATGGGCGGGAAGATGAAGGCGAACAGCATCGGTGCCCACTCGCGGGTGAGCAGCCGCGTCTCCAGCCCGGTCATCGTCAGCAGACTCCGCACCGGCGACAACGGGCGGGCCAGTGGGGCGGTCGCGGTCGCGGTGGTCATGCCGCCACCTCCCCGGAGGTCAGCTGGACAAAGACATCCTCCAGCGTGGGTCGGACGACGGTCAGGTCCTCGGGGAGTATGCCGAGGCGCGCCAGTTCTGCAGCCACCCGGACCGGTGTGGTCCGGTCCCCGACAACCTCGGTGCGGGTTCCCTCCCGCGAGACCGTCAGGACCCCGGGGAGGCTCTCGAGCCTGCTGTGCTGCTGACCGGGCGGGAGCGTGAAGCGGGTGCGCACGTCACCGTCGGCCCTGGCCACCAGGTTGGCCGGCGTGTCACAGACGGTGATCCGGCCCTCGTGGAGGACGGCCGCCCGGTCTGCGAGCTGCTCCACCTCGTCCATGTAGTGACTGACCAGCACCACCGTGGCGCCGCGGTCGCGGACCTGGCGGATCAGTGCCCAGGTCTCTCGGCGCGCAGCGGGGTCCAGCCCCTGGGTGAGCTCGTCGAGGAAGACGACCTGCGGGTTGTTGATGAGGGCGAGCGCGATGAACAGTCGCTGCTTCTCACCGCCGGAGAGGCCACCGAAGGCAGAGCGCCGGAGGTGGGTGAGACCCCAGGTCTCCAGGGCCTCCCGCCAGTCGACGACGTCACCGGCCAGGCGAGCAAACGTGCGCAGGGCCTCCCCCACCCGGAGCCGCTCGGGCAACGAGGAGGACTGCAGCTGCGAGCCGACCTGGGAGCGCAACCGCTGACGGTCGCGGACGGGGTCGAGGTCGAGCACCCGGACGTGTCCGGAGTCGGCGTGCCGCAGACCCTGGATGGTCTCGACCGTGGTGGTCTTGCCGGCGCCGTTGGGCCCGAGGATCCCGAAGATCTCACCGCGTCGGACGCAGAGGTCCAGGTTGCGGATCACGGAGCGGTCGCCATAGGACTTGGTGAGGTCACGCACCTCGATGACGGAGTCCGCATCGGGGTCCACCGGGGGTGCACCTGTCTCGGGCTCGAGAGCCGGATCACTGTGTGGGGCTGTCGGTGACAGCGTCTGTGTGTTCATGCCTCCAGCCTCCCCAGCGAGAGGTCGCGGCACATCGGGCTGCGGGTTAGTGCTGGGTTCCACCCTGGGGAGGAGATGCCCCGCCCCCAGCAGCCCCGCCATGAGCTCGGCCCCCAGCGCGGCTCAGTGCTCCCGCGGGTCCTCACCAATCGCGACGACCCCGTGGTCAAACGCGAACACGATGGCAGCCGCGCGATCCCGGACGCCGAGCTTGGCGAAGATCGCGCCGATGTGCGACTTCACCGTTGCCTCACTCACATGCAGCGCCTGACTGATCTCCTGGTTGGCGGCGCCGCGGGCCATCAGGCGCAGCACGGCGTTCTCACGCTCGGTGAGCTGCTCGAGGCGTTGCCGCTCCCGGTTGGCCGGTGCGACCCTGCCGCGATAAGCCTCCAGCACTCGCGGCGCGACGGACCGGTCAAACCAGGCTCCCCCGGCCGCGACCGCGCGAGTGGCGGCGATCAGGTCATCGGCGGAGGCGTCCTTGAGCAGGAAGCCGCTGACCCCGGCCTCGATCGCGCCCCACAGCACGTCGTCCTCGTCAAAGGTGGTGAGCACCAGGACCGGCGGCGGATCCGCCAGCCGACTGATCTCGCGGGTGGCCTCGACACCATCCATCACCGGCATCCGGATGTCCATCAGCACCACGTCGGGCCGGTGCTCGGACACGGCGGCAAGGGCCTCCCGACCGTCCCCGCACTCGGCGACGATCTCGAACCCGTCCTCGTGACCGAGGATCCGCCCCACGCCGGCCCGCACGATCGGCTGGTCATCGACCAGCACGACGCGGATCATGCTCCCCTCCGGCTCATCGGGCCACTCTCTCACTGGGCCACCCTCTCACTGGGCAACTCCCTCACTGGGTCACCATCACCGGGCCACTCGGCAGCGCACGAGCCAACCCTGCGGGACCGGACCGGCGGAGAACTCACCACCGACGACCTCGGCGCGCTCCTGCATCCCCCGCAGCCCGTAGTGCCCACGCACCTCGTGCGGGTCGCGAGGCCGCAACGGGCCGGCACTGAGCACCTCCAGTGTCGCGTCGTCGCTGGTCACGGCACTGGTGACCACGGTGCGTGCCGCCGGTGCGTGGATCACGGCGTTGGCCAGGGCCGCCTGGGCGATCCGGAACAGCGTGAGCCCGACGGCCTGATCGACCTCGTCCTGGGGTCCGCTGGTCACCAGCTCCACCCGCAGGCCGCTGGATCGGGCGTCATCGACCAGACCGGAGACCTGCCCGAGCCCCTCGATCGGTGCCTGGAGGCCACCCTCGTCACGCAGGCTCCCGACGGTGCGGCGCAGGTCCCCGAGCGTGCGGCGGCCGATGTCCTCCGCCGAGGTCAGCGCCTCGCGGACCTCCTCGACGTCACGATCGAGCACGTGCCGCGCACCGGTGATCTGCAGCATCATGGCGGCCAGACCGTGGCCCACCAGGTCGTGCACGTCCCGGGCGATCCGGCGCCGTTCCTCCAGCACGGCTTGCTCGGCGAGCGCCATGCGCGCGGCGTCCAACTCGGCGGCCATCTTCTCCTGCCGGTGGAAGGCCCAGCCCATCAGGGCCGGGAACACGACTCCCATCACCCAGACGCCGCCTGAGATCCCGTGCTCGTCCTGCAGCATCGCCACGATCACCGGCGCGGCTGCCGTGAGCAGCACGAGCAGGACGGTGGTCACATTCAGGTCGGACCAGCCGGTGAGCGCGATCGCGAGCAGGCACAGCACGAACAGACCGGGCTCCAGTCGCGACTCGGCCTGAGAGATCGAGACCAGCAGCACGACGGGGACCGCGACGGCCTGCGCCGGCACCCCCAGGAACGCCCAGACCACCACGCCCAGCGCACCCGCCACCAGCGCCAGCACGAACCACCACCTGGAGGGTTCGCTGAGGGCCGCGACCGGCACGAAGACCAGCGCGAGGACGCCGATGCCGACGCGGGCATAGTCGGTCCCGCGCTCAAGCACCCGCTGTTCCCCAGCCATGGTGGGAGGCTACCGATATCGCGTCGGGGAGGGATCCGACCAGGGGCTGGTGCACCGTCTCCGACCACGGGTGGACAGGTCCCCGCCTGACCCCAACCAGCGACACGAGATACTCACGCCATGGCACTGGACCCCGCGCTCTGGCCCCAGAACGTCACGCAGGACGAGCGGGGGTGCCTGACGGTTGACGGCGTCGACGCACACACCCTGGCACGGGAGTTTGGCACCCCGGCCTATGTCCTGGACGAGCAGGACTTCCGGTCCCGTGCGGCGGCCTTCCGGGACAGCTTCGCCACCGCGTTCGGCCCGGTGACCGGCGGCGCAGACGTCTACTACGCGGGCAAGGCGTTCCTGTGCTCGGCCGTCGCCCGCTGGGTGCAGGAGGAGGGACTCGGCCTGGACGTCTGCTCCGGCGGGGAGCTCGCCGTGGCCCAGCGCGTCGGCTTCCCCGGTGGGCGGATCACGTTGCACGGCAACAACAAGAGCGTCGCCGAGCTCCGACAAGCGATGGAGTATGCCGTGGGTCGGGTTGTCGTCGACTCCCTCACCGAAATCGACCTGCTGGCTTGCGTCGCAGCCGATCTCGGGGTGCGCGCCCAGGTGCTCCTGCGCGTGACTGTGGGCGTCGAGGCGCACACGCACGAGTTCATCGCGACGGCGCACGAGGACCAGAAGTTTGGCTTCAGCCTGGCCGACGGGTCGGCGCAGCGCGCGGTCGAGGCGGTCCTGGCCCACCCGGACTCCCTCGAGTTGCGCGGCCTGCACAGCCACATCGGCTCGCAGATCATGGACACCACCGGTTTCGAGCTGGCCGCCCAGCGACTGATCCAGCTGCACGGACAGATCAACCAGGCACACGGCATACGGCTGCCTGAGCTCGACCTCGGAGGCGGCTTCGGCATCGCCCACTCCCCCGATGACTCGCCCCTGACCCCTGCTGAGCTGGCCCGGCAGCTGGCCGCTGGCGTCGACCGCGAGTTCGAGCGTCTCGGCGACGACCCGCGACCTCGGGTCTCGATCGAGCCGGGGCGCGCGATCGTCGGGCCGAGCACGATCACGCTCTATGAGGTGGGCACCATCAAGGACGTCACGCTCGAGGACGGCAGCACCCGCACCTATGTCTCGGTCGACGGCGGGATGAGCGACAACATCAGGCCCGCGCTCTATGGTGCCGACTACACCTGTGTGCTGGCCAATCGGGTGTCGGACGCCGCGCTGGTCCGCGCGAGAGTCGTTGGGCGACACTGCGAGAGCGGCGACATCGTGGTGCGCGACACTGAGCTGCCCTCGGACATCGCCCCCGGTGACCTGATCGCGGTCGCGGCGACCGGTGCCTACTGCCGGAGCCTGTCCAGCCAGTACAACCACACCCCGCGACCGCCGGTCGTGGCGGTGCGGGGCGGGCAGGCACGCGTCATCGTGCGCCGCGAGACCATCGAGGACATCCTCGCGCTCGACGTTGGGTAGCGCCGAGATTCCTTCAGTGACGTCCTTGGCGCCTCCGCCGTCCAGATCGGGGCGGCGGCCGGCTCACGCGTCTCGGCGTGCGGTCGCGAACTCGGCGACCACCTCATCGGTGTCCACGCCCTGCTCGGCCAGCACGGTGTCGAGGAGGGCCGCGGCTGAACGCAGGGAAGCCACCTGGGCATCACGGTCAACTGGCGTCGGTATAACCATCCCACCGTGACCCCATGACGCGTCACCGCCACCGGCTCGGCCGCGGTGATGAAGTCAGCCAACCCAGCGCGGAACTCGCGGATGCCTACCGATGTTGTCACGACAACCCCCAGGAGCTGTGTATCACTGTGTACACATACTGCCCCATCGGCGCTCAGTGCGTCGCGGGGTCTAGCCGTCCTGAGCCGTCAGGCCCCCAGCCCCTGCTCGATCACCGCGACCGCTCCGCCGACGCCGTCCTCGCCCTGGACGACCCGAGCGACGGACCGAGCGCGAGCGCACACCTCTGGGGCGAGTGCCTCGTTGAGGGCGGCCTCTAGCCGCGCGGTGGAGGCCTCGACCGTGGACACGGGGGCGGACCCGACGCCGATCTCGTGGACGCGGCGGGCAAAGAATGGCTGGTCCATCGTGAACGGCAGCACCACCTGGGGCACCCCTGCGCGCAGCGCCTGGGCCGTGGTGCCAGCGCCCCCGTGATGGACCACGGCAGCAACCCGCGGGAACAGCAGCTCGTGCGGCACGTCGTCGACGAACAGCACGCGGTCGTCGTGCTCGAGATCCTCCAGCCCCGAGCCGCGCTGCACGATCACTCGGTGTCCGAGCTCGAGGGCAGCGGCCACAGTGTGCGCGAGCGCATCGCGCACGGCAGGCACCGTGTGCGATCCGAGACCGACATAGACCGGGTCCGGCCCGTGGTCGAGGAACTCGGCGACGTCGACCGGCAGTTCGGCCGGCAGGTCCAGGAAGGGATAGCCGGTGGCGCGGAGCTGCCGTCCACCGATCCTCCGCGGGGTGACGATCTGGGCGCTGTTGGCCACAAACGCCGGCGCGGTCGACATCTGGATCAGGCCGCGCAGTCGCTCCCGGCTGGTCGCTGTGGTGTCGGAGGTGACCAGCTTGGCCGACGGCCCCATCGCCCGCAGGCCCGAGACCAGGTTGTGGATCGAGCGGCCCTCTCGCTCGGCATAGAGGCTGGCATCGCCCCAGACCGAGGGCACCGCGGCCAGGAACATCATCAGCACCTGCGGCTTGCGCGGTCCCGCGATGAGCCCCGGCCAGGCGGCGCTCATCGCGGTGGTGACCACTCCGTCATACCGCGGCCACAGGTCCGTCAGGGTCTCCCGGACCGCGGGCGCCATCACCTTGGCCACCTCCCCAAGCAGGTCCATCTGGCCCATCAGCCCGGTCGGCATCCCGTTGCGCAGCGCGTGGTCGCGGTAATAGCCCATCAGGTCGACCGCAACCTCCTCGGCGCGGACCCCAGCACCCTCGACGGTCGGCACATAGTCGCTGGTGGCTGTGACGCCGACCTCGTGACCGCGCGCGTGCAGGCCACGAGCGACGGCGAGGGTTGGCAGGTAGTCACCGCGGCTTCCCGCCGCAAGGATCGCTATGCGCATGGAGCCATTGTCCGGCACCATGCGCAGCCACCGTCAGCGGGCGTCGCGCCCCAGACGGGCCAGCAGCCGCACCTGACGTGACTCGCTCTCGGCCACCTCGACCGGCGCGGCACAGATGCCAGGGCCATAGAGGGCGTCCCCGAAGCCGGCGAGAGCGGCCTCGATCTGGTCCAGCTCCTCCTGCGTGAACTGCTCGTCGGTGCCCAGGGAGCGCGCCAGGTCCCAGCGGTGCACGAGCAGGTCCCAGCCATAGAAGGAGGCCATCGTGGCGCCGATGGTGGTGCGCCCGAAGTGGCCGTCATACTCGCGTGGGCCGACCGACGGGTCCTCGAGCAGCGCCAGGACGGCCTCGGTGTGCTCGGCCCAGGCTCGCTGCGGATCGGCCAGGGACACGGTCGGGACCTCCAGCTCGCGCTCGACCAGGAAGTCCCGCTGGGTCACGATGAGGTGCTCCACCAGGTCGCGGACCGTCCACCCCTCGCACGGGGTGGGGTCCTCCCAGGCAGTGGTCGTGGACAGCAGGTCGGCGATGGCCGCAGCCCGCTCGTGATAGGTCGTGGTGTTGTCGGTGGTCAGGGTGTTCGTGTCGGTCATGACCCCATGGTGCCGCCCGCGGAGGGCTCGTGGCTTGCAATAATCCGACAGGTGCCAGACTCCTCCCACCCGATCGACCGCGCGCGCCTCACCGAGCGGGCTCGGCTGGCGCCGCCGGTCCACCGCTATCCGCCTCCAGAGCACCTGCAGCCGTTGGTTCGGCACTACTGGATCCCGGTGTGGGACCTGCCGGAGGGCACACCGGTGGTCGAGCAGGTGCTGCAGTATCCGACCTGCCTGATCGTGATCGCCCAGGACTACGCGCGCTTCTACGGCGTGGCCCGCGGGCTGTCCACGGTGACGCTGCAGGGCCGCGGCTGGGGCGTCGGCCTCATGCTGCAGCCCGGTGCCGGCACCGCCGTCGCGGCAGGTGACGTGTCGGCCCTGGTCGACACCCACCGGGACCTCACCGAGTTCGCGCACCTGGCCCACCTGGTCCCGACCGTGCGCGAGCTGATGGCACCCGACCCCGGCAATCCGGACCGGCACGCCGCAGCCCTGCGGGAGGTGGAGCAGCGGGTGGAGGCCGCCCTTCCGCTGAGTGCCGACGGCGCCCTGCTCAACACCGTCGTGCAGACCGTCGAGTCCGACCCGGACCTGCTCAGCGTCACCCAGCTCGTCGACCGGTTGGGTCTCTCCGAGCGCGCCCTGCAGCGTCTGACCGGCCGCTTCCTGGGGCTGACCCCCAAGTGGTTGATCCAACGGCGCCGGCTGCACGAGGCCACGCATCACCTGAAGCACGGGACGCAGACCCTCGCCGACCTCGCCGCCAACCTCGGCTACACCGACCAGGCACACCTCACCCGCGACTTCCGGCGGGTGACCGGGCACACGCCGGGGGACTTCGCCAGGACCCTCGGGCGAGACTCCGCGCCCGAGCAATAGCGCGATACCTACGACGGACCGGCATCGATACCTCCGATGGATGCTCCGGCCCGGGGGCAACTCCTACGTTCGAGACATGGCGCAACCAGACCGCAGACCCACAGCCACCTCCCGAGCCGAGAGCACACCGCAGCGCCCGCTGTGGCGCCGGGCGCTGACCGCTGTGCTCGTGGCGCTCGGCGTCTATCTCGTCCTGCGCGCCGCGGTCGAGCCGTTCCTGGTCGACTTCGGCGACCCTTCGGACTACTCCGCTGACTGGGGCGGTCCGTCCCTGATCGGCGTGCTCGCGGTGCACATGGTGCCGGGCATCATCTCCGCCGTGCTCCTGCTCGTGTGGTGGCGGCGCCGGACGTCGTGATGTGCCGCCCTCAGCCGCGGATCAGCTCGTCGATGGCACGGCGGGCCGGCTCGGCATAGCGCTCCGGGAAGGTCACTGAGCAGCCGATCAGCCAGGCGGTTCCCTCGAGGGTGCGCAGCCGCAACCAGGGGGCCAGCTCCTCCTGCGACGGCACCGGGGTGCCAGTGATCTGGCCGTATGCCGTGAGCGCGGCTGCCCCCGTCTCCTCATCGGGGGTGGAGCCCAGGATCGCGAGGTCCCACTCGATGGGGCCCCTGCAGGCCTCCTCCAGGTCGTTCCACCGCCAGAGCCCGTCTGCGTCGCGCAGCAGGTTGCCGCGGTGGGCGTCGCCGTGCAGGAGCACCTGGCGGGTGCCCAGTCCCTCGACGGCGGCGAGCGCCTCCTCGTGCTCCCGGGTGAGTGCTGCACGGGTGACGGGGTCGAGGTGACCCAGCCTCTCGGCATACTCCAGCGGTTCGGTGATCATCGCGTGGACGATCGGCATGACCGGCAGGTCCTGGCCTGCGTCGCCCAGCACGCGGTGCCACTCGGCCAGCGCGGCGGCGGACTCCTCGGGGGTGGCCCGGCTGTCCTGATCCCCCAGATCGGTCCAGAGAGAGATCCACAGGCCGTCCACCTCGTGTGGCCCGGCCTCCGGGGCCGGCGGCACCACGAGGGCACCTGCCTCCTGCGCGATCCGGCCCACGGCGACCTCCTGTCCCAACCACCAACCGGGGTCGCGGCGCTGGGCGCCGGTGTGGGTGCAGACGCGGGCAACCAGCCCCGTGCCGGGCAGTCGCACCATCAGCGACCCGCGATCGGAAAGAACCTGTGGCACAACGTCTCCCAGGCCTTGGGCACGCGCCAGGTCCGTGGCGGCACGCAGCCCTCGCTCGCGGATGGCGGGCGGGCTCTGCGGGGGCTGGGTCGCGTTGTTCACCCGCCCGATGCTGCCATCTGATGAGCGTGCACCGAACCTGCCTCACCACGGGTCGTCGAGGAAGGCCCTGATCCGCTCCTGCTCCTCCGGCGTGAGGTTGACGTCGTGCAGCCTGGCCCGACCGACCGCTGGCAGTTGCTCGAGCAGGTCCGGCAGGTCGAAGCAGTCGAGGAAGGTCTCGACGAAGGTGCCGACCGCGACCGTGAACTCAGCCGTCGGAGCGGCGGGCGCCTCCACCTGCACGACCCGGGTGAGCAGCCAGCAGGTGGCCGGGTCAGCGCTCACTGGTCCGCGCCCAGCGTTGGTCCAGTCAATGATCGTGGGCGCACTGCCGAGGATCACGTTGCCCGGGTGCAGGTCCAGGTGCACCAGGGACTCCCCGGCACCCACCGGGGTCGACATCCCGTCCGGTGCGGTGATCTGCCCGAGCCGCAGGTGCAACTCGGCGAGGGTGACGGCATGCGCCTGCGCACTGCCGGGGTCGGCGAGCAGTGCCTCCAGCATCGTGGGCCCGTGGATCCGTTCCAGCACCATCGCGTCCGGCCTGATCTCGTGGACCGCGGGCACCGGGAGGCCGGCGTCGCGGGCAGCCTCCATCGCGGCCACCTCCCACCGCAGGTCACGCGGGCCGCGGAAGCGGCGCAGCACCGTGTGCTCGTCGAGGCCAAAGACCTCGGCATCGCGCCCGCGGGCCAGCAGTTCCACGCCTACGTCTCCCCCACCGACAGGTCCAGCTCTGCCACCTCGCGCCGCGCAGTCTCCACGGCAGCACGATCCTGCTGCGTCAGTCCGTCACGCTCTGCGAGGGCGGTGAGCTCCGCGACCGCGGCCCGAGCGCCGTCATGGTCACCGAGACGCACGCGCAACTCAGCGAGATAGGCCAGGGCAGAGGCGTGTTCCCCCACCGCAGCGTCCTGCGCACGACCCAGGGCACCAGCCAGGATCTTGTGGGCCTGCTGGGCGTCACCGCGCGAGTCCCCCAGCACGACAGCGTTTTCCAGGGCCCGGGCCAGCGGGGCGCCGTCGACGGAGGGCAATATGCCCCGGTCGTCATCGCTGCGTGACTCCCGACCCGTCAATGGCCGCCGGGACACCCGGATCCAGTTGCCGGCCGGGTCGATGACGGAGAACCCGCTGAGGCCGTCGTTGTTGGTGCGCCGCCGCGGACGCGTCATGCGCGGCGCACCGCTCTGCGGGATCGTGCCGAACGCCGCCCGGAACCCTTTGGCGAACCGCGCGTGCAGCGGCTCTGTGTCCGACACGACGATCCCGCACGTGGAGTGGCTCTGCTCGGGGTCGTGCCCCGGCAGGCCGTAGTAGTGCAGGTCGATCCCACCCAGCCCCAGGGCGAGATAGGGGTTGGGGCGCCTCTGCCGATAGGTCACCCGCAGCCCGAGCGCGGTCCAGAACCGCTCGATCTCATCGATGTCCGGACACGGCAGCATCGAGATCATGTGCGCGTCGTCGGCCACACTGTCTGCACCTGCGATCGCCGGCTCGTAGGGCAGTTCCACCCACCGGATCGCCGCCCCACCACCGTCGGTGACCGCGTCGTGCAGCGAGTCGGCCGAGAACGAGATCGAGTCGAAGGCGTCCTGCCCGCCCGAGCGCAGGGACACCGCGAGCTGGCCGGCGACCTCGCGACCGACCGTGACCGTGGCCCCGCCGTCGCCATAAACCTCTCCGGGCAGGTCGCGCACCGAGTCCCGGTCCAGCACGGCCAGCCACCGCTCGACGGCCGCGAGCACAGCGGGGTCGGTGGCGTCCACGACGGCCTGCAGGTGGGCAATCTGGTCCTCGCCCAGCGGTCCGGCCCAGTCATAGGACATGGCCCATTGCGTCATGGTCTGAGTATGCCGTCACGCACCTGATCAGGTCAGGTCGTCGTGGTCTCCGCGCACCCAGGCAGTGTGCCGGTCGGCGGAATAGCGGATGATCGCCTGGGCGTCCTGCGGCACCACCGCGCCGAAGTTGTTGTAGAGCCGGTCGAAGTGCAGTTCCTCCACCTGCGCAGCCAGGCGCTGGACCACGTTGCCGGACAGCGGGAGCCGGTTGGGATAGCTGCGCATGAAGCTGACCGTCTTGCGGTCCGGGTTGGTGAAGATCGCGTCCCCCGCGAGCAGCACGCCCTTGCCGTCATTGCCGGTCGCCCACTCCAGGACGGCCTGGCCGCGGAAGTGCCCGCCGACCCGGTGCAGCGTGACACCGGTCGCGACGTCACGCCGGTCGTCATAGAACTCCACCCGCTCGGGCCGGCGCACCCACTCCCGGTCGCGCTCGGCGACCAGCACCGGCACGTCGAGGGCGGCGGCCCACTCGGTCTGCACGCCATACATGTGCGGGTGGCTGGCGGCGATGGCCAGGGTCGGCCCGAGGCCGCGGACGAACTCCACCGCGGCGTCGTCGATGTAGCCAACGCAGTCGAACAGGATCGTCCCCTCTGGGGTGCGCACGACCATCGTCTGCTGGCCGATGCCGATCGACGGCTCGGCGCGCAGGCCCCACAGTTCGGGCTCGACCTCGCTGATCACGATGCGCGTGCCGTTCTCCCGCTGCTTCTCCACACTCGTCCACCGGGACCCACCCTCGGGCACCCACTGGCGCTCGTCGTCGCAGATCGCACAGATCTCCGGCGGGGTCTCCAGGTCGGCTGTCTCGACGGCGCAGGTCTCGCAGATCCAGATCATGGACTCAGTCAGCGCCCGCGGTCACCTCTTCCGCCACCAGTTAGCCGGCCGTATGCCGTCAGTGGGCTCCGCGGATCGTCATCCGGTTGATGGTGTGGCCGGCTGTGTCGAAGGTGAACTCGGACAGGCCGTTTGCGTGGGTGCTGCGCCAGTCGGCCACCACCCTGACCTGACCTCCGGTGTCTGTCACCTGTTGCACATCCATGGTCCCGTTCGCGCCGATGAACTCCTTGTCGCTCCACTCCTTGATGGCCTCGCGACCGACGAACTCTCGGCCCCAGTCGTCCACCACTCCGGTGTCCCCGAAGCTGTCCAGGAAGGCCGTCTCGTCGTGGGCGTTGACCGCGTCAACAAACTCGCGGACCGGGCTGGTGAGCGCTGCCGAAGCGGGCGGCGGAGGCGGGGGTGGTGGTGCAGGCGTTCCGGCGCCCGGCGGCGGAGGTGGGGGCGGCGTTCCCGTGCCGGGTGGAGGCGACACAGGGCCCTGGGCACTCGAGCCTGCGGCCGGTCCGGCCTCCCCAGCCACCTTGTCGGCGGCGTTGCGAGCAGCGCCCTGAGCCTTGACGATCTTGTCGCTGTACTTGCCGTGCGTGCGCTGGTCGATCATCGACCCACCCTTGTCGATGGCGCGGTCGATCTTGTCGCCGTGCTTGCCAGCCAGCTCTCCGGCCTGCTCCTTGGCCGCGTTGGCGGCCTTCTTCACGTTGTCCAGCAAACCCATGGTCTCTCCTGACGTCGGGTGATGACACCAGTCTTCAACGGGTCACGTCCCCCTGCAGTTCCACGGCGAGGGCGAGCAGCGTGACCCTCATCTCTAGGATCGTGGTGTGAGTCGTTATCTCGTCGTCAGTGCCACCCGCGCGGAGGCCGCCCACATCCCGCCGGCTCTGCCGGTGATCATCACCGGCATCGGGAAGACCACGGCGGCGACCGCGGTGACCAAAGCCCTGATGGAGACGGACCGCACCGGGCTGGTGGTCCTCAACATCGGCACGGCGGGCGCACTGCGGCCGGACCGGGAGGGGCTGTTCCTGCCCGGGAGGGTGATCAATCACGACATCAGCGCCGAGTCGCTGCGAGCGCTCGGCTATGACCCCCGCGACGAGTTGGCCCTGGAGGGTGGCGACGACACGGTCCTGGCCTCCGGCGACACCTTCGTGACCGATCCGGTGGTGCGCGACCAGCTGGCGGCGAGGGCAGACCTGGTCGACATGGAGGGCTATGCGGTCGCCTTCGCGTGCGACGCCCTCGGGGTCCCGGTGCGCCTGATCAAGCACGTCTCGGACAGCGCCGACGCCGGAGCCATGGCCTGGCCGGATCTGGTCGACGCCAGCGCCCAGGTCCTCGGTGACTTCCTCAGGGAGCTCATCGACGGCGGTGACGTCGGCTCAAGCTGACCCCTGCGGCGGGTCTCGTGGAGGGCAGCGCGTCAGTCGGGCTGATCACCTCCGGCCCGATCTGATCGGCCGGGCCGGCGATGAGTTGGCGTGCCCGCGGAGGTCCACCTTCCTGTGGCCGACAGTGGCCCCGCTTCCCTGAAAGGACCGTGCGATGCAGGAACTCATGGTGGACTTCATCATCTCGCTGGACGGTTACGCCTCGGCGGACGGGTGGCCAGGGTGGTGGGGGTTGGAGAGCCCCGAGTACCTGGCCTGGCTGGAGGACCAGCCCGACACCTTCACGACGCTGATGGGCGCCACGACCTATCGACTCATGTCGGGGTTCGCCGCGGGCGCAGCCGGAACGGAGCAGGAGGCCGATGCGATGTCGTCGCTCACGGCAAGCCCGAAGGTGGTCTTCTCCTCCACCCTCGACGAGCCGCTGGACTGGGCCAACACCCGACTCGTGACCGGTGACGCCGTCGAGGAGGTGCCTCGACTGAAGGCCGAGTGTGGGCAACCGCTGCACACGCTTGGCAGCGTCAGGCTGTGCCGCTCACTGCTAACCGCAGGGCTTGTCGACCGGTTCCGACTCGTGGTCTTCCCGGTCATCACCGGGGCCACGGGGTCGGAGCGGATCTTTGACAACTACCCCGACGTGGCGCTCGACCTCGTCGAGAGCCGCACCTTCGAGGGCGGGCTGCAACTGCTCGACTACGTCCCCCGGGTGCTGGACGGCCCACCCGAGAGCGGCACAGCCTGACCGTCGCCCAGCGAGCCGTTCAGGCCTGGTCGAGGAACCCGCGCAGGATCTCCACGAGCGCCTTGGGCTGCTCGACGTTCACCTGGTGCCCCGCGCCCGGGACCTCGCGCAGTTGCGCACCGGAGATGCCAGCGGCCAGCATCTGTGCGGCCGGCTTGTTCGCCTTGTCCTTCTCGCCCACGAGCACCAACGTGGGTGCGGTGATCTTGGGCAGCGCATCCGTGAGGTTCACCTCGCGGACGATGTCCAGGGTCCGCAGCAGCCGCTCCTTGGAGACGCTGGAGTCGGCCAGGCGCGAGGCGGGCATCATCTTCAGCATCTGCAGCTGCACCTTCATCAGAGCGCGCGGCGGGCGGACCATGCCGGCGATCAGCACCAGCCGCCGCACCCGCTCCGGGAAGTCCGCGGCCATCCGCGTGGCGATCACGGCGCCGTAGGACAGCCCGCACAGATCGACCGCCTGCATCCCCTCGAGCATCAGGTCGGTGTCCAGCTTGGCGGCAGCGTCAGCCACCGGCACCAGCTGCTTCTCGGTCGGCTTGAGGCCGGGCACCCACGGTGTGAGCAGCCGCCGCGTCGGATAGAGCGGCACGATGACGTCCTCCCACGCCATCGGTGCCTGGCCGAGCCCGTGCAGGAGCACGAGCGGGGTCTGGTCATCGGTGTCGGTCACCCCACGACTGTATGCCGTGGCGCAGGTCTCCCGACCGCGCACCGACTCCTAGCGCTCACCAGCACTCGCCTCACCCCATCACCCGGCGTGCACCCAAACAGGCGACGTCACAGGGCCCTTTCCATCAGTGCAGGTCAGCGCGTTGCGCCCTCAAGGCACAGGCCACGTTGCCTGTTTGGGTGCACGTCGGGGTGCGGCCGCGGGGTGCCAGGACGCAGTCGAGGCGGTGGCGCACGGGGCGCCACCGCCTCAACAGGTGGGGGAAGAACTGACGGGGAGGTCAGTTGTCAGGGGACGTCAGCGGGTCAGGCAGCGACCTTCTCGCGCGCGGCGGCGACAATCTGGTCGTAGAGGCCGCGCACGGCGTCCTCCGGGGCGGCGTCGAGGATCTCGCCCTCGGGTGTCAGGTCCTGGCCGAAGCTCAGGCCCGGGCCGTCGAGGCGGAGCGCCTTGACGCGGTCGAGGACCTCACCGAACTGGTTGACCGCACCGGCGGCAGCGCCCCAGCCATAGCCGATGACGCCGATCGGGAGCTCGTTCCACTCGGCGTGGAGGGAGTCGATCGCGTTCTTGACGACGGCCGGATAGCCGGCGTTGTACTCGGGCAGGGCCACGATCAGGGCGTCGAACTGACGCACCCGCTCGGACCAGGCGATGGTGCTGGGGAGGGTGTAGTTGCCGGTGGCCGGCTGCTCGGGCTCAGCCAGGAAGGGCAGGTCCACCTCGGCCAGGTCGACGATCTCGACCTCACTGCCATAGGGGGCCAGCTCGCTGATCCACTGGGCGACCTTGGGGCCGATCCGGGTGGGGCGGGACGAGCTGACGATGATGCCGATCTTGTGGGAAGTCATGCCTCCTTTAATAGATGATGCTTCAACAATATTTCCGATGATGCCTCGCTGTGTGCGGCGTCACACAACTCAGTCCTGCGCCACCGCGTTAACTGCCCGTTCGAACAGCCACGGCACCCGCCGAGCCGTGCCGAGGACGGCCCGGCGGCCAGGCTCGCTGCGGGTGGCGGCCAGCAGACCTGACGTCAGCACACTGCTGCGCAGGCTCACCCGCACGGCAGCACGGGGATAGGTCTGCGGTCGCTCGGCGGCGATGGCCGTGACAGCTGCCTGCGCCTGCGCCAGCCCAACAGCGATGCCCTCACCAGTGAGCGCGTCGACATAGCCACCGGCGTCCCCCACGAGCAGCACGCGACCCACGCGACGGGACCGGACGCGTTGTCGCAGCGGCCCCGCGCCCCGGACATCGCTCGCCGGCTCGGCACCTGCCAACCGGTCAGCCAGGGCCGGGAAGTCCGCGAGACGGTCCTGCCAGCTCCCGCCCGCGGAACCGAGCAGGGCCACCCCAACCTCGCGGTCCCCCACCGGCGTGACATAGGCCTCGCCGACCGGGGACCAGTGCACCTCCACCAGGTCGCTCCACGGGGCGATCCGGAGGTGGCGGCGCAAACCGAAGCGGCGCGTCCCACGGCGGGGAACCTCCACCCCGACCAACCGGCGGGTCGGCGAGTGCAGCCCGTCAGCCGCGACCACGAAGCGCGCCCGGACCGTCGACTCCATCGACTCCGTCGCCTCCATCACCCCGGGCAAGGTCCCACCCCCGGGGTCCTCGAGTTCCACCTGCACGCCGGTGTCATCCTGCGTCAGCCCGGACATCGCCCGCGGCACGACTTCGACGCCGGCCCGCTCAACGGCCGCCGCCAGCGCCGCGTGCAACGCGGTGCGGCGCACCCCGCGCCCTGGTCCACCGCGGAACCTGGCCTCGACGGACCGGTGAGCGTCGACATACCGGATGCCGGTGAACGGCCGCCCACCGACGGCCACGCCCAGGTCAGCGAGCGCGGCGACGGCACCCGGCATCAGGCCCTCGCCGCACGCCTTGTCGATGGGTGCCCGCCGTGGCTCCAGGACGAGGGCCACCAACCCGACGCGGACCGCCTGCAGGGCCGTGGCCAGGCCCGCCGGTCCGCCACCAACGACGATCACATCGGCGTCCACCTCAGCGTCCACCTCAGGGTCCGAGCCTGGGCCTGGCTCCGGGTCCAACTCGGGGCACGCTGTCCAGCGCGGCGTCCTCGGCCCTGATGCGCACCGTGAGCAGCCAGGCATTGAGCACCGTGAAGACCACTGCAGTGATCCAGGAGGAGTGCACCAGCGGCAGCGCCACCCCCTCTGCCACCACGGCGACATAGTTGGGGTGCCGCAGCAGCCGATAGGGGCCGCGCCGCACCAGGGGCAGACCCGGCACCACGATGACGCGGGTGTTCCACTGCCGCCCCAACGTGGCGATGCACCACCAGCGCAGCCCCTGCGCCAGCAGGACCACGGCGAGCATCGGCAGACCGAGCCAGGCCAGGAACTCCCGGTCCAGCAGCCACGCCTCGAGCAGGCACGCGATCAGCAGACCGGAGTGCAGCGCCACCATCGGCGGATAGTGCCCACGCCCGCGCTCGACCCCACCTCTGGCCAGGGCCCAGTCCGCGTGCCGTTTCGAGAGGACGAGCTCTGCGAGACGCTCCAGGACCACCAGACCCAGCAGCACGGCATACCAGGTCAGGGTGCTCATCGACGCTCTCCCGGCGCGCGCAGCAACACCGTCTCCAGGCAGAAGCCGGGGCCCATCGCTAGCAGCACCCCGGGGCTCCCGGGCTCCGGGGGTGCGTCCCGCAGGGTGTCGGCGAGCACGTGCAGCACGGAGGCGGACGACAGGTTGCCGATCGCGGCCAGCGACCGCCAGGTGACCCCGAGGGCCGCGGGTTCCACCTCGAGCGCCTCGGCCATCGCGTCCAGGACCTTGGGTCCGCCGGGGTGGGCGACCCACCAGCCGATCTGCGCGCGCTCCATCCCGTATGCCGACAGGAACCGGTCCACGTCGGCGCGCACCTGGGTGCGGACCAGGTCGGGCACCTCCGCGCCCAGCACGATGCGCAGGCCGCTGGAACCGACGTCCCAGCCCATCGCCCGCTCCGTGCCGGGATAGAGGCGGGATCGGCTGCCGCACACGCGAATCCCGTCGGGCGCCAGCCGGTCGGCCGCCCGATCCCCCACCAGCACGACCGCGGCCGCGCCGTCCCCGAACAGACCGCTGGCCACCAGGTTGGCCGTCGAGGTGTCGTCGCGCTGCAGGGTCAGGCTGCAGATCTCCACCGCGAGCAGGACGGCAACACCGTCGGGGTGGCCGGCCAGCCACTCGTCCACGCGGCCCACTCCGGCCGCGCCGCCGACGCAGCCCAGCCCCACGATCGGGATCCGCTTGAGGTCCTCGCGCAGCGGGAGCCGGGCCATCAGGCGGGCGTCGAGGGAGGGCACGGCCAGTCCGGTGATGGTGGTCGACACCAGCAGGTCCACATCTCCGGCAGCCAGCCCGGCGGCGTCGAGAGCTTCCTGGACGGCCCGAGCGCCCAGGTCGGTCGCCGCCTCGATGAAATGGTCGTTGGAGCGCCCGAAGTCAGCCGTCGCGTCGACATAGTCCTCCAGCGGGAGCGCCAGGTGCCGGTGCTCCACGCCAGCGTTGCGGTGCACCTGCTCCAGCATCGCCAGGTGCTGCGGCCCCAGCCCGACCAGTTCCGCCAGCCCTGCGGTGAGGTCCTCCTGCGCATAGCGGTGCTCGGGCAGGACGCCGCGCACAGCCGCGATCACGGACATGGTGCGAGCCTACGGACTGCGCTGCTGACCTGCTCCCCGTTCGGTGGGGGACATACGCTGCGAGGCGTGAGCACCCTCGGCACTGTGCGCGGGCTGGCCCTGGCCTGCCACCCGTTGCCCACGGCAGCCGTGACCGTCTTCGCCCTGTTGCTGGCCCTCGGCGCAGGCGGCGCGGTCGAGGTGGTCGTCGTGGTGGCCGCGGTCCTGGCCGGACAGCTCGTCATCGGCTGGGACAACGATCTGCGCGATGCCGCGAGGGACCGGGCCGCCGGTCGCACCGACAAGCCGCTGGCCCGGGGTGCGCTCCGTCCGCGGATCGTGCGGGCTGCTCGAGGTCTCGCCCTGCTCCTGGTGGTCGTGTTGTCGCTGTGGAGCGGGGGCTGGCTCGGTCTGGCGCTGCACGTCGGGCTCGTAGTCGGCTCGGGCCTGGCCTACAACGCGGGCGTCAAGGCCACGATCTGGTCCTGGCTGCCGTATGCCGTGGCGTTCGGCACTCTCCCAGCGTTCGTCTGGCTCTCGGTCGGCCGGGGTGCGGCGCCCTGGTGGGTGGTCACCGTGGGCGCGCTGCTGGGGGTCGGCGCCCACCTGCTCAACGTCCTGCCGGACCTGGAGGATGACGCGCGTGACGGCATACGGGGCCTCCCGCACCGGATCGGCAGCCGGGGCTCGCGCGCGCTGGCTCCCCTGCTCCTGGTGACCGGCACGGCCCTGTTGGCCCTCGCTCCCCCGGGCGGCACACCACTGTGGAGCTGGGTGGCGGTCGGGGTCGCGGTGCTGCTCGCCGTGCCCGCCGCGACCGCCAGGGGGAAAGTGCCCTTCCAGGCCGCGATCGGCATCGCGCTGCTCAATGTCATCGTCCTGACCCTGCGGACCTGACCGCTCCAGGAGCGCGCCCGTGACAGTGGGCAGGCTTCGCTCGCCCTGGGTGGCCTGACAGGATCGTGACCATGGGTGCAACTGTCGTGGCCGTCCACCGGAGCAGCACGCACTCGTTCAGCAAACCCACCGTGGCCGAGATCGAACTCCTCGAGGGTCTGGGCGTGCGAGGTGACGCGCACTGCGGCACCACGGTCAAGCACCGCAGCCGAGTCCGCGCCGACCCCGACCAGCCGAACCTGCGCCAGGTCCACCTGCTGCACGCCGAGCTGTTCGACCACCTCGCGACCGTGGGCCACCAGATCTCTCCCGGCGACTTCGGCGAGAACATCACGACCCGTGGCATCGCACTCCTGGACCTGCCGGTCGGCACGCGACTCACTGTCGGTGAGGCTGTCATCACGATCACCGGCCTGCGCAACCCCTGTCAGCAGATCAATGACTTCCAGCCGGGCCTGCTCAAGCACGTCGTGCGCACAGATGACGACGGCACCGTGGTGCGGCTGACGGGCGTGATGGGGATCGTCTCGCGCAGCGGGCTCGTGCGCGCCGACGACAGGATCACTGTGGTCCTGCCGCCGGAGCCACGCCATCGCCTCACGAGGGTCTGACCGCGCGGATCCCCTCACGCCGGGCCATCCGGGTGGGCCACTCCCCCAGGGCAACCCTCTGCAGTGCCATCTCACGCAGGTCCATCCGGGTGGGCCGCGTCCCAGGCGCGGATCAACTTCTGCGGCACGCACATGCCCCAGGCATCGACGACGAACTCGCGGGCCTCGACCGGGTCCAGCCGGTCCCTGCGTGCGCGCACCCAGTTGAAGCGCAGGTCACTGGGCGCGGGCAGCGAGAAGGTGCCGGGATCACTGGCAATCAAGCCGTCCCGCTCATCCTTGGGGAAGGCGAACTCGACGACCTCCTCATCGAGCGAGAAGGCGACGAAGACGATCGAACCCACGCGGAACTTGCGACGGCCACGCACGAACACCTCGTAGGCACGCTCCAGCGTGAGCGCGAAAGCCCGAATGTCTTCAACCTCAGCCGTCGGTTGGCCTTCCCACCATGAGTCCAGTGAACCGCAACGCTGCGGGCTCGCTCAGCCGATCACGGCCAGAGCGACGCACAAACCACCCATCGTGAGGTCGAGCCCGATGCAGAACACCGCCATGGACCGGATGACCACCACGTCACGTCGGTAGTGCCAGACGTCCCAGAGCGCGTGGGCGGCAAGCGAGAGCGCGGCCAGGGTCAGCCCAACCCGGGGCGACAGATAGAGCGCAGCGACGGCGACACCGAAATAGCCGAGCATGGCCAGGGCCTGGATGGTCGAGATGCGGCCCGCGCCGGTGAGCACACCGATCAGCAGCAACACTCCCCCGGCGATGGCGAGGAGCGTCCACCACGGGAGGGTCACCATCAGCCCGGCAAACGCCAGGCCGCTGAACACGGGGACGCCGAGCCAGGCGACCCAGCGAGTGCACGTCGCCGCGGCAGCGAGATAGCAGAGAGCGGCCACACCGACCGACGTCGCAGGGGTCATCGCGGTGGTGCCGTCAGAGATGCCCAGTCCGTGCATCGCCGCCAGCCCGTAGGTCATGCCCAGCGCGCTGAGAACCCCCACCGTGATCCAGAGGGTCAGAGCGGTGCTGGTGCTGACCCGAGGGGCCGGTGCGGTGAGGGTCGTGGTGGTCATGGTCGTTCCTCTCGGCGGGGCATTCGCCCGGAGTGATTCCCTCCGACGATGCCGCTGCACAACGGGACGTGGACCCTGGTGGCAGAAATCCTGGGATATCCGTCCGACCGGACATCGCTGTTCCTGCCATGCTGGTGCGCATGACGGATCCCGAGGTGCTCGTGATCGGTTATGACGGCGCCGAGCTGGTCGACATCGCGAGCGTCACGTCGGCGCTGGCCCTCGCCAACCGCCTGGGTGCCAAGCCGCGGTATGCCGTGCGGCTGGCTTCCCTGGGCGGGCGCGACATCACCTGTGACTCGGGGCAGCGCCTGGTGGCTCAGTGCGACATCGCCAGTGTGCAGTCGGTGGACACCCTGGTGGTCTCCGGAGGCCTTGGGCACGACCCGGCCAGCCGCAACGGCCAGCTGCTCGGGCACGTCCGGCGCCTGGCCGGCACGGCCCGCAGGGTGACCTCGGTCTGCACCGGCACCTCGGTCCTGGCCGCCGCAGGGCTGCTGGACGGCAAGCGAGCAACGACCCACTGGTTCTATGCCGCAGACCTGGCCCGGAGGTTCCCGCGGGTGAAGGTGGACTCCTCCCCGGTCTACATCCGTGAGGGCCGCTATGCCACCTCCGGCGGGGTGACCGCCTCCCTCGACCTGACCCTCGCCCTCATTGAAGAGGACCACACGGCCGAACTCGCACGCTGGGTGGCGATGGGGATGGTCACGTATCTGCAGCGCCCGGGCAACCAGGCGCAGATGAGCATCTTCACCGAGGTGCCGCACCCGGATGACGCTGTGGTGCAGCAGATCCTGGATCATGTGCTGGCCCACCCCGACCGCGACCTGTCCACCAACGCCCTCGCCGGCCTCGTCGGGGTGAGCAGTCGGCAGCTGACGCGGCTGTTCCAGCAGCACCTGCACGCTCCGCCAGCGGCTGCTGTCCGACGGATCCGGCTGGAGCTCGCTGCCCGGCTGCTCGCGACGTCGGAGCTGCCCCTCTCACAGGTTGCCAGGAGCTGTGGGTTCAGCTCGGCCGAGACCCTGCGGCAGGCCTTCGCCACGCGCTATGGCACCAGCCCCCGAGCGTTCCGCAGCACGCACTCCCGGTCGGCCGCGGACCCGACGCACCAGTCCGCCTGACCGTGGAGCAGACGCACCAGTGGACCTGATCGTGCAGTGGCACAACTGCCAGCCCATCGCAGAGGCGTCTGGGCATGCCTGTGGGCCCGGCCGTGGTGGCCGGGCTTCGGGGCAGGGTCCTCACACGTGCCAGGTCACGACGGACCCGGACACGGTCGCCATCAGGTCTTTCTGGTGCACTAATGTGTGATGTCGTGGACAGAGTAGGACCAGGACAGCGATGTCCGTGTTGCCGTCACGACACCACCACACTAGGTGATGCGAATCGCACCAAGTCCCCGGGATCGAACACCCCGGATACGTACATTTCTGGTCCCTGACCAGCAACGATTTGAACTGCCCAGGCGTCGCCAGTCGCACCGTCCGACCGAGGTTCAGCGGCTCGCCATACTCCCCCAGAGCGATCGGGGTCACGTCCCCGATACACGCGAACCTCCCGACCTGCTGGGCATCCAACACCTGACCCAACGCCGTCACCCCAGCCCCCACCGGCTTGCCCGTCGCAGGGTCCGCCTTCACCGTGATCATCACCGACGCCCGCCCAGACGACGGTGGTGCCCCAGGGTTGGACAGGCCACGGTTGATCACCATCACCAACGCGTCATACGCCCGCTGGGACCAGGACCGGTGATCCAGCGCCCCATCGTGCTCCGGCTCCGGCGCTGCGAGGGGCCCGTTGAGCACTCCCTCGAGCAGGGCTGCGTCCCCTTGGGGTGCGTCGATCGTGAAGCGGGTCATGCCCTTGGCCAACGGGCGGCGAGTCACTCGCCGCAACGTCTGCGCGGTGCGCTCCCGCTCCTCTTTCGGCTTCTCGTCCAGCAGGCGTTGGAGCAGCTCCTGGCACACGACCTCCAGATCCCTGTCGCTGATCTCCTCGTTCGCTGCCGCGTTGATCGCGATCTGCGCGTACTCCTGCTGCTCGGCCAGCCCCAGGCTCGGCACCAACCGGGTGATCGTCTTCGCGACCTTCGCACCCCGATACACCGCGACCTCCCCAGCAGCCACCCGCCCCACCAGTGGCTTGCCCCAACTCCTCTCCCCCGCCAACACCACCGTACGAATCTGCCCGGCGTCGGTCACCGACAGCCACGGGCAGCGCACCCGCAACCAATCCACCAGGGACAACCCGACCGCCATATGCAACCCGCGCGTGTACGCCTCCGCCGCCAGCGCGACGACCACCCCGTCCGACCTCGCCCGCAACTCCCCAGCCACCTCCAAGGCGTCGATCACACCCGGGTCGAAAACCGACACCAACTCCGACGGCCCCAAACCCCCAGCACGCCCCACCCCACCCACAGCGGCCGCCAGCCCTTCCGAGAGGACCTCCGCCGCCGACACCGCCCCCTGCTCCACCAACAGTTGATCGACCTCAGCAACCCGATCCCAATACTGGACACACCCCGGATCCCCCTCCGGACCGTAGGCACCCCACCCGCCCCCAGCATCCGCCGCAGCAATCAACATCTCCGCGAACTCAGCCTCCACCGCCACATCCCAGGCACCACCAACACGATCGAGGACCTCATCCCCAACCGTCGCCGTCGCGCCTGTCTGCTTCATACAAACGATCTAAACACCCACCACTGACAGAGCACCTGACCTGCGCAAACGCCTGTTGGGGGCGATCCGCCCAACCCGGAAACGCTCAAGACGCCCTGCTCACGTGTGCGGACAGCACCCGGGAGTGACGGCCGAGCGCGATGGGAGCCGCGCGGGGCCCATCACGGCCCGAGGCATCGCCTTGCGGGCCGGTCCGAACTTTCGGCGTTCTGAGAGCAACGAACCAGCACTACCGATGGGTCCGCAGGACGATTTCCTGTCGCAAGCCACTTTCCCAGGACACCCTCTCTGACCTGTGGTTTTAGTGGTCTGAGCGCCCCAGAATCTCCCGCATACTCGACCGTGTGCCGCTGCAGATCGGGATCTTCGGACGGGGCCGCCTAGGCTCCGCGATCGCTGCTGCCGCCGAGCAGTCGGACGACATCGTGGTCGCCTGGCTGGTCGGTCACCAGACGCCGCAGGACCTCGCCCCCGTCGACGTCGCCCTCGAGGTCAGCCACGCCGACGCCGTCGCGGACCGCCTCGCCTGGGCCCACGAGAGCGGCACCGACCTGATCATCGGCACCACCGGCTGGGACCCGGCGCTCACCCAGACCAGCCCCCAGTCCGTCCCCAGTCAGCCCACAGCCGCGGCGAGCGGCGGGGAGAGTCCGGCGATCGGCATACTGACCGCCCCGAACTTTTCCCTCACCGTCGCGCTCATGCGCCGCATCAGCCTCGCCCTCGGCCGCTATGCCGCCCTCACCGGCGCCGACCTGGCCGTCAGCGAGATCCACCACACCCGCAAGGTCGACGCCCCCAGCGGCACCGCGCTCCTGCTGCGTGAGGCTCTCTCGCAGGGCTCGGGGCAGGACGCGATCCAGACCTCCAGCCTGCGCCTAGGCGACGTCATCGGGCGCCACGACGTGCACCTGACTAGCGCGGCCGAGTCGATCACGCTCACGCACGAGGCGCACAGCCGCGAGACGTACGGCCTGGGCGCGCTCACTGCGGCCCGCTGGTTGCGCGGCCGCCGCGGCACCTTCACCTTCGACGACCTCGCCGCAGAGGTCCTCGACCCACTCTTTCACTCCACACCCACACAGAAGGAGGAACCATGAGCGGTGCACAGTTCACCGGCCTCGGCGTGGCGCTCGCCACCCCGTTCACGACAGGGACGGAGGCGGCCGCCAAGCACGGAGGTTCCTCCCGCAAGCGGCCGGCCGTGGATGTGACGGCCTTCCGGTCCCTGGTCGAGCATGTCGTCGCCGGCGGCGCGGACTTCCTGGTCGTCCTGGGATCCACGGGCGAGGCGGCGACGGTCACCGAGTGCGAGCGCACCGACCTGATCACGACGGCACGGCAGGCGGCACCCGGCGTGCCCTTGGTCGTGGGGACCGGGCACAACAACACGGAGTATGCCGTGGAGCTGGCCCGCGCGGCCGTCGCCTCGGGTGCGGACGGGCTGCTCGTCGTGACCCCCTACTACAACAAGCCACAGCCCGCCGGGATCGTGGCGCACTTCCGTGCGATCGCCGAGGAGCTGCCGGGCGTGCCCGTCATCGCCTACAACGTGCCCGGGCGCACCGGGTCCAACCTGACCCCGGAGACGCTGCGCGACCTGTGGGCGATCCCGGAGGTCTTGGCGGTCAAGGAGTCCTCCGGCGACCTGCGCCAGATCGCGCAGATCTGCCGGGAGGCGCCGTCGGGCAAGACCGTCCTGGCCGGTGATGACGACCTGGCATTGCCCGCCATCGCGGTGGGCGCGACCGGCCTGGTCTCGGTGTGCGGCAACGTCGCTCCCGCTCAGACGACTGCGCTGGTGCGGGCCGCGCTGGCCGGTGACCTGCCCCTGGCGCGCGCGCTCAACGCCGAGCTGGCACCGCTGGTCTCGGCTCTGTTCTGCGAGTCAAACCCGGTGCCGCTCAAGGCAGCCCTGGCCTGTCTCGGTCTGGCGACCGGCATGGTCCGTGCCCCGCTCGCGCCAGCGGCTCCGGACACCTGGGCACGGATCCAGTCAGTCCTGTCCGACCTGGGCCTGACACCACACCACGCGCTCGGTGGGGTCGAATCTGCACCACACGGCGCGCTCGGTGGGGTCGAATCTGCACCGCACGGCGCGCTCGGTGGGGTCGAATCTGCACCACACGGCGCGCTCGGTGGGGCAGATTCTCGCCACACGACGCGCTCGGTCGTTGCTGAGGCGGTGGCGTCATGACCGCGACTGCCGCGACCGCCGAGACCGTCCAGACCTCCCGCACGGAGCTGCGCGAGTTCGTCAGCCGACCGGTCCCCGAGCTGCGCGAGGATCCGACTGCGCCGCAACGGATCAGCGAGTTCTTGGGCGCCCTGGAGTCGGGCGAGGTCCGTGCGGCCGAGCGCGACGCCGACGGCACCTGGCACGCCAACGCCTGGGTGAAGTCCGGCATCCTGGCGGCCTTTGCCCTCAGCGAGACGCTGGAGCTGCCCGGCTGGCCCGGCGGTGCGGTCGACAAGTCGCTCGTGCCGCCGCGACAGATCGAGTCACGCCACGGCATCCGGCTGGTCCCCGGCGGCACCTCGGTGCGCCGCGGCGCGGGCCTGGCCGCGGGCACCGTCGTCATGCCGCCGAGCTATCTCAACACCGGCGCCTGGGTCGGTGCCGGCTCCATGGTCGACAGTCACGTGCTGGTCGGCTCCTGCGCGCAGGTCGGCGAGCACGTGCACCTGAGCACCGCGGTCCAGCTCGGCGGGGTGCTCGAGCCGGTCGGCGCCACCCCCGTCGTGATCGAGGACGACGTCTTCGTGGGGGCCCAGTGCGGCCTGTTCGAGGGCGTCATTGTCCGGGAGCGCGCGGTCCTAGCGCCCGGCGTCACGCTCACCTCCCGCACCGTGATCTATGACCTGGTCAACGGGCGTGAGGTGCGCGGCGAGGTGCCAGCCGGAGCGGTCGTGGTCCCCGGGTCGCGTCCGGCCCGTGGCGCGTATGCCGAGGGGCTGGGTCTGTCCCTCTATGCGCCGGTGATCGTGAAGTATCGCGACGGCTCCACCGATGCCTCGACAGTCCTTGAGGAGGCGCTGCGATGAGCACCGCGACCAGGGTCACCTCGCTCTCGCCGTCGCTGATCCGGGCCATGTCAGTGGGTGCTCCTCCGGAGGCGATTGACCTGGGGCTCGGCGTGCCCGGCTGGGCCCTTCCCGAGCCGGCCCGTGCTGCGCTGGCCCGGTGCGCTGACCGTGACGAGCCACTGGGCTATGGCCCCAACGGCGGCGTCCCCGAACTCGTTGCGGCAGTGGGTGACTATCACCTCCTCGCCAACGCGGACCGTGCCGATCAGGTGATGGTCACCGCGGGCAGCCAGGCCGCGCTGACCGCCCTCTTCCTGGCCCACGTCTCCCCCGGTCAGATCGTGCTGGTCCCCGACCCCGGCTTCCCTGCCTATGCGACGCTGGCCCGCCTGGCTGGCGCGCTCCCGGTGCCCTATCGGCTCGGGGCCCAGGGCGCGTTGGACCCGGCGGTCTTCACTGCGGCACTGGACACCGGTGACGTGGCGCTGGCGGTCATCAACCACCCCGGCAACCCGACCGGCGGCGGCGCCTCCCTGGACGCCCTGGCTGCGGTGGCGTCAGCGTCCCGCGCTGCGGGGGCCGTGCTGGTCTCCGACGAGGTCTATCGCGAGGTGCACCTCGGCCCGCGGCCAGCCTCGCTGCGGGATGTGACCGACAGCGGTGTCGTCGTGTCCTCGGTCAGCAAGGGCTGGGCGGCCCCCGGTCTCCGAGTCGGCTGGGCGGTCGGCGACCCCGCCCTGCTGCAGCCGGCCCGCCTTGTGCACAACGCCATGACGACCAGCGCGGCACAGACCAGCCAACTGGCAGCGACGGCGCTGCTGCGCGCCTCGGACCAGGTGCTGCGTCAGACCCGCCGAGAGCTGATCACACGCTGGTCGGTCGCGCAGACCGGCCCGGCCGCGGTGCGTCCGGTGGGGACGCCAGCTGGCGGCTTCTATGCCTGGATCCCGGTGCCGCAGTGGGCAGCCCACGACACCACCGGGTTCTGTCTGCGCGTGCGCGACGAGGGCAGCGTCGTCGTCGTGCCCGGCACCGCGTTCGGTGCCGCCGGCGAGGGCTTCGTGCGAGTCTCCTGCGGCGGTGACCCGAAACTGCTGGCCCAGGGGCTGGCCCGGATGGCACCGTTCTGGGAGGCACCATGACCGACATCTTGGCCGACACAGCGGCTGGCCCCGTGGTTGCCCCAGCGACCGACACAGCAGTTGACACCGTGGCCCACACCGTGCCGGACAGCACGAGTGGCTCGCCAGCGTTGACCGGTGACGAGCACCTGTTCGCGCTCTCGGACTCGGCAGCGCTGCTGGTCGCCGAGACCGCGTCGACCCCGTGCTTCGCCTATCGCCTCGACGTCGCCCGCGAGCGTTTCCTGTCGCTGCAGGCAGCCCTGCCGGAGCGGGTGCACCTGGCCTATGCCGTCAAGTCCAACCCCGGTCCCCCGCTGCTGGCCGAGCTGGCACGGCTGGGTGCCTGGTTTGACTGCGCCTCGGCAGGCGAGGTGGCCGCTGTCACCACGGCGCGCGAGGCTGTCGGAGAGCTCAACCACTGGCGCATGGTCTTCGCTGGTCCCGCCAAGTCCGAGGCCGACCTGCGGGCCGCGCTGGCGGCCGGAGCCCGGATCCAGGTCGACGGCATCGAGGACGTGCGGCGCCTCGCGGAGTGGCACCACGGCGCAGAGCCGCTCGCGGTCAACGTGCGAGTGCACCCCCTGGGCGGCGTGAGCGAGACCGCCTCGATCATCGGCGGGTCCGGCCCGTCGGCGTTCGGGGTGGACGAGGAGGACCTGGCTGACTTCGTGGCCGCGTGCACTGACTATCCGTCGGTGCAGCTGTCTGGCCTGCAGGTCTTCTCCGCCAGCAACGAACTGGACGCGACTGCCCTGCTCGCCAATCACAGCACCGCCCTGGGCATCGGGGAGCGTCTGCAGGCGCTCCTGGGTCATGACCTTGACCTGATCGACCTCGGCGGCGGCCTCGGGATCCCGTATGCCGCAGGCTCACCCGAGCTGGACATCACCGCCCTGGGTGCGGGGCTGGCTGAGCTCCTCGAGGCCAACCCCTGGTTCACCGGCTCCGTGGTGCTCGAGCCCGGACGCTGGCTGTCCGGGCCGACCGGTGTCTATCTGACCCGCGTGATCCGCGTGAAGCAGAGCCGCGGCACGACCTTCGCGATCCTGGAGGGTGGCATCAACCACCTGCTGCGGCCGCTGATGACCGGACAGTCCTTCCCCGTCCGAGCAGTCCCTGACCGGGACGGGTGGCTGAGTCACCCCATGACTCATTCACCCGTCCCCGCATCGCACGGCGGGCCTGACCCGTTTGCTGCCTCGGCCACCGGCTCCGCCGGCGAGGGAGACGACGCCGGTGCGCTCGCGACATACACCCTGGCGGGGCCGTTGTGCACCTCGCTGGACCGGGTCGGGACCGCTGACCTGCCGCAGCTTCGCTCAGGTGACCTGCTGGTCTTCGGTCAGGTCGGGGCCTACGGGTTCACCCAGGCGATGACCAACTTCCTGAGCCATCCGGTGCCGGAGCAGATCTGGCTCGGTGGCTCGCACCAGCACTGACGGCGGTCCAACCCACCAGTGCGCTCCGCGGAGCGCTCAACGCCTGTCGACCGTGATCGTGGTGCTCGTGCTGCCCTGCCTCTGCGTCTCTGTCCAGGTGCACACCCACTCCGTGCCCTCTGACACACCGGTCACCTCGAAGGAGGTCCCGTCCTCGACCGGCAACTCACGGAGCAGCGTGTCGCCGGCACCGGACAGGTCCAGCTGCGAGATGGCCGTGTCCTCGCATACCTTGATCATCGTCTCGCTCGGGTCGGGTTCGGAGCAGCCAGCGGCCAGAACAAGCACGGGCAGGGCGACAACGCCCAGGGCTGCAACTCTGCTGATCCCCACCATCCGCACAGCATGGCATCAGTTGGGGGTCAGGTCGAGGGATGACCACCTGTGCCGCGTCCCGGCCGGCCTCGCCACATCAACCAGCCGACGGCCAGGAGCACCAGGAACCCAGCGGCCAGCGCCAGCCACAGGACCGGCACGGATTCAGAGTCAGACACCACGTCCGTTGCCGCCTCGGACTCCGCTGTCGGCTCAGGCTCCGCCGTCGGCTCAGGCTCGGCAGCTGACACCGCCTGGCCGGGGCCGGTGACAGCCTCCACCTCAGCGATGAGTGCTGCCGTGGCCCGGGACGTGCCATCACACAGGCCGGACTCGCCGTCCCGGACGAAGAAGACATAGTCGGTGCCGACCTGCATGTCCTCCAGACCGCATGAGGCGCCGTGCGAGGCGGAACGGAACGTCAGCGGGTCCGCGGAGTCGCCCTGGAAGACCGCGTCCACGGCGACTGTGTAGGTGACCCGGTCATCGCTGCTGAAACTCCCGTCAGCACGCGTCGCCGGTGGCTCCACCCCGGTGAGCTCTCCGACGGCCACGGTGTCGGCATACCCGAGCAGTGCCTCGGTGTCGGACGCGGCGCACGAGCAGGCCATCGCCGCGGTCGGGCTGATCAGGAGCAGCATGGGCATCAGCAGGAGGGCGCCCAGCACGGCACGAACTGAACTCCGCGGTCCTCGTCGACTCATGGCGGTTCCTCTCGCTCGGGTTGATGGGACGCTAGCGCGGACGCCAGGGTTCCAGCGACCAGCGCCCACTCCACCGCGTCGACGAGTGAACGCGCCGAGGAGATGGTGTGCGCCGTGGGGCGTGGACCCTCTCCCAGGACAGGCCGGTCCTCGAAGCGCGAGCCGTAGTGGAGCGGCCCGCCCAGGCGCACCCCGAGTGCTGCGGCGGCCGCGCTCTCGGCGACCCCGGCGTTCGGTGACGGATGAGCCGGTGCGTCGCGGCGCACGATCCGCAGGACGGCCTGCGGTCCGGGTGCGTCAGGTGTCAGGCACGACACCACAGCGACCACGCCGGCCATGATCCGGGCGGGCACCCAGGCCATCAGGTCATCGAGGCGGGCCGCGGCCCAGCCATAGCGCTCATAACGCTCGGAGTGGTGACCCACCATCGCGTCCATCGTGTTGACGGCGCGGTGCGCCAGCACACCCGGAGCACCCGCCACCAGGGCCCAGAAGACAGGGGCGACGACGGCGTCGACGGTGTTCTCGGCCAACGACTCCACCACCGCCGACGCGATCCCGGACGCGTCCAGGCCCGACGGGTCCCGGCCCACCAACCAGGTGACCCGCTCCCGTGCGCCCGCCAGGTCCTCCTGCGCAAGCAGCTGCTGGATGTCCTGGGAGGTGTTGCGCAGCATCCGCCCGGAGCTCGCGACCCCGACCGCCAGCGCGGTCGCCACCACACGCCCAAGGGGACGGGGCACCGGCGCCAGATCACACACCCTGACGAGCACCACCCCGGCGAGCAGTCCCGTGCCGGCACCGATCGCCGCGTGAGCGGTTCCACGGACCCGGTTGTCGGCATACAGCCGCTGCTCCACGTGCTGCATGGCGGTGCCGAACCAGGCGACCGGGTGCCAGGCGTCCGGCGGTTCACCGAGCGCCCGGTCGAGCAGCAGACCGACGGCCGTCCCGAGCGCGTGGCCGCTCACCATCCAGGTGCCTGGTGGACGGCGACCGCAGTGTGGGCGAGCTCGAGGAGCCCTGGCACGTCGAGATGCTTCTCGGCCCAGCCGGCAAGGTGCTCCAGGTGCGCCTCGAGGGCATCGGCATGACCGAACAGCAGCGGGTCGAAGTCCCGACCCCGGGCGGCCGCGATATCCCCGATGAGCTTCTGTCGCAACAGGTCCGAGTCGAGGATGCCGTGCACCGACGTGCCGATGACCCTGCCGTCGTCGCTGACGCAGCCGTCGACGAGCGGCCGCCCCGCATCGCCCGGCTCAGCCGGGTCCAGCTCGAGCCACGGTGTGGCTCCGGCAGCGGGTTGCGGTCGGCCCCAACGGATTTCATATCCCGTCGCGTCGACATCGGCGTCCGCGGCGAGCCTGCCGCGCACCCGGGTGACGACCTTGGGCGCGGCAAAGGTCGTCTGCACCGGGAGCACACCCAGCCCGGGCACCCGTCCCCGCCCGGACTCCACCTCGTCGTCGATGACCTCACCGAGCATCTGATAGCCCGCGCAGATCCCGAGGATCCACGGACCCTCCGGCTGCGCAGCACACTCGCGCAGGGCCTCGTCCAGCCCCTGCGCACGCAGCCAGTCCAGGTCGGCGACGGTCGTCCGGCTCCCGGGGACGATGATCAGGTCGGCCTCGGCGAGATCACCCGGGACGGTGGCCGCGCGCAGGTCCACCGAGGGCTCCAGCACGAGCGGGTCGAGGTCGGCGGGGTTGGCCAGGTGCGGCAGACCGATCACGGCGACCCGGACCGGGCGACCGACACGGCCCGGGCGACCGGCGCGGCCGGGGCGACCGACCCGGCCCGGGCGATCGCCTGCTCCCGATGACGCCGACCGGGACCCGAAGACGTGCTGGTCCAGACCCAGCGCGTCCTCCTGCCCGAGCATCACGTGGTCCCCCAGGTGCGGCAGCACGCCGAGCACCGGGAGCCCGGTGCGCTCCTCCAGGTCGCGCAGCCCGTCACTGAGCAACGACACCTCCCCGCGGAAGCTGTTGATGATGAAGCCGCGCAGGCAGGACCGCAGCCGCTCGGGCAGCAGGGCCCAGGTGCCATAGGCCGAGGCAAACGCCCCGCCCCGCTCGATGTCCACCACCAGCACCGCCGGCAGCCCGGCCGCCGCCGCGAGGGGCAGATTGACCAGGTCGCGCTCCAGCAGGTTGATCTCGGCCGCTCCGCCAGCGCCCTCCAGCACAACAACCTCGTGCTCGCCCCGCAGCGACTGCAGCGCGTCCAGCACCACGGGGCGCAGGAGCCGGGCGCGCTCGCCATAACCCACCGCGTCGGCAACACCGTCTTCGCGACCCAGCACGACCACGTGCGAGGACCGCTCCCCAGAGGGCTTGAGCAGCACCGGTCCTATGCGCACGTCCGTCTCGACCCGCGCGGCCAGGGCCTGCATCGCCTGGGCGCGCCCGATCTCGCCGCCGTCGGGGGTGACCGCCGCATGGTTGGACATGTTCTGGGCCTTGAACGGTGCCACGTCCACCCCGCGCCGAGCCAGGGCCCGACAGAGCGCGGACACCACCGTGGTCTTCCCTGCGCTGCTGGTGGCGCCGACGACCAGCAGCGCGCCGGACCGGACGTCGGCCAGTGACTCGCGCTCAGTCCCCACCGGCGCCGACACCTCAGTAGTCGATGCCACGGCGTGCCCGGATGCCCTGCTGGAACGCGTGCTTGACCGGCACCATCTCGGTCACCGTGTCGGCCACCTCGACGATCGGGGCGGGCATCTCGCGACCGGTGAGGAAGACACTGACGTCCTCCGGGCGATCGCGCAGCACGGCCGCCACCTCCTCGATGTCGATCCAGCCCCAGTTGAGGGGATAGGAGATCTCATCGAGCATGATCATCCGGTGCTCGCCCGCCTCGATGAGGCCGCGGGAGAACGACCAGGCCGCGACCGCCTTGGCCTGGCTCTCGTCGAGATCATCGGACTCCCACGAGAAGCCGTCGCCGGCCGCGAACCAGTCGACACCGAGCTGGCGCATCATGGCCTCCTCCCCCGTCCGCCACCGCCCGGACTTGATGAACTGCACGACCGCGGTCGGCCAGTCCCGGCCCCGGCTGCGCAGCAGGGTCCCGAAGGCGGCGGTGGACTTGCCCTTGCCGTGGCCGGTGTTGACGAGCACCAGCGAGGGTGCGGACCGCAGCTCGCGGCGGTCATAGGGGCGCTTGGTGCGGGGCTCAGCGTGCTCGGTCATGATCTCTCCTTGGTGTGCCGTGGGGCGGGTGTGACAACGAGGTGGCCCTCGATGGTGTGAACGTGGAGCGGGTGGCCATAGACCTGCGAGAGCAGGTCGCGCTCGAGCACCTGCTCAGGGGTGCCGTGCGCCATCAGGTGACCTCTGTGGAGCAGAGCCAGCCGGTCGGCATACCGCGCCGCGATGCCCAGGTCGTGCATGGCCGCGACCACGGTGAGCCCCTCCTCGTGCCGCAACTCGTCGACCAGCTCGAGCACCTCGACCTGGTGACCGAGGTCGAGCGCGCTCGTCGGCTCGTCGAGCAGGAGCACCGGCGCCTGCTGGGCCAGGGCCCGGGCGATTACCACCCGCTGCGCCTCACCACCGGACAGGTGCAGGACCGTGCGGTCAGCGAAGGAGGCCATCCCCAGCCGGCGCAGGACGTTGACCGCGATCTGCCGGTCGGAGCGCGACTCGGACCCGAGCCAGCCGAGGTGGGCGGTGCGGCCGAGCAGGACATACTCGACAACGCTCATCCCCGGCGGCAGCTCCGGCGCCTGCGGCATCAGGGACAGGTCGGTCGGCTGCGGCGGGCGACCGGAGGCCACCTCAAAGCGCCCCGAGCTGGGCACCAGCCCGACGGCGGCGCGCAGCAGGGTGGACTTGCCCGAGCCGTTCGGCCCGATCAGGCCCAGCCACTCCCCTGCCTGCAGGTCGAGGGTGATCTCGCGCAGGACCTCGACGCGGTGATAGGCCACGCGCACGTCGCGCACCCGCAGAGCGGCAGTGCGCTCCGCAGCCGAGCGCGTCACAGCCGAGCGCGCAGACACCTCCGTGCTCATCGCTCACTCCGCCCACGCCACAGGATGAAGCAGAAGAACGGCGCCCCGACGAAGGCGGTGATCACGCCCACCGGCAGCTCCGCCGGTGCCGCCAGGGTGCGCGCGCCGATGTCGGCCAGCGCCAGGAAGGCCGCCCCGACCAGCGCAGACAGCGGCAGCAGCATCCGGTAGGACTGCCCGACCACCAACCGGACGATGTGCGGCGTGACCAGCCCGACGAAGCCGATCAGCCCGCTGACCGACACGGCCGCCGCAGTGATCAGCGTGGCCGCGGTGACCACCACCAGCCGCGAGCGGGCCGGGTGCAGCCCGAGCGCGCGGGCCTCGTCGTCACCCAGGCGCAGGACGTCGAGGTGACGGGCGTGCAGGAGCAGGACCACACTGGCCAGCACCACATAGGGCAGGAGCAGCAGCACCGGGTGCCAGCCGTGCGTGGCAAGCCGCCCGAAGAGCCAGGACAGCACCTCCCGCGCCCGGGTCTGGTCGAGGCGTTGCAGCGCATAGGTCTGCGTGGCCGAGAACAGCGCGGCCATCGCCACGCCGGCCAGCAACAGCGTCGCCGGCGTGCGGAAGGAGCCCCGCGCCACCAGAACCGACCCGGCGACCGCGAGCAGCGCACCGATGAAGGCGGCCGCGGGCAGGGCACCGATCGGCCCCCAGGACAGGTCCAGCCCGAACCCGAGGGCGAGCACGGCACCGAGCCCGGCACCAGCGGAGACACCCAGCAAATAGGGGTCGGCCAGCGGGTTGCGGAAGACCCCCTGATAACCGGCACCGGCCATGGCCAGCGAGGCCCCGACCAGCGCGGCCAGCACGGTGCGCGGCACCCGGATCTGCCAGAGCAGCCCCGCCTGCTGGGTGGTCAGCGTCTGCTCGACATCAACCCCGGGCAGCGCACCGACGAGCGCGCGCACGACGCCCGAGAGGGCCAGCCCGCCGGCCCCCTGCAGGATCGAGAAGGTCCCAATCAGCAGGAGCAGCGCGACGGCTCCCACAACCGCCGGCCACCGCAGCCGGAAGGCGCGGTCGGCGGCCTCCTCCAGGGCGTCCTGGGGTGGGTTCTGCGTGATCACAGCCATGCCGTATGCCGTGTGCCTGGGTCCCGTGGACCGGCCGGCTCAGCGTCCGGCCGGGACAGCGATGTCGGTCAGCGCGCCGGCGACAAACTCGACCAGCTGCGGCAGGCGGGGGCCCCAGCGCGAGGAGATGTCGGACTCGACCACGATGATGTTGCCGCTCTTGACGGCGGACACGTCAGCCCAGCCGGGGCGTGCGGCCACGTCTTCTGGGGTGTAGGACAGCTGGCTCGGGATCACGATCAGCTCCGGGTCGGCAGCAATGATCGCCTCCTCGGTGAGCTGCGGATAGCCGGTCTGGTCGGTGTCCGCCTCATCGGCGATGTTGCTGGCCCCCATCGCCGCATACACCGAGCCGATGTAGCTGTGGCTGCTCGCGGAGAAGAACGTGTCGTCGAGCTCGTGATAGATCCGGATCCCGGAGTCCTGCGGGGCTGCGGCCAGTCCCTCGTCCATGGCGGCGCGCATCTCGCCGATGGCGCTCGCGGCCTCGTCGACGTGACCGGTGGCCAGGCCGAGGGCCGCCATGCCGTCATAACCGCTCTCGACATCGGCCGGGGCGGGGTTGATGATCACCGGGATGTCGAGGGCACTCAGCGAGCCCACGAGTTCGTTGGTGTCGTTGGCCGCCACCACCAGGTCGGGCTCATAGCCGACGATCGCCTCGACGTTGGGGTCATAGCCGGACAGGTCGGTGCTGGGTGCCCCCTCCGGGAAGTTGGAGTAGGTGTCGGCGGCGATGACCTGGTCGCCCGCGCCGATGGCAAACAGGATCTCGGTGGCCGACGGCGAGAGCGAGATGATCCGCTCGGGCCGCTCCGGCAGGGTCACCTCCCCGCTGGCCGTGTCGACGGTGACCGGGAAAGCGTCGAGCGCCGCCCCCGTTTCAGTGGCTGTGTCGGCGGCGACATCCACCTCGGTGTCGCCGGCTGCAGCTGCCGTGGTGTCAGCGCTTTTCTCAGCGGGTTCGTCGTCCGCACCGCAGGCGGTGAGCAGCAGGGCGACGGCAAGCACGGTCGCGAGACGGTGGGTGGGGCGGGGCAGCGTCATGGTGTCTCCTGTCGTCGAGGTTGGTGCTGCTCGAGCGACAGTCCACGGCTGGATCCGCCGTCCGAACCGGCCCCTGGTCCTCGAGGGCTAATGGTCGGATCATCGGGCAGTTCGACCGGACTCGGCCTTCTCGACACAAGGTCAAAAGGCTCCACCGTTGCGGGACAGTGCCGGGTTCTCACCGGACTTCGTCTGCACGACGCGCTCACCATACCCCCACGGCCGGAGGGCCGGGGTCAGCGCCTTGACAGGGTCGGGTTCAGCGCCTCGTCAGGGCACGCTCCACCACGGCCAGACCGTCGCTGTCGGGCACGGCCATACGCGCCACCCCGGCCAATCCGAAACTGGCACAGTCGCGCACGAGCACGCCGTGCGGCGCCAGCTGCTCGCGCAGCCCGGGCTCATGGATCAGCACCCAGGGGGCGTCCGCTGCGTCCACGGACAGCCCGTGCGACTCGAGCAGCGCGACAAGGTCGTGGCGAGCCTCGGCGATCGACCGGGACCAGGACGGCAGGTCGGCCGACTCCAGCAGGTCGGGCAACAGGTCCAGCGCCAGGGTGCTCACCGACCAGTGCGGCTGGTGCGCGGCGCAGGCGTTGACGATCTCGGGGTCGGCCACCACATAGCCGAGCCGCAGCCCGGGGCAGTGGAAGGTCTTGGTCAAGGATCCGACCACCACGCCCCCGCGACCGGCGGTCCACTCCCCCGTCGCCAGGGCATAGAAGGCCTCGTCCCACACATCGGCGGTCTCGCCATCTCCGGCCAGCCGTCCGGTGGGGCTGTGCGGATCCGTTCGCCAGAGCGGCCCGGACCCTCCCCGAGGGTGCAGGCCAAACTCCGGTTCGCTCCTGACACGGCCGCCGAAGACCGCGGTCACGATGTGGATGGCCTCGCTCCCGCCGTTGGTGAGCAGGAGCCGCTCGGGTGCGACGCCCAACGCCTCCGCGAGCACCTGCGTCGCCTCCCGCGGGTCCGGATAGCGGCCCACGGCGTCCAGGTGTCGCGCCACGAGTGGCTCCACCGGCGGGGCAAACGGGTTCATGTTTTGCGACAGGTCGAGCAGGTCGCCTGGATCAAGACCGAGCGCCCGCGCGACGGCGACACCGTCCCCTCCGTGGGATCCGGCGGGAGGCAGGGACGACGCTGACGAAGGCATGCCATGATCCTGCCAAGGAGTTCCGGACCGCAGACACTCCGGGTGCTCGCCGGCTCAACCACAGTCATGCCTCCGGGGACGGCGATGAGTTCCGCGTGCAAGTGCGGTCTACTGACTCACTGACTTTTTCTGTGGAGGTGACCCGTGAGTGGTCGATTGAAGCTGTCCAACTTTGCTGTCTCGCTCGACGGCTTCGGGACCGGTGAAGGCCTGACCGAGCAGGAGCCCTTCGGTCACGCCGGTCATCGCCTGCACCCGTGGATGATGGCGACCCGGTTCTGGCGCGAGATGGCCGGCCAGGAGGGCGGGTCGACCGGCGTGAACAACGAGTTCCTGAAGGCCCACTGGGACGGTTTCGGCGCCGAGATCATGGGCCGCGGCAAGTTCTGGACCGGCGCCGGTCCGATCCCGGATGAGTGGCAGGGTTTCTGGGGCGCGGAGCCGCCGTTCCACACCCCGGTGATCGTGCTGACCCACCAGCAGCGAGACGATCTGCAGTTGGAGGGCACGCGCTTCCTCTTCCGAGACACCACCCCGCAGGAGGCCCTGGCCGAGGCTCGCGAGCTGGCAGCCGGGCTGGACGTGCGGCTCGGCGGCGGCGTGCGGACGGTGCGTGAGTTCCTGGAGGCCGACCTCGTCGACGAGTTGCACGTGGTGATCGTGCCGATCCTGCTGGGTCGAGGTCAGCGGCTGTGGGATGGGCAGGAGGCGCTTGAGGACCGGTTCGACCTGCGGTTCGAGCCTGGCGACGACGGCATCATGCACGTCGTCGGCACGCGTCGACGCGCCTGACGAAGCAGGGTCCTCACAACCGCAAGCGTGGTTCCCCCATGCGGACTCACCGGGTGTCGACGGCCCCCGACTCCACTGGCAACGCCTGGAGTTTGCGCATGGCGAGGATGCCAAGTGCTGGCCCAAAGGCCAACAAGGTGAACGTTGGTCCCCATCCGAAGGAATCTGCCACCAACGGAACGATCCACACGATGGGAATTGTCACGATGTAGCCGAGGGCCATCTGCAGCGTGAGCACACTGCCGACCAGTCGCTGGTCCGCTACGTGTGTGATGAGAGCGGAGAACTGGGGGGAGTCGGGAATGATCCAGAAGCCCCACACGAGGGCCACCACAACGACCAGCCACACTGGACCATCTGCCAACCAACCGATGACAAGTGCGCACGCTCCAGAGATCCACATCGACAGGATTGCGACCCTCGCGCTCCCGATGCGCTCGGCCATCCGGCCGCCGAGAAGGCAGCCGAGTGCTCCGATGCCGATCACCAGGAAGGTGATGAGGCTGCCAATCCACGGGGGTGTCGATCCGTTCTGGGCCAGCACGTGGGCGAAGAACACAGCGAACCAGGACCACATGGCATAGAGCTCCCACATGTGTCCGAAGTACCCCATGGAAGTGAACAGAACGCGAGGCTTGGCAAAGGCTCGCACAGTCGCGTCAAGGCGGAAGGGCCCGCTCAGTGGGAAGGGGTAGGGGCCATCGCGCGCGATACCGATAGCGACGACACCGCTGAGAACACTCAGCGCGCTAGTCCCAATCACGACGAACGTCCAGTCCAGACCCCCGATGGCCGCCACCAGGTGGGGCGAGGCAGAGCCGAGCGTGAGAGCACCAATGAGCACTGCCACTGCGGTCGCCCGCGAGTGGCGGAACCAGGTGGCAATCGCCTTCATCGCAGGGGGGTACACGCCCGCCAGGCACACCCCGGTGAGAATCCGCGCAGCGATGACCTGCCAGCCGGTCACCACCACAAGAAGTGACAGATTGACGATCCCTGCCCCGACCGCTCCCATGGCGATCAGCTGTCGGGGGCCTATCCGGTCCGCTGTGCTGGTCAAGGCAAGAGCGAGAGCTCCGATCACGAAGCCAACCTGCACCCCGATCGTCAGCCAGGCAACCTGGGACGATCCGAGGTCGAATTCCTGGGTCAGTTGGGGAACGACAGCACCAGCAGAGAACCAGGTGGCCATGCCGAGCAGCATGGCCACCCCCAGAGCCGCGAGCGCCTTCCAGGCACCAGGCGGGACGGTGGTTTGGCTCTCCGGCATGGCTCAGGTGAGGGCGGCGGTGTAGGTGACTGCTTCGCCCTCGATGCAGACCTCGCCCTCACTGTTGGTCACGGTCGTCGTGAGGTGGCAGATGGGCTTGTCGGCGCGGACTTTGTCGACCACGACCGTGGCGGTCATCGTGTCACCAAAGTAGGTGGGCTTGCGGAAGTCCCACCGCGTGGACAAGAAGACCGTGCCCGGCCCAGGAAGCTGCTCGGCAACAACAGCATTCAGCAGTCCCGACGTCACTCCGCCCTGGGTGATGAGTCCACCAAACATGGACGCTCGTGCCGCGTCCTCGTCGTTGTGGAGAGGATTACGGTCGCCCGTGATCTCGCTGAACAGTTCGACCTCTCGCTCACCAAACGTTTTACTGGTGCTTGCGCTGGCCCCTACCTCTGGCTTGCCGAAGCGGGTGCCCTGCCACCCGTCCACGATCGGTTTGCTCGCCTGGTCTGTGTTAGTCATTGCTGTGGCTCCGTTCAGCCGTTGTGTGCTGGGTTTTCGATGAGTGCTGCAGCGCCTTGTCCGCCGCCGCCGCACATGCTTGCGACGGCGTAGCGTTCGCCGCGTCGTCTGAGTTCGCGGGCGGCCGCCATCACGAGGCGCAGGCCGGTGCCACCAAGTGGGTGTCCAAGAGCGATTGCTCCACCGTTGACATTGACGATGTCTAGCGGCACCGACAACTGTCGACGGCTTGCCTCGACGACGCCCGCAAAGGCCTCGTTGATCTCGATGATTCCAACGTCCTGCACGCGCAGGCCCGCAGTGTCGAGGACCCTCTCGATGGCCTCGGCCGGTCTGAGGTGCAAGGACGCGTCAGGCCCAGCGACCTCGGCATAACCGCGCACGAGCGCAAGCGGGTCACGGCCCCAGTCATCGGCCAGGTCCCTGGAGACCACCGCACCGATCGAGGCACCATCAGTCATCTGGGAGGCGTTGCCTGCGGTGATCGTGCCGTGGGCATCAAAGACGGTGCGAAGGCGGCTCAGTGACGCCAAGGTCGTGTCGTCCCTGATGCCGTCGTCGTGGAGGATGGTCTCCCCGTTGACTTCGAGGGGCACGATCTCGTCAGTGAGGTGACCTCTGTCCCGGGCCTCGCGCGCGGTCTGGTGGCTGCGCAGTGCGATCTCGTCCTGCACCTCGCGGTTGATGCCGAGCTCGGTGTTGACGCGTTCGGAGAGGACACCCATGGATGAGTCCTCCAGGGCGCACCACAGTCCGTCGGTGGACAGTGTGTCGACGAAATCGGCCGGGGCCATCGACGGCCCCTGGCGGATGAGCCCTGCGTGCGGTGCTCTGCTCATGGAGTCCATGCCGCCGACGACGTATGCCGTGCCCTCACCCAGTCGGATCCGTCGGGAAGCGTCGGCCATCGCGGCCATGCCGCCCAGGCAGACATTGTTCAGCGTGATCGCGGGCGTGCGTGTGGAGACGCCGCCATCGAAAGCCACCTGGCGCGCGGGGTTCTGTCCGGCGCCGCCCTGGAGCACCTGGGCCAGGATGACACCGTCGGCGTGGGCTAGCTCGGGGTGCCGCTCCACCAGCTTCGCGAGCACGTGTGCCCCCAGCTCTCGAGAGCTCAGTGAGCTGAGCCGCTTGAGGTACTTGCCGAAAGGCGTGCGCAGGGCATCGAGAAGTGCAACATCCATCATTGACCTCCATCAACTGGAATCGGTTCGAACAACGGCAGTTTCCAGTCGCCAGACGCCACCCAGACCAACCGCACCGGGTCACCGACCTGCAGTCCGGCGTCGGGGTTCTGGGTCAGGCGCGACAGCAGACGAAAACCGTCCTGCACATCGATGAGGGCGAGCACGAACGGTGCGAGTTCGGCGAAGGCCGGGTGCCCCGGGCGGTGAGCCACCGTGAAAGAGGCGATCGTCCCCTCCCCCGTGCTCTCTTGCCAGGCCAGGGTCTGCGACCAGCAGTGGGGACAGTGCGCGCGGGGTGGGAACACCGCGCGAGCGCAATCAGCGCACTGCTGATAGACGAACCGCTCTTCCTGCGCTGCTTCCCAAAACGGTGCGCTCACCGCTGTGGGGGTGGGCGGCGGATAGGAGGCGGCCTTCGAGTCTTTGTTCGTCATACGTCCTCCCTCTGCAGCACTAGGGCTGTGGCTTCACTCAGGGTCGCGCCATTGCCCGTGACCAGCGCGGTCCGCGCGTCGGCAATTTGGCGCTCGCCCGCCTGGTGGCGGAGTTGGTGGACTGCCTCGACGATGTGCGACATTCCTCCTGCGAGGTCCGCCTGACCGAAGGACAGTTGACCGCCGTGCGTGTTCAGCGGCTGTGGACCTCGCCAGGTCAGGTCGTTCTCCACCATCCAGGGGCCGCTCTCGCCAACGGGGCAGACTCCCGCGTCCTCGAGGGTGAGCGCGATGACAATCGAGTAGCAGTCGTACAGCTGGAGCATGTCCATGTCCGCTGGCCCGGTCCCACTTTGCCGGTAGGCGGAGGCGATGGCTGCTTTGAGTGGGCCTGACGTGAGGGACGGGGCTTGGGACATCGCTCGATGGGTGATCTTCTCTCCGGCTCCCGAGATCATGACGGGCCGATGTCGAAGGTCACGCGCCCGCTCGGGGCTCGTCACAATGAAGGCTGCCGCACCCGCGCAGGGCATGACGATCTCCAGCAGTCGGAGCGGCTCGACCACGAAGGGTGAGTTGAGCACGTCGTCGACTGTGAGGGGCGTCCCATGGAAGATCGCCTTCGGATTCAGTTGCGCATTTTCTCGCTGGGCCACAACCGCGGTGGCCAGTTGAGCGCTCGTGGTGCCGTACCTGGCCATGTGTCGCTGCGCCAGGAACGCGTAGGACGTGTTGGCCCCAGAGGCACCGAAAGGAACGTCGAACTCCCGGATGGGGTTGCGGTTCGGCGAGCGTGGCACCCGCCCTCGCTCGTTGATGTTGCCCAGGACGCACAAGACTGTCTGACACATCCCGGCTTGAATGGCTGCGGCTGCCCGCCATGCCATGCCTGCAGCAGTTGCGCCCCCCAGGTCGACGACGTTGGCCATCGTCGGTTGCAGTCCGAGGTACTCGGCAACCGTGGCTGGAACGTGCTGCGGGGTCTCCCCAACCTGGGGTCCTACCAGGAGCCCGTCGATGTCACCCCTAGAGAGCCCCGCGTCATGGGTGGCTTCGATAGCCGCGGTTGCGAGCATGCTGAGCGTTGTGACACCCGCGGAGTAGCGCTGCGGTGCAAGTTCGCCGACGCCCACGATCGCACCGGCGCTCATGACGCCCCCTGGAGGTCCATGAGGTTTTCCAACCTGAAGCGGTCCAGACATTCGGGATTCCGCAGTGAGTCCCTGTTCTTGACGGCCTGTCCAGTGACCGTCTTCAGAGCAGCACCCTCGACCTTCTTCCCGGCAAGGTTGTAAGGAATGTCATTGACAGTAAAGATTCGCGCGGGGACGTGTCGCGGTGACGCTTCCTTCCGGAGGGCGGCCCGCAACACATCCGGGTTGACGGCCTCGCCGTCGCTCACGACGAACAGCCAGATCTCCATGTCGTCCGCGGTCGGATAGCCGATGACGAGGGAGTCTGTGACACCTGGCACAGCCTCCACAACACGGTAGATCTCACTCGTGCCAATACGCACCCCGCCGGGCTTCAGCGTGGTGTCGGTGCGTCCAGAGATCACCATCCCTCCGGAGACCTGCACCTCCGCCAGGTCGCCGTGGTGCCAGATCTCCGGCTGGACGTCGAAGTAGGCCTGCCGATACCTCTCGTCGCCACCTTCGCCCCAGAAGGTCAGGGGCATGCTCGGGAAGGGTTCAGTGCACACCAGATCGCCTGGTTGACCCACGACCGGAGCGCGACGCTCATCCAGCACCCCTACGGCCAGCCCGAGTCCTGGCACCTGAATCTCTCCACTGCGCACGGGTGCCATGGGGTTGCCGAGGACAAAACAGCCCAGGATCTCGGTGCCGCCCGAGATCGAAGCCAACTGGACATCTGACTTTGCCTTGCCGTAAACCCAGGTGAAGTTGTCGTTGGTCAGCGGTGCGCCTGCAGAAAGAATGACCCGCAATCCCTCCAACGCAAGGTCAGCACTGGGGACAACACCGAGCTGGTCCATCATCGACAAATACTTGGGACTCGTCCCAAAGTGCGTGACGTCAAGCTCATCGATGAGTCGCCAGAGCACTCCCGGGTCGTTGCGTGGAATCGCCGCACCGTCATACAACACCACCGAAGCTCCACATCCGAGCGCCGCGATCGACCAGTGATACATCATCCACGCCGTATTAGTGAAGTACATCATCCGGTCGCCCGTGCGCACATCACTGTGCAGAAGGTGCTCCTTGAGCAGATTGACGAGTATGCCGCCAGCCCGGTGGACGATCGACTTCGGGAGACCTGTTGTGCCGGACGTGTAGACAATGAAGGCTGGGTGGTCGAAGGGAAGCCTGACGAAGCTTGGCGGTTCATCACCCACATTCGTCATGGTGTCGGTTGCGTGGAGTTCCATCCCTGCTGGCGCATCCACTTCGGGTGCCGCCCCTAAGACCAAGACATGCCTGAGGCCGGGGAGGGACTCTGCGACATCCAACCCCTTGGCAACCAGGTCATGGCGTCGGCCGTTGTAGAGATAGTCGGGCGCCAGAACGAGGACGGAGGGATCGACCTGACCGAACCTATCGAGCACCCCTGCGGCACCAAACTCCGGCGCACAGGAGGTCCAGATCGCGCCAATGGACAGTGCACCAAGTGTGTAGGCCAGGGCTGCGGCGTTGTTGGGGACGATGGCTGCCACCCTGTCCCCTGGCTTGACGCCGAGCCCAAGCAGGACGCGCTGCGCTCGGCCAACCTCGCGACGCAGTTCCGCATGCGTAAGCGTGGAGGACTCGCCGGTCTCGTCGACTTCGACCACTGCAGGCTCATCATCGTCACCTCGCAAGAGGTTCTCCGCCAGATTGAGACTCGCCTCGGGGAAGAAGCGAGACCCGGTCATCGGCCGTTCGCGATCTCGGACGAAACTGACGTTTCCCGGCTCGCCGACGATCTCTGCAAACTCCCACAGCGCCGACCAGAACTCATCTGGCTTGGCGACGGACCAGCGGTGCAGGGTTTCGTAGGGCAGACCACCGAAGCCGTTCACCTCCATGAATTGGTGCAAGTGCGTTGCGGTCACACGTGTCTCGTCTGGCTCCCAAACGATCCGTGAAGTAGTCAAGATTCTGTCCTTTCCAAGTACCCGGTCACAGGATGAAACTGGCCACCAAGAGAGTGCCGGCGAAGGCAAACCCAGAAACGATGAACGTCACAGTCGTGTAGCCCATGATGTCCCTGATTTTCAGGCCGGCAATTGCCAGCAAAGGCAGCGCCCAGAACGGTTGGATCATGTTGCTCCACTGGTCCCCGTATGAGACCGCCATGATGGCGATCGCAGGATCAACACCAAGCGCCTGGGCGGCGTCCAGCATGATCGGTCCCTGCACGGCGAACTGCGCGCCTCCAGAGGGGACGAAGATGTTCACAAGACCTGCGGAGAGCAGGGCGATGATCCCGAAGGTGTATTCGTTGGAGATCGCGATCATCCGCTCGGTGAGCCAGCCCATGAGCCCAGTGGCCACCATGATTCCGAGGATTCCTGCATAGAGCGGGTACTGGAAGACCACGTCGCCGACATTGCTTGCCGAGCGCCTGACGAGGGCCAGCATCTCGGCTGCATTGCGAACCAGCAAGAGGATGAGCATCATGAACGACCAGTTCACGATGTCCAGGGTCAGAGTTCCCCCGTTCATGAAGTGCACTGCCAGGTAGCTCGCCAGAGCGAGGCCCAGCAGCAGGGTTGGGATGCGGCTTGCGTCCAGGCGATCAGCTGGGGTGTTGATGTCCTCCGGCTGGTAAACCTCCGCCTCGGCCTCCGTAGCGACCTCGACGACCTTCGAACCATTCCGGGGGCGCACAAGGTACATGGCGCTGGCGACGACGATCACCGTGACGACCGCCCCAATGATGTTCCAGAGGCTGAAGGTGGTTTCGGACATCGGCACGACCTGGCCGGTCATCTCGTGCACAAAGCTGCCTTCAGTCGCGGCGGCGAGTGGGCCTGAGCCCGAATAGCCCATGTGCCACACCACCCACCCCGAGTAGCCGCACGCCACCAAGAGTGGGAAGTGCAAGCGCAGGCCGCGGGCCTTACCCTGCCGGGCCACCTCCTTGGCGATCACCGCGCCAACAACTAGACCCAGGCCCCAGGTGATCAACGACGCAACAGCAGTCACGACCACGACGAAGATGTAGGCCTGCCCCTCGGTCCGCGGCACTGAACCGAGTCGAACCAGGAGAGCATGCACTGGTCCGGTGTGGGCCAGCATGTAGCCGAGCAAGAGGATCAGGACCATCTGCATCGTGAAGGCCAGCAGTCCAGACAGGCCCTCACCCCAGCCCTTGAGTGCATCGACGGGAGTCGCGTCCGTCACCAGCAGGGACATGCCAGCCACCACCGCTGTGAGCACGACCGCAAACAGGAATGCACTCGGCATGAAGCGCTCAACCACGGAGTTCAACGGGCCCATGAACATGTCCACCGTGTTGCGAGGCGGCTTGGGGTCCTTCTCAGATTGACGCGTGGCGTCCACCTTGTCCGTCATTCTTTCCTCCTCGGGGCTTCGTTGCGCCGAACTCTCGCGTAGAATTGGACCGACCGATCGGTACAGTACCGACCGATCGGTAAAGTAGCACGGACGATACGGATCTGTAAACACCTCACGAGGAGATGTCATGACAGCAGCAGGGGACGCACGGGTCAGCCCGGGACGCGAGGCACTCTTCAGAAGCGCTGCCGAGCTGTTCGCGGTCAAGGGCTTCCACGGCACCGGGATGGCAGACCTAGAGCGCGCGACAGGCATGGGACGCGGGAGCATCTACCACCACGTTTCGAGCAAGGATGACCTGCTCTTCGGCATCACGACCGAGTATCTACGTCGATTGATCGACGCTGGCCACGAACTCCTCGGGGAGGAGCGTCAGGCCGCGGATCGCCTCCGCGAGTTCTCCCGCCTCGTGGTGCGCGAGATCGTTGACCATCTCCCAGAGATGACGGTGTGCTTCCGTGACCTACATGCCGTCCAAGAGACTCGTCGCGGTGAGGTCCTGGACCTCCACCGGGCATACGAGCAAACGTGGGCGGACATACTCCAACGCGGCGTGGACGAGGGTGCCTTTGGCCCATCCACGAGCAGACCGATCGTCGTCAAGGCTCTACTCGGCCTGCACCACTACGCCTACATCTGGCTTCGCCCTGATGGCCCGCTCGGCCCCGATGAGGTCGCGGACCAGTTCGTCAACCTGGTCCTCGAGGGCATCCGCGCCGCGTAGGCGCACCATCAGCGACCGAGGAGAAGCGTCACGAAGCCCATCGGCCGGCGCCGGCCACGCAGCCAGGCGGTCCACTCGTGGTCCAGCTCCTGCTGCACCGGGTGGCCCGGGTGGTCGAGCAGCCACTCCTCCCGCTCGCGCAGATGACCCAGCTCAAAGGTGTCGAACTCGGTGCGGGTCGAGTCGTGCAGGTCCACCACGCGCCAGCCAGCGGCGTGGACCAGGTCGACCAGGTCTGGCAGCTCGAGGCAGTCGTCCGCGGAGGCGCCCTCCCACATGACTGAGAGCTCTTCCGCGGTCGGCTGGGCCAGCCAGATCTCGCTGCCAAACAGCACCCGGCCGCCCGGGCGGAGTCGCTGCGCCAACTGCCTCAGCGCCTCCTCGATGGTGCCGAACGCCTGATAGGCGCCGATGTTGATCAGCAGGTCCGCCTGCTCGGACACCTCGGCACTCGATCCGTTGAGGAAGGTGACCCGGTCGGCCAGCCCGCGCTGTGCTGCCAGGTCGTGCGCCCGCTCGATGTCCGGCCCGTGCACGTCCACACCGATCCCGCGTGCGGCGGGAGCTGCGGCGAGCGCATCGAGCAGCAGGCTCCCCCAGCCGCATCCGTGGTCCACGATCACTTGTGGTGCGTGCGCTGCGGCCGCGGCGACCAGTCGGGCGGCCGACAGTGGCGACAGGGGCGAGTTGAGGTCAAGGCAGGCGCCGGTGCCGGCGGGTGGCGGGGTCTGGGGTGAATGGGACTGTCTCATCCGCCCCATCGAACGCGTTGTCGGTGCGCCGGGGCAACTGGTTTGCCCCGCCTCCCCGGCGTTGCGACGACAGCCACATCAACAGACTGTTGACAACGACGTGTTGATGTCGCAGACTGGCCGTCATGGACCACACCAGCGGCCGTCATGTCCCCGACGCCCAGGAAGTCGCCCGGCAGACCCTGGTCGGCGCGGGAGCACGCAACCTGCCGACGATGCCGTGGCAGCACCCGAAGGAGCCGGCCGACGACGTCCTCCTGCTCAGGTTCGCGCTGTGGCGCGCCAACCAGCAGGTCGGCTCGGCGTCAGCCCACGAGTTGGCGGCTGCGCTGACCCTGATCGATGCGGCGCGGGCGTCCGTGGACACGCTGGAGACAGCACTGCTCTTCACCGCACGCGCCGAGGGCTGGACCTGGCCCCAGGTGGCCGAGGCGCTCGGCGTGCGCACACCCCAAGCGGCGCAGCAGCGTTATCAACGCGTCTCGCAACGCCCCGAGGGCCTCACCCGATGAGCGCCCCCACAAACGCGCCCTTGAGCACCTCCGAGCGGGCCGAGCTGCTCATCCTCCAAGCCGTGCGGTTGACCGGTGTCGCGGACGAGGGCGCGGTGCTCGACCGCGCTCTCCTCGGCGAGCACCAGGTGCGTGAGGTGCTGGAGCAGGCCGCCGCGGATGGGCTGGTGGAGCAATTCAGGCTCGCCGATGTCGGCGGTTGGGTGCTGACGGAGTCCGGGTCTGTCCAGGTCGCCCGCCTGCTCAGCCAGGAGGTGCAGGCCGCCGACGCCCGCGCCGTGCTGAGCGCGGCCCTGGAGCGCTTCGAGCAGATCAACGGCCCGTTCGTCGAGCGGGTGGCACAGTGGCAGCTCCAGTCGACCTTGGCGACAACGACCGGGTTCGGGGGTGCGGACGACGCCGCAGTCGGGGCCCTGCTGGCCGACCTCACACAGTCCGGGGACGACCTGCGCAGCGCGTTGGCGGATCTGGTGGTGGCCCTCCCCCGGTTCGGCCGCTATCCCTTCCAGTTCTCCGCCGCCCTCGACCGGGCGCGGGGCGAGGGGCTGCGGTGGGTCACCGGCGTCGGGCTGCTGTCGTGTCACGCGGTGTGGGCCGAGGTCCACCAGGATCTGCTGTCCAGCCTGGGCCTGGCGCGCGGCCGAACGGCCGGGTGAGTCATGGCGACCCGGACCCTGTATGCCGTGCGGCACGGTCTCGCAGATCCGCTCGGCCAACTCACTGACCAGGGTCGAGAGCAGTGCCATCACCTCGGGCGCCGACTCGCGAACCAGCCCATCGACGTGGTCTGGCACTCGCCCCTGAGTCGGGCCCGTGACAGTGCTGCCGTCATCGCCGAGCACCTGGAGGTGCCGCTCGTCGACGAGGCCGGTGAACTGATCGACCACGTGCCCCACGTTCCCACTCGCGAGCAGGTCTCCGGCAGCAGCTGGGAGGGCTTCTTCGACGGCTATGACGCGGGCGAGGCCCGGGCGGGCCGACAACTCGCGGACCAACTCACCGCGCGCTTTGCCACTCCGCCTGCGCCCGGCGCGCGCTCCACGCACGAGGTCCTGGTGACCCACGCCTATCCGATCGCCTGGCTCGTGCGCGACGCCCTCGGCGCACCTCCGCAGTCGTGGCTGTCACTGACCTGGATGGCCAACACCGGGGTGACCGTGATCGAGCACACCCGGGGCGAGCCACCTGCCGTGCACATGGTCAACGACCAGTCGCACCTGCCGGCCGAGTTCACCTGGCCCGGTGTCAGCCGTGAATGATCTCGTGGACCTGGGTGACCTCGCGGCCACCGACCCTGCCATCGTGGGTGGGAAGGCCGCGAGCCTGGCCCAGCTGGTCAGATCCGGAGTGGACGTGCCCGCGGGCTTCGTCATCCCCACCGGTGTCTTCCGTCGCCACCAGGGCAGCACACTCGACGATGATCTGCTCGCGCAGCTCGAGGTCGGCCTGCGACGCATCGGCGGTGTGTCTGCTCCGGTCGCCGTGCGCTCCTCGGCCACCACGGAGGACGGTGCGGCGGCATCCGCTGCGGGGCAGCACGACTCGGTCCTCGCAGTGGTGGGCACCGAGGCCGCGTCCCGTGCCGTGCTGCGGTGCTGGGCCTCGCTCTGGTCGGACCGTGCGCTGGCCTATCGAGCAGGTCGGGGCTCCAGCGGTGGCGGGACTCCGAGCGCAGGCCCGGGAACGGGCACAGGGCCGGGAACGAGCTCGGGCCCGGCCTCGCGCGCGGGTCCGCCAGAAATGGCAGTGCTCGTGCAGACCTTCGTCGACGCCGACGTCTCCGGAGTGCTGTTCACCGGCGACGCCACCGTCATCGAGGCGACCCCCGGCCTCGGTGATCAGCTCGTCAACGGACAGGTCACGCCCGACTCCTGGACCGTCGATGATCAGGGCATCAGCGACCGCGTCATGGGCACGACGTCGCACCGCTCGGACCGGGTCGGCGATCGGCTGAGGCGGCGACCACTGTCCGACGATGAGCGCGGACAGCTGTGCCTCACTGACGCGCAGGTGCTTGCCCTGTGCCGCCTGGGTCAACAGGTCTCCCTGCTCCTCGGCGGCCCGGCCGACCTCGAGTGGGCGATCACCGGCGAGCAGATCCACGTCCTGCAGGCCCGCCCGATCACCACCGCCCTGCCACCGGGTCACCTGGCCCGCGCGCACCCGGCCGGCGAGCTCCACGGCATCGCGGCCAGCCCCGGCACTGCGACCGGGCCGGTCCGGGTGATCGCCGGTGTCGCCGACTTCCGCCGGGTCTCGCCTGGAGACGTCCTGGTCTGCGAGCACACCGACCCTGCCTGGACTCCCCTGTTCGGCTTCGCGGGGGCAGTCGTCACCGAGCACGGTGGGCTGCTGTCCCACGCCGCCATCGTGGCGCGCGAGATCGGGCTGCCCGCGGTCGTCGCAGTCCCCGACGCGACGCAGGTGCTCCGGGACGGCACAACGGTCCGCGTCGATGGCGACCGCGGCAGCGTGACCCGCCTCGAGGCATAGGCGGCGCATCCGTGTCAATGCCGACAGGCAGTCTCAGCCAGGCGTCGGTGGCACTCGCCGCCGGCCGCTGGATGTCGCGACATAAGCCCCGACCAGCACGAGAGCGATGCCCGCAACGGACAGCGGCGCGACCGACTCCCCCGCCAGGCCGGCGCCGAGCACGAGAGCCACCACGGGCACCAGGTAGTTGTTGATCGCCGCCCGCGGGGCTCCGACACGGCCCACCAGGATCGCGAACAGCACGAAGCCCAGGCCGGTGCCGAGTGAGCCCAGGGCGACCATCGCCAGCACGCCCGTCAGGGTCGGGGTCGAGTCCGCCAGGCCCGGAGCGCCATAGGCGGTGGACACCACGAGGGCGACCAACTGAATGCGCCAGATGACCGGCAGCGCACCGTTGCGCGCCTGGAGCGGGCCCGAGATGTTGAACGACAGGCCATAACAGGTGACAGCCAGCAACACCATGGCCACGCCAGCGAGGCTGGCAGCGCCCTCCACGTTGGGCAGGCCGATGATCAGCACCCCGACGAAACCGACGGCAAGGCCACCGACCAGGCGCGGCCCCAGGGCGTGCCCGAACAGCAGGACCGCGAAGACAGTCGTGACCAGCGGTGTCGCACCATTGATCATGCCCGCCAACGCGGAGGAGATGTGCTGCTCGGCCACGGTGAACAGGACGAACGGCAGCGCCATCCAGATCACGCCGAGCAGCGTGATGCCCCGCCAGTCACTGGGGTGACGCAACGGCCTCCAGGATCCGGGGATCACCGTGAGGGCCAGCGCCCCCAGGAGGATCCGCAGCCACGCCACGGTCTCCGGCGGAAAGTCCTCCAGACCGATCTTGATCAGCCAGAACGAGGAACCCCAGGTCACCGCCACACTGACCAGCAGCGCCCAGTCCCCCCACGCCAACCGCAGCGGCAGGGGAGACTGGGCGGACGGCATACGGCCCATTGTGGTTCAGGGGGTGCGGGCCGCCTTGCGGAAGGTGTCGAAGGCCTCCCAGAGCAGGATGCCCACGACGACCACGATCGTGGCCCCCAGCGTGACCGGCTCGTTGACCTCAAGGTTGCCAGCGGAGTCGCGGACCCACTCGAGCGGCAGTGTCTCCCAGGCATACAGTTCGTTGCGGGCCGCGAGCCAGACGATCGGCGCGGTGAACACCAGCATGCCGACCAGGTTGACGATCGCGGTGAGCCGGGTCCAGTGCCCGCGGGCCAGCACATAGACGCTGGCCAACAGGCTGGCGGCCATTCCTGCCGCCAGGACCCAGCGCAGTGAGTAGGCCGTGTCGGTGAAGATCTGACCCCACGCGAAGCCATCGATGGACCCGCCGAGACGGACCGGCAGGACCAACAGCGTGAGGAGGAAGGCGTTGAGGATCACCGACCAGATGGCGTCGCCCCACGTGACCTGCCGCTTCTGGGGCTCGGGCAGGTCCGCGGGGTCCCAGTCGCCCTGGTCGACCCCGAGCGCATCCATCGCCTCTCCCCCGGCGTCGGTGCGCTCGGCGATGGCGAAGCCGAGGGTCACCCAGAAGGCAATCTGCAGCGCGGCAAACAGGGCTGTGGTGACCGCCGTGCCGACGATGTTGCCGGGAGGGTCCTCATCGAGCAGGCCCAGGGCGACCATCAGGACGGCCACCAGGGCGGGCACCCACGCCAGGAGCGTCTTCAGGGTGCGCAGCCAGGCCGGGAAGAAGCGCGGCCCGATCAGGTGCTGACCCGTGCCGCGATAGCTGTCCGCCAGCGCGGTCGGGTGCCCCAGGTCGCGCAGTGCCTGCCGCTCGGCCTCGGCCTGGTCCGGCTCGGGGTTCGCGGCGACGGTGTCCTCGATGGTGCCGCGCAGCTCCAGGGCGATGTCCTCGCGCTGCGCCTCGGGCAGTTGTGCGGTGACGGCGTGGACATAGCGGTCGGTCAGTGACGTCATGATGTTCCCCTGGTGGTGAGGGCCTGGAGGGCGGTGTTGAGGGCGCTCCACTCCTGCGTGAGCGCGGCGAGGACGTCCCGGCCCTCGGCGGTGAGCACATAGAACTTGCGTGGCCGGCTCTCGTCGGTGTTCCACTCGCTGGTGAGCAGGCCCTGTTTCTCGAGTCGGCGCAGCAGCGGATAGAGGGTGTTGCCCTCGACCTCGATGCCCGCATCGGCGAGATGCTCGAGCAGGGCATAGCCGTAACGCGGCTCCGCGAGGCTCGCGAGCGCTGCCAGGACGACAGTCCCCCGCCGCAACTCCTGGCCGTGCGTGGCCAGCGTCTCCTCTGTGGTCATGAGTGAAACAATAGTGTGTGTCACACAGCATTGTCAATCACACATCAATGTCACGGGGTGGCCAATGCGCTCGCATCGCACCGTGCTTGACAGGATGGGGCGATGAGTTACGAGATCCTCCTCTATCCCCGCACGGCCGGACAGGACTGGGACGAGGTCCTGGCCGCGGACGAGGCCGACAGCCCGGAGATGGACCTGACGACACTCAACCGTGGGGTCGCCAGCTTCCGTCGCATCGAGGCCCGTCTGCGTGACGGACTCACCGAGCCGGTGCGGACCTGGGCTGCCGAGGACCTCACCGGGGATGTGTTCGGCGAGTTCCAGACGCGGGACAGCGGGTTGCGCGTGGACCTCTATGACCGGGCTGCCTCGGTCTCCGCGCCCTACGGCGGCCCGTCCGACCCGGTGCTCGACCTGGTCCGCCAGGCGGTGGAGATCGTCGCCGCCGAAACCGGCTACGAGGCCTACGACCCGCAGGTGGGCGACACCTTCGACGGCAGTTTCGACGACGAGGCTGGGCAGGCGTCGCTGTCCGAGGTCACCGACCGGGACGACCTCTGGGCCGACCACACTGCCAACACCGTCAACGAGGATGCCGCGCATCCCGACGGACTGACAGCAGCCCCGGTCGAGGGCGAGATCGTGGACGATGCCGACCAGGACGGCCCCCTGGACCCTCGGGCGGAGCGTGCCCGCCTCATCCAGGAGCGCCGTCAGCAGCTCCTGGAGGAGCGACGCCAGCCTGCGGCGCTGCGGCGGCGGGGCTGGTTCTATGTGATCTTCGGCGCGATCGTCTCCGCGATCGGCCTGATGCGCGTCTCCGAAGGCGACACCGGGATGCTCACCTGGCTGTTCCTGGGTGTCGGCGTCTTCGAGCTCGTCGGCGCCTGGCTCATGTTCTCCCAGTCGAAGCAGGCGGAGGCGCAGCAGGGCCAGCAGTCGGGCGACCCCGATGCGGTCGATCGATAGAGTTGTCTCGTGCGCGCAGCCGTGAACACCAACTACGGCCCACCCGAGGTCGTCACGGTCACGGACGTGCCCGTCCCCCAGCCCGGTGCTGGCGAGCTCCTCATCCGCGTGGCAGCGACCACGGTCAACCGCACCGACTGCGCCTATCGCGCCGCCCGACCCTTCTTCATGAGGTCGCTCACCGGCCTGCGCCGACCCAAGCGCACCATCCTGGGCACCGAGTTCGCCGGCGAGGTGGTCAGCACGGGCGCGGGGGTCGACCAGTTCGCCGTGGGTGACCTGGTCTTCGGCTATTGCGAGGGCCGCTTCGGGGCACATGCGGAGTATGCCGTGGCGCACCAGACCTCCTCGGTCGCCACTGTCCCGGCGAACCTCTCCCTGACCGAGGCGGCCGCCGCGACCGAGGGGTTCCACTACGCCCGCTCTGGGCTGCGCCGGGCGGGGGTCCGGCCCGGCGACGAGGTCCTGGTCAACGGCGCCACCGGCGGGATCGGCTCTGCGGCAGTGCAGCAGCTCACCGCCATGGGCGTCGCGGTGACGGCGGTGTGCGCCACCGAGCACCTGGACCTGGTCCGTGGGCTCGGCGCTCAGCACGTCGTGGACTACACGAGGGAGGACTTCACGCAGCTGCCCAAACAGTTCCACCTCGTGTTCGACGCCGTCGGCAAGAGCTCGTTCGGTCGCTGCCGCCGGCTGCTGCGACCCGACGGCGTCTATGTCTCCTCCGAGCTCGGCCCCGGCTGGCAGAACCTGCCGCTCTCCCTGGTCGGCACGGTGCGCCGCGGCCACCGCCGCGTGGTCTTCCCGTTCCCCGAGGACAGCCAGGCGGTGGTGGAGGAGATCCGCGATCACCTCGAGGCGGGGACGTTCCGGCCCGTGATCGACCGCACCTACGACCTGGAGGACATCGCAGCAGCCCACCGCTATGTCGAGTCGGGTCGCAAGGTCGGCAACGTGGTGATCACCGTCGCCTCCGCGTGAGGTGGCAGGTGACTTCCTCTGGCCCTGGCGTCGAGGTCGAGGGCCGCTGATCGACCCGCTCTGACCCCCTCCTCCGAGGGTGCATGTGGGGGACGTGACATTGGTGCACCTCAGGACACCAATGTCACGTCGAAGCCTTTAACTCCGTGGCATGCCATCTCCCGGGCCGTTACCTTGTCGCGGTGACTACCTTCGTCCTGGTCCACGGGGCCTTCTCCAACTCCTTCCTCTTCGCACCGCTGCAGGCCGAGCTGGCGCTGCGCGGACACCGCTCTGCCGCAGTGGATCTGCCGGGCCACGGCTTCGAGGCGACCTATGCCCGGTCGTATCAGGCACCGCAGGACCTGGCCGAGCTCGGCGCGGTCCCCGGCTCCATCCGGGGAGTCACCCTGGCGGACAACGCAGCCCGGGTGATCGAGACCCTCGAGCGAGCCAGGGAGCACGGCCCGACGGTGCTGCTCGCCCACAGCCGGGGCGGGGCGACGGTCACCGCCGTCGCGAACGCCCGGCCGGACCTGATCGACCGCCTTGTCTATGTCTCGGCCTGGGCGCCGGTGGATCTCGAGGTCGGTGCCTACTACGCCGAGCCGGAGATGGCGGACGTCGACGCCGCAGCGCTGATGGGTGCCCTGGTCGGGGACCCGGCCGAGCTCGGGCTACTCCGGACCAACTTCCGCTCCGCCGACCCCGAAGTCCTTGGCGCGTTCAAGGAGGCCTTCCTGGCCGACGGCACCGACGAGGAGTTCCTGACCGCGCTCAACACCTTCCAGCCGGACGAGAACCTCGACGTCGGCACCAGCGCGGACCGCGCGCAGGCCGACACCTGGGGCACGGTCCCCCGGACGTTCGTGCGGCTGGAGGACGACACCAGCATGCCGCTCGCCATGCAGGACAGACTGATTCGCGAGGGCGACGCCCTGACCCCGGACAACCCGTGGGACGTGCGCACGCTGCCCGGCAGTCACCTGATGTGGCTGGTGCGCCCGGGACCTGCAGCAGAGCTGCTCGGGGACCTGACCGTGCCGGACTCACCCAGGCGGTGAGCGGGGACGTGGCCTCCTCCAGGCGCTGACAGGGCCACGGCGCGATGCGCACCGGGGCCCTTACAGCTCATCGCTTAGAGAGGCAGCCTTACCGCGTCGCCACAACCGTGGTCGATGCGACGGCGGGACGGTGGCCATCTAGTGAGCCCGTCACCTCGACCGTGATGACAGTGCCTGCAGGCCAGCGTCCACCCTTGAGGTGCAGCATCTGGCCCGTCTCACCCTCAACGGCCTCGCCATCGCGGAACCACTGGTAGGTGAGCTGAGCACCCTGGGCCCAGTCACCCTCATTCACCGTCAGCTCGGCGCCCTGCTTGATCCGACCGCGCGGGAGGTGGGACGTGATGCTCGGCGTCCCGGCGGCCACCATCGGCTCGACCAGCGTGAAGTTGACGGTCGTGCTGTTGCCGGAGATGTCATAGGCCACGAGCGTGTTCTCACCCAGGACGCCGCCGAAGGCACCAGGCTTGACGTAGTTCAGGTCCGACCACTTGTTGTTGGACAGGTCCTTGACCACACCGTTGACGACGACCCTGTCGACCTTGCCCTCATCGAACAGCTTGAAGGAGATCAACTCATAGGCGTCACCGTCGGCAACCGTGTAGGTCGCATTGTCCTTGATCGTGACGCTCGGGCCGGTGGCACTCAGGGTGAAGTGCACGGTCGTCACGTTGCCGGCGACGTCATAGACCTCCAGGGTGTTCTCACCCAGGACCGCGCCAAAGACGCCCGGCTTGACGTAGTTCAGGTCCGACCACTTGTCGTTGGCCAGGTCCTTGACCACACCGTTGAGCACAACCTTGTCGACCTTGCCCGCATCCGTCAGCTTGAACGACACCTTCTCGTATGCCGCCCCGTCAGTTGCGGTGAAGGTGTCACCCTCCTTGACGGTCACCGTCGGCGCCTGCGGGTTGAGCACGAAGGTGTGGGTGGTGACATTGCCGGCGACGTCATAGACCTCCAGGGTGTTCTCGCCGTGGATCGCACCAAAGACACCGGGCTTGACGTGGTTCAGGTCCGACCAGATGTTGTTGGACAGGTCCTTGGTCACACCGTTGAGCACGACCTTGTCGATCTTGCCCGCGTCCTGGAGCGAGAAGGACACCTTCTCGTAGTCGCCGTTGGCCACGACAGTGAACGAGTCGCCTGACTTGACGGTCACGATCGGCGCCTTCGTGTCTGCTTCCTCTGCGTGGGCAGCGGCAGGGACGGCCGTCATGGCAACGCCCATGACCAGGGCGGACAGGGCGCCGAGGGGCTTGGACAACTTGCGGGCGGACACAGGGGATTCCACGAATTTGACTCCTTCAGAGGGTGCTCACGGGGGTGATGCTCAGGGCAGCCTGCCAGGAGTTCTTTACTTTTGCAATACCTTCACATGACTATTCCGTGAACGTGTCTCAGCGACCCATTTCTGCTCTACCCGCACAGCCGGATTACGCTGCTGGGGACAGCGCCCCACCACCGAGGAGTTCCTATGCACCCGACCCACATGCCGATCCGCATCGCGACAGGTGCCTTCATCCTCAACTCCGGCCTGAGCAAGCTCGGCGCCGACGAGGACACCGCCGCGTTCCTGCACGGTGCCGCAGCGAGCACCTACCCCGCCGTCTTCAAGGACATGGAGCCCAAGAAGTTCGCCACGCTCCTGGCCTACGGCGAGATCGGCGTCGGTGCAGCCCTCCTGTTGCCGATGGTCCCTGCGACCGTTGCCGGCGCAGCCCTGACCGGGTTCGGCGCCAGCCTGATGGGGATGTACTTCACCAACCCGGCGATGACCCAGGACGACGGCATCCGCCCGAGCCAGGAAGGCACGGCAGTGGCCAAGGACTCCTGGCTCGTCGGCGCCGGGCTGACCCTGCTCACCCAGGGCATCGCCGGGACCGCGAAGAAGAAGGCCCGCGCGACCGGCAAGAAGATCCGCGAGGCTGCACCCTTCACCAACTGATCAGGGCGTAGCAACCGATCAGGGCGAACGAACTGATCAGGGCGTAGCCGATCAGAAAGACCGCTGCCCCGGGTGCCAGATGGCGCCCGGGGCAGCGGTCGTTGGTTGTGGGGTCAGCGCGTGACGTTGCGGTGGTAGGGCACGGTTGTCCCCACCTGACCGAGGTCACGGAAGATGGCGCGTAGCGTTTTCATCATGGCTCCATTCTCTCGTGACCTGGGGTCATACGTCCAATGAGTGGAATGAAGCCAAGACATGCGCCATGATCATGTGTCATGGAGACGCGAGACCTTCGGTGGTTCCAGCAGGTGGCTGACGGGATCACGGTGACCGAGTTGAGCTGGATCGAGGGCACCACCCAACCAGGGGTGTCCCGTGCGCTGGCGCGACTGGACCGGGAGGTCGGCACCCCGCTGCTGCACCGCTCCGGTCGCACCTTGCGGATGACGCATGCCGGGGCGGCCTTCAAACGCCATGTGGACGCGATGCTGCATCAGCTCGACGACGGGCTGGCCGCCGTGCACCAGTTGGTCGACCCCGAGACCGGCACGGTCACCCTGGCCTTCCACTCCTCGCTCGGCACCTGGCTCGTGCCGGACCTGGTCAGCAGCTTCCGTGCTGACCACCCCGAGGTGCGCATCCTGTTGCGCCCACAGGTGGAGGAGGCGGACACCACCGTCCGGGCCCGCAGCGACATCGACCTGGAGCTCTCCACTGTACGGCCCCACCCCGGGTCGGCCCGCTGGGCACGGCTGGTCGAGGAGCCGCTGTTCCTGGCTGTGCCCGCCGGGCACCACCTCATCGACCGGGACGAGCCGCTCGACCTGGCCGACGCCGAGGACCAGTCGTTCGTGCTGTTCCGCCCGGGGTCAGCGCTGCGCGACAAGGTGGACGAGCTGGCCACCCGCGCCGACTTCACGCCCCAGGTGGCCTTCGAGTGCGACGACCTGGCGACCGCACGCGCGTTCGTTGCGGCTGGACTCGGCGTCTCCGTGCTTCCGTCACCACGGGCGCCCGAGAGCATCTCCTCGACCAGCGTCCACTACCTCCCCCTGACCGACCGGCTCGCGGTGCGTGAGGTCGGACTCGTCTGGTCGGAGGAGCGCCAGATGTTGCCCGCGGCACGGCTGTTCCACGAGCACGTGCTCAAGCGGGCCACCTAGCGCCTGGCCCGGTGGCAGGGCGGGGACGCCCCTGATGGGCAGGTCGCAGCGGCCCAGGGGTCAGAGCTCGAGGTCCTCCAGCGCGGCGAGATAGCCCTCGCTGTAGGTCGGGAACTGCGCGACCTGGTCGAGGAGCCGCTCGACCGGGATCTGCTCCCTGATGGCAAGGGCCGCCTGGTGGATCCACTCGCTCGCGTGAGGTGCCACCGCCCACGCCCCGACGAGCACACCGCGGTCCCGGTCGGCGAGCACGCCGAGTGCCTGACCGCTCGGTTCCTGCTCGTGGGTCCAGGGACGGGCGAGGGCTGCGGTGAGATCCACCTCGGCCGCAACGACCTGCATCTTCTCGGCAGCCTGCTCGCGGGTGAGACCGACGGCCGCCACCTCGGGGTGCCCGAAGACCACGCGCGGGATGGCGTCGTAGTTCGCTGACCGGGCACGCCCGAGCATCGTGTCCACCGCGACCCGGGCCTGATACTTCGCGACGTGGGTGACCTCCATGATCCCGGTGACGTCACCGACGGCCCACACCCCTGGTCCCCCAGCGCAGTGCTCGTCGACCTCGATGGCACCGGTCTCCTTGTCGAGCACGACGGACAGGCTCTCCAGCCCGAGGTCCTGGGTCCGCGGCTGACGTCCGGTCGCGACCACGACGGCGTCAGCGGCCAGGGCGGTGCCGTCGGGGAGCACGAGCATGCTGTCCGCACCGTCCCGGTGGGCACGCTCGGCCGAGGTGTTGAGCAGCACGGTGATGCCCCTGGCACGCAGGTGCTCCAGGGCCAGTTCGCTGACCCGCGGCTCCTCGCGCCCCAGGAGGCGACGTCCCCGAGCAAGGATCGTGACCTCAGCCCCGAGGCCGCGCAGATACTGACTCGTCTCGACCGCGACGGGACCGGCGCCGATGATGACGACTCGCCGGGGGACCTCACGCAGGTTGGTGGCCTCGCGGTTGGTCCAGACCGTGCACTGGTCCAGGCCCTCGATGTCGGGCACGCGTGCGGTGGAGCCGGTGGCGACGACGATCTGGTCCGTGGTGAACTCGCGGCCCTGCACGTCGATCCGTCCGGGTCCGGCGATGCGTGCGGCCCCGCGCACGACGGTCGCGCCCTGCTCCTCATACTGCTGGACCTGCCGGGCGTCGTCGTGGTGGCGCACCATGTCGTCCCGCCAGGACCGGGCCTCTTCCCACACCACGCTGCTGGTGGTGACGCCGGGGGTCTCCGCGGTCGACCAGGCGAGTTCCACCGGACGCAGCAGGGTCTTGGACGGGATGCAGGCCCAGTAGCCGCACTCACCACCGATGAGCTCGGGCTCGACGACCAGCACCTTCTTGCCGGCCTTCAGCAGCCGGTCGGCCGCCACCTCCCCGCCCGGCCCCATGCCGAGAACCGCGGCGTCGAAGCGCTCCTGCTCAGCCACGAGCCCGATAGTCGAGTGACGCGTACTCAGGGTGACGCTGCATCCACGCCTGCACGAACGGGCAGACCGGCAGCGCCTTCAGGCCCAGGCTGCGGACGTGGTCGAGGGCCTCGCGCACGAGCGTGCTGCCGACGCCCTGCCCCTCAAACTGCGGGTCAATCTCGGTGTGGGTGAACACCACGAGGTCCTCGGTCCGCTGATACTCCGCGAACCCGAGCACGGTCCCGTCGCGCACCGCCTCGTAGCGGTTGTTCTCCGGGACGTCGCGCACCTCGATGCTCACTGGGCGTCACCCTCCGGCAACTTGAACCGGGCCCGCTGGTCGGCCGGCACCAGGTCCAGATACTTGTCGGGGTTCTTGGCGATCACTTGCTGCACATACGGACAGAACGGCAGCACCCCAAGACCTCGCTGCCGCGCGTCCGCCAGTTCGTCGGCGACCAGCTTGCGAGCCAGTCCGCGCCCGGAGAACTCCTTCCCGACTTCGGTGTGGGTGAACGCGATGCGTCCAGGGCTGCGTTTGTAGTCCCCGAATCCCGCGAGCTCGTCATCGACGTAGATCTCGTAGCGGTTCTGATCGGGGTTGTCACGCACGGTCGGGCTCACAGCAGATCGGTCCCTTCGAAGTCACTTCCTCCCATCATGACCCACAGCCGGGTATGCCGACAGCCGGCTTCACCGTTTCGGTCACCTCCCCCGGGCTCGCCTTCCACCAGCGCCCTCAGTTCGGCGTGGGTTTGCTACTGCGACTCACCGGACGGGTGGACCCGAGCGAGCGTGGAGGTTGGGGAATCGGCTGCATAGCACTCGCGCAGGAACGAGAACCAGGAGGCGGCACTGCCGGTCGCATGCGACTCGGTCGGGGTGAAGGCAGCTGTGACGTCCATCCCCTGGACCGGGTTCTGACCCGCTCGCCGCACCAGGTCGACCGCACCGCGGCCCACAAGATCCTGATAGGTGGAGGGATAGGTCAGTTCACGCTCGCACACCGTGACATGCAGATGACGGGCCGTCGGTCGGGACTCGTCGGCCACCGCCTGGTCATACAGGTCCAGGACGGTCGAGTTGTGCAGGATCCCCGGGCTCCCGGCCCCGACCATCTCGAAGTGGTCGGTGCTGAGCGCGGCATAGGACGCGAACAGGCCGCCGTAGGAAAATCCGTGCAGGCCGGTCCCCGAATCGCTGACGCGGAACTGGGACCGCAGGGCCGGGTCGAGCTCCTCGGTCAGGAAGGCGAGAAACCGGTCGGCGTGCGGGTCGCGCAGGTGATCCAGATAGAGGCGGGCATCCGCCCGACTCAACATCCCGGCCCTGGGCAGATTGTCGAGCATGCTCTCGTCGACCTCGGACGACAGTGGTTCCCCAGGCGGGAGCAGGTCGCGTGCGCGGATCGCCAGCAGCCGCCGGGCGTCCTCACCCACATATCCGACAGAGACCTGGATGAACGGCTTGATCGGGTTGATCGGGTCGTCCCGCAGCAACGCCGCGGGCGGGGCGGTCGTCGGGGCGGCCTTGTTGCCGTCGGGCTGGAACACCAGGGGGTAGTCGCGCTCTTCCTGGTCGTAGAGCAGGGGCAGCGTCACCCAGACACCGAAACGGGCTCCCACGCGCTCGGAGTCGAACTCGTAGAAGGTCGTCCCCGGCAGCACGTAGGAGAGGTCTGCGGTGGTCTGGACAAGGGTTGGGCTCATGGGTGCTTCACTCCAGTTCTGCGTAGATGGCATCGAGCACTGCGGTCTGTCGCTCGTCGAAGGCCGCCGTCCCATAACGGGTGGGCATCCAACACATCGCGAAACCGAGATCTGGGTCGGCCATGACGAGGGAACCTCCCGCACCGCCGTGGCCAAACGCCCGTGCACTGCGGCCCAGCGGATAGGTGGCGCTGGGCTTCTGGAAGGCGAGCGCAAAGGCCGTCTCGGTCCGCGTGACGGCGTCGTCCCCACGAGCCACCTCGGTGGTCGCGACCTGGAGTGCGTCCTGCTGCCACAGGGGCGAGGATTCCCCGGTCAGGACCGAGCTCAGCGCTCCGAAGAGATGTGCGAAGGCCCGGGCGCTGGCAAACATGTTGGCCCCCGGCATGAATCCGGAGCGGATGGGCTCCCCGTTGACCAGCGCCATCGGGTCCTCGAGCGCGCCCGGGATGTTGCGCATGACCCGCATCAGCAGGCTGTCGGGGTCGGCAAGGTCTGCGGCGAACGCAGGGTCCAGGTTGGCCGTGACGCCCGTGGGCGCGGCAGCGAGCGCCCGGGCAGCGCGGTGCCAGTGCTCCCGTGGGAGTCCGACGAACATCTCGACCTGCAACGCCGTGGTGATCTCCGTCAGGAGGTCGGCGAACCCGTGGCCCGAGGCACGCTCGAACAAGAAGTCGGCGTAGTTGCCGAAGGTCTGCGGGCTGTAGCCGACCCGTGTCCCGGGCTCCCACGCGGGTGGCTGGGCGACCAGCGCAGCACACAGCCGGTCCCGGTCTGTGGTGAGCTCGAACGGCATCGTGTCATCGAGATGGACCAACCCGGACTGGTGGGACAGCAACTGCGCGACGGTGATGTCCTCCTTGCCCGCGGTGCCGAACTCCGGCCAGTAGGCCGCGACTCGCTCGTCCGGGTCGAGCTCTCCGCGGCCCATGAGCAGTGCCGCCGCGGCACCGATCACCCCTTTGCCCATGCTCTGCACGATCTGCAGGGTGTCGCCGGTGTAGTCCGTGCCGGTCTCTGCGTCGGCCAGGCCCCAGGTCTCGTGCAGGACCTCGACCCCGTCGACGAGGACACACAGCCCTGCACCGCCCTGTGGATCGCCGTCAAGTTGGGCGGCCGCGACGTCCCGGACCTTGTCTGGGTTGAAGTTCATGCTGCTCCTTCATTCCCTGGCTCCAAGCGCTCCCGGGTGTCCCGCACAGCCTGGACCAGCTTCTGGGTGTAAGGGTGCTGTGGTGCTTCGAGAACGTCCCCCACGGGGCCGGCCTCGACCACCTCGCCGTGGCGCAACACGATGAGTCGCTCGGCCACCTGTCGCACCACGGCGAGGTCGTGCGTGATGAACAACAGCGCCATGCGGTGGCGGGCGCGCAACTCGCGCAGCAACTCCAGGACCTGCGCCTGAGCCGACACGTCCAGTGCGGCCACGGGCTCGTCGCAGATCAGCAGTTCCGGTCGCACGGCCAGCGCGCGGGCGATGGCGACCCGCTGACGCTCACCACCGGACAGGCCCGCCGGCAACCGCGAGGCATAGTCGGTGGGCAAGCCCACCTGGACCAGCAGGTCCGCCACGCCATCACGACTCTCACCGTCTCGACCGGCAGTGCGCAGCACCTCGCTCAGGACACTGCCCACGGTCCGAGCCGGGTTGAGCGAGGAGTAGGGGTCCTGGAAGACCATCTGGACCTTCCGCCGCGCCTCGCGCCGGTCCCCCGAGCTCAGCCGCCGATAGGACGTGAGGTCCAGCCCGCCCAGGTTGATCCGGCCCGCGTCGCCGCTGGCGAGCCCGAGGATCAGTCGCGCGATCGTGCTCTTGCCGGACCCGGTCTCACCGACGAGCCCCAGGGACTCCCCCACCCCGAGCTCGAAGGAGACGCCCTTGAGCGCCGGCACCGTCAGCGAGCGCCCCAGCATGGGTGAGGTCTTGAAGGATTTTTGCAGATCCTCAACAACCAGCAGCGGTTCCTCGCCTGCCACCGCCGGCGGCTCACCGGTGGCCTGACTCGCCCCGATCGCCGCCTGCAGGTCGTGCCGGATGTCCGCGATCCGCACGCAGGCGCTCTGGCGGGCGTCCTCGATGAGACGCAGAGACGGTCGGCCCGCTCGACACTCGTCCTGCGCCCACGTGCACCGCGCCGCGAACGCGCACTGCGTCGACACGGCATCCGGCGACGGCACGCGGCCGGGGATCGCGCTGAGCTGTGGGGCGTAGTGACCAAACGGCGGCTCGGCCAGCCGCAACCCGACGGTGTAGGGGTGGCCGGGCGACTCGGCCAGTGTGGCGGCGGCCCCCACCTCGACCATGGACCCGGCATACATGACGTGGATCCGGTCGCAGACTGAGAAGGCCACGCCCAGGTCATGGGTGATCAGGACCAGCGCCATGTGGCGCTGCTCCTGGATGCGCGCGAGCAGTTGCAGGATCTCGCTCTGGGTGGTCACGTCCAGGGCGGTGGTCGGCTCGTCGGCGATCAGCAGTTCCGGGTCGCCAGCGAGCGCTGCCGCCAGCGCCAGCCGCTGGCGCATGCCGCCGGAGAGCTGGAACGGATATCGCTCGGCGACGTCGGCGGCCAGTCCCACCTCCGCGAGGCGTCGCTCGACCTCTGCTTTCATCCCGCGCCGTGCGGCGGTCCCCGCCGGCAGCGACTCCACGATGTGTGTGGCTGCCTTCTGGAGGGGATTCAGCATGGTGAACGGGTCCTGCATGAGCAGGCTCACCCGCCGCCCCCGGATGGTCCGGAGCCGAGACTCCGGCACACCAATGAGCTGTATGCCGTCCAGCTCGGCTTCGCCGGACGCCCGCAGCTCGCGCGGCAGCAACCCCGTGATGGCGCGGGCGGTGAGTGACTTGCCACTGCCCGACTCGCCGACGATGCCGACGGTCTCGCCCCGGTTCAACTCCAACGAGACGTCCCCGACCAGTGTCGTGCCGGCGCGCGTCTGAACGGTCAGGCCGGAAACGGTCAGCAGCCGTGCTCCTCGCCCGCGGCTCGATCCCAACGTGGTCCTGCTCATCGCACTGCCGCCTTCTTGTCGTGGACCTCGTGCAGGTGGTCACCGAGGAGGGTCACGCTGGTCGCGGTGAGGATGAGCGCGATGGCCGGGGTGACCGCGAGCCAGGGATTCATGAAGATCGTGGTCTGCCCGGCACCGATCATCGCGCCCCAGTTCGGGGTGCCCGCGGGCACCCCGATCCCGAGGAATGCCAGGGCGGTGTAGCCGATCATCGCGGTGACAAAGTCGAGCAGGAGCGTCGCCACCACGGTCGGCACGATGTTGGGGAGCACGTGGAACAGCAGCGTTCGCGCGTCCGAGACCCCCGAGGTCCGGGCCGCTTCGACATACGGCAGATTCACCTGGGCGAGCGTGACGCTGCGGATGATGCGGATCTGATAGGGCACGGACAAGAAGGTGAGCAGGATGGCCACCATCCAGTAGCCACCGTCCAGCACCCCGACCACGACGATGGCCACGATCAGGGACGGGAGGGCATAGATGAGGTCGGCGAGACGGTTGGCCGCGGCGTCGATGATGCCGCCGTAGTAGGCGGCGAGCAGCCCCAGCAGCACGCCGATCAGACCGCACCCGAGGGCCACGACGAGGGGGCCCAGCACTGCCCAGCGGGCTCCGGCGATCAGCAGGGAGAGGACGTCACGACCGAGGACATCGGTGCCCAGCAGGTGTCCGTCGGTCGGGGGTGCGGCTCCAAGCAGCGGGTTCTGGGCCATGGGGTCGTGCGGGGCGAGCGCGCTTCCCGTGATCGCCGCGATGACAACGACAAGCACGATCGCGAGCGCCAGGGCCCGCACCGGCGCACCACCGAGGACCTTGAGTCTGACTCGCCTGGCCAGGGAGTCTTCGGGTTGCGCATGTCTGAGGCGCGTCTGGATTGCCACGGAGTCCTCACTTCCTCGTGCGGGGGTCGATGGCCAGCGTCAGCAGATCGACGAACAGGTTGACGATGACGACCAGCAGCGCCACCAGGATCGCCAGCCCCTGCACGACCGGGATGTCGCTGTTGTTGACCGAGTCGATCATCAGCGTGCCGACGCCCTGGATGGCGAACACCCGCTCCACGAGCACCGTGCCGGACAGGGCGACCACGAGGATCACACCGGCCGCCGTGATGATCGGCAAAGCAGTGTTGCGCAGGGCATAGCGCAGCAGGATCCGGGCACGGTCCACGCCGCGCGCCCTGGCGAAGGTGACATAGTCCTGGTCCATCACGTGCATCGTGGCGGCACGCGTCTGCCGCAGGAGCAGGGCCGTCATCGCCAGCGCGAGTGACACCGCAGGCAGTGTCAGGTGCCGGACCCGTTCGAGGAGGCCCTCCCCTGCGCCATACACCGGGAACCATTCCAGCCAGACTCCGAAGATCCAGACCAGCAGGATGGCCACGGCAAAGGCCGGCGCGCTCATCGCGACGATCGCCGTGGTGCTGGCGAACCGGTCGATGAGCCGGCCGCGGCGCATGCCCGCGAGCATCCCGAGCGGGACTCCCACGGCGAGCACGAGGGCCAGGGCGTAGGCCGCGAGCTGCATCGTCAGGGGCAGTCGCGCGGCCATCATGGTCGTGACCGGCTGTCCGGTCCGCACCGAGTTCCCGAAGTCACCCTGCACCGCGTTCGTCAGCCAGTGCCAGTACTGCACCAGGAACGGGTCGTTGACGTGATACTGCGCCTCCAGCGCCGCGACCAGCTCGGGGGTGGCGGGGCGGGTGCCGATGAGGGTCGAGACGATCGACCCCGGACTCAGCGCGAGCAGGCTGAACACGAGCAGGCTCACGACGAGCAGCACGCCAACCATCGCGACCAGGCGTTTGCCGAGGAACAGGAGCACAGTGGGCCTCTTTCTCAGCCGGCGCGCAGGTTCTGGATCCAGGTGCCGCTGGCCACGTCGATCACCGTGGGGGCCTCGGTGAACGTGAACCCGTTGGCCAGGACCATCACAAAGTCCGGCTGATACATCGGGATGTAGGGCACCTCCTCGGAGATCTGCGTGAGGATGGTGGTGGCCGCCTCGAACCGGCCAGCGTCATCGGTCGTCTCCTGCAGATTCGCAGCCAGGTCCTGCAGCTCCGGCGGTGCCCAGTTGGCGAAGTTGTAGCCGCCTGCCTGCGTGCGGGCCTCCTCGCTGACGACGCGTCGGAGCAGGCCCGGGTCGGGGACAGCTGCGGCAAAGGACATCGGGAAGATCTGCCCGGTGTCGTGGCTGAAGACCATCTCCACCCACTGCTGGGGTGTGACGGTTCGGGTCGTGATGGTGACCCCCAGCGGCTCGAGATTCTGCTGCAGGTTCAGGGCCGAGAGCTCCATCCAGGAGGCCGCCATCACGGGGAGCTCGACCTCGAACCCGTCGGCATACTTCGACTGCGCCAGCTCCTCTGCGGCCTTGTCCAGGTCAAACTCGATCGGTGTCAGACCGGCGAGGAAGTCATCGACCTCACCCTCGGAGGCGATGGGGGTGAGCAGGTCGCGCGGGATCATGGCGTCCAGCGGTCGAGCGCTCGTCCCGAAGGATGCCTTCAGCAATCCCTCGCGGTCGATGGCGTGCGCGAAGGCGCGGCGCACATGGATGTCGTCGAAGGGTGCCGTGCTGGTGTCCAACGACCAGAAGTGGGACATCAGGGCAGGGGTGGAGTAGACGTTCGTGCCGGAGATGCTCTCGAACTGCGGCAGGGACACCGGGTTGCCGAGCAGCATGCCGTCGGCGGAGCCGGATCGCATGGCTGCCTGCCCGGTGTCGTCGGAGCCGAAGAAGCTGACGGTGATCTGGTCCGGCACCGGCGCCTCGCCCCAGTAGTTTGCGTTGCGCTCGAGCTCGACCGCCTCCGGGGTGCTGGAGGTGACGACATAGGGGCCGGTGCCGACCGGGACGGCGGTCGGCTGGCCGAGCTCCGCCGCGTTCTCCTCCCCGAAGTCGGCGTCCTGGACCAGCGCAACCAGGGCCAGGGAAGCCCGTGCGGCCGGGTCGGGCTGGCTCAGCTTGACCGTCACCTCGTGCTCGCCCGTCACCTCGGCACTCTCGACACTCGCGGTCAGCGATGCTGTCTGGGCTCCGGCCTCCACGTCGGTCACATGCTCGATCGACCAGACGATGTCCTCTGGGGTCAGTGGCTCGCCGTTGCTGAACTCGACTCCCTCACGGATCGTGTAGACAATCGTGAGATCGTCCGGCTGCGTCACCTCCTCAGCAATGTTGGGCGTCAGGGTCCCGTCACCGGAGAGCCGCTCGATGGGCTCGGTGAACAGGGACATGATGCCCATCACGTTGGCGTCGAAGTGTCGCGTGACGTCCAGCGAGTTGGGAGCCGTGCCGAGGCCCATCGTGAAATGCGCGGCGGTCCCAGTCCCATCCCCGGCGCCAGCAGCAGCTGAGCTCGAGCCCGCATCGCCCGAGCCGGAACAGCCGGCGAGGACGAGGGCGGCGGCACCGGCGAGCGCCGGCAGGGCGGTGCGCAGTCGGGACGGTCTCGACGTTGAGGTTTCCGTGTGCATGGTGGGTGTCCTTTCAGCCCATCACGGTGTTGCTGGAGTGTTCGTTGATGGGGCGTTTGCGGGAGAAGGCACCCAGATTGATCGAGTGCCCGGTGTGTTGACACAGGTGCGTGAGCGGAGTGCCGTCGTGATCGTGGCCGTTCTCGACCCCGCTCACCAGCGCTGCCATGAATCGGCCGGCCATCGGAGCGTTCTTGAACTGGTTGCCGCTGGTCCCCATGGCCACGTAGTAGCCGTCGAGGTCCGTGCGGTCGTAGATGGGCGTCCAGTCATCGGCGACGTCATAGACGCCCGCGATGCCCGCCGGGGCGTTCGGCACCTGCAGGCCCGGCAGACGCCGAGCGGCCCTCAGGGCCTGCGCCTCGAAGCGAGCACGCGTGGGGCGTGGGTCCGCCCGCTCGGGGTCATCGATCCACTCGAACGGGTCACACTCTGGCTCAGTCCCCCCGACGAGCACGAAGGGTCCCTTGGTCGGGCGGATGTAGGTCCCGAGATCGACGTCCCCGATGATCGTGGTGAGCAACCCCTCCGGCGCGGGCAGCTGGTGCACTTCCTGCCGCATGGGGCGCACCCCGACCGTGAACTCTGGACCGACGCCGGCCAGGTCGTTGATCGCACCCGACCACGGGCCCCCGACGTTCACCACGACAGGGGCGCTGATGACGGTCCCGTCGCTGAGCCGCACCCCGGACACCCTGTCGCCCGACTGCAGGACGGCAGCGACCGTGGAGCGGAAACGGAAGTCCACCCCCCGACTGGCAGCAGCGAAGGCCAGGTTCTGGGCCGCGAGCTGGGGGTCGTCGACATAGCCGGCATCCGGGGTGTAGATCCCACCGACCGTCGCCGTGCTGTCGGCGAAGAAGGCAGGGTCCTCGATGCTCTTGGGCGGCCAGTGCTTGCCGACGTCCACACCGGGCACACCGGCTCGCAGGCCTTCGCTGTCCCACAACTCGTGGGGAACACCCACGGCCGTGAACAGATCGACGATGGGCTCACGCGGCAGGATGGGCGCGTCCAGCATGACCATGCCCGTGCGGACAAAGCTCGCCATCCCGGCTGGGTCTTCGACACCGACGTGGTCGTGCCACGCCTCCCAGCACGCACGTGACTCCCAGGCGGTGGCGACACCGTCGAAGGTGGAGTAGTTGAACCGCACGATCGCACTGCTCGCGCTCGAGCTGCCGTGCCCCGCTCCCCCGGCCTTGTCGACGACCACAACTGAGAACCCAGCCCGGTGCAGCTCAAGGGCAGTCGAGGACCCGATCACTCCTGCTCCGATGACAACAACGTCTGCGACGGCCATCCAGCCGCACCTCCTCGTGGTCCCTGGCTTCTTGACGTAAGAGCAGACCACGCGAGAGACCTCCGTGGGCCGTGCATCTGTCGCAATCTCGAGCCGACCGTTCGCACAGTTGTGGAATGGAACCGGTGGCTACACTCACGACGTGGCCTCCAATCTCCAACAGCTCGCGGAGAGTCTCGCGCGCCGGCTGGGACGATCAGTGGCTATCGATGACACGCGCGTGCAGTTGCTCGCCTACAGCCCTCACCAGCGGGATGTCGATGCCGTGCGGGCAGGCTCGATCCTGCGCAGGGCGGTGCCCAAGGCAGTGGTCGACCATGTGTATTCGTGCGCCGGTGGTGACTCCGAGGGGTTGTTCACCGTCACGGCGCGGCAGGACCTGGGGCTGCACGACCCTCGGATCGGGCACCACATCGTCTATCAGGAGACCCGGCTGGGGTTCCTCTGGCTGTTGTCCTCCGACGGCCCGGTCGGCGAGGACCAGCACGAGGCCATCGCCCGGGCTTCCTCCGACGCCGCACTGCTCATGCACCGCGAATATCTGCAGGGTGGCCTGGACCGCGAGCGTGAGCGTCGGTTGCTCGGGGAGCTGCTGGGTGAGGTCGAGAGCCAGCGAGCCTCCGCCGCTGACGACATGGTGGTGGAGCAACTGTTCACGGCCGACTCGTTTGCTGCCGTGGTGGTGACGCTCGCACGGTCTGGACAGCAGCGCACCGACGCCGACCAGCTGGCCCTCAGCTCCGGGCTGGAGGCGGCGCGGAGCAAGCGACAGTCCCGACACGTCATCACCCTCGAGCATCGTGACCATGCCGTGCTGATCGTTGCGGTCCCAACGGGGCCCTCGGCGCGTGAGGAGCTGGTCGAGCTCGGCACGACCCTGCGCGAGGCGGTGATGGCCAAGTCGGACGCGGAGCACTGCTGGGTGGGGATCGGCCGGACCTATCGTGACCTCCTCGATGCGCGACGGTCCTATGACGAGGCACGGCGGACCGCCCAGGTCTGCCGACAGGTGCAGGTGTTCGAGGAGGTCACCCTCGTCGAGACCCTCGGAGTGTATGAGTTGCTCGGTCAGGTGCCCCACGAGGCGCTGGACACCATGCTCCATCCCGGCCTGCGCTCCCTGTTGGCCCAGCAGGGACAGGCTGAACCCCTGGTCCAGACGCTCGAGGCCTTCCTGGACAATGCTGGCGACGTGCGGTCAGCCTCAGAGCAACTCTTCGTCCACCGGACCAGCTTGTATTACCGGCTGCGTCGCATCCAGGAGGTCACCGGGCTCGACCTTTCCAGCGGCGATGACCGCCTCATCGCCCACCTGGGGTTGAAGATCGCGCGCCTGACCGGCCGCATCTAACCGGCCCTTGGCCGGTCCTACAGGTGCAGAAATGTGCCGCAGGGTTCTCCACGATCCGGGCACCACCGCCTTGCCGCGAGTCATTAGATTGCGGAGCACCAGCATGTAGTCGGCAACGGAGCGGAGCACCATGGGCCAGCACGAGTCATCATTTGTCCTCGCCGAAGGCAGCGGCAGGGTCGGCGACAAGGGTCGCGCGACATCCCAGCGCGCCGTGGCCTCAAGCCAGCACCCGACGGTGACCGAGGCCATGCTGGACGTGCTCGCCGCGGGCGGGACGGCCGCCGATGCCGTCGTTGCCGGCAGTATCGTGCAGGCCGTCGTCCAGCAGGACATGACGAACCACACGGGCACCGTCACAGGGCTGTTCTACTCGGCCGAGACCGACGAGATCAGCGAGCTCAACTCGATGGGCCGCATCGTCCCGGGCCTGGCGGCTCACCACCCGGTCCCGGGCGGCAAGGGGCTCTACTCGGCCGCCGGGTCGCGTGGTCCGATGTCGGTGATCCCGGGGTTCATGCCGGGGATGAAGGCGATCCACGAGCGGTTCGGGACCAAGGACTGGGGAGCACTGGTGGCCCCTGCTGCGGCCGCCGCGCGCGAGGGGCACGTCGTGTCCTCCTTCGAGCATCTGGTGATGGCCCAGACCGTCGACCTGTTCCTCTACACCCAGTCAGGTCGGGAACACTTCACCGCCGGCGGACACCTCCCGCAGGCCGGCGAGGTCTGGGCCCAGCCGGTGCTCGCAGACACGATGGAGGCACTGGCGGCAGAGGGGCCCGACCACTTCATCACCGGCGAGTGGGCGCAGCACTTCGTCGCCCGCGCCGCGCAGGTGGGCTGGTCGATCGAGCTCGATCACCTCAACTGGACTCCGCGCTGGTCCGACCCGGCCACGTGGACGCTGGGTGACTTCGAGGTCTCCCAGCTGTCGGCCCCGGACCGCCAGGCGGTCTACTGCGCGATCGTCATCGGGATCCTCGACGCACTGGACGTGACGTCGCTGGGTCATTTCACGGAGTCGCCGCGGGCGGGCTACTACATGGCACACGCCCTGAGGCTCGCTCACCTGGAGTGCGGTTTCATCAATGACCCGGCCATCTTCGAGGACCCCAGCTCGACGCTGATGGACCCCGAGTTCCACGCGTTCCTGGCCAACAAGCTGCGCCGCAGCCTGCCCAAGATCGACCTGACCGAGCACATCGAGCTCACCCGCGGCAAGACGGCCCTGTTCGCTGCGGGCGGCGCCTCCAAGCAGCCCGCCGGCAGCTGCGAGCTCAGTGTGATCGATGAGCACGGCAACTGGGCCCAGATGATGAACACCCTGCAGAGCGGCGGCATCCCCGGCGAGGTGGTGGACGGCGTCCCGATGGTGGGCAGCCACCAGATCAACGCGCTGACCTCTCCCATCTCCGGCTGGCTCACCGGGGGCGGCGGGATGCGCTCGATCCTGAGCAACACCATGGTCCGCCGAGACGGTGAGGTCATCATGGCGCTGGGCAGTCCGGGCAATGTCCACTGCACGGTCCCCCAGGTGCTCGCCAACGTCCTGCTCTATGGCGACGACCCGCACGGGGCGGAGGAACGGCCCCGGATGCTCCCACTCGCCGACGACTACGTGCTCTCCGTCGAGAGCCGGGTCAGCCCGGACTACGTGCGCGACCTGGCTCAGCTGGGCGTCCTGGTCAACCCCCTGCCCGCCTACGACTACCACATGGGCAGTTATCAGGCCTGCTGGCGCGGGACGGACAGCACGCTGCACGCCAGCACCGGGCCGCGCCGCGAGGGCGCGGCAGGAGGCCTGTCATGAGCACCGCCCCCGAGCACGCACTAGCTGCCGCGCAGGGCGTCCTGGACGACACCTGGGCGACCTACTCCCGGTCCCCCTTCATCGCCCGAGACCTCAGCGGGACACTGTCTGTGCTGCCTGACATCGGGCTCGAGGAGGCCACCCGCAAGGCCCGGGAGGGGCAGGAGATCCAGCGGCACATCGCCGGCCTGGACATCGACCTGCTGCCATCGGATGTTGCTGTCACCGTCGCGGCAGCGCGCACGCTGGCCGATCGGTGGGCACGGGAGGAGGACTGGCACTGGCTGGCCTCCGACCCCCTCGGTGTCGGTTTCTACGGCATGTTCGCGCCGACGGCTTACTCGGGCGGCTTCGTGCTCAACACGATCCACGAGACGCTGGACCAGGTCGTTATCGACGGACCGGACGACGCCGACCGCCACCTGTCCCTGATCGGTGACTATGCCCGGCTGATCCGTCAGCTGACCGAGCGCACCAAGGGCCAGGCGGAGCGCGGGATCTATCTGCCCGCACCCCAGCTCGGCAAGTCGGTCCAGCTAGTCCGGGGGCTCAAGGAGGTCGCGGGCCGCACCCTGCGAGCGGCCCCTGAGCGCTCGTCCCACCCGGTCGGCGAGCATGTCGAGCGCCGGATCACCACCGAGGTCGAGCCCGCGTTCGACGAGCTGCTCCACCTGCTGGACGACCCGGCGTATGCCGAGCGGGCACCGGAGCAGGTCGGCATCAGTCAGTATCCCGGTGGCGAGGAGATCTATGCCGAGCTGGTCCGGGTCCACACCACCTTGGATCTGACGGTCGAGCAGGTGCACGACCGCGGGCACACCCGGATGGCACGCATCCACGAGGAGATGCGGGACCTGATGTCGTCCGCCGGCTTTGCGGGGAGCCCGCAGGACTACCTGGCGTCCCTGCACGACGACCCACGGTGGCGGGCCAGCACCCCCGACGAGATCGCCGCGCACTTCCAACGCTACATCGACCGCCTGGCGCCGGAGATCGACCAGCACTTCGGCGTCCAGCCGGACTCGCCCTACGGCGTCGCGGCCCTGCCAGAGGCGGTGTCCGGGTCGATGACCTTCGGCTACTACTCGGTGCCGCAGGTCGATCGCAACGTCGGTCTCTATATGTTCAACGCGGTCAACCTGGCCCAGACCGCCCTGCCGATGATCGCTGCGTTGAACTATCACGAGCTCGTGCCCGGCCATCACTTCCACATGGCCAGCCAGCGGGAGGCCCAGGACCTCCACCCGCTGCGCAAGCACAGCTTCATCAATGCCTTCAACGAGGGCTGGGCGGAGTATGCCGCGCGGTTCGCCGGCGAGATCGGGATGTATCGCGAGCCCGAGGAGCGCTTTGGCCGCCTCGTCATGGAGGCCTTCCTCACCACCCGCCTGGTGGTGGACACCGGCATGAACGCGCTGGGCTGGGACCTGCAGCGGGCCCGGGACTACATGAACGAGCACTCCTTCATGTCACCGGTCGAGGTGGACTCCGAGACGCTGCGCTATTCCTGCGACCTGCCGGGTCAGGCCCTGGCCTACAAGCTCGGTGACGACTTCCTCTTCGATCTCCGCGAGGACCTCCGGGCTGCTCTGGGTGAGAGTTTCAGGGTCTCCGACTTCCACGATGCGGTGTTCCGATCCGCCGGGCTGCCGCTGCCGCTGGTGGCCGAGAACGTCCGCGCCGAGCTGCTCCCCCGCTAGCGTCACGAGCTGCGGTGGGGCCGGCCCCCTGAGTCGCTCGAGTCGACTCAGGGGTGGCCGGCAGGCATGTAGCGCCCGAACCAGTCCAGCGTGCGGGTGAGGAAGTCGGCGAGGGCGGGGTGGGCGCGGACGCCGTGGCCCTCCTCGGGATAGATGACCAGCTCGGAGTCGACCCCGTGAGCTCGCAGCGCCTGGTGGAATTCGCGCGCCTGGCCCGGCGGCGTGCAGCGATCCAGCGCCCCGGCGACGTTGAGACATGGGGTGCGCACCGCGCTGGCCTGCAACGCGGGGCTGCGGGTGTGCGCCTGCCCGCCGGGTTGTTCGAGGCTGCCGTCCAGGAAGGACATCCCCCAGCCACCGATATTGCTGGTCAACGTCTGGCTATACCAGTTGGTGACCGGCGAGATCGGCACGGCAGCGGCGAAGCGCTGGTCCTGCGTGACCAGCCACGATGACATGAAGCCGCCATAGCTGCCGCCGATCAGCCCGACCCGGTCGGGGTCAACGAGACCCTGGTCGACGAGGGCGTCGATCCCGGAGAGGTAGTCGTGGGTGTCGGCACCGCCCATGTCGCCGACCACACGGCCCGCGAACTCCTGCCCGCGACCGCCGCTGCCACGCGGGTTGGGGTTGAGCACCGCATATCCTCGAGAGACCAGCAGTGGCACCCAGGCGTGCATCATCGACCAGATGTTGCGGAAGCCCCAGACCGGCCCGCCGTGGACGTTGACCACGAGCGGGAAGGGACCGTCTCCGGGAGGGATGCACAGCACGCCGTCGATCTCGAGCCCGTCGGGGGCAGACCAGGTCACCGGCCGGGCCGTGCCCGCCACGGACGAGAGGTAGTCGGTCCCCGGGTGTGCGACCGAGCCCAGCACGCGATGTTCCTGACCATCGGTGAGCACCACCTGGGGCGGCAGCTCGTAGGAGTCCTCGATGGCGACGACGCGACCGTCCGTGGTGAAGGTTGCGCTGGGATAACGGGCCTGTCCACCACAGGAGTTGGACCAGTCGATGACCTCCCGGGTCTGCCCAGTGGCGATGTCGATGATGCCAGCGACCGAGTTCAACCGCCGCTGGCCGACATAGCCGAGCCGGCCAGCGTCGATCCACTGCAGGCAGGTGACGTCGGTGCCGGCGGTCTTGATCAGTGTCTGTTCGCCGGAGCCGAGGTTGATGAGCGTGAGGTCACCGGCCACGATCCCGCGGTCGCTGCAGACGGCCTGGACGACCGCGACGTGCTTGCCGTCCGGCGATCCCGTGGGCAGGCCGAGCTGGACCTCGCTGCGCAGGAGCTCCTGCTCGCCGTCGTCGCTGGTGTCGCCGTCCGCCGACAGGACCCGGAGGGTGGCGGCATACCAGCTGTCCTCGCTGGGGTCATCGGAGGCGACGGTGACCACCCGGTCCGGGCCGCACCAGGTGGCCTCCCAGCAGTTCGTGCCCTCCGGGGAGATGCGGGTCAACTCGCCCGTCGCGATGGTGTGGGTCCACAGGCTGCGCCACGCGTCATCCCCCTCGCCGGTCTCGACCAGGGGCTGCCAGCTCTCCGCGGTCCGCGGCGTGGTCCCGATCGTGCCCGAGCCCTGTGCGCCGGCCAGGTCCGCACCCAGGCCCGCGACCCCGAGCAGGACGCGTCTGCCGTCCGGTGACCACTCCGCATACTCCACGGTGCCGGGCACCTCGGCGGTGGCGATGGCCTCGCCGAGCCGCTCCAGAAGAAGGTGCAGTTGCGAGACCCCGCGGGTGCGCCGGTCGGACAGGAAGGCCAGGGTTGAGCCGTCGGGCGAGAACCGGGCGCCGTGGGCTGATGATCCGGGCACCGACGAGACCTCCCGCAACTCGCCCTCCGTTGCGCGAAACAGTGCCGACCGTGGGAGGCCCAGCAGCTCGTCGTGGACCAGGCCGGTGACCACCGCTCGCTCCCCGTCACTGGTCGCGTGCAGTCCGCTCAGGGCATGGGGCCGGCCGAAGCCCGGCGAGTGGACCCTGCTCAGGTGCTCGGTGACCGCGGCAAACTCCGGCGAGTCGCGCAGATCTGCTGTCATGGTGTCTGCCTCCTAGAAAGCGACGGCGTCGCTGTTGTCCCGGTTGTGCGAGACCGCGTGGAGCTCCCCGGTGTCGGGGTCACGCTCGATCGCCACCCAATAGCCCTCTCCGCCGAAGCGCGCGTCCTGGGCCCCGAACTCCTGCCAGGCGATCCCCATCGCGTCGAGCACCGAGTGGTCGAAGCGACCCTGCGGGAAGCCCGCGGTCAGCTCGCCCGTCGCGGGGTCAGGGGTGGGCCCGAAGAAGTCAGCGGTGTTGGCCGTCTCCTCCAGCCCCAGTCCGAAGCCGGTGTAGTTGAGCAGCCCCTGGAAGGTCCGATGATGCAACCCCGCTCCCATCGAGGCGAAGCCCAGGACGGGAGCCCCATCCCGCAGCAGGATGCCTGTCTCGGTCGGGGCGGGCAGACGCTCGCCGGGCTCGACCCTGGCGATCTCGTGCTGCTGGTGGGCACCCGGGTCGCCGATCGTGATGCCGTCGACCATGATCGCGGTCTTGCCCCACAGCACGCAGTTGATCGAGTGGGTGATGGCGGCAATGTTGCCCTCGCCGTCGATCACCACGACGTCGTCGGAGTGCATGGGGGACGTGCGCTTCCAGTTGGCCAGCGGCGAGCCGTCCTTGATGCGCTCCCACAGCTGCTCGGCGTGCGCCGGGGTCACCCGTGATTCCGGCGTGAAGTCGACGCCGGGGAAGACCGCCTCAACGGTCTCCTGTGGCAGGTAGGAGGCGGCATAGACCGAGGTGATGTCCAGGGCCGTGCGCAGGGTCTGTGGCGACTCGGTCCAGTGCTCGCCGCCGAGCAGCCCGGCGGCCTCAGCCAGGTGCTGGGCCTCCACGAGGGCCAGGCCGCCCTTGTTCGGGTGTCCGGCGACGGCCACGGAATAGCCATTGGCGATCTCGGCCACCAACGGTTCGCCCCAGATGACGTCATAGGTGGAGAGATCCTCCAGGGTCATGTGACCGCCGTCTGCCTGCACCGCAGCTACGAGCTTCTCGGCCCACGGTCCGGCATACATGTAGTCCGCCCCCTCTGCGGCGACCTTGCGCAGGGTGTCGGCCAGTCGGGGCTGGTGCAGGATCTCACCGGTCTGGTAGCGCGACCCGTCGGGCTTGAGCATCGTCTCGCGGGTCTCGGGCAGACGAGCAAGATCCTCGCTGCGCATGGTGAAGGCCATGTCTGCCGACGAGCTGACCGGGACCCCGTCCTCGGCGAACTCGATGGCCGGCTGGAACAGCGCGGAGAAGGGCAGCCGGCCGAACCTGGCGTGCGCCGCCTCGACACCTTTCATGAAGCCGCCCACCAGAGCCGTCCGGCCACTCGGCTCGCCCAGCCCGCGCAGCGCCTCCGCGCTGCTGTAGTCAACCTTGCCAGGGATGGTGAGCGGGTCGTCCTCGCCCCGGACGGTGTTCCACTCCGCGTTCATCGTGTGAATGTCCCCGGAGCCGGCGTCGTAATAGACCAGCGACAGGATCCCGAAATAGCTGATGGGGGCGCCGGCGGTGAGCGCGACCTGCGCCAGCGCCGTGGTCATCGCGGCGTCGATGGCGTTGCCACCCTGCTTGAGGGCCTCCAGGCCAGCACGGGCAGCGAGCGGGCCGTGGGCCACGGTGACGGCTCCCTGATGTCCGCGAGCTGACGCTGCCTGCGTGCGGTCCGCGACCTGAGCGGCAGCGCACGCCTCGCGCTCGCCCTCACCCCAGGCGCGCGTCGTGAGGTCAACATCGGTGGGTGCACTGGTCATGGTGTCTCCTTGGTCTCCGGTTCATCGGCGTGGGTTGCGCTCCAGCGGGTGACCACGTCGGCCAGCTCGGAGAGCGGGACGGACCCACCACCGAGCACGGTGTCGTGGAATGCCTTGATGTCGAACCGTGCTCCGAGCTCGGCCTCGGCGGCCTTGCGGAGCCGGACGATCTCCAGCCGGCCAGTCATGTAGGCCAGGGCCTGCCCCGGCATGCTCGTGTAGCGGTCCACCTCGTTGATGATGTTGCCGCGGGTCAGGGCCGTGTTGTCCCACATGTAGTCGATCGCCTGCTGGCGGGACCAGCCCAGGGCATGGATGCCGGTGTCCACGACGAGCCGGGCGGCGCGCCAGGCGTCGAAGGAGACCATGCCGAAGCGCGCGAGATCGTCGGAGTAGATGCCCATCTCATCGCCGAGCCGCTCGGTGTAGAGACCCCACCCCTCGCCGAAGGCGGTGACATAGGCGAACCGCCGATAGGCAGGGAGCTCGGTCAGCTCCTGGGAGAGCGCGAACTGCAGGTGGTGGCCGGGGACCGTCTCGTGGAAGGTGAGCGTCTCCATCTCGTAGCGCGGCCTGGCCTCGGGGTGGGAGGTGTTCAACCAGCACCGCCCCGGTCGGGTGCCGTCGCCGGCTGGAGGTTGGTAATACCCGAGCGCGGAGGTCTCGGCCTCGGCCGCGTTCAGCGGCCCGATCTCACAGGCCGCCTGGTGCCAGCGGTTGAACCAGTCCGGCACGGCCTCCTCGGCACGACGCATCGCCTCGGAGGCCAGGTGCAGCATCTCCTCGCCCGAGGAGAAGCGCAGGCCAGGGTCTTCGCGCAGTCGGTGGGTGACCTCCGCGACGTCGCCGGTGCCGAGCACCCGTGAGCCCAGCTCGCTGAACTCGCCACGGAGCTTCTCAGCGATCGTCAGCCCGGTGGCGTGCAGCTCCTCGACAGTCCGGTCGGTGGTCGTGTGCTGCCGCACCAGTTTGGTGTAGGCCTCGTCTCCTCCCGGGAGGTAGGTCATGCCGCCTCGGTCGTCGGGGCGCGCCGCCGGCAGGACCTCCTCGGCCAGTGCCCGCCGGAGCCGCGCCATCGCCGGACGGACCGATCCCGTCACGCTCTCCTCGATCCGCGCCCGGCCTGCCTCGTCGGCAAGCTGGCCGAGCGGTTGCAGAAGCGGATCGGCGGCAACGCCGGCACCGAGATAGGCGTCCAGGGTGGACACCGTCGACTCGACGAGACGTCGATTGGCGACCAGGCCGTCGCGCACTCCCCGGCGCAGCGCGTCGATCGACTGATCGAGATAGCCGTCGAGCCGGGCGAGGCGCGCCTCGTAGTCCTGACCCCGCTGGGCGGAGTCCAGGGTGACCTTGGGGACCATTGCGAGCACGGCATACACCGGCCCGACCAGTCCACCGATCTGCCAGTCGCTCTCGCGGGACTCGACGGAGTCCACCACCGTCGAGGTGGTGTGCAGCAACAGTGAGCGCGAGGCCCGCTCCGTCGGGGTCAGCTCGTCGGGGGCCAGGGCACTGACCTGGTCCCGCAGCTGTGCCATCGTCCGGGCGAGGTCGGCGCGTCCCTGCTCAGAGACGTCCTGCACCTCGGCGTCGTGGCCGGGAAGACCGAAGACGGTCGCGGTGAATGGGTATGCCGCGGTGAAGGTGTCGAGGTAGTGGTCGCCGAGCTCGTCGACGGCGGGAATCTCGGGCTGGCTGCTCATGCGCCGCCCACCCCCTGCTCGCCCCGCGCCCAGTCCCGGATGGGACTGAGGTCGACCGGTGAGAGCTCGGGGAACTCGTGGAGCACGCTGGCAGGGAAGTCGCGGTCCTCCCCGCGGAGCGCCTGGTCGAGGAAGGCGCCGACGGTCGCGTTGAGCAGGTCGATGACCCGTTGGGACTCCACCGTGCCGCCGTCGGGAATGACCGTCGAGCGCTCGTCCTGCGGGAGCAGCACAAAGTCCGTCAGCTCCATGTGCGTGGCGGCTGCCACGCGCAGCCGGTGGACGTGCTCGTGCAGCCCGGCGCGGGTGTGCTCCTCGTAGAAGAATTCGTTGGTTTCCAGCAGTGTGGCTCCTGGCACTCCCACCGCGGCCAACGCAGCTGCGGCATCGGTCGAGACGTGCAGCAGTGGCACGCGCGCGTCCACCCCGAGCAGGTCGGACAGGAACTGGCCTCCGTCGAGGTTGACGGCGGCGCGCACCCGCTCGTCCACCTGGGCGGTCGAGGCTGCGGCCGCACCGCCGAACGACATCCCGACGACGCCGAGCGCGCCGAGATCGCTGCTGGTGACCAGGGCGCCGGCCTCGCCGTCGATCGAGTCCTGCTCGATCGCGTCGATCACCGCACGGTGGTCGTCCACCCACCGACGGGCCCACGGCCCCATGCCGAGGTCATCGAGCAGGCCGGGGGTCGCGGCGTGACGGTGCGCCACGTCACCGGTGAACTTGCCGATGTAGTCCGGGGTCCCGACGATCCCCAGGAATGCCTCCTGGAAGGCTTCGTCGTGACGGACGGTGCTGCCGTCCGCAAACTGGACCCCGCTGGACTCGCCGGGATGGGTGACGGACCACACGACATACCCATGGCTGGCCAGGTGCTCCATCAGCGGGGTGTTCTGCGAGACCCAGCTCGTCGCGCCGTGTGAAAAGACCACGGTGGGGAAGGTGCCGGGGGCGACTGGAGTGTCCGGCTGGGAGAACGTCTCCACCGCACCGAGCTGTCCGGCCCAGTCCGAGGGTGCCCCGGCGAGGCCGAGGCACCACTGGACGAGTTGAGCCTCCTCCCCGACCAGATAGGGCCGGCGCGCTCCCCCGTCCTCGGCCGCGGGATGCCAGGCGCGGACCATGATGCGTCGCCCCTCCGCATCCTCAGTGCGCAGGACGGGATAGGTGGTGTCGACCAGTTCGCCGTCACGCACACCGACGGGGAAGCTGCCGGTCGGTGGGCGGTAGGTCAGCGCGGTCACGGCCGCACGTCCTTGACCAGTGCGCCGGCCTGCACCACCAGAATCACCTGGTCGGGGTCGCCGAAGGCCGTGGGGTCGGCGAGCGGGTCCGTGGCCCAGGCCGTCAGGTCGGCCAGCTTGCCGACCTCGATGGTGCCGGTCTCCTCGCCCACGCCAAGGATGTCGGCGTTGACCCGGGTGGCCGACTCCAGCGCGAGCATCGGGGTCTCGACCTCGCTGCGCAGGGTGAGCTCCTTCCCGCGCAGCCCCTGCGCCGGACCGATGAGGTCCGAGCCCGAGCCGACCCGCACGCCGGCAGCACGCGATGCCCGCAGCCCCGCGACCTGCCCATCCAGGGCCGGTCCGATGCGGTCCCGGATCTCCGGGGGCAGACCCGCTGCGGCCGCGTCCTCGAGCAGTGCGTGGACCACGGCCAGGGTGGGCACGTGCGCGACCCCGTGCTGGGCCATCAGCGCCGCAGTCTCCTCATCGATCTCCGAGCCGTGCTCGACGCACTTCACACCGGCCAGGACGGCGTTGCGGATGCCGGCGTTGTTGTGGGCGTGCACCGTCACATAGGTGCCTCGCGCGCTCGCCTCCTCGACCGCCACGGCGATCTCCTCGACGGTGAACTGGGTGTCGGAGAGTTTGTCGTGGGTGGAGACGACGCCACCGGTGACGCACATCTTGATGAAGTCGGCACCCAGTCGGAAGGTCTCGCGGATGTTCTTGCGCATCTCGGCTGGGCCGTCCGACAGCAAGGACATGGCCCGCAGGCCCGGGATGGCGTGGTCGCCCCAGTCAGAGGTCGGCTCCCACTCCGCCGCGAGGTGCCCGTGCCCACCGGTCTGGCACTGCACCGGCCCGCACTGCAGGATGCGGGGGCCGCGCACCTTGCCCGAGGCCACGGCACGCGCCAGTCCCGCGTCGATGCCTCCGGTGTCCCGCACCGTGGTGAAGCCGGCGTCCAGGGTGCTGCTGCAGTTGGCAAACATGTCGGCCGCGAGCTCCGCGACGGAGAGCTCACGCCGCAGGCTCGGAGTGATCTCGCTGGACAGCCCGAAGTGCACGTGGGCATCGATCAGACCCGGCGTGATGGTGAGGCCGCCAGCGTCCAGCGTCTCGGCGTCTGGCGGTGCCTGCCCGAGGTCGGCGATCCGGCCGTCGACGACGTGGATGGCCACCCCCTCGGCAGGGTCTTGGCCGGTGCCGTCAACAACACGAGCTCCTACGATCCAATAGTCAGCAGTCATCGGTCCTCCAGGTTCGGCGGTGCGCACGAGACTAGGCGGCCTGAGGCGACTGGTGACGCGACAACCGGTGAAATTCGACGGCCCGTGCCCCTACAGCCGTTGCGCAGGACCTGCCGACGCCGCTGTGCGCCGGTGGTCAGGTGACCGGCGAGGTCGCAGTGGTCCCGGGTCAGCCGCCGACCCTGAGGTGATCCCAGACCGGGCTGGCGGTGTCCATCAACCGCTCGGCCTGCGCCTCCGAGGCATCCGGGAGCCGGAAGGCACCGGTGCCTCCTGCCGACGTGGCCACCAAGGTCACGATCCGGGCGGGCCGCTGGAACGGGCTCTGCCGCAGGTTCCAGCCGAGCAGTCCGTCGCGCTGCAGGACATCCGTGCGGCGCAGCAGTGAGCCTCTGCGCAGGACGACGTGGTCGTCGGTGGTGCGGTGACCCAACCCGCGGGTGTTGTCGTGGGCGACCCAGGCGCTCACGACTGCCGCCACGACGAGGGTCGCCGGCAGGATCCACGACAGCGAGGGCCACACCACCGCCGGGACGAGGGACACGAGCATGCAGCCCACGGTGGCCAGCCCTGCCCGCAGGAACCGGCGGCTTCGGGCCGCGGGTGGGTGCGACTGCAGGTCGTCCGACCAGTCGCTGCCGACCACGGTCTGCCCGACCGAGGTGATCAGCTCCCGTGGGGCGTTCGGGACGAGCGTGGGGCTCTGCCGGGTCCGCCCCGACTCCTCGGCCCCGGCCCGAACGCCGACCGCGATGATGTCGAGGCGCGCGGCGCCGACCCGGCGCAGGCCGGGCGGTTCGTGCACCCGGACGCCACGAATCCGGCGCCCGTCGAAGTGGGTGGCCCGGCCGATCAGCAACCCGCGGTGCAGGTCGAGCGATCCGTCCTGTTGGTGCTCCAGGCGATAGCCCCACCACGCCTCGACGTGTGTCACGAGACTGCTGATGACCCCGATGACCAGCGCGGCCACGGCCAGGGCGAGCGCCACCAGCCACCACGAGGTGTCTCCGACGACGTCGGTGACCCAGTCGAGCATCTCGGGCACCACGGCAAACCAGTCGGCGACCTGGAACGCGACGGCAAAGGCCAGCAGCCCGAAGACCGGTGTCAGGACGCTCACCGGGGCATAGCGCAGCAGCGACCAGTCGTGCGCGGCAAGGGTCGTGGTGTCGGCCGTGGCCCGCTCCCCCAGCAACTGCGAGCGCAACTCCTCGGCGTGCTCGCGGTCGAGGGTGACGAGACTGAACCGCGGACCGTCCGAGTCGCCGCTGGCCAGCCGGACCTCAGCGATGCCGAAGCGCCGCTGCACGAGGTCGGCCGCGACCTCGACGTTGCGGATGCGCTGTGTCGACAGTGCGGTGGTCGTGCTGCCGATGAAGTTGACGCGTCGCTCGACACGGTGCTCACCGACGCGATAGCGGGTCACCGCCAGCCGGACCGCCTCGAAGACCCCGACCGCCACGGAACCGACGACCGTGCCGCCCAGGCACCAGAGCAGGATCCAGCCGGTGCCCACCTGGGCGATCGTCAGGGCGAGGGCCACTGGCGCCGCAGCACCGATGAGGGACCCGGCCCCGAGGATCGTGCTGGCCCAGATGGTCCGTGAGTCCAGCCGCTGCCAGTCGTCGTGACCGCTCACCGCCGTCATGTCGCGTCCTGCTGGTCCGCCTCGGTGAGCAACGTGAAGCGGTCGACCATCGCCTCTGCCACGTCCGCATCAAGTGCTTGGATCTTCACCTCACCCTTGGCCGAGGCTGTCGTGACCGAGATCGTGGCCAGGCCGAAGCGCTGTTGCAGCGGTCCGCGGACCATGTCGACGGACTGCACCCGGGAGAGCGGGGCCGCCCGCCACTCGTGCCAGAACAGACCCGAGCGGCTGTAGAGCGCCTGGTCCGTCGCCTCCCAGCGGTGGATCGCCCACCGGACGCGCGGCACCACCACCATGGCCATGACAGACAGCACCGCCGCGACGATCGCCGGCGTGAGGAACCACCACCGGGCCGCCTCGATCGACAGCCCGAGCACGAAGAGCGGTCCCACAACGCAGACGGCGCTCACCACCACCTGGGCGAGCCACCAGCTCCGGCACCGCGGGTCGACCCTCTCGCGCGGTGGACGCAGCCCCGCGACCGCACTGTCCTCCCAGTCGTCACTGCGCGTGCTCATGATCTCCCCTGGACGTCGTTCCCCGTTGCCGCATCCACTCCAGCGTAGGGACGGTCGTCAGGGCGCACAGGATGCCGAAGGTTCCACTTTGCACAGGGGGCCCCGACGGAAGTAGGGCCTGCCTCCGACCTTCGTCTGCATTTCGCGCCGCTGACCTGGGGCGGAGCGTTAAATGACTCGCTCGGCGGCGTGCTCTCCTCCTAGCGTCCTCGGCACGTGAACACGACACCTTCAAGGAGAACTGCAATGACGCACAGCAATCGTCTCAAGAACGTGACCAGGGCAGGCCGGACGGTGGGGGTGCTGGCCGCCGGCTTGTTGGGAGCAGGACTGGTCGGCGCTCCGGCCGCATCGGCCACCTCGTCGGGGCCCGCCCCGGCGAAGTCTGTGGTCTGCACCGGCGACGACACCTTCGGGATCGGATGCTTCGACCCGGACGGGGACCACATCATCGTGGAGGACTTCGAGAGCGACGGGTGGCGGATCGAGGTGCACTGGGAGACCGACTACGGCCGGAATGGCGTCTGCGCGATCCCGACGGGGAAGGACTTCCGGGACTGCAACTACAACATGGCTGAGAACCACTTCATCTTCTTTGAAGTGCATGCCTTCAACGACAAGTTCGGTCTGCACGACGTGCTCGGGGCCGCGGAGGCACAGATCTGAGCCAGCACCCACCCCGGCCCGGGGGCCAATCGCGAGCCGTCGAGCTCGCTCGTCATCCCCAGCAGTTCCGCACGCCGAACGCGACGTCGCGGGACTCGACCCCCGGGGCGGGGTTGCCGGTGATCAGCACGATGCCGGTGTTGAGGAAACCCGTGGGGGCTGGGCCGCCGCGGGCGTGGTCGGCCAGCGCGGTCACTCCCTCGCGTGCCATGTTCTCCGGATACTGCTGCGCGGTGGCGTCAATGTCCCCCGGCCGCACGGCATCCTTGATCGCCTCACAGCCACCATCGACGGTCACCAGGATGACGTCCCCTTGGTCCCGGTCGACTTCCTCAAGCGCAACGACCGCCCCCAGGGCAGCCGGCTCGTTGACGGCATAGATCACGTTGATGCCAGGATCCTGGGCCAGCAGGTCGCGCATCGCGACCACCCCCAACTCCCGGTCTCCCTCAGTGTCCTGCGACCCGCTGATCTGCGGGTCATCCTCCTCGATCCCGAAACCAGCCAGAAAGCCGGCCCGGCGCTGCTCACCCGAGGCGATGCCCGGAGCGAGGTCCAGGATCGCGATCCTGGGCTCGAGTCCCATCTCCTCGGCCTTGGCCTTGGCATACTCCCCGACCAACTCGCCGGCCTCGTGGTTGTCGGTGGCAAAAACGGCATCCACCGCCGACTCGGGCTCGGTCGGGGTGTCCACGGCGATCACCGTGACACCCGCCTCCCGGGCGTCCTCGATGGCCGGCACCAGAGCCTCGGAGTCCGTGGGAGCGATGAGTATGCCGTCCGCCCCCTGGGCGGTCATCTCCTGCAAGGCCACGACCTGGGAGTCCACATCCACGTCACTCGTGCCGGTGGCGGTGAGTAAATCGACGTTCTCCTCTCCAGCCGTCTCCTCGGCAACCTGCCGCATCGTCACCCAGTAGGGGTTGTCCTCCTGCTTGGTGATCAGCCCGACGGTGACGTCCGGGTCCTCCCCCGCACACCCGGTGAGCATCAAGCCGGTGGTCAGGGCCGCGGCCGCGGCCAGGCTGCGGACGCTCATGATGTCTCCTCAGCCACAGCCGGAAGCTGCGGGCGGTCACGCAGCTCGAATACGGCATACGCGGCGACCATGGCCAGGCACGCTGCGGGGACGATGAAGCCAAAGGCCGTGTCGCCCACGCCGTCCATGACGGCGCCCTGGACCAGCGGGAGGATCGCCCCTCCAAGGATCGCCATGACCAGGCCTGCCGCGCCGAACTTCGCGTCCTCACCCAGGCCCTCCAGGGCCAGGCCATAGATCGTGGGAAACATCAGCGACAACGACGCCGAGATCGCCACGACCGCGATAAGCCCGACCATGTTGAGTGAGTACATGGCGATCAGGCAGCAGATGACACCGAACACGGCCATGAGCAATAGCAGCCTGGCGGGGCGGAAGATCCCGAGCAGATAGACCATGGCAAATCGGGCGATGAGGAACAGGATGAGGCTGGCCTGCAGATACCAACCGGAGGCGCTGGAGGAGACGCCGACGACATCCAGTGCATAGATGATCGTGAAGGTCCACACGCAGGTCTGTGCCGCGACATTGAAGAACTGGGCGACGACGCCGAAGCGATAACGGCGGTTGCGCCAGAGCCGGCCCGCGACGCGACTGCTGTCCCCGCCACCCACGGCGGTGTCGGCGAGCGCCGCCTGCTGACCGGGCAGGTCGGGCATCTTGCGGAAGGCCAGGAGCAGCCACAGGACCACCAGCACTGCGGCGATGCCAAGATAGGGGCGCAGCACCAGGAAGAGGTCGGCCTGTTGGCTGGCACGCAACTCCTCGGACGACATGATCGTCTTGGCCGCCTCGGAGGTCAGCCCCGGCAGGATCAGCAGGGCGCCCAGCAGCACGCCGATGTTCGCACCGACCGGGTTGAATGCCTGTGCCAGGTTGAGCCGTCGGGTGGCGGTGGCTTCCGAGCCCATCGCGATGATCAGGGGGTTCGCGGAGGTCTCCAAGATGGACAGCCCCGCCGCCAGCACGAACAAGGCGATGAGGAAGGCCTCATAGACCAGCATTTGGCTGGCCGGGAAGAACAGAATCCCGCCGAGGGCGGCCAGGCCCAGCCCGGTCAGCATGCCGACCTTGAAGCCGAACCGGCTGTTGATGAACGCGGCGGGCAGCGCCAGCAGGAAGTATGCGCCGTAGTAGGCCGACTGCACCAGTGAGGACTGCACGTTCGACATGTCGAAGATGGTGCGGAAGACGCCGACCAGGACGTCCGTCAGATTGGCTGCCGCTCCCCAAGCTGCGAAGCACGCGACGACGAGGATGAACGGGACGAGCAGGGCGGGCTCGACGAGGCGGGGCCGACCGGAGGCGGCACGACCCTGACGCTCGATGCTCGGCGATGTGCTCACCCGTTGGCCCCCAGACGTCGGTGTCAGTTGCGAGGAGCCCCAAAGTACACCGCTGTCGGAGCGTTGTCTCGCGCTCCAAGGACGTGCGGCTCGTGGTGGGCTGTGCGTGCCCGCGGGTGGATCAGCGGCTGGCGTCGCGCGAGGTCACGGTCAGGCTGACGCCGCGGGAGGCGGGGTAGGACGCGATCTGGCGGGCGACCCGGCGACGCTCGGCACGCTCGGGGTCCTGCTGGCGGCGGGCGCGCAGGGTGCGGGAGACAGCACCAAGGCCGAAGACGGTGGCGACAGTGTGGGGGGTGCGAGTCGTCGTGGTCATGCCAATATTCTCTCGCGACCTGGGTATATGCGTCCAATGAGTGGAATGTATTCAACTCATGCGCCCCAATCATGCTACCTGCCTAGGCTGGTGATGCTCGCGGGAACGCACCCCAGCGCGGGCTGAGAGACTGAGGTCATGGCGAAGACGATCGCGACAACGACTGAGGTCGACCTCGACGGGCTGCTGGAGTTCGTGCGCCCCCGGCACAGCTTCGTGCTCATCACGCAGCGCGGCGACGGCAGCCCTCAGGCCTCCCCCGTGACCGGCGGTGTCGACGAGCAGGGGCGTCTGGTGATCTCGACCTATCCAGATCGCGCCAAGACCAGCAACGCGCGGCGGCACCACACGGTCAGCGTCGTGGTGCTCTCTGACGAGTTCAACGGCCCCTGGGTGCAGGTCGACGGGGACTGCGAGGTCCTCGACATCCCGGAGTCGGTGGAGCCACTGGTCGACTACTTCCGCTCGATCTCCGGCGAGCACCCCGATTGGGACGAATACCGCGAGGCCATGGTGGCGCAGGGCAAGTCTCTGCTGCGCATCACCCCGACCCGGTGGTCACCGATCGCCACTGGCGGTTTCCCCGCACGCCTGGCTGACGACTGACGCGAGCCACCCAGCACACCTTCACCAACCTGGCCAACCGCCGGCTCGCCAGGGATGGACCACCACCAATCTGGCCGCCGCACTTGCGGCCACAGGAGAGCGCATGAGTTCAACCCCCGATCCTGATGTGGCCGGGCAGGCCCCACGCCGCCGCACCTTCGCGGTGATCTCCCACCCCGACGCGGGCAAGTCGACCCTGACCGAGGCCCTGGCGCTGCACGCTCACGCCATCGCCGAGGCGGGCTCCGTGCACGGCAAGGGCACGCGCCGGGGCGTGGTCTCGGACTGGCTGGACATGGAGCAGGCCCGCGGCATCTCCATCACCTCCGCAGTGCTCCAGCTCAAAGTCGATGACGTGGTCATCAACCTGTTGGACACCCCTGGGCACGCCGACTTCTCCGAGGACACCTATCGGGTGCTGTCCGCGGTCGACTGCGCGGTCATGCTCCTGGACGCCGCCAAGGGCCTGGAGCCGCAGACGCTCAAACTGTTCGAGGCCTGTCGTGTCAGGGGCACCCCGGTGATCACGGTGATCAACAAGTGGGACCGCCCCGGGCAGGAGCCGTTGGCGCTGCTGGACGAGATTGCTGACCGGCTCGGGATTCGACCGACCCCGTTGAACTGGCCGGTCGGGATCGCCGGCGACTTCCGCGGCGTGATCGACTCCGACACTGGTGGCATGACCCAGTTCAGCCGCACGCCCGGTGGGGCCACCCTGGCCGGACGCGAGCGGATCGATGCGCAGGAGGCCGCCCACCGGCATGGACCCGACTGGCAGACGGCCGTGGAGGAGCTGGAGCTGCTCACCTCCTCGGGGCAGACCCACGACCACGACGAGTTCCTCGCCGCCCGCAGCACGCCGGTGCTGTTCACAGCCGCAGTCCTCAACTTCGGGGTGGCCGAGCTCCTCGAGACCGTCAAACAGCTGGCACCACGGCCGCAGCCGTGGACCGACGTGGACGGCCAACCCCGCCTGGTCGACGCCCCGTTCTCCGGCTTCGTCTTCAAGGTGCAGACCGGGATGGACCGCTCGCACCGTGACCGCGTGGCGTTCATGCGGGTGTGCTCGGGCCGCTTCGAGCGGGGCATGGTGCTGGCCCACGCCGCGACGGGCCGGCCGTTCCAGACCAAATACGCCCAGTCCGTCTTCGGCCGCGAGCGCGAGACGATCGATGAGGCCTATCCCGGAGACGTCGTCGGCCTCGTCAACGCCCACGCCCTGCACGTGGGTGACACCCTCCACGACGGACCCGCGGTGCGCTACCCGCCCCTGCCCCGGTTCGCGCCCGAACACTTCGCGGTCGTGCGGTCCCGTGACACCAGCCGGACCAAGCAGTTCCGGCGCGGGATCGACATGCTCGACCAGGAGGGCGTGGTGCAGGTCCTCGTCTCTGACCGTCGCGGCGCCCAGGCCCCCGTCCTCGCGGCTGTTGGCCCCATGCAGTTCGACGTCGCCACTCACCGCCTCGAGCAGGAGTTCGGCGCCCAGACCCTGTTAGAACCCCTCGGATACGGCTTGGCCCGTCGAACCACCACCGCTGCCACGCCCGTCATCGACGGCAAGCAAGGGGCCGAGGTGCTGCGCCGCACCGACGGCACCCTGGTCGCCCTGTTCACGAACAAGTGGCGCATGAGCACCGTGGCCTCCGAGTTGCCGGAGGGCAGCCTGTTGCCCATGTTTGGCGCTGACGATCACGAGATCTCGTGACGCCGAACAAGCACCGATCAGGTATGCCGTTGCACTGGTCGAGCGGACCACGTCAAGATCGGCGACGGTCGGGTTCGGTCAACTGATCTCACCGGTGCGTTGCTCGCGCAGACAGCGCAGGTGCACACAGGCCCAGGTCCGCAGCGGACGCCAGGCCTCAGCGATCTGCGGCAGGTTGGCATCTGCTCCATAGTGCTCGGCAACCTCAGCATCGAGGCGTCGCTCGTGGGTCGGCAGCGCGTCGGGCACGTTCGCACCGCGGAGGACGACAAGCTCGGCGGCGAACGGGCCGAGTCCCTTGATCTCCTGCACCTGGGCCACGGCCTCCTCCGGAGCCACCGCTCGCAGCGACACCCCGTTGAGCAGGCCATCGAGGGCGGCCTCGGCGACCGCCCGCAGATACTCCGGCTTGCGGCCGGGCAGATCAAGCTCGGCCGCCAGCAGTGATGTCGGAGTGGGGAAAGCTCCGCCCTCCCCCAGGTCACGCACCAGGTCGGACCTGAGCCGCGCGGCCTGTGTGATCCGCACCCGCTGGGACAACACCGCCCAGGCCGCCGCCTCATAGGGCGAGTGGAAACCGCACGGCCGCAGTCCGGGAAGCAGTCGCTGGGCCCGACCAATCACGGGGTCACGCTGTCCGATCGCCGGCCAGTCACTGGCGTCGACATCCAGGGCCAGGAATCGGCATACCTGCGCGGCCGCAGCACTCAGATCACCCTCGCCCTCCACACGCAGGACAGCCTGGGCGCCCTCCTGGCTCACGGTGACCGTGGCAGGGCGCCAGTCCCCCTCGGTCAGGAAGGTCGTGCGCAGCACGGAGTCGTCCGCTCCCGGCGGCAGTGCCGCGGGAGCGAAACCCTCCCAGAACGTCCTGCTTGTCGCGAGCGACCACGGCCCCCGCACCTCAACCACATCGTCATGCACAGTCATGTCCACTCCCCTGTCGGTTGGCTGATTGTGCACGCTAGTTGCGACGCCTGACATGAGCGGCTCGCGGTGTCAGACCCCGGTGGCAACATCACCTCCCTGACGTCCTATGGGGGAATGATGCCTGACGACTGGCTAAGACCGTCCGACCTGCGTGGAAGAGTCGACCCTCCGGTCTTCGACGCTGTCAAGTGGCTCCACGATGAGAAGCGCTGGAGGATCCGGAAGCAAGGGCACGGGTACCGCGTCTATTGTCCGTGCAGGCACGACGAAGGCGGCACCAGCGCAGCCGTGCCCGGGACCTCGAGTCGCCCGGAAGCAGCAGCACGACGTCTCCGGAGAAACGCAGAGCACTGCCCTGATGGGCACGCCCTGGTCAAGTAGCCATGGTCGCGAACGCTCCGTTTCCGATTGACAACACGGCATTCTGAGTGTCTACTTGGACGTACCGCACCCGCAGAAAGGCATCGGGCGACCTCATGATCGAGTATGAACTTATGTTCGTCATTGACCCCGTCGACGACGACACGGAACAGACCCTCATCGAGGAGCTCGGCGGCTTCATCGGCGGTCACGGTCGCACGGCACTGCTGACCGTGAGTTTCGAAGACACGAATGCCGTGGCCGCCGCTCAGGCGGCGGTGACGGGACTTCGACAGCACGGCGTTCGCGTGCGGCGTGTGTATGACGACCTCGTCACGCGTGCCCAGATCGCGGAGCGCACAGACATGACGCGCCAAGCTGTCGGACTCTGGGTGCGGCGCGAGCGCCAGACTGAAAGACCCTTCCCTGAGCCGTTCGTGCTGACCGGCGGCGGCCTCTGGCGGTGGGACGAGGTCAACACGTGGCTTCGGGACGCCCGCCTACCGCATGATGATGTCAGGCACCTCTCCGCTGGAGAGGTGGCACGGGTCAACGTTTGGATTGCCGACCGGGCCAGCAATGTTGCCCTGGTGGGCGGAAGAGCTGGCGCTTAACGCCACCCCGATCAGGCCCGCAGCGCTCGACGAACGATCGCGAGCGCCTCGGCAGGATCGAGGCCGAGGCCAGCGACGGTCCGGGCGTAGAGCGAGGCGGCCGCGTCGGCAGCCTCCTCCGGTCCGCTGCGTCCCATCACAAAGGTGCCTGCACGACCTCGACCCTCCACGAGGCCATCGGCCTCCAACTCTCGATAGGCGCGGGCCACCGTGTTGGCGGCGATCCCCAGGTCCCCGGCGAGTTGGCGCACGGTGGGCAGACGGTCGCCAGCCTTGAGGGCACCGCTGGCGACCTGGTTGGCGATCTGGGTCCGCAACTGGGCGAAAGGCGGCTCGCTCGAGGCAGGGTCAACCGCCAGCGTGGTCAGCTGCGCTCCGGTGTCGTCAGGCACCACCTAGGCCTCCTTGCGTTGCCACAAACCTAGGCGGGCACCTCGGTCTGCGTCAACACACTGGACCTGTCACACCAGCGACGAGTCCCGAGCCTCCTCCAGCCGATAGGTCGGGGTGGGCATGCCCTCCATCCGAGCCTTCAACTGCAGGGCGAGATAGCGCGAGTAGGAACGGGCGTGCGCGATCAGGGCTCCGTGGAACCACAGCCCCTCCTGGTCCACCGGCTTCCACATGTTGCGGATCTCGCCCTCCCACGGGCCAGGGTCGGTGCCCTCCCCGGATCCGATGCCCGAGATCTCCCCGAGGCGCTCGGCCACCTCGGGAGAGATGAGGTCGGCGATCGCCCCCTTCATGGAGGTGAAGCCGGTGGCATAGATGATCGCGTCGGCGTCGAGCTCGCGACCGTCCTCCAGGATCACGCTGCGCTCGCGCAGCTCCTTGACACCAGAACCGCTGGCGACCTTGAGCCGGCCGTCGATGATCATCTGAGCCGCGCCCACGTCGATGTAGTAGTTGTTCACGCCGGTGATGGCCCGAGCAAACAGCCCGCCATCCCTGGGCCCGAAGTCGAGCAGGAAGCCGGAGTTGCCGAGCTCCTCATAGAACTCGGCGTCGATCTCGCGGATCTTGTCGACGCCAGCCTTCTGGACGTCAAAGAACAGCGCATAAGGAAACGACGCGGCCAGGATGTCGCCCTTCTCCGGCGTGACCCCGTTCGCGGCTGCTTCCTGCGAATACAACGCCCCCAGGACGTGCTTGTTGAAGCTGTCGGGCTTGACCACATAGGTCGGCGAGCGCTGGATCATGGTCACGTCGACATCGCGGGCAGCCAGGGCCGCGGCAATGTCGTGGGCCGAGGTGCCCGAGCCGACGACCACGACCTTCTTGCCCTCCAACCCGTCCGGGCCAGGGTGCTCAGATGAGTGCTGCTGGATCCCCTCAAACACATCACGCCCGGGCAGGTCCGGGATCGTGGGCCGGGCGTGAGAGCCGGTCGACATCACGAGCTGCTTGGGGCGCAGAGTGACCTTCTCACCGTGCCGCTCGACCTCGACCTCCCAGGTCGAGGTCTCCTCGTCGAAGCGCGCACTCGTGGCCTCGGCGCCGCCCCAGAAGTTGAGCTCCATGACGTTGGTGTAGGACTCGAGCCAGTCGGCGAACTTGTCCTTGTTCATGTAGATCGGCCAGTTGTCCGGGAAGGACAAATAGGGCAGCTCGTTCTCCCAGATCGGGTTGTGCAGCTGCAGGGTCTTGTAGCGCTTGCGCCAGTTGTCCCCCGCCCGCTCGTTCTTCTCCACGATCAGCGCGGGCACACCGAGCTGGCGCAACCGGGCGGCCAGGATGATCCCGGAGTGTCCGCCGCCGACGATGAGCACATACGGCTGCTGCGTGACCCCGAGCTCGGCGCGCTCGGCGTCGCGGCGGTCGGTCCACGTGGGCTCCCCGATCTGCTCGTCCTGGACCAGCCCGAGCGGGCGGGACAGCGAGCCGGGCTCCTCGTGGCCCTTGAGGTCCTGCGCGGTGGTGAGCAGCGTCCAGATCTTGCCGTCCCTGAGGCGGACATAGCCATAGCCGTGGGCCACGCTCGTGCTGAAGCGGATGAAGCCCTCAGTGACCCCGCCGTCACGCCGAGCCGGCACCGCGTCATCGGGAGCCCAGTCGTCCGGCTGCACATCCTCGAGCCGCTCACGCAACATGTCCGCGATGGCATCCTGGCCCTCGAGCGTGATCATGTTCCAGGTGAAGGAGACGAAGTCACGCCAATAGCAGTCCTCCGCAAAGAACGTCAGGGCGCGGTCCACGTCCCGTGCCGCGAGCGCCTCGCCCAGGCCCGTCAAGACGTCCTGGATCTCGTCAGCTGCCGATGTGTCCTGCATGTCGGGCCTTCCTCTCGCCAATGTCCTGCCGTCATCTCAGTGAAGTCGCCGGCGTCCAACGCGCGGTCGACGCCAGCAAATCTGTCCGCCCTGGCACAGCGCGGCGTCTGCCTCAGACAAGCCCTGCGCCCGCGCCCCTTGTCTGAGGCGGACATCCGGCCGCCTAGCCCTCCTGCTGCACCGCGACCCAGTGCACGTCCTCGCCGTCAACCTCCTGCGCGGGCGCCAGCACGATGTCGAACCGGACGGTGGCCCAGTCGCCCTCGACGACCCGACCGTCCGGGGTCGGCGTCCCGGCGGGCTGGACGGCAAAGTCCTTGATCAGCGACTCCTTGACGCCAAAGACGGAGTCGCGCCCGAGATAGTCGCAGCCGTCGACGAAGATGTGCGTCACCAGGGTGCGCTGCCCCTCGGCAGTGACCATGAAGTGCAGGTGCGAGGTGCGCATCGGGGAGCGACCCACCGCCTGCAGCATCTTGCCGACCGGCCCGTCATAGGGGATCGGATAGGGCGTCGGCGTGATCCCCCAGAACCGATAGGTCCCGTCGTCCTCGCTGAACAGGTGCGCCCGGGCGGCGGTGCGCCCGTCGCCATACTGCACGTCATAGAAGCCGTCCTCGTCGGCCTCCCACACCTCGATGCGGGCGCCGGGGACCGGGTTGCCGTCCGCGTCGGTGACCCGACCCTCCACCCAGCACGGCTGCCCGGCCGCACCGAAGGCCATGTCCTCCCCGTTCGCGATCTCGGGTGCGCCCTCGACGAAGAACGGCCCGAAGACGGTCGCCTCGGTCGCGTCCCCGTGCGCCTCGTTGTTGATGGCGATCGTCTGCATCGACAGCCCGAGCGTGTCGGAGAGCAGGACGAACTCCTGGCGGGTGTCGGTGGTGATGTGCCCGGCCGCGGTCAGGAACTCGATGGCCGCGCCCCACTCCTGCTCGGTCAGGCGCACCTCGCGAGCAAACGCGTGCACGTGCCGCGTCAGGGCCTGCATGATCTGCTTCAGCCGCGCCGACTCCGCACCGTCGAAACTGGCGACCACCTCCTCCACCAGGGCCTGCTCGCGGGCGGCCTGCTCGGCCGAGACGGTGATGGTGCGGGTGCCGTCGTCACCGGCGGTCTTCTCTGGGGGCAACGGCTGGGGGTATGCCGTGGGGCTAGCTTGCTCAGTCATCTCGACTCCTTCGTCGGTCACGGGTGGCGGTGCAGGGTTGGTGTGTCGCCCGCCCAGGCGGAGCGGAGCAGCCCGGTCAGGGATGCCTGCGTCACCGGGACGGGGTTGGACTCGGGGATCTTGGGCAGGGACCGCTGGACGGCGTCGGGCAGGTCACCCTCGGCCAGACCGACCTCGGCCAGGCTGCGGGGCGCGTCCAGCGCCACCCGCAACTCCTCGAGGGCGTCGACCGCTGCCTGCGCCGGGTCGGCCTCGACCTGGGTCGGCGTGGCCCCCAGGGCCAGCGCCAGACGGCCCGCCTCGGCCGGGACGGCGGCGGCGTTGTGCGCCAGGACGTAGGGCAGCACCACCGCGTGCGTCGGGGCGTGCGGCAGGTCGTAGGCCCCGCCGAGGACGTGGCAGATCTTGTGGTGCATGCCCGAGCCGGCCGAGGCAAACGCCACCGCCGACAGATAGGCGCCATAGAGGCACTGCTCCCGGCCGACCAGGTCCTGCGGGTCGGCGACGACCGCGGGCAGCCCGAGCGCCAGAGCGCGGGCACCCTCCAGCGCCATCGCCAGGTTGATCGGGTCAGCGCGCGGGGCCCACAACGAGTCCACGCAGTGCGCCAGGCCGTTCAGACCGGACGCGACGGTCAGGTCGACCGGCAGGGAGGTGGTCAGCTCGGCGTCATAGATCACGGTCGTGGGCAGCACCCGCGGGTCGGCCCCCGTGGTCTTGGTGCCGTCCTCTGTCAGCCCCCAGACGTTGGTGGCCTCCGAGCCGGCATAGGTCGTCGGCACGGCGATGATCGTGACATCGACCTCCATCGCGACCGCCTTGGCCAGCCCGGTGGTCGAGCCACCGCCGACGCTGACGACGAGGTCGATCCCGGCCTCCCTCGCGGCGGCCCGGGCACGCTGCGCCAGCTCCAGCGGGACGTGCTGGCGCACCTCGCCCCAGCGCAGCTCCACCGACTGATCGGCCACCACCTGGTCCGCCAGCGCGGCCTCGTGCTCACCGGCGATGACCATCACGCGGCGTCCGCCGAGCCGCTCGATCTCCGCGGCGAGAGCCGCGCTCGCCTGCCCCGACCCCAGGATGACCCGCTGGGCGAGGGAGTCGTGAGTGAACGGCATACGGGTGCTCACTTGTCCTGGTGGAGCAACTGGGCCAGCGCGTCGCGCAGCGCCCCGGAGGGGTCGTCGGGCAGCGAGGCCGAGCGCCAGCCGACGTGGGTGTCGGGGCGCACGAGCACGGCACCGTCCTCGTCCACCTCGCGCAGCTTCATCCAGTCAAAATAGAGGTCCTGGATCTCCTCGCCCGGCCCGATCACGACGGCCTGCAGCGCCACCCCGAGCTCGGCGGCGACCTGCTCTGCGGCCTGCACCCAGGCCTTGCCGGTCTTGCCGGTGAACAGGGTGAACTGGCCATAGGGCGCGAGGTCGTGGGTGGACACCTTGGTGGCCGACGAGCCGACCCAGGCGTGCGGGAGTCGGACCCCCGGCGTGGTGTGCGGCTCGTAGTAGAGCTGCGGATCCCGTTGCGGCGCTGGCAGGCTCGTGCCGTCGGAGACGATGGCCGAGGATCCGGCATAGTTCTGACCCAGCTCAACACCGTGGGCGTTGAACTCGTAGTTCTTGATCTCGAAGGCCTCGGCGAGCGCCTGCCGTTTGGCCGCGCCCGCCGTGGTGTCGGCCTTGAGCTCGTCCAGGGCCGCCTGGACCTCCTCGACGTTGCGGGCCGCCGTCATGCCCAGCGCGTCAAAGATGCCGCCAAACTCGCGCGAGGACTGGTTGGCCCGGGTCACGATCTGTTCGGCGACCGGGGCGCGCTCGACCGAGTAGGTGTCGAGCAGGCCCTCCCCCGCCCGGCCGCTCAGCACGGCGGCGATCTTCCAGGCCAGGTTGTAGGAGTCCTGCACGGAGGTGTTGGAGCCCAGGCCGTTGCTCGGCGGGTGCCGGTGCGCAGCGTCGCCCGCGATGAAGACCCGGCCCTTCTGCAGGTGGGTGGCATACATCTCGTTGTTGCCCCAGAGGCTGTAACCGAGGATCTCCACGTCGATGTCGTCGCGGCCCATCATGGAGTGCACGATCTCCAGCGCCTTGGCCTCGTCCATCTCCGGCGGTGGCTGGTTGATGTCATAGCCCCAGACGATGAGCCACTCGTCCCACATGCGGACCATGCGGAACAGGCCGGCGCCGATCCCGCCGATGTTGGAGCCGGGCTGGACGACCCAATAGAGGACCGAGGGTCGGTGGCCCACCAGCTCGGTCAGCTCTGCCTTGAAGGTGATGTTCATCGAGCCGGCGATGTCCATCGCGCCCTCAAAGGGCAGCTCGAGCTCCTGGGCGATCTTGGAGCGGGCCCCGTCGGCGCCGATCAGGTATTTGCAGCGGATCTGGTAGGTCCGCCCGTCCAGGCGGTCGAGCACGTCGACGGTGACGCCGTTGTCGTCCTGGGTGTGGCCCAGGTATTCGGTCGAGAAGCGCGAGTGCGTGCCGCGGACCGTGGCGTTCTTGACCAGGATCGGCTCGAGATAGGTCTGAGGGATGTCGCAGTTCAGGGACGGGGAGGCCTTGACGTAGTCGCCCTCGCGGTCGGGCGAGGTCCCCCACGTCTGGATCCGGCCCAGCTCGTCGCCGGCGATCGAGGTGCAAAAGACCGTGTCGCCCATCAGGTGGTGCGGCGTCGCGTCCGCCAGCACCTGGTCCTCGATGCCCATGTCACGGAAGATCTCCATGGACCGCTGGTTGGTGATGTGCGCCCGGGGAGTGTTGGCCGTCCAGCGATATTTCGTGACCATGATGTTGCTGACCCCGAGGGTGGACAGGAACAGCGCGGCAGACGCCCCGGCCGGGCCGGACCCGACGATGACGACGTCGGTCTCCACGAGATCGGCCTGCGGCACCTCGGTCTCGGTGATGCCGTCGTTGAACTCAGCCATGGGCCGTTCCTCTCGTCGGTGATGAGAGTTCCCACTCTGCGCGGCGCGAGGGCAATCAACAACTACCGATCACAGGCGTCATCCATATGCTGTGTGTATGGATCTGCGTCAGTTGCGCTATTTCGTGGCCGTGGCCGAGGAGGGGTCGATCACGGCTGCGGCGCGTGGGTTGCACATGACGCAACCACCGTTGTCCCTGGCCATCAGTGACCTCGAGAAGGACCTGGGGGTGACGCTCTTCCACCGGCTGCCCCGCGGCGTGGCCCTGACCGAGGCCGGGGAGCACCTGATGGTGGCGGCCCGCCAACTCCTCGGGGACGCGACCCGCACCCAGGAGTCCATGCGGGCTATGGGCGCGGGCCTCAGTGGTGAGCTCCGGATCGGGGCCGAGCCGATCGGGCTGTGGAGCCTGGTGAGTCAGCAGGTGCAGCGCTTCCTCGGCGAGCACCAGGACGTCTCCGTCAGCCTGGTGGACGCTCCACCGGGACGGCTCCTTGACCTGGTCACGCGCGGCGAGGTCGATCTCGCGGTGATCCCGTCGGCCGAGCCCGACGTGCTGACCACCGCGCTCACGCAGTCCCTGCAGGCGGCGGTCTCGGTCGAGGTGCCGCTGGAGCTGGTCGTCCCCCGGTCCTGGACCAGCGTGGGGCCGGGACCGGTCGCGCTCAGCTCGCTGCTCGATCACCCCTGGGTGCTGCCGATGCGCATCCCCGGGCTGCGCATCCTGCCGGAGGCGCTGGACGAGGTCTTCGCGCGGGCCGGCCGGCGACCGGCCCGGGTCATCGAGGCCTCCACCCCGCACACCGGGCTGTCCCTGGTCACCGGTGGCCTGGCCGTCAGCGTGCTGGGCGCTGGAGTGGCCGAGCAGCTCACCGCCTTGGCCACGGTCGAGGTCGAGGGCGGGCTCCCCTCCCTGTTCCTGGTGGTGCTGTGGCGCCGGGACGCCCCGCTGTCTCCGGTCGCCCGCCGGTTCCTGTCCTCGATCCTGGGCTGAGCCCACGGCACGACGGGGTGTCACTCGAGCACGCCGCAGGCCAACCTGTCCCGAATCAGCCATCACCCTGGTCTCAACCGGACATCCTGGGCGTTGGTGCTCGCAGGACGGGCACGGGACACCCACGATGTCCGGAATCGACAAACGCAGCCTCACAGGAGAGCCCATGACGTTGACGACGCCCCCTCCCCACCTCGATCAGGACACGCCCCTGCTGCGCACCCGTCGCGGCAACTTCTGGATCCCGGGCGAGGTCGTGCAGGCCGGGGAGGTCCATGTCCAAGCTGGCCCGATGCACGTGGAGTGGGAGACGCCGGAGGAGGTCCTCCATCCCCACCCGCTGGTGCTCGTCCACGGAGGCGGCGGCCAGGGCACCGACTGGATGACCACCCCCGACGGCCGGCCCGGCTGGGCACGACTGCTCGTCGAGGCGGGCTATGTGGTCTATGTGGTGGACCGCGTCGGCCACGGCCGCTCCCCCTATCACCCCGACGTCATCGGCCCGATGGGCGGACCGTTCCCCTATGAGGCCGGACGCGGGCTCTTCGCCGACGACTCCGCAGCGCAGGCGCAGACCGCGTGGCCGTGGGACCGTGACCCGGGCAGCGCTGAGATGGATCAGATGATCGCTGGCATGGGCCCGCTGCCTGCGGACTTCGCCCTGTCCCAGCAGCTCGACGCCGACCGGCTCGCCAAGGTCCTGGACCGGGTCGGACCGGCCGTCCTGGTCACCCACTCCGCGGGCGGTCCGGTCGGCTGGCTCGTCACGGACGCACGCCCGGAGCTGGTCAAGGGCATCGTCGCGCTCGAGCCGATGGGCCCGGCCTTCGTGGAGTTCCCCGGCATGGGCGCGCTGGCGTGGGGGCTGACCGCGGCGCCGATCACGACCGAGCCGGCCTTCGCCAACACTGCGGAGGCAAGTGCTGCGGGAGCCGCAGCACTCACGCTGCCCGCGCTCCACGGCATACCCATTGCCTTGGTCACGGGTGGAGCCTCACCCTTTGCCGCCTTCCGGGAGGAGTTCACCGACATCCTCACGCGGTCCGGGGCCGTCACCACCTCGCTGCACCTGCCCGATCACGGTGTGGAGGGCAACGGGCACGGCCTGATCTTCGAGGCCAACTCCCGCGAGGTGCTGGCCCAGGTCCTGGACTGGCTCGCCACCGTGGGTGAAGGCGCGGTGACGTCCTGATCCCGATCAGAATCGTTGGCTAGCATGCAGAGCACTGGCAGGACGGCGAGAAGAGGCATCGACGATGAGTCACTTGCTCCGCCATCCCCGCGTGGACTCACAACTTGAGGCGGCGGTGACGCGTGACGAGCACGGTGTGGAGACGATCAGCACCGTGGATGTCGAGCCCACCCTGCGCAACGCGGTGTGGGAGGCGCGCAACCGCAGCCACCTGCTCGGGCTGAAGGCCAGCTCACCTCAGCAGACTGGGGTCGTCGGCACCATGCGCAGCGCTGTCATCAACGGCCTGTCGGTCGCCGACATCACCGGCAACGCGCACACCGTCGAGCGCACTCCTGAGATGGCCCAGCAGTTGCGGGTGGACTCCGTGATGTTCACGTTCGTGCTGGCCGGCGAGTCCTTCCACTTCAACGGCACCTCCCCTGTGCTCGTCAAACAGGGCGAGGTGGCGATCTATGACTCAGACACCCCCTTCCTCCTGGGGTTCTCCGAGGGCATGCACGCGATCGTTGCCAGCGTGCCGCGCTATCACCTGGCCGACATCGGCATGCAGGACGCGTTCCGCAACCTCAAGGTCATGCAGCACAACGGCAACGGGGTGGACAGTGAGTCGACACGGCACCTGCTCAACGTGTTGACCGACGCTTTCGAGGCTCCCGTCGGGGTGAACCCGCACGAGTTCGGTGAGACCTTCGTCGAGGCAACTCTGCAGGCCCTCCGGCGCCTGTCCGGCCAGGCCAAGGACTCGACCAAGGACTATTTCACCGAGGCCATGGCCCTCATCCAGCGTCACCTCGTCGACCCGGACCTCTCGGTCGACGGCATCGCCCGCGCGCTGAACCTGAGTCAGCGCCACCTGAGCCGCATCTTCTCCAGCCACGGGACCACCGTCGCGCAAGCCATCCTGCAGGTTCGCCTGGAGAACGCACTGACGCTGCTCACGACACCCGAGGGACTGCACCTGACAGCCGCCCAGGTGGGCCAACGCTCAGGGTTCGGCTCGCCCTCGCACTTCTCCCGCGTCTTCCGCAACCAGTTCGGCATGAGCCCGACCGAGGCTCGCCGCGAACAGCAGCTCGGCTGACGATCGGTCCACGGGGCAGCCGTCAGGCAGCGACCTCGTTCTTGCGGGGCCGGCCGCGCGGACGCTTCCGCGGGATGATGCGGCCCCGCTCGATGAGCTCTCCGCCCCACACACCCCACGGCTCGCGCAGTTCGATCCCCGTCTGCAGGCACAGCTCTCGCAACGGGCATTCAAGGCAGAGCGCCTTGGCCTGTTCCACCTCCTGCGGCAGCTCGGCAAAGAACAGGTCCGGTTGAATCCGGCACGGCAGGTCCTTGGCCTCGCGCGCTGCGTGTGTGAGCTGACGTTTTTCCCCACTGCTCATCGGCATGTGCACTCCTCTGACGAATGCCTCAATCGTGCCGCCCTAAGGCACCTGGCCACATCGGGAGAAAGTCGTATTTGTCGCGCTGCGGACTACGACCGAAGTAGGGGGTTGGGCTTCCCGGTGGGCCTATTGTTGAGCTCGTGGCTGGCCACTGGTCACAGCTCGGTGGGAGTCCACGATCTGCCTGAGGCGTCAAGACTGTGTACGGAATGGAGGAAGTCGCGGCCGCATTTCCTTCCGATCTGCAACTGTTCACGAGCTCCTCCCGAGGGAGCACCCCTGTTTATTCGCAGCGATCAACACTTTGGGGAACGCGGGTGTGTGAGACGGTCGATGACCGACAGCATCTGCTGTAGTGATCCCAGAGCATCACGAGGATGTTCGACCAAAAGCGACACGCGACCTACTGCTCGCCAGTCAGGACTGTTCGGAGCCCGTCGAGGACGGTCAGGTCCTCGATCGTGGAGGGCACCAAGGCTTCGTCGCCGTCAGCGATCTGGCGCATGGTTTTGCGCAGGATCTTGCCGGAGCGGGTCTTGGGCAGCGCCTCGACGATGTCCACGCGGTTGAGGGCTGCGACGGCGCCGACCTCGGAGCGGACGCGCTTGATCAACTCGGCCCGAAGCGCCTGCTCGCCCTCGGCGTCCGACTCGATGCCCGCCTTGAGGACCACGAGGGCACGCGGGACCTGTCCCTTCAGCGCGTCCCGCACGCCGATGACGGCACACTCGGCGACGGACGGGTGACCGGCCAGTGCCTCCTCGATCGACCCGGTCGACAAGCGGTGGCCGGCCACGTTGAGCACGTCGTCGGTGCGGCCCATGATGAAGACATAGCCGTCCTCGTCGACATAGCCGCCGTCGCCCGAGAGGTAGTAGCCGGGGAAGGCCGACAGGTAGGAGTCGACGTAGCGCTCGTCGTCCCGCCACAGCGTGGGCAACGTGCCCGGCGGGAGGGGCTGGCGGATGCAGATCGCCCCCTCGACGCCCGGGGCCACAGGAGCCCCGGTCGGGTCCAGCACCTGCACGTCATAGCCAGCGGTGGCCGGCCCGGAGGAGCCGGGCTTGATCGGCAACGCCCCGATGCCCATCGGGTTGATCGTGATGGGCCAACCGGTCTCGGTCTGCCACCAGTTGTCGATCACCGGGACGCCGAGGGCATCGGTGGCCCACTGCCAGGTGTCGGGGTCGAGCCGCTCGCCGGCGAGGAAGAGCGTGCGCAGGGAGGAGAGGTCATAGTCGGCCAGCAGCTTGGCGTCCGGGTCCACCTTCTTGATGGCCCGGATCGCGGTCGGGGCCGAGAAGGCTGCGACGATCCCGTGCTCCTGGATCAGCCGCCAGTAGGCACCAGCATCGGGGGTGCCGACCGGCTTGCCCTCGAACAGCACGGTCGTGGCACCGGTCAGCAGCGGGGCATAGACGATGTAGGTGTGGCCCACCACCCAGCCGACGTCGGAGCCGCAGAACCAGGTCTCACCCGGCTGCACGCCATACAGATTGGTCATCGACCAGCGCAGGGCAGTGGCATAGCCGCCACTGTCTCGCACGATGCCCTTCGGTTTTCCGGTCGTGCCGGAGGTGTAGAGGATGTAAAGCGGGTCGGTGGACTGCACCGGGACGCACTCGGCCGTCGGGATCGCGTCGGGCTTCATCAGCGTCTTCCAGTCCAGGTCACGCTCGCCCATCTGCGCGGTGGCCTGTTCACGCTGGACGATCACGGTGTGGGCCGGCTTGTGGCTGGAGCGCTCGATGGCCTCGTCGAGCATCGGCTTGTACTCCACGATCCGGGTGAGCTCGACGCCGCAGGACGCGGAGACGATCACGGTCGGCTCGGCATCCTCGATCCGGGCGGCCAACTCGGCCGGGGCAAATCCGCCGAAGACCACCGAGTGGACGGCACCGATGCGCGCACAGGCCAGCATCGAGATGACGGCCTCGGGGATCATCGGCAGATAGATCACCACCCGATCACCCTTGGCGACACCGAGGCTGCGCAGCACGCCGGCGAAACGGGCCACCTGATCGAGCAGCTCGGCATAGGTGAAACTGCGCTGGGTCCCGGTGACCGGACTGTCATAGATCAGGGCCGTCTGGTCTGCGCGACCGTGCACCACGTGCCGGTCGAGGGCGTTGTAACAGACGTTGAGCACCCCGTCGGGGAACCAGTCATAGAACGGGGCCCGCGAGGAGTCCAACACCGTCTGCGGCCGGCGGATCCAGTCGATGTCCTGCGCCGCGGCACCCCAGAACTCCTCCGGGTCTTCGAGACTGCTGCGGACACTGTCAAAATAGGATGGACTTTCCAAAGTTAACGCTTCCTTAGGTTCAATGTTCATGCCCGAAGGCACCACATGTCGCTTGCCAGCGTGATGGGACCGCCTCCAGGTCAGATCTCGGTGACCGCGTAGGCCTTGAGCTTGCGGTACAGCGAACTGCGGGAGAGTCCGAGCGCTGCGGCCGCCCGGACCCGGTTGCCGTCGTGCTCCTCCAGCGCCACGATGATGGCGTCGCGTTCTGCCACCTCGATCGTCGTCAGCCTCCGCGTGGAGGAACTGCGACAGAATCCCGGCAGGTCGTCGACCTGGATCTCTCCGACGGGGCGCCGTTCCAGTGCATACTTCAGCACCTCACGGAGCTGCGTGAGGTTGCCGGGCCAGGAGTAGGAGAGGAGCACGCGCTCAGTGGCGGCGTGCAGGCGCACCCGTCGGCCCGGGGCCAGGTCGGCCAGGATGCTGCTGACCAGCGTCGGCAGGATGGTGGTGCGGTGGCGCAACGCGGGCACGGTCACCGAGTGCTCGAAGTGGTCCAGGATGCGGTGGAACGGCAGTTCGTCGGCGACCTCTGTGCCGAGCGTGGCCGCTACCAGGCAGGGGGCAGCAGAGTCCGTCGCGCTGCTGGACCGGGCCCTGGATGCGAGGTCGGTGAAGAAGGCGTTCACGACACCGATCGCCTCTGCCGGCAGGTGCTCCAGCCCCCGCAGGACCACCAGCGTAGGAGTGTCACCCGAGTGCTGCCTCGGGACTCTGATGCGGTCGCGGGCAGACAACTGTCCGGAGTCGATCGCGACGTCACGCCCTTGGGGCCAGCGCTCTCGGAAACTCTCGAGCACCAGGCTGAGCCGACCGGTGCCGGGCTCGCCCATGACGACCGCGGTCTGTTGCAGGGCCAGGGCTGTGCGCACCGTGTCCTGCGCCCGAACCCAGGCGGGATTGCGCGGTGCCGACGCGGGCGCCTGTGCTCGCGGGAGGCCGGGAGTATGCGGAGGCAGCGGCTGCACTCTGGCGACGTGATCGGACGCTCGCGGGGCCTCGGCTCCGTCCCCCTGGGGGATCTCGGCGACAGTCAGCGCGATGCCCACCGGCTCGCCGCCTGCGCGGACCGTGCGAGACCGGATCTGCAGCTGCCGACCGGAGTCGAGCCCCAGCACATCGGAGCTCCGGTCTCGGCGCCAAGACATGAACCTGGCGTGGTCCTGGACGGTCTCCGACTCCGCCGGGGAGAGCATCCGCTGGGCGCGCTGGTTGGAGATGGTGCTGCCACCGAGGGCGATGACACCTTCCTGGGTGCGGCTGTCCACCCGCAGGTAGGCGTCGAAAAGCGCCTGCTGTGACCTGCTGCGGTCGTGCAGTAGGTTCCGCCCGATGTCGGCGGCTGCGGCGTTGACCATCGCGTCGATCAGCGGTGTCCAGTTGCCCGCCAGGAGGCTCACGTCCAGGACCCCCTCGGCGCGACCGCTGAGCGGGTCCAGGATGGGCGCGCCGATGCAGGCGAACGGCACCAGGGCCTCACTGAAGTGCGAGGCGCCGATGATGCTGACCGGCGCCTGGGTCTCCAGCACGCTGCCCACGCCGTTGGTCCCGACGTGCTCCTCCTCGAAGCTGAACCCGGGGTTCAGGTCGACACTGTCCAGGATGCGGCCCACGGACGTCGAGCAGTCCCGGCGGTCGATGATCCGTGCCTTGGCGTCGGTCAGCACGATCGTGACCGGTACATCGCACATGTCGGCGCTGAGGCGTTCGAGGACCGGCCTGGCGCACCGCGCCAGGCGAGAGTCGAGATCGAGATCGTCATGGAAGGGCACGCGGTAGATGTCGGGGAAGACCCCGGCTGATCTGCTGCGCTGCCAGGACGCGGCCACGGCGTCCGGGACGCCCTCCTTGGCAGCCAGTTCCTCACCGGTGAGGAACTGTTTCCGGGCGGCCGCGATGCGTTTGACCCCCCGGGTGAAGTCCGCGGAGGCTGCGTGCCAGGTGGGCTGGGTCAACGCTAACTCACCCCTCATCGTGACGTAGGACACATGAGTCTTCCTGGCCCGGGAACAGGAAGCAAGGGCCGAGGATGTCCCAACTTGGGACATCGCACCCTCACCGAACCGATCCAGCATGGGGGCAGGACTAATTCGCCTGACCCAAGGAGACAGCAATGACGCTGACGGATCAGACTGCACCCGCAGCCACGGAACCCACCCGGACGCTTGACGCCCTGATCATCGGCGCGGGCGTGGCGGGCCTCTACCAGCTCCACCAACTGCGCGAACAGGGTCTGAACGTTGCTTCCTACGATGCGGCCAGCGACGTGGGCGGCACCTGGTACTGGAACCGCTACCCGGGGGCCAAGTTCGACTCGGAGGCCTACATCTACCAGTACCTCTTCGATGAGGAACTCTACAAGGACTGGAGCTGGAGCGAACGCTTCCCCGCCCAACCGGAGATCGAGCGCTGGCTGCACTACATCACCGAACGGCTGGACCTGCGTCGTGACATCACCTTCTCCACGACGATCACGAGCGCCACGTGGGACGAGGACGCCGGGCGGTGGACGGTGCGCACCGACACGGGCGAGGTCATCGACACCCAATTCCTCATCACCTGCGCCGGCATGCTGTCGGCCCCGCTGGAGGACGTCTTCGAGGGCCAGCAGAGTTTCCGCGGCCCGATCTTCCACACCTCTCGGTGGCCCCACGATGACGTAGCACTGGCTGGCAAACGCGTGGGGGTCGTGGGAGTCGGCGCCACCGGCATTCAGGTCATCCAGACGATCGCGGACCAGGTTGCCGACCTGACCGTCTTCGTCCGCACCCCGCAGTATGTGCTGCCCATGCACAACCCGACGTACACGCCCGAGGACGTGACGGCATACAAGGACCGGTTCGAGGAGTTCCGTCGCGTGCTCCCGCACACCTTCTCCGGCTTCGAGTACGAGTGGGAGGACAGCTGGGCCGACCTGACCCCCGAGGCACGGCAGCAGCGGCTCGAGGAGGTCCACGCCAACGGATCCCTGAAGATGTGGCTGGCCTCGTTCATCGAGCTGTTCTTCGACCGGGAGATCAACGAGCAGGTCTCGGAGTTCGTCCGGGAGAAGATGCGCGCCCGGTTGCAGGACCCGGCCCTGATCGACCTGCTCGTCCCGACCGACTACGGCTTCGGGACCCACCGGGTGCCGCTGGAGTCCAACTACCTGGAGGCCTACCGGCGAGACAACGTGCACGCGGTCGGGGTGAAGAACAACCCGATCGCCCGCATCGTGCCCGAGGGAATCGAGCAGGCGGACGGCACCGTCCACGAGCTCGATGTCATCATCCTGGCCACTGGCTTCGACGCCGGGACCGGTGCGCTGACCCGCATCGACATCCGCGGGCGGGACGGTCGCTCCCTGACCGAGGAGTGGGGCCGGGACATCCGAACCACGATGGGGCTCGGGGTGCACGGCTACCCGAACCTGCTGACGACCGCGGTGCCCCTCGCGCCGTCGGCTGCGCTGTGCAACATGACCACCTGCCTGCAGCAGCAGACCGAGTGGATCTCGGCGTGCCTCCGTTACATGCGGGAAAACGGCAAGAGCGTCATCGAGCCCACGGCCGAGGGTGAGGAGGCCTGGGTGACGCACCACGACGCGACCGCCGACCCGAACCTGATCTCGCAGACCGACTCCTGGTATGTCGGGGGCAACATCGAGGGGAAACCGCGACGGGTCCTGTCCTACACCGGCGGGGTCGGGGACTACCGCGCTCGGACCCTCGAGGCGGCGGAGGCCGGCTACACGGGCTTCGCCCTGCGCTGAACCACCCACGACTAGCACACACCGATTCCGCACCAGAGCAGAGGAATGATGATGAACAGTACTTTCCGCAAGGCCGCTGACGCGGCGGTCGAGCAGGCCGTCTCCGGACCGGCGCCGGTCCCCGGCGTCGTAGCGATGCTGACCAACGCGAACGAGACAGTCTACGAAACAGCGGCCGGGGTCCGCCGCTCCGGCGGCAACGACCCGGTGACCACCGAGGACATCTTCCTCATGTGGTCGACCACAAAGGCCATCACCGCCACTGCCGCGCTACAGCTCGTCGAGCGTGGGCAGCTCGACCTCGACGCACCCGCCCGTACCTATGCCCCCGCGATCGGCGAGATCCAGGTCCTGGAGGGGTTCGACGACGACGGGGAGCCGGTCCTGCGTGCCCCCACCGAGGACGTCACGACCCGAATGTTGCTCACTCACACCGGGGGCTTCGCATACGACTTCTTCAACGAGGACTACTACCGGCTCGCGCAGGAGAAGGGGCAGCCCAGCGTCACCACGGCGACACCGGCCGCGCTGCGCACCCCGATGGTGTTCGATCCGGGCACAAAGTGGGAGTACGGCTCCAACCTGGACTGGGTCGGACAGGTTATCGAGGGCCTCACCGGCCGCAGGTTGGGTGAAGTCTTCGACACCGAGATCTTTGGGCCGCTGGGGATGGACTCGATGACATTCGCGCTGGACGACCCGCGGCGCCAGCGACTGTCCCAGATGCACGCCCGCGGTGCCGACGGTTCACTGACCCCGATGGATCTCGAGCTGCCCTCGCCGCCGGAGGTCGACATGGGTGGCCACGGGCTGTACGGCTCGGTCGGTGACTACATGAAGTTCATCCGCATGTGGCTCAACGATGGTCACGGACCGCAGGGGCGGATCCTCCAGGAGGAGACGGCCCGTATGGCGGTCCAGCGGCACCTTCCCGAGAACCTCTCGGTCACCCTGCTGCCGGGGGTCGACCCAACCCTGTCCAACGACGCGGAGTTCTTCCCCGGCACCGCCAAGTCCTGGTCCCTGCCATTCATGGTCAACGACGAGGAGGCGCCGACCGGTCGCCCGGCAGGGGCCCAAGGCTGGGCAGGGTTGGGCAACCTCTTCTACTGGATCGACCAGAAGAATGGATACGGGGGGTTCTGGGCCACGCAGATTCTGCCGTTCGGTGACGCCACGTCCTTCACCCAGTACCTCGCGTTCGAGGCGGCGCTCTACTCCTCGCTGGAGTGATGGCGAACACTGCAAATCAGCACCGCAGGAACCCCGGTTGACTGGTCAACCGGGGTTCCTGCCCTGCATGAATCGAGTCAGAGCACACAGAACACCGGCGGGTTCACTCAGTTGAGCCGAGTCCCAGCCTCCCACCAGGTCAGCACCCACCCCATGACTGGCCACGGGCACGGCGAGTCAGAGGTCCGCAAAGGGAAGTTCATGACCACTCCATGGAGGCATGCTCGCCAGGACTTCGAAGAAAGGTGGCCACCCTTCACGGGAGCAGGGCCGCACCATGCAAGCGCAGTGAAAGACGTCACAGGCACGGTGGATCCTGCAAGCCACCCCCGCGCGAAAGGACACCACCGTGACCCCCATCGATGTCGCCTCACCCCAGCGCGAGGCGGACCCTGCGCTCGGTCCGGGCACCGACCTCGGCCGCCAGCAGCTCGAGCATCTCGACCTGATGCTGGACCAGCACAGCATCAAGGCGCTGACCGCCACCGGGATCAGGCCCGGCCTGCGCTGCCTCGAGATCGGCGCGGGCAGCGGCAGCATGGCCCGGTGGATGGCCAGCCGCGTCCAACCCGAGGGCAGCGTCGTGGCACTCGACGTCGAGACCTCACAACTCGATGGCGGCCTGGCCAACGTCGACGTCCGGCGCTATGACATCAACCACGGTGTGCCCGGCGGTCCCTACGACCTCATCCACGCGCGCCTGGTGCTGATGCACCTGCCGCGTCGTCGCCAGCTCGTCAACGAACTCATCAACGCCCTGACACCTGGCGGGTGGCTGGTGCTCGGCGAATACCTCGGCCCCTCACTCGGCGCCGTCGAGGGACCAACGGTGGCCGACTGCGAGTTGTTCGAGCGTGTCGTGGGAGCGACCGTGGAGAAGGTCTGCAGGCCGGGCGGCACCGACTATGGCTGGGCCCTGGACGTGGACGAGGTCATGGGGCAGGCCGGGCTGGTGCACCTGCACTCCGAGCGCAACATGGCCACCACGACCGGCGGCACGACCGGGTGCCTGCTCTATCAGAACTACGTGCGCCAGGCGACGCCCTATCTGCTCGACGTGGACATCGAGCAGGACGAGATCGACCGCTTCGACCGCCTCATGGGCGACCCGCGCTTTCGGGCGTGGTTCTTTGAGTTCACGTCCGTGCGCGGCCAGCGGCCGTTTGCCTGAGCCTGCCTGTGAGCCTGAGCTCAGCGCCCGGTGAGCGCCTCTGACGTGCCGTACTTCTCGACATAGCCCGACAGGTCGCCGTTGCGCATCGCCTCGCCCAACTCCGCAGTGCGGCCCTTGTTGAGCACGTCGATCGACATGCCACCGGAGGTCATGTCGAAATAGGCCACCGGCACCATCAGCGAGGTGACGTCCTCGCTGTCCAGCTCGGCACCGATGTCCACCATGGTCATCAGCTGCTCGACCGTGATGTCGCCCTCGATCTTGACGTTCTTGTGCAGCATCGGCAGCAGCTCGATGAGCTTCTCGGGCTCCTCCTCACGGATCTCCACGAGGCGCTGCATCATGCCGGTCAGGGCCGCACGGTGACGCTCGGTGCGGTCCAGGTCACCCAGGGGCAGCGTCTTGCGCTCGCGCACATAGATCAGGCCGTCAGTGTTCTCCAGCTTGATGCGGCCCTCCTCGAAGACGATCTGCCGGCCGGTCGAGCCGACGGTGACGCTCGAGCGGTGCTCGTTCTCGACCCAGAAGCCGTCCATCCACCGCGTCAGCGCGATGAACATGTCGAAGTTGGTCTGCGCGACGAAGTCGATCTCCAGGCCACCCATCAGCTCCGAGACGGTCTGGCGCAGCAGCGGGATGCCGCCGCGGGCATAGGCCTCGTTGATCTTGTTCTGGCCCTGCCCGGGGATGTTGACATAGGAGTCGCGCGCGATCGAGACCAGGTTCAGGTGCTCACGGTCCTCGCTGAGCTGCACCAGGACGATGACGTCGGACCGGCCGCTGAAGTCGTTGCTGCGCGAGTCGGACCCGATGAGCAGCGCGGTGATCGTGCCGTCCGGGAGCGGCTCGGCGGCTGCGTCCTCGTCCTTGTCCTTGGTCGGCTCCTCCGTGGTGGGCGACTGCGTCTGCTCCTCGGTGTCCGTCGGCGCAGCCGTCGCGGTCTGCTCGTCGGTGTCGTCGGACGTCGTCGGCGGCGCGGGCGCAGCTGTGGCGGTGGTCGCCTCGGCGTCGGACGTGGTCGGGACCGCGTCCGCGGTCGTGGGTGCGCTGTCGGTCTCGACCGGGTTGTCGGTCTCGCCGTTGCTGCAGGCGGTGACCGCCAGGCACAGGACGACGAACAACGCCAGCAGGCGGCGGGTCAAGGTCATGACATTTCCTTCATCGCGTGGGTCATGTTGCAGGCTCCCCAGGTCGCAGGATCCCAGTCACGAGGACAGTCCACTTTGATCACTTTCTCCCCAAATGTCCAACTCAGACGACGGGCAGACCCCTTCGTATGCCGCCTGGCCGGGTCCAGCGGACCGCTCACCCTCAGAGCTGCTCGCACTCATCGACGACCGCTTCGAGGCCACCATCGAGTGCCTGCGTGTCGAGTGTGCTCACGGCCATGTAGAGGTCGCGCCCGGCCGCAGAGATGTCGGGATAGTCGGCGAGTTCCTGCCCGATGGGCGCACCGAACAAGGCTCCCACGCTCATCACCTCGTGCCAGGCGTGCTCCTCCCCCAACGACCCCCACGACTCGGCTGGGCCATGCTCCTCGACCACGTGCGCGGCCAGGTCGCAGCCAAACCGGATCTGCCCCTCGTCGGACACATCACCCTCTGCGGACACGGACAGGCTGTCGCAGGCCGCGTCGAAGTCGTCGAGGCCGGTCTGCATCGTGTCAAAGTCGATGCGGGAGACTCCCTCGAAGACCGCTTTCCCGGCGTCGCTCAACTCGGCATGCTCGTCCAGCTCGAAGCCCGCACTGCCCCCTGCCAGGCTGCCCATCGCCAGGATCTCCCGCACCATCGGGTCGGCGTCGTCGCCGATCATCGTCCAGGCGGCCATGTCGGGATCCTGTTCTGCGACGTGTGCCGCCAGGGCGCAGGCATAGGAGACCTGCCCTTCGTGGGTGACATCAGGGTCTCCGGAGCTGCACCCGGTCACGCTGAGCACCACCCCACCGAGCACGATGGCACTCAGTCCCGTCCTGAACCTGCCGCGCCGTGTCACTGTCCCGCCCCCGTCGCCTTCATCCTTGTCATCCCCACCGATCCAACCGTGTTGACCGACAGGGGTCAACCACCGGGGCGCAGCCACCTGCGCCAGGTGCGCGTCGGCATACGGCCGCCGAGGTGACCGACGAGGTCATCGGCGGCGGCCTGCAGCGCCTCGTCGGTCATCGGGGCCAGGGCGTCCATGATGAACAGGGCGGTCGTGGTGCCCTCGTGCAGCTGCGTGCGGCGGGCCTGGCGCCAGTTCCACCGGCGGCAGGTGATCCCCGCGTCGTCGCACCAGACCACCTCCCCCGGCTCGGCGTGCTCGACCACGTCGGCGCCGTCGGCCATCGTGTCGAACGCCTCGGTGCCGGTCGCCCGCACCAGACGGGGCGGGCCGACATAGCGGCTCAGGTCCTCACCGCCGAGCGGCAGCTGGTGCAGCACCGAGACCGCGTTGTAGATGTCGGTGAGCCGGTTGACCCGCGGCAGTCCGCCGGGGGCGCGCCGGGTCAGGGCCTCAAGGCTGTTGCGGGTGCGCTGCGGCTTGGCCCCGAAGGCGCGGTATGCCGTGCGCCAGGCCTCCACGTGCGGCAACTGATCGACGGGCTGGCTTGCGAGGAGTTCGGTGGCGTGGGCCTCGGCAGCAAGCAGCAGCTCCTCACTGGTCTCGTCGCTCGGCGCGGGAGTGATGCCGTCGACCACAACGAGCAGGGCGCGGTAGTCGGGGCACAGGGCGAACACGTCCTTATCAACGGTGGCGCCGGCGAGCAGGGCCTCGGGGTCGGTCATGGTTGGCAGCATAAGTGGACCGTCGGATGGTGGGGGTGCCGCGAGACGATGGGGTTGGAAGCGCTCGGGAAGGCATCGGGCAGAGACAGGACGGCCACGGCCAGGTGACTTGGAAGCCACCGGACTCGCGGCCGCCCTTTGACGCTCCAGGGCCGTGCTGTCAATGGCTACGGGTGCGTGTGCCCCTCGTGAGAACCGTGCGCTGCGCGGTGGGCCAACTCGTCATAGGCGTCGCAAGCGTGGGCGTAAGCCTCCGCCACGACCTCCGGGGAGTGCCACCAATAGCGACTCGTCACCGACTCATCCGCCCACTCGTCCACCTCCGAGGCCGACTCGTCGGACCAAGTCCTCGCGTCCTCAGACTGGTCGACAGTGCCGTCAAATGGTGCCAGCAACTCTTCCTGGGTGTGGACTTCGCCGCCGACGACGGTCAACTCGACGTTCATCGTGGCGTCGATGTCCTCGAGCGGGTTCCCACGGACCGCGATGAGGTCGGCGACCTTCCCAGGCCCAAGCGTTCCGACTTCGTCATCAATCCCGAGGTAGCGTGCCGGAGCCACAGTGGCGGCCCGGAGCGCGTCGTAAGGATCCCAGCCATAGCCGACGAGCTCTCGCATGTTCGCATGCACCCCGATCGCCACCTGGTCAAGGGGTGAGTCGGTGCCGACGAGCACCTGACCGCCAGCCTCACGGATCCGATCGAGCGTCTGCACCTCACTGCACTCAGCCGTCAAGCACTCCGGATCGACCGGATCGCCAGTGTTTTCGCCGATCCCGTCCATCAGCGCCTGCTGCTTCCACGACGGGAGCAGTCCGAACCGTGGATCGGAGAGGAACTCCTCCGGCTGCAGGAAGTCACTGGTGAACAGGGTGGTGGTCACCATCCGGTTTCCCTCACCGTAGAGAGCCGGGACATCAGCGTAGGACTGACCGGTCGCGGAAATGGTGCGGGCGTAACCGAGCCGCTGGGTGGCAGCGAGGTGCGTCGTCCCATCCTGGCCGACGAAGGCACCTGGACTCAGGTAATGCGATGCCGAAGGCAGCCCCATGTCATGGGCAGCCTGGACGACCTTGGCCATCCCTTCGGCTGGCAACCGGACATACGTCTTGAGGAAGTCGTAGTCCAAATCCTCGGCTCGAGTCAGCTCACGATCGATCTGGTCCATCGAGGTCGTCGGTCGCATGAAGTTGTAGTAGACCCGGGCGCCATCGATGGGTTCACCTGTGGCGTAGAACCGGGGGCCGACCCGTTTGCCGGCATCTAGGGAGTCCCGGTCTTCCATGGCCCGGTAGACCTGGTCACCAACCGACAGTGTGGAGGTGACCCCATACGCCAAACTGATCCGGCCCTGCCTGTCGCCAAAGAACCGCGACTGGTAAGCCTGGTGGACGTGGGAGTCCATCAGGCCGGGCATCACTGTCAGATCCGAGGCGTCGATGACCTTGCCCCGGTGGTGGCGGTTCTTGTCGTGGTCCTCGACGGAGACGATCCGGTTGTGTCGCAGCGTGATGTCGACGTCCTCGCGGAGGTAGCGACTCTCACCATCCCAGAACGCACCGGCATGGATGGTCTGCGTGCCCCTCTCCATCGCCGGGCGGAAGTCCAGCGGCACCTCGATCGTGCGGGTCTCCCCTGTCGTGATGTCGGCGAGCTTGACGTCGCCGCCAGACAGGTAGAGCAACTGACTCGAATCCCCACTCCACGATGGAGCATCGGCCACGTCGTCGTTGACAGTGCTCACCTCGCCGGCCGGGGTTCCGTCGTCATCGACCGGCATCGTGCGCAGGAGTGAGTCGACGACGAACGCCATCGACTCCCCGTCCGGTGACCACACCGGGCCGTCGTCGCCCCTGGTGGACAGCGAGGCGTGTCGGTCACCAGGTGACTGGAAGGTCTGCTCCCCGCTGGCCACGTCCACGGTGAGGATTTGGCTGGTCCCCTCCCGGAATCGCTCCGAGTACGGGACGACGGCCGCCATGGCGATGGTGTCTCCGTCTGCAGACCATGTCGGGCGGCCTGGGCCGAAGATCGACGGCACCAACTCCTTCACGTACCGGCTGGCTAGATCGAGGGTGTAGGTCGCGCCGTCTTGGTCCTGGAAGGCAAGGCGCTTCCCGTCCGGGGAGAAAGCCGGCGCCACCTCGGTACCATCGAGACTCGTCACGCGGCGTTCGTCACCGCTCGCCAGATCCCGCACATACAGGTCCTGTGTGCCCGCTTTATCCGTGGCGTAGGCGATGCTCGAACCGTCCGGAGAGAACACCGGGTCGACCTCGTGGAACTCATCGTCGGTGAGCTGTTCGGGCTTTGCACCAAACTCCATGTGCCACAGGTCACCCAGGGCAACAAAGAGCATCGACGTGCCGTCAGGTGACAGTTGAGGCGTGAGAATCGTCGCGCTGCGCCGGTCTCGGTCGTCGAAGTCATGCTCCTTCTTTGTGTAATCAGCACCGGGGATCTCGACGGTCGATTCGAAGGGCACCTCCTGCACCGAGTCGGTCGCCAGGTCGATCTCGCGGATCCCACCATCCGCGGTGAAGCGCAGAGTGTCGTCGTCAAGCCACTCGGGAGTGAACAGGAAGACGTCCTCGCCTTCGGTGACTGCCTCGTCATCGACCATCAGGTCACTTGAGGTGCCGTCGTGACGCGTCCAGGCGACGCTGTCCCCGTATGGGCTGAAAGCTGGTGAGTTCACCGTCGCTGTGCCGCCCGGATCGGCCACCAGGACCCGGCTGTCCCCGTCGCTGTCGACTGCTGCGATGGTGTTGCCGAGGACGTGCACGATCTCGTCACCGTCCGGCGACCAGGAGGGCTGCGCTTCCTCGCCCTCCGCATCCGTCCAGCGGGTCAGCTCGCCGGTGTCGATCTCCACGGACCAAATGTCGTAGGAGCCTTCCCGATCTGAGGCAAACGCGATGTGTTCTCCGTCCGGAGACCACCGTGGCTCCCGCTCATCAAAGCTGCCGTCAGTGACCTGCGTGGAGTCTGAGCCATCAGCGGAGGCGATCCAGATGTGGAAGCCGCCGTCGGCGTAAGACTGGTAGGCAATCCTGCCATCCGGACCGACGTCTGGACGCGCCGCCTCGTGCAGTGGTGAGGACAGTTGCGTCGCCTCGCCACCGCCTTCAGGCACCCGGTAGAGGGCGCCGTGCAGGTCAATCACGGTGCTCCCGTCAGGTGCGGCGGCCGCGGTCACGTTAGTGCCTTCGGTGAGCACGACCTCGGCCGCTTGGGGAGTGCTCGGATCGTCGCCAGCACCTGGATGAGCGACTGGGCTGGGACTCCCGGCAGCCGCGAGTGTGCTTGCTCCCACGGCGCCGACGGCCAGCGCCGCGATGGTCCCGCGTCTCCGTCCTGCGGGGCGTGATCGGTCTAGTTGACCAGACATTTAGATCTCCTCCGTTGCAGATTTTGTTCCGTCACAGGGGGTTCTTCGACGCTAGGGCGGCGTTGGTATGGCCCGGTTCAAAGGCTGGTTCCGACTGCATGAGCGGTCGTCGGGCCGCGGCCGACGGCTGGTCCGGCACGACGAGTGGTAGCGATGCCAGTTCTTGCCGCTGATTGTGTGAGGAGCCGAGGACACACCCTCGAGCACCGACTAGTCGGTCTGCGGGAGCGGGCCCAGGAACTGGGTGGCGAATGAGCGCCGAACCGACGTCAGCCGGTGGCTGGGGGGCGGTGACCCGTGGCTACCCAGCCGCCACGCTGGCGGACGCGAACACTTCGCCGGGCATGGGGGTGTCCAGGCGCCAGGTGATAGCAATCGGCTTCTCTCCCTCGTGCGAGACATACGTCGCCGGCCCAAGGAACAGGTAGGGACTGGTGCCGAACTCGTCCTTCTTCTCCTCGCGCACGAAGATCAGGACGGTGGACGAACCGGTGACGTAACGCTGGCCAGTCTTGGAAGCCACGCTCGTGACCGACTGGGACTCCCAGTGGAACAGTTCCTGGCTGATGGGGTAGTCCCGGTACATGGTGGTCGGCGAAAAGCCATCGTCGGTCTTCTTGAGCGTCACGAAGAAGGCATCGACGTTGAGGTCCGGCTCGTAGAGGACACCCTCTCGAAACGAGTTGGGTTTGCGAGACATCGACGCGTAGCCAAGTGCTGCGAGAGCCTCTTCGCGCTGATAGCGCGCGTGAACCTGGAGGGGAACGTGTGCAAGGCGACCTGAGAGCGGTCGCACCGTGTGGTCTGCGGCCTCGAAGGCGAGATCGATGACTTCCCAGGTGTCAGCGCGAACGGCCGGGCTCACCGCCAAGCTCTCGAGTCCGGCACCCACTGAGTCGAACCCTCCCCCATCGGGCCACAGGGAGAAGAACAGCATGTCCGCCAACCGCTTCTCCACTGCCGAGAGGTTGTCATAGCTGCCGGCCTGGCCTTGGAGCAGTGCGCCGTATGCCGTGTGCCGGACCGGGTCGTCGACGTGGGCGAGGGCGCGGACTCGCCTGGCCAACTTCATCTCTAGGGGGCTGAGGGTGTCGGCGTGACCTGCGTCGGCCCGCAGCTCCGTCCAGGACCGCTGCCCCCGCCGCAGCACGTCGGGCAGGAGCACACCTGAGTCGCTGAGGAATCCGTTGAGTGACGTGCCCGGCTCCATCGCCGAGAGTTGCTGCACAAGGTAGCGCCACCGCGCCGAGATCTGCGTCTTCAGACTTTCGAGGACGACTTCCTGGGCTCGCTCGTCGAGCACGACCTGTGACCCAGCAGGCAGGTACGGGAAGCCGTGCTCAAGGTCCTCTTTGAGCCTCCCTCTCGGGCGCCCCGTCAGCGCGCCGAGCTTGGCGTCGAAGCGGAACTCTCGGCGCTGGTTGCCCACGAAGTCCAGCACTGTCAAGACTGGTTTGTCAGGTCGTGAACGCAAGCCCCGTCCGAGTTGCTGCAGGAAGATCGTGGCGCTCTCGGTCGGCCGCAGGAAGAGCAGAGTGTTCACGTCAGGGATGTCGACACCCTCGTTGAAGAGGTCGGCAGCGAACAGAATCTTGACCTCTCCCGCACGCAGCGCGGCGAGCGCCTCCCGGCGTTCGTTTGGCGGCGTGGAGCCGCTCACCGCCTGCGCACTGATGCCGGCGTCGTTGAACACCTTGGCCATGTAGTCCGCGTGGGCCACGCCCACGCAGAAGCCCAGGGCCTTCATCTCCTGCACGTCGGTGATCTTGTGGGACAGCTCTTTCAGGACCACTCGTGATCGCGCGTCGTTGCCGGTGAAGACCTGCTCGAGTTCGGCTTCGTCGTATCTGCCACGCTTCCATGACACTGAGCTCAGGTCGGTGCCGTCGCTGACCATGAAGTAGTGGAAGGGCGAGAGGATCCCCGCCTGAAGTGCCTCCCAAAGTCGCAGCTCCGCAGCCGTCCGTCCGCCGAAGTAGGCGCGCACGTCGAAGCCATCAGACCGTTCAGGGGTGGCGGTGAGGGCGAGCAGTTCTCGTGGTCGGATGTGCTCGAGGAGCCCTCGGTAGGTCGCAGCCGCCGCGTGATGGAACTCGTCCACCACCACGATGTCGAAGGCATCGGCCGGCAGGGCAGAGACGCCGTAGGAGTTGAGCGATTGGACGCTGGCGAAGACGTGCCTCCACCGCTCGGGGCGAGCACCGTCGACATAGAGTTCCCCAAAGTTGGGGTCGGCGAGGACCTCGCAGTAGGTCCGCCGAGACTGTTCGAGAATCTCCTTGCGGTGGGCAACAAACAACAAGCTCGGGTAGGTGTTTGTCGCGGAGTCGGACAGCCGCTTGTAGTCCAGCGCGGCGATCACGGTCTTGCCCGTCCCGGTGGCGGCGACCACGAGATTCCAGTGGCGACCGTGCAACTCCCGTTCAGCCTGAACGGCGTCGAGGATGTGCTGTTGGTAGGGATACGGCCGAACCTCAAGACCCGAGATCTGCGAGTCACCAACACCTGCCCCCGAGCGCCCAGACGAGCGGGCCAAGGCGTCATCGAGCCGGTCCCTGTGGTCCACGTTGTCCGGGTCATAAGGCTCGAAGCTCGGGTCGTTCCAGTACGTCTCGAAGGTGGCACCGAACTTCTCCAGGAGGGCTGGAGTGCCCACCCTGGACAGTCGGACGTTCCATTCCACGCCGTCGAGCAGTGCGGAGCGGGACAGGTTGGAGGATCCGACGTATGCCGTGTCGTAGCCGGTGTGACGGTGGAACAGCCACGCCTTGGCGTGCAGTCGCGTCATGGCCTCGTCGTAATGGATCCGCACGTCCGCACCGAACTCGCGCACGAGCCGGTCCAGTGCCTTGCGTTCGGTGGCTCCCATGTAGGTAGTGGTGATAACTCGGAAAGGGATGTTGCGCTCCCGAAGACCGCGCAGTTGCTGGTCGATCACCCGAAGCCCATGCCATTTCACGAACGCACAGATGAGGTCCACTCCATCAGCGGCATCGAGTTCCGCTCGCAGCTCGGCACCGAGGTTAGGCTCACCCTTGGCATTCGTGAGCAGTGCCGCCTCGCTCAGTGGTGTGGATGGGCGCAACCCCGTACGTGAGGCCTGGCCCGGCACGATGGGGGCACGCACGGCAGTGAGGTGACGGCCGGGCGCCACGAGAATCCCGTCACCCGTGAGTTGCTTGAGCAGTCCATTCGCGAGCGCGAGCCGGTCTTCGTCATCACGGACATCACGGAGCACACGCTCGACAATCTTGCCGACGTGCCGCGCGAACGTGTGCGGTTGGTCGGCAGCGTCGACGGGCTCGAACTCAGCAGTGACGTCCGGAGGCAGATCGCTCAGCCGGGCCATCAGCTCCACAGTTGCCAAAGCCTCGTAGATTCCCTCCTGCACACCCGTAGCTTGCCAGGTCCGGAGGACACTGTCTTTCGCCAGCCCTCAGACTCGGCATGTCCAACTCAGGGAACAGCAGTCCTCGCGCACGCGACGGCAAGCCCTGTCACGTGTCGGTATTCGGTCGCGTTCTGGTGGATCACGCATCGTTCACGGCTCGCCCACCTCGAATGTTGGCCTCGGCGTGGACAGCACTCTAGAGCTGCGGACCGCGCCGAGAGGCGGTCATCGAGTCAAACTCCGCTGCAGGTCCAGATTGACGCAAGCAGACAGGCATCCCGGACGAGCTCACGGTTAGGGACAGCACTCAACCGTCGAGCGACGGACCGAAGGTTGGTACATCACTGTCATGCCGATGTGTCAAGGCTTGGAGCAGGTGTCATCGGCGACGTGAAGCGCCGCGTCGCGGATTCCGCTCTGCGGCTCGGGGCAGCAAGAAGCGATCGCCAGGGATAGCCGCTGCGGGGCCAGGGGTATTGATTACCTGGCAGTCCCGCCGCGGCGGAATCCACACCGGCAGCCACCATCATTCACGGCACGGCCTGGCTCTGAAGTCATGTGGAGGGTCGGCGCGTACGGCCTGCTTTACCCATGGGGTGTCGCTACGCTGGGCTGGTGACCTTCTCTGCCTCTCGACTCACCTGCTACGCCCTGATCTCCGCCATGGAGAGTGACCTGAGGCGCATGGTAGAGGTACACTGGCCCGAGCTTCCCCTCGCCGACCTTCCAGTTGAAGTCGTTGATGCCGCCCAAGTGCGAAGGACGAAGGACAGACTGCCGACCGCTAGGTCGGTAGGCGCGCTGCTGCCGCACACGGACTTCGCTGATGCCTTTGAAATCATAGCCGCCCGTCGGAGCAGTCTTTCCAATACAACCCGGGACGCTCTCGACGCACTCGCCAAAGGCTTCACGCGCATTGTGGCTATCCGCAATCAGGTCGCCCATACGAAACCTATGCAGTTGGACGACGGCGCCTTCCTGGCAGACCAGGCAGCGGCAGTAGTGCTGAGCGATCGGGAGCAGTGGCCCACGCTTGCGGAAACCATGCGCCGCATTGACGATAACCCGGCCTACGTATTGGGCCTCACACCATTATGGCGGGCCGACGAGGTCGCCGGCACACCCTTTCACAATTTACCTATTCCCGAGTTCGACGAGACTGGATTCTTCGGAAGGCGGGAGGAACTCAAAAAACTCAAACGCCTAATCAAAGGAAATTATGCGATCGTCTCCGTCCTCGGGACAGGTGGCATAGGCAAGACGGCACTGACCGTTCAGGCAGCGTATGACCTATTAGATGATCCGGACGGCACTTTCGAGGCGATCGTGTGGGTCACTGCGAAATCTGCAGTGATAACTGGCACCGAGGTTGTGGCTATAACTGACGCCATAAAAGACTCCCTTGGGCTATTCTCGCAAGCTGCAGAAGTTCTCGGGGGGTTGCCCGCTGAACAGCCCATTGGAGAACTTCGAGGATACCTCGAGACCTTTAAAGTCCTCCTGATCCTAGACAACCTTGAAACCGTTCTCGATCCCGTCCTCCGTGAGTTCCTGGCTGACATCCCCCTCGGCAGCAAAGTTATCCTGACCAGTCGTATCAGTCTCGGCATGCTGGACAATCCGATTTCCCTTGGCCCGTTGTCGGAAGACGAGGCGGTCAACCTCCTGTATGCACTGTGTCGTGCCCGCGGGGTGACCCAACTTCGGGACCTCCGCCGCGAAGAGGTAGCGAAATACGCAGCAGCGTTGGTGGGGCATCCCAGTTACATCCGCTGGTTCGTAGCGGGCCTGCAGGCGGGTCGGCGGCCCGAGGATCTCCTCGGCGACAATGGTCTTATTCTCGAATATTGCATGTCTAATGTGTACGACTACCTTGATGAGGAGCAACAGGAAGTCCTTAGCACCTTCCAAGTGCTTCCAGGCGCTAAAAATATGGCCGAGTTGGCATATCTAAACGATTTGTCAGGGGAAGACACCGAGCGAGTGCTCCTGGCACTCCTCACGACCAACTTCGTTGCGATGTCCAGTCACTCGCGGTCAGGGAGCCTGGATTCAGCGTATTTCCTATCTGACTTCGCAAAAGAATACCTGGACCGGTGGCACCCCGTGCCAAGACCGAGACGAGCTGGGATGCTCCAGCGGAGCCAAGACCTGAGAGACCAGGGTGCTCAGTTCTCTGTTGAGATGGTTGCGACACCTTACAATTCGGACACTATCACGATTCGAGGCGTGGAAGACGCGCATGTTGCGAGAATTTTGAAGCGAGCGTCGGCCAGCGAGGTTTATGAAGACGCCCTCGGTTTTTGCAGAGAGGCACAGAAGCTAGCTCCTCATTACTTCGAGACCTATAGGGTTGAGGGTGACATAAGAGCGCGGATGTTGGACGACACAGGAGCACTGGAGGCGTATGAGCGAGCCCTCCCACTTTCGGAGCTGGCTTCCACGCCCTTCCACTTCGGCAGCTATTTGTTGAGTGAAGGAATTGATGTCCAGCGCGCACTCATTTTGCTACAGGAGGCGGCGCGGCGGGATCCTACGAGCCCTAATATCGCGGCTCAGATTTCATGGGCGCAATACCTTCTCCGAGAATGGGAACTCGCATTCGGAGCAGCTAAGCGTGTGCTTGACCTCCAACGATCCACGACTGCTGAACAGTTCCCTGCGGTCGTGATGGCCTTGCGCGCGGCGTGCCAGAAAATTGAAGAAGACCTACTCAGAGAGCAGAATGGTTCTGCCCTAGAGATCGCTGAAGAAGCCCTGGAACTCTGCGAAACGCTTCCTGAGGAACTTTTATCAGGCGAAAGTTCTGACCTTCTGCTTTGGATGCGGACCCTCGTTGGCGACGTGACTCCTCGCTTATCGGGATACTACGCTGTTAGCGCCTCCAAGTTCGTTGAGCGGCTTTCAAGACTAACGTCAAGTTTAGGCGTCGAGGCGAGGCAGGTAGGTCGCGTGGCGCGCCTTGTCCGCGACAAGGGATTTGGCTTTATCGCTGGAACCCCCGAGGACTATTTCTTACACGTGTACGAATTGCTCGATAGTGACGTATGGGATTCGCTAAACGACGGTGAACTCTGTTGCTTTGAACTCAAACAGGTGGACAGTCGCTGGCGAGCTGGGCAAGTGCGCGTTCTTCGCCTATAGCAACCAGAAGCGAGGCTGTTCGCCCAGTATGCCTGCGGAGCCTCTCGGCCCGGACGCAAGCGCGGAACTGTGATCTGGCCGCACGGTCAGGCCGCGCCGGTGACGCACGTGAGGACAAGAGTATGTTCGGCTGGCCTCAGGGCGCGTGGTCCAGCCAGCCTTGTCGGCTCTTCGAAGTTAACCGGGCAACTCGGTCTTCTTGGCTGTGGCCCGCCGGTGTTGGCGGGTGCATGAGCAGCGTATCCGGCGTTGCTGATTGGCGGTGTTCCTGAACCCGAAGGCGTTGCGACCTTGATGCTTGGCCAGGCGGTTATACCCTTCCGATCTGGCATTGGAGTAGCCGGTGATGATGGCCGCTTCGACTGCTGGCCACCAGGACTCGATCGTGGCTGCGAGGCGGTGGATCTCCGGGGAGCGGGAGTGGGCTGCTTGGTCGTAGAAGAGCCACAGCCGGTGAGAGATCACCGACCGGTCCGGGTTCGTCCCGGACAGCGCCAGGAGCTCACGGAGGCGTTCCTTGACGGTGTAGGCGTACAAGATTTCCTGGCCCGGGTCACCGGCATCGACGAGCTTGTTCCACATCTTCATGAACGACTCCTCGGACAGGTTCTCGAACCCGGTCAGCAGCCGCCGGCGCTTGGCCCACTCCGGGTCCTTCTTCCGGCCACGGCGGCCACGCACGTCGCGGGTCGCGCGTTGACGGACCTCGGTCAGCGTCTGATTGGCGAGCTGGACGAGGTGGTACCGGTCGGCGACGACGACCGCGTCGGGCAGCGCCTCGGTGACTGCCGTCAAGTAGGACGCGGACAGGTCGATCGTGACGTGGCTGATGCCCTCCCGCCAGGGGGCCGGTTGGGCTTCCAGCCAGGCGATGACCTCGGCGGAGGCGCGCCCGTTCACGTGGCCGAGCAGGCCACCAGTTCCTGCAGCGTCGACGATCCCGGTCAGCCACCGGTCGGCGACGACCTGCCACCGGCCGGTGTTGACGTCTTGGGCCCACTTGATCTTCCCGCGGCGCGTTTCGTCGATGCCGAGGACGCACACCGGCGGCAGCGGCGCCGCCAGCGCGGGGCTCACGTGGTCGATGAACGCGGCATGCGCGACTGGCCAGGACACCCCGTGATAGCGCGCGGCGGCCTGGACGTCCTTGAAGTCCTCGGCTACCCCGGCACCGCAGGCAGCTCGTAGCCTCGTCGTCAACCTCGAGCGGGCAGGGATGCTGGGCAGGGACTCGGTGAACGAGCCTCGCGGGCACGCTGCCTCGCGGCACCGCCACCGGCGTTTGCGCCAGAGGAGGTGGACCGGGTCCTCCCCGTAGGGCAGGTCCCGCGGTCGGGTCACCGCGTGGCCCTTCACCGACGTCGAGAGCACCCCACACTTCGGGCACGCTGCCGCGGCCTCTTGCGCTGTGGCTAGGTGCACCACCCGAGCTCTGTCCTCCTCGAGCGCAACGTGCGCGACCGCGACCCCGTCCAACCCAAGCAACCGATTCGCTCCGACATCGACGTGCTGAACCTCAACCTCAAGTTGCGTACCCTGGGACATGCCCGTGACCTCATCTTCGTGACCATGAACTGCTCGACACAGCCATGATCACCGAGGTCACGGGCACTTCACGTCAAGCGAAACCCCCGGCGTGCCCGGTTAACTTCGAAGAGCCGCCTTGTCTCCTAGAACTGGCGCCGCCGTGGGGCGGGGAGGGTTGGTTACCTCCCCGCGCCACGGCGGAACTCGTGGGGCTCAGCGTCAGCTGCAGCCGCTGGTGGAGCCGCAGCCCTCGCAGACATAGCAGGAGCCGGCACGCTGCATCTTGGTGCCGCAGGTCATGCACATCGGGGCGTCGGCGGACTTGCCCTGGAACTTCTCCATCAGCTCGGCCGAGGAGTGGACCCCGGTGCTGACCTCGCGTGCCGCGGGCGCCTCGACGTCCACTGCGTCGACGACCTCGGGCTTGTCAGCCTTCTCCTTCTTGGTGGTCGTGGCCACGGACTGGCTGTAGGACTCCAGCTCGTCCTCCACCGACTCGTCGTCCGAGTCGCTCGAGCCCGAGCCGGCCAGATAGGAGCCGGTCTCCAGCTCACGGGCCCGCTCCTCGGCGGAGTGGATGCCCATGTAGTCGCGGGTCTCAAAGTCCAGGTAGTCCAGCGCCAGACGGCGGAAGACGTAGTCCATGATCGACTGCGACATGCGCACGTCCGGGTCGTCGGTCAGACCGGCCGGCTCGAACCGCAGGTTGGTGAACTTCTCCACGAAGGTCTCCAGCGGCACGCCATACTGCAGGCCGATCGACACCGCGATCGAGAAGGCGTCCATCACGCCGGCCAGGGTCGAGCCCTGCTTGCCGAACTTCAGGAAGATCTCGCCCAGCGTCTCGTCGTCATAGGTGCCGGCGGTGAGGTAGCCCTCGGCACCACCGACGGAGAACGACGTGGTCTGGCTGGCGCGACGCTTGGGCAGACGCTTGCGGACGGGGCGGTACTCCACGATCTTCTCGACCTTGGCCTCGGCGGCCGCAGCGCTCTTGTCCTTGGCGGTGGACCCACCGTCGGACAGCGGCTGGCCGACCTTGCAGTTGTCTCTATAGGCGGCCAAAGCCTTCAGGCCGAGCTTCCAGCCCTCCATGTAGACCTCGGCGATCTCCTCGACCGTGGCCTCCTCCGGCAGGTTGACCGTCTTGGAGATGGCACCGGACAGGAACGGCTGGACCGCTGCCATCATTCGCACGTGGCCCATCGGCTTGATGGCCCGCTCGCCCATGGCGGTGTCGAAGATCTCGTAGTGCTCGGTCTTCAGGCCGGGGGCGTCGATGACGTGGCCCTTGTCGGCGATGTGCTCGACGATCGCCTCGATGGTCTCCTCGGCATAGCCGAGCATCTTCAGCGCGCGCGGGATGGTCTGGTTGACGATCTGCATGGATCCGCCACCGACGAGCTTCTTGAACTTGACCAGCGAGAAGTCCGGCTCGATGCCGGTGGTGTCGCAGTCCATCATGAAGCCGATGGTGCCGGTCGGCGCCAGGACCGAGGCCTGGGCGTTGCGATAGCCGTTTTTCTCGCCGACCTTGACGACCGAGTCCCAGGCCTTGGTGGCGGCCTTGTGGATCTCAGAGTCCATCGCGTGCAGCGAGCGGATCTCGTCGTTGGCGGCCTGGTGCTTGCGCATGACGCGCTTGTGGGCGTCGGCGTT